>NZ_JBARWZ010000037.1:0-3458 GCF_049647105.1 Actinophytocola sp.
GCGGATGGCGAGCTGGTCGCCCGCGCCGCCCGCGAGGACCGCCGCCAAGCGGGCACCCGCGCGCCCGTCCAGTTCGTCGGGCAGGTCGACGAGGCCGCCCCAGCGGTCGGGACGTTCCAGCGCGGCGACCAGGCCGAAGCCCCAGATCCGGGCGGCGACCGGGTCGGTGATCCGGTCGGACCGGCCGGTGGCGACCGCGCCCCTGGTCAGGCACCACAGCGGCACCGGTGGCCCGGCTTCCAGCGCGGCGCTGAGCGCGACGGTGCCGTCGAGGTCCAGTCCGGACACGACACCGGCGAGGGTGCCGGGCAGTTCGTCTTGGCCGTCGATCTCGACCACGTCCGCGCCACCGGCCAGGAGCGCGGCGACGACGTCGGCGCCCGCGCCCGCGACCGCCCAGGTACCGGTCAGTGCGGCGGCGGGCGGGGTGACCGGCCGCCACGCGACGGCGTAGCGCCAGGCGTCGACCGTGGCCGAGGTGCGGCCGCGTTCGCGCCACGCGGAGAGTGCGGGGAGGACGGCGCTCAGCGCGGCACCGTCGGGGAGGCGGAGTTCGTCGGCGAGGACGGAGACGTCGCCGGACTCGACCGCCTGCCAGAACCCGGTGTCGTCCTGCCCCGAAAGGGTGGGGGCGGGTGCTTCGGCCCAGTACCGCTCGCGTTGGAAGGCGTAGGTGGGCAGGTCGACGCGCCTGCCTTCCGGCACGATCCGCGCCCAGTCGACGGCGGCGCCGCGCGTCCACGCGGCGGCGACGGCGGCGAGCACGGTGCCGGTCTCGTCGCGGCCGCGCCGCAGTACGGCGACGGCGTCGGTGACGTGCGCCGACAGCACCGGATCGGGCCCCAGCTCCACGAAGGTGACGACGCCGCGTTCACGCAGTTCCGTGACACCGTCGGCGAACCGCACGGTGTCCCGAACCTGCCGCACCCAGTACGCCGGGTCGGTCACCGCACCCGGCAACGGAATCCCAGGTTCGTGGTACGTCAAGGACTCCGCGACGACAGCGAACTCCGCGAGCATCGGCTCCATCAACTTCGAGTGGAAGGCGTGCGACACCACAAGCCGCTTCACCCGACGACCCTCAGCCCGCCACCGCTCCTCCAGAGCGGAAATCTCCTCTTCAGTTCCCGACACCACAAGCGAAGTCGGACCGTTCACCGCCGCGACATCGACACCAGCCGGAACGTCCTCTTCGGACACTTCCGCCGCCAGCATCGCGCCACCGGACGGCAAAGCCGCCATCAACCGACCACGAGCCGCCACCAACGTGCAAGCGTCATCCAGTGACAGAACCCCGGCGACATGCGCGGCAGCAAGCTCACCAATCGAATGACCCAACAAGTGATCCGGCGTGACACCCCACGACTCCAGCAACCGGAACAGCGCCACCTCCAACGCGAAAATGGCTACCTGCGCGCCGTCGGTCCGGTTCAGCAACACCTCGTCGTCGAGCGGGACACCCCCGAACCGCGAACACACCTCATCCCACACCTGAGCGAAGACCGGGACAGCCTCATGGAGTTCCCGGCCCATCCCCACCCGCTGAGAACCCTGACCGGTGAACAAGAACGCCAGACCGCCGGACGACGCCTTGCCCGCGACGGTGTGGCCGCCGAGCAGGACGGCACGGTGGGCCAGCGCGGCCCGGGTGGTGGCCAGGGAGAAGGCGACGTCGGCGGGACTCAGGTCCGCCGCGGCGGCCGTCACCCGGTCGATCTGGTCGGACAGAGCGGTTTCGCTGCCCGCCGACACCACCCACGGCGTCGCCACGGGCACACCGGCCGGTGCCGGGGCGGGTACCTGGACGGCTTCCTCGATGACGGCGTGCGCATTGGTGCCGCTGATGCCGAAGGAGGACACACCGGCCCGGCGCGGTCGCTCCCCCGCCTGCCACGGCTGGGCCTCGGTCAGCAGCCGGACCGCCCCGGCGGACCAGTCGACGTGCTGCGACGGCTCGGCGACGTGCAGCGTCCGTGGCAGCACACCGCCACGCAGGGCCATGACCATCTTGATGATCCCGCCGACGCCCGCCGCCGCCTGGGTGTGGCCGACGTTGGACTTGAAGGAACCCAGCCACAGCGGCCGGTCCCGGTCCTGTCCGTAGGTCGCGAGCACCGCCTCGGCCTCGATCGGGTCGCCAAGGACCGTGCCCGTGCCGTGCGCCTCCACGGCGTCCACATCGGACGGTGCGAGTCCTGCGTCCCGCAGAGCGGAGCGGATGACCCGTTCCTGCGCAGGCCCGTTCGGGGTGGTGAGGCCGTTGGAGGCGCCGTCGGAGTTGACCGCCGTGCCACGCACGACCGCCAGTACCGGGTGCCCGTTGCGGCGGGCGTCGGACAGGCGCTCCACGAGCAGCACACCGGCGCCCTCCGACCAGGCCGTGCCGTCCGCGGTGGCCGAGAAGGACTTGCACCGGCCGTCCGGGGCCAGCCCGCGCTGGCGGCTGAACTCCACGAACGTGTTCGGTTTGGCCATCACGGTGACGCCGCCGACCAGTGCCATCGAGCACTCCCCGGCCCGCAGCGCCCGGACCGCCCAGTGCAGGGCGACCAGCGACGACGAGCAGGCCGTGTCGACGGTGACCGCCGGACCCTCGAGACCGAAGGTGTAGGCGACGCGGCCGGACACGACGCTGGCGGCGCTGCCGGTGCCGACGTAGCCCTCCGCGTCGTCGGGCACGACGGCCATGCTGGAGGCGTAGTCGTGGTACATGACGCCCGCGAACACCCCGGTGCGGCTGCCGCGCTGCGCGGCCGGGTCGAGACCGGCCCGCTCGAACACCTCCCAGGACAGCTCGAGCAGCAGGCGCTGCTGCGGGTCCATGGCGATCGCCTCGCGCGGCGAGATGCCGAAGAAGGCCGCGTCGAACCGGTCGGCGTCGTGGAGGAACCCGCCCTCGCGGGTGTAGCTGGTGCCGGGGTGGGCCGGGTCCGGGTGGTAGAGCCCGCCGAGGTCCCAGCCCCGGTTGTCCGGGAACCCGGTGACGCCGTCGCCGCCGCGCTCGACCATCGCCCACAGCTCCTCGGGGCTGTCGACGCCGCCGGGGTAGCGGCAGCTCATGGCGACGATCGCGATCGGGTCGTCGGCAGGCGCGGTCTCCGGCTCGTCGACGACGGGGCCGGCGACAGGACCGGCGGCGGTGCCGGTCAGTTCCGCGATCAGGAACGCGGTGAGCGCGGCGGCGTTGGGGTGGCTGAACACCAGGGTGGACGGCAGCCGCAGGCCGGTGGCCGCGCTGATCCGGTTGCGCAGCTCCACCGAGGACAGCGAGTCGAACCCGAGGTCGGCGAACGCCTGGCGCGGGTCGAGCGCGGCGGCCGACGAATGCCCGAGCACGTCGGCGACCTGGGTCGACACCAGGTCCCCGACCCAGGCGGCCGGGTCGGCGGCGGTCCTGGCTACGGGGTCGGCGGCGCGGCGGCGGGCGGGGCGGACGAGACCCCGGAGCAGCGCGGGCA
>NZ_JBARWZ010000038.1:0-24164 GCF_049647105.1 Actinophytocola sp.
CCACGGCGTGGCTGGGCGGGGCGACGGGACGGCGCGCGTACTGGGTGTACTCGGCCGTTCCGGCAACCCGTCCAGGCGCGTCGTGGGCGGGTCGAGACATGGTGAACGTTCTGGGCCGGGCCACTAGCTAACGGAGTCCGCCCGAAGATCGCCGCTTTACCTCACGGCACAGCAGAATCGAGGGTGACGGTTCGGCGTGGAGCGTCGGCGACGAACGGCGGGACACTGAGGCCGTGCCTGGGGGAGGAGACGTAGCATGTCGACCACATGGGGTCCTGCCCCGTCCACCGGACTCGACGTCACCGCGTCGTCGGTCGTGGACGCACACTTCGCCGCGTGCCAGGGCGAGTACCTCGACCTGGTGCAGGCGGTCGGCATCCGGCCGGGCTGGCACGTGCTGGACGCCGGCTGTGGTGGCGGCGGTTTCCTGCCCGCGCTCACCGAACTGGTCGGCCCGCTGGGACAGGTGTCCTCGGTCGGCCTCGTCGCCGAGCACGTCCCGCCCTCGGTCCGGAACGCGGAGGCGGGGCATGCGGAGCGTCCGGTCGATGTCCGGCAGGGCAGCCCGCTGCGGCTGCCGTACGCGGACGGCACCTTCGACGCGGTGTGGTGTGCCGACACCCTGCAGTACCTCGACGACGACGAGCTGCGGCTGGCGCTGTCCGAGATGACCAGGGTGGTGCGGGACGGCGGCCTGGTCGCGATCAAGGACCTGGACGCGACCCTGATCACCACGCGACCCGGCGATCCGTTCCTGTTCACCGACTTCTTCCGGCTCGCCGCACCCGTGTCCGGGTACGCGAGGCAGCTGCTGCGGACCAGGGAGCTGTACCGGTGGCTCGAGGACGCTGGCCTCACCGCCCTGCGCCAGTGGACCGTCCTCATCGAACACCACGCGCCGTTCTCCCTTGCGGCGCAGCGGTTCTACCGGACGTCCTGCGCGCAGCTGGCCGACAGGGCCATCCGGCTCGGCGCGCCGGGCGACTGGCACGCCTTCCTCGACCCCGACCGGCCGGGCCACCCCTTCGACGACCCGAGGGCATACCTCAGCGAGGGCAACGTGCTCGCCGTCGGGGTCGTCGACCGCGGTGCCCGGTGAGCGGCGCCGCGAGCCGCCCTACTCGGTGTCCTGTGCCTCGATCAGGTCGAGGTCGCGGACGCAGAAGCGGTGGTGCTCGAAGGTCTCGTTGAGCACCGTGCGCAGGCACTGCCGCACCGAGCGGCCCCTGGCGTACGGCGGCCAGACATCGTCGTCGGGCACCGGCGCTCGCGCCGCGAGCCGGGCGGCGGTGACCTCGTCGAGCCAGGCCTCGAGCTCGGCGGCCTGTGCGGCACGCACGCTCACGATCTCGTCGAGGGGCGGGTCGAGTGAGAGGTCAAGCCCGTGCGCTTCCCGGTAGGGCTCGACGGTCGTCCCGATGCCCATCGGCGTGAACAGCTCCGTCGAGCCAAGACAGCAGCGGCGGAACCACGAGTCGTGGACGAAGACCAGGTGGCGCATCGTCTGCACCGCCGACCACTCGTCGTTCACGCCGCGGCGCTCGATGCCGGGCGTACGGCGGATCCGCTCGATCGTGGCGGCCCAGCCGGCATGGAGCCGACGCGCTGCCGCACGCAGCTCGGCGGGGTCCTCGGAGCGGATCAGCGCCCGCACCGGGTGACGCCGGTCGAGCTCCGCCTCGACGTACCCGGTGACCTCGACACCGTTCACCACGAGGTTGGTGACGAGCCCGTCGATCACGGCATCCTGCATGACGACGCCGATCAGCCGCGCCCCGGTCAGATCGCACTCGCGGAACTCCACACCGTGCAGATCCTCGTCCATGTACCGTGTCATGCTCCGTACCCTAGATCCGGGCACCGACAGTCGCCCTGTTACTCAGGCAGACGTCCGGCCGCGGGGGACCAGGCGGACGCGGATCGGCTTCTCCGGGCCCAGCGTCAGCAGCGGCCGGGGGTTGATCGGGTCCGGCGACTCCGGCTCGATGCGGTAGCGCTGCAAGGTGGCGGCGAGCACGAGCAGCATCTCGGTCATCGCGAACTGGTTGCCGATGCACAGGTGCGGACCGGAGCCGAACGGGATGTACGCGCTGCGGTCGCGTTTCGCGACCTCGTCGGCGGTGAACCGTTCCGGGCGGAACTCCTCGGCGTCGTCCCAGAACTCCGGGTGCCGGTGCGCGTGGTACGGGCTGAAGAAGATGTCCGTGCCAGCGGGGATCCGGAAGCCGCCGATCTCGTCCTCCTCGAGCGCCCGCCGCGACGCCAGCCACTGCTGCGGGTACATCCGCTGTACCTCGTCGAGCACGGAGCGGGTGTAGGTCAGCTTGCTGCAGTCGGCGAGGGTCGGCGGCCTGCCGTCCAGCTCGTCGTCGATCTCGCGCAGCACCCGCTGCTGGACCTCGGCATGCCTGCCGAGCCGGTACCACGCCCAGGTGAGCACGTTCGCGCCCGTCTCGTGGCCGGCCCACAGCATGATCATGACCTGGTCGCGCAGCTGCTCGTCGGTCAGGCGGGCGCCGGTCTCCTCGTCCTCCGACATGATCAGCATCGACAGGAGGTCACCCCGGTCGACCTGGTCGGTCATGTGCTGGGTGATCACGTAGTCGATGATCTCCTCGACGATCGTGCGGCTCGCCCAGTACCGCCGGTGGCCCGCCGTCGGCACGGACAGCGGCAGCAGCGGGAACTGCATCCACGCGCCCAGCTCGTGGTCGACGGTGTCGATGGCGGCGGCGAAGCGGTCGCAGACCTCGCCCTCCTCCAGCGCGAACAACGCCCGCGCGACGACCCGCAGCGTCAGGCTGCGCATCTCCGGTGCGGTGTCGATGACCTGGCCCGCGGCGGCCATCTCGTCCCAGCGGTCGAGGCGTGCCTGGATCACCGCCAGCATGTGCTCCGCCATCGTCGCGACGCGCTGGTAGTGGAACGACGGCTGCATCAGGCGCCGCATGGACCGCCATTCCTCGCCGCCCTCGACGGTGGCGAGACCACGCCCGAACAGGGTGCGGGACATCTTGTACGGCATGGAACTGCGGTCGTAGTTGCCGGACTTCTGCTGCAGCACCCGCCGGATGTGGTGCGGGTGGCGGAGCAGGATGACCTTGGAGGTGGCCAGGCGGAACGACGCGACGTCGCCGTGGGTGTCCAGCACGTTGGTGAGGAACGCCAGCGGCGCCTTCTGGTAGCTCAGCATCGTGCGGACAGGATTCGCCGGACCGGGCGGGGTGGGAAGCGGCACGACCAATGATCCTGCCAGAACAGAACTCGCCAGGATGGTCCGATTGGCGGAACAAGTCCCGGTATTTGCCCGGTCCAGTATCTTCCGTACTTGCGTTTCGGTGCGCCGCCCAGCGTGAGGACTGATATGCCAGCACGAGAGCCCGTCCCACATGAGCACCGGTCGATGACCGACGTCATGCTCACCCTTCTGCTCACCATGGCCGTCACGGCCGGGGTGACGCTGTGGGTGACGTTCCAGGTCCCGGCGGAGGACCGGATGGTCGTCGGGCTGTCCTCGGGCGCGCTGGCCCTGGGGTTGTGCATCGCGCTGACCTTCACCACCTACCGCGCGATCCGCGCAAGGCGGACGGCACGCAGGCTGCGGAATCTGGAGCGCGGGCTCGGGCGGCTGGTCGAGGAGGTCCTGCCGTGGGCGGCGGCCCGCGTTCGTGACGGTGCGTCCGCCGACACCGTCCTCGCCGAGCTGGGACAGAAGGGGGCAGACGTGCCGAAGCGCCTCCTCGGCGCGGTGGTGCGGGAGATCGGCGTGAGCGAGCGGCATCGGGCGGCCGCGATGGCCGCGTGCGCGAACGCCGCGGGCCGCGTGCAGGCCATGGCCACGAGCATGCTCGCGGACCTCCGCGAGATGGAGGGCAGGCACGCCGAGCACGTGCTCGGCGACCTGCTCAAGCTCGACCACGCCACCGCGCAGACCGGCCGCCTCGCCGACAGCATCGCCGTGCTGACCGGTGCGCGCTCCGGCCGCCGCTGGACCAGGCCGATCGTGATGGAGTCCATCCTGCGTGGTGCGATGGGCCGGATCCAGGCGTACCAACGGATCCAGGTCCACTCGAACAGCACCGCGGCGGTCGTCGGCCATGCGGCGGAGGACGTGATGCACACGCTCGCCGAGCTCATGGACAACGCGACCCGGTTCTCCGCGCCGTCGGAGGAGGTGCACGCCTACGTCGAGGAGCTGCACACCGGGGTCGTGGTCACCATCGAGGACGGCGGCCTCGGCATGAAACCGCAGGCACTCGCGCGGGCGGAGGCGGCCGTGTCGACGAACGAGCCGCTTGACCTCGCGAAGGTGCCCGGCACCCGGCTGGGGCTGGTGGTCGTGGGTTCGCTGGCGCGCAAGCACAAGCTGCAGGTGTACTTCCGGCCGTCGTCGCGCGGCGGCACCGGCGTGGTCGTGCGGATCCCGCAGCAGCTCGTGATCCACCCGCGCGATGGCGAGCCCGCCGCGGTCGCGCCGAAGGCCGCCGAGCCGGTCAAGGCGACCCGGGGGGAGGCCACCGCGGCGTCCGCCACGGCCACGGCGGTGCTGGACGCGCCACCGCCCTCGGCGGAGGACGCCACCGTCGAGGTTCCCGTGCTGCCCAAGCGGCCACGCGGGCAGACACTCGCCGCCGTCGTCCGCGCGACGGAGGCGAAGCGCACACCGGTGGAACGCACCGGGAAACGTACCGACATCGGCGCGCGCTTCAGCGCTTTCCAGCAGGGCCGCCGATCCACCACGCCCGAACAGACCGCTGGAGAGGAAGACCCGCGATGACCATGGCGACCGACGCCAACCTCACCTGGATGCTGGAGAGCCTGGTGGAGCAGACAGCGGGCGCCACGCATGCTCTGGTGCTGTCCAGAGATGGCCTCAAGCTCTGCCACACCTCCGGCCTGACGATCGACCAGGCCGACCAGCTGTCCGCGATCGCCGCGGGCGTGCAGGCGCTGTCACAGGGCGCCTCCGTCGAGTTCGGGGACGGCACCGGCGGGGTGCGGCACTCGATGACCGAGTTCCACGGCGGCATCCTGTTCATCGTCGAGGCAGGCGAGGGCGCGCACCTGGCCGTGCTCGCGAGCGAGGACGCCGACGTCGGGTTGATCGGCCACCGGATGAACGAGCTGGTCGAGCAGATCGGGGCGTTCCTGGTCGCGCCGCCGCGCCAGTCAGAGCCCACCCACCAAGCATGATCCGCCGCGAACTCGACAACGAGGAGCCGGACCGGCTCTACACCGTCACCGGTGGGCGCAGCCTCGCCGACGAGCCCGACCTCGACATCGTCACGCTGATCGTCGCCGCCGCCGAGCCCGCGCCCGGCATGCAGTCCGAGCATGCCAGGATCCTCCGCGCCAGCCGCACCCCCGTCGCCATCGTGGAGATCTCCGCCGACCTCGGACTGCCCGTCGGCGTGGTGAAGATCCTCCTGTCCGACCTGCTGCGCGACGGCAAGATCACCGCCCGCCACCCGTCGTCGTCGACGCGCGCAAGCACGCAGCTGCCCGACGCCGCCACGCTGAAGAAGGTGCTCGTTGGACTCCACAAGCTCTGAGAGCCGCACGCCGCTGGCCAGCACGGCGGCCGAGGGCCTGAAGATCGTGATCGTCGGTGGGTTCGGGGTCGGCAAGACCACCATGGTCCGTGCGGTGAGCGAGATCCGGCCGCTGTCCACCGAGGAGACGATGACCCAGGCGGGTCTGGGTGTCGACGACCCGAGCGCCGTCGACGGCAAGACCACCACGACCGTCGCGTTCGACTTCGGCCGCATCAGCCTGAACGAACAGATGGTGCTCTACCTGTTCGGCGCACCGGGCCAGGAGCGGTTCTGGTTCCTGTGGGACCGGCTGTTCTCCGGCACGCTCGGCGCGGTCGTCCTCGTGGACACCAGACGCCTGTCCGACTCCTGGTACGCCATCGACCGCCTCGAACACCACCAGACGCCGTTCATCGTGGCGCGCAACAACTTCCCTGGCACCGCGCACAGTCTCGACGACGTGCGCGAGGCGTTGTCGCTGCCCGCCGACGTGCCACTGATCGACTGCGACGCCCGCGACCGCGCCTCGGCCAAGAAGGTGCTGATCACCCTGGTGGACCACCTCTACGCCCTCAGCACCGCCAGAGAGGCCGTCTCATCATGACCGACATCGCGCGCCGCGCCGAAGCGGTTCCGCTGTACGGGGAGGACTACCGCACGGATCCGGCCGGGGCGTACGAGCAGATCCGCGAGAAGCACGGGCCGGTCGCGCCGGTGCTGCTGGAGGGCGACATCCCGGCGTGGTTCGTGTGCGGGTACCGGGAGCTGCACCAGGTCACCTCCGACGCCACGCTGTTCGCGCGGGACACGCGGCGGTGGAACGCGTGGGAGACCGTGCCGGACGACTGGTCGCTGCTGCCGCAGCTGGTGCACAACCCGTCGGTGATGTTCACCGAGGGCCCGGACCACCGCAGGCGTGCGGGCGCGCTCTCCGACGCGCTGGCGTCGGTGGACCAGTTCGAGCTGGCGAGCCTGTGCGAGCGGATCGCCGACCAGATGATCGACCGGTTCGCCGGTGCGGGCGAGGCCGAGCTGATGAGCCAGTACGCGTCGCGGATCCCGCTGCGTGCCGCCGCGATGATGTGCGGGGTGCCGGAGTCGGAGGCGCGGATGCTGGTCGACGACGTGATGGGCGCGCTGGACTCGTCGATGACGAACCAGATGGCCGTGTACGGGCGGCTGCAGGAGGAGATGCAGCGGCTCGTCGACCACAAGCGCGCGACGCCGGGCTCTGACGTGCCGTCGCACCTGCTGGCCAACCCCGCGAACCTCGGCGACGAGGAGATCCTTTCCGACCTGCTCGTCGTGCTCGTGCAGGCGCACCAGCAGACGACGAACTGGATCGGCAACACGATCGGCCTGATGCTCACCGACACGCGGTTCGCGATCACGCTGTCCGGCGGCCGGGCCAGCGTCGGCGACGCGCTCAACGAGGTGCTGTGGCACGACACACCGACACAGAACTATCTCGGCCGCGTCGCCACCCGCGACACCCGGCTCGGCGGGCAGCGAATCCGCACCGGCGACCTTCTGGTGCTCGGTCTGGCCGCCGCCAACGCGGATCCGCAGGTCAGGCCCGCGGAGGGCGCCGTGGGCAACCGGGCGATGATGTCGTTCGGCCACGGCGAACACGGCTGCCCCTACCCGGCACCGGAGCTCGCCGAGATCATCGCGAAGTCGAGCGTCGAGGTGCTGATCGACCGGTTGCCGGACCTGGTGCTGTCCGACGCCCTCGAATGGCGGCCGTCGGTGTGGACCCGAGGCCTGCGCAGGCTCCCGGTGACCTTCACCCCGACCTACGTGCCCTGAGGCGGCTACGATCAACTCCGGGGGAGTACCGTTCCCCCTAATAGTCGTGGCCGGAAGCTGGCCGCACGAACCGGACGGAGCACACGATGTCCAAGCGCACCAGCAAAAGGGCCACCCGCCGCAAGAAGGGCGCGAACCACGGCAAGCGCCCGAACGGCAACTGAGAGCCCGCCGGCACGGTTGCGCACGGGCCAGGCAGCGTGCTCCTGGCCCGAGGCGCTCGTGGCGAAGCGATGACGGCGGCGCATGGCGCTGTCGACTACGACGCCGAGCTCCGGCTCTACAACGAGGTCCTGCGCCCGGCCTGTGACGTCCGCCCCGGCGACCACGTTCTCGACATCGGTTGCGGGACCGGCCAGACGACTCGCCAGGCCGCCGACCTGGCCGTGACCGGCAGCACGCTCGGGGTCGATCTGTCCCCGCCCGCCATCGCGGCGGCCAGAAGACTGGCCGGCGAAGACGGACCGCGCAACATCGTCTTCGAGTGCACCGACGCTCAGGTGCACCCCTTTCCCGACCATGGTTTCGACCTCGCCATCAGCAGGTTCGGCACCATGTTCTTCGGCGATCCCGTCGCCGCGTTCACCAACATCGGCCGGGCGCTGCGCCCCGCCGGGCGGCTGGTGATGATGGTCTGGCAGGCCAGAGCGCACAACGAATGGGTGGTCGCCATCGACCAGGCCCTTGGCGCGCACGACGGGACGGCGACCGGGGGCCCCGACCCGTTCTCCCTGGCCGATCCGACGTCCGTGACCGCGCTGCTGCACGCGGCGGGGTTCACCGACGTGACCTTCGCCGAGGTCCGGCAACCCGTCTACTACGGCCCCGACACGGAGACCGCCCTCGCCTGGGTGTGCGGCTTCACCAGCACGAAGCAGGCATTGGCGCGACTGGCTCCACCCTCGGCCGACCAGGCACTCGGCAGGCTGCGCGAGACACTGGCGGACCACCTGCGTACCGACGGCGTCTGGTTCGAGTCCAGCGCCTGGCTCGTCACCGCCCACCGCCCCCATGGCTCAGGCAAAGTCGTTTCCGCTGGTCAGCTGGGCGATTCAATGCCCTGAAACGCAGTGATGATGATGTGTGTGGACGGAGGCTGTGGAGGGCCTGACTCGGAAAGATGCGGTGCTGATTGTTGTCCGGCCTCGATTTTGTAATGGAGGTGCGGTCATGGACACACTCTCTGCGAGTTCCTTCTGGCTCAGCATATGTAGGTGTCGCAGTCTGGCGGCTTGAAGCGTCGCTGACGGTGTTGGTCAGAAGCGCAGTTCCCGAATAGTGTTGAGGTCGATGCCGTATCGGGCGTAGATCTTGATGGTGTTTTCGCCGGTCAGGTCGTTCTCGGTGTAGCCAAGCAGGGCTGCGATGCGCACTACTTCGTCCTTGGATCCGGCTTCGATCTCCAGGTAGGGCGGGATCTGGGGCCAGGTGTCGATCTCGACCTGTGCGCCGTCGAGGATGAAGCTGGTGCGTTTGGTCTCCTGGTAGGACTTCGCGGTAAAGCCGAGTGCACCGAGCAGTGCATTGGTGGCCGCGAAGTCGTCGACGCCGACTTCGATCTCGTGGGTGCCGTCGATGGCGTCGCTGGTGATCTGCTTGACGGTCAGCGTGGTCTCGTCGCCGGTGTCGCGGAGCCTGATCCACTTGGACTCGTCGCCGAGGGTGATGTCGTAGACGTAGCGGCGCATGAACCGTTCGCCGAGTTTCTGGCCGCCCTTGTCCATGATCAGGCGTTCCATGGTGGCGGGGTCGATGTCGAGGATCTTGGCTTCGTGCTCGATGGGCACTGCGAGGCTCCTTCCGAAGGTGATTGGTGTTGACGTTATCCGGCTTGGCGTTCGGTGAGCTGGCGGTACTCGGTCTCTCGTAGTTCGCGGATCTCGGCGCACAGTCGGCTGGTGAGGAACTCGTCGAGTGGTAGGCACAGATCCATGCGCTGGATGCAGACGCCGACCTGGTAGCGGCCGGTTCGGTCGTGGTAGAGCCGGACGCCGTAGAAGCCTTCCTGGCAGTCGGTGCCGTTGTTGAAGCGGCATCCGGCGCATGTTTGGGGGAGTCGCACGGGCCGGATCTGCTTGAAGAACACCCGTCGCCCGTCAGGGAGTCGGTAGGCCGTGCGGGCGCCGGAGACGCCTGCGGTGAGGTAGTGGGCCTCGGGCACCGCGCCGCGTTCGGCCAGGATGCGTTCGATGGCGTCGATGGACGCCGCGCCGTGGTCGAGGGAGTTGAGCAGGCGCACGGTCAGGTGCGGCGAGTACTCGTCCAGCAACCGGTGCACCCGCGCCGCGTGGCTGTGGTCGAGTACGACGATGTTGGCGCTGGCCTTCACCCCGTGCGCTTCGCACACGGCGATTGAGCGTTTCAGCGCGTCGATCTTGCGTTGGGCTCGCGCGGCGGCGCGGTAGCGGGCATGTTGGACCTCAGCGAGTTCCTTGGCTGTGGTGCCGAAGACCGAGAAGTTCACCCGATCGAGGCCCGCCGCTGCGCAGGCGGGGAGGGTCCGACCGCCACGCTCGCCGTTGGATGTCATCCCGACCGTGAACCCGGCGTCGGTGGCGATCTTCGTCAGCTCCGCCACGTGGGGATGCAGGGTCGGTTCGCCGCCGGTCAGGTGCAGTTCGGTGAGGCCCAACGTGTGTCGTAACGCGGTCAGCGCCGCGGCGAACTCCTCGTCGGCGGGGATCGCGGCTGGCAGGAAGGCCGCTCCGTTGGTCGCGGCGTAGATCGATACGCGGCCGCTGCGGCCGGTCGGCGTGTAGTCGTCGAGCGTCCTGCGAACGTTGTCCGCGACGACTGGTGTGCCTTCGTTATGACAGAAAGTGCAGGTCAGGCCGCACGGGTCATGGATCTTCACTCGCAGCGTGACGTCCATCTCGACATGGACCGGGATGCCGATTATGTGCATTTGCAACTGACCCTCTATTGGTCGATGGGGAGCGAGCCGTGAGAGCTCTGGTCGTGTCAGTGATCTCGCCGGAGTGGGAGCGGAACGGCTCGGTGCTGGCCTCGTCGGATGGGCCGGTGCCCGCCGCGCGGTTCGCCGGTGGGCAGTGCGCTGCTGGATGGCGCTGCGTGGTGAGTTGATTCGCGCGGCTGCGTCGACGGCTCTCGATCTCGCCGTAACCGATGATCATGAGTGTGAGCACGACGGTTACCGCGAGGAGTTGCCAGTCACAGATGCACATCGCGTGCGTGCCCGTCTCCTCGCGCAGGGCGCGTCATCGCAGGCCCGCCGTCTCGGTCGTGGTCCGAATGGCCGCGACGACGGCGGAGAAGGGCGGCAATGACGGTCCGTCCATCGCCGGTGGGACCTGCCAGCTCGCGACACCGGTCTCCAGACGACTGGGTGGCAGGGGGACCAGCGTGCCACCGCTGTGCGTCACTGCGCCGCAGTCATGCAGTTGGGCGAGGCCGACCGGTGTGGCCGCTTGGGCGGACTGTGTCAACAGCAGCCAACGACTGGGCTTGCCGGGAAGGCGGACCGCCGGTCCCGCCAGCATTCGTATGCGGAGGAAGTGCTGGACGACGCTGCCCAGCGCGGACGGCAGTTCCACGGCGCTGATGCGATCGTCGGTGGTCAGCAGCAATCGGTCCCCGGCCAGGCGGGTCAGCCATCCCCACTGGGCGTAGCGCAGGGCCATCACCGCCAGGATGCAAGTCGGCGACAGCGGCTCCGGTTGATCCTCGTTGTCGACACGGCCGATCGTCGATGCGCTCATGGTCTGCCTCCCTGGCAACGGTGGGTTAGCGATCCGTCACCACAAGACAAACGCCCAGCTCATCCCTGCGGCAGTCTTGGGCGCGTAGCACTGCCACCGCTTGCGAGCCGGGGGTCCCACTTGGGTCCCACTTCGTCGTGGAGGCTTCACAGACACTGACCGTTACGCCACGATCGGCTACAGCCAGCTAAAGAGCGAACACGCAGGATGTGACCGGGGATGGGCCGCGACGGCCAGCAAGGCGACAGCAACGTGGCGCTGCGCGCGTTGCTGGACGAAGCGGACATGAGCAACGCCGCCCTGGCGCGTGCCGTGGTCACGGCGGGCGCGGAGGAAGGCGTCCACGTCGGTACGAACACGACCTCGGTCAAGCGGATGCTCGATGGGGCCCAGCCGCGTTGGCCGTTGCCCCGGTTGGTCGCCAAGGTGCTCTCCCGGCAGCTCCGCCGTGAGATCAGTGTCACCGAGTGCGGGTTTGCCGACCGGACTCCGGCAGCCGATGATCGTTACGACGGCCTCCAGTGTTCAGGCACACTGGCTGGCACGGTACGTACGGTTGTTGAGTTGTCGGGACGGGACATGGAGCGGCGCAAGTTCCTGCTGGGATCTGCCTTCACGGCAGCCGCCTTCTCCGAACCCGCCCTCTTCGCCCTCACAGTGCCGCCGGCCGACAGCACCGCACGGGTCGCGGGGCAGCGCATCGGGATGCCTGATGTCGAAATCATCACCGAGAACATCGCCCATCTCCGCCGCCTCGATCACCGGTACGGATCAGGTCGCGTCCGCGAGCAAGTCGTGCAGCTGCTGCACCGCGAGGCCAGCACCGTCATGCACGGCACCTACTCGGAGAAAACCGGGAAGGCACTGCTCGGTGCGGTAGCTCAAGCCTCCTGGCTCGCCGGTTCGATGGCCGCCGACATCGGCCGCCATTCCCTCGCCCAGCGCTACTACATCCAAACCCTCAACATGGCCATGAGCGCTGGAGACCGGCTCTATGCCGCCAACGTGCTCTCCCACATGAGCCGTCTCACCGTGCAGATCGGCCACGGCGCCATCACCGAGCACGACCGCTTGCGTCATGCTCGCCAAGCCATCGCGCTGGCCCGCGCTGGTCACGGCGTCGCCAACGGCAAGGCCACCCCGGTCCTGTCGACGCTCCTGCATGCGGTCGAGGCACGCGGGCATGCGCTGCTCGGGGACGCCAACGAGACCCGCGCCGCGGTGCGAGAAGCCGAGCAGCACTACGAACGTGCCCAGCCCGCTGACGAACCCGGCTGGCTGGGTTTCTATACCGAGGCCGAGCTGGCCGCCGATCTTGGCCGCTGCCTGCGCGACGTTGGCGAACCAGAGCGCGCGACCCAGCTGATCTCCCATGCGATGGACGCTTACGAACCATGGCGGGTCCGTAGCCGCTGCTTTGTCCAGACCGACCTCGCCATTGCCCACCTCGTCGGGCAGGACTACGAACACGCCGCTGCGCTTGGACGTGATGCGGTGCGCACGGCCGCCGAGGTCAGTTCCACCCGCACGCTTGACCGGCTGCGTACGTTGCAGCGCCGGGTCCGCCCCCTGCGTGACAGCTCGCTGTGCCTCGGCGAGTTGGACGAACGGATCACCAACGTGCTCAGCCGCAACCGCGCTCGCCGAGACGAGGACCTGACCGCCGAATGACCAGCGATATCAACTTCGATGCCGCTCGCATCTACGCCATTCCCATGCCTGCCCGGTTCCGCGGTATCACGGTCCGCGAGGGGATGCTGATCGAAGGCCCTGCCGGGTGGGGCGAATTCTGCCCGTTCGCCGACTACGACGACCACGTTTCGGCATCCTGGCTGGCCACCGCCGTAGAACAGTGCACCGTGGGCTGGCCTGAGCCGGTGCGCGACCGGATCCCGATCAACTGCACGGTTCCGGCGGTCGGTCCCGAGCAAGCGCACGACATCGTTGGACGTTCTGGTTGCCGCACGGCCAAGGTGAAGGTCGCCGATCATCCCGAGTCGCTGAGCGAAGACCTGGCCAGAGTGGAAGCTGTTCGGGATGCACTGGGCCCTGACGGCGCGGTCCGCGTCGACGCCAATGGTGTGTGGGACGTCGACACCGCTGTGTCCCACATCCGACAACTCGACAAGGCCGCCGGTGGTCTGGAATACGTCGAGCAACCCTGCCGCACCATCGAGGAACTGGCCGCCGTCCGCCGCCAAGTGGATGTGCGCATCGCCGCGGACGAGTCCATCCGGCGTGCCGAGGACCCGTTGCGCGTCGCGGTGGCTGGGGCAGCCGACATCGCGGTCATCAAATGCACGCCGCTCGGCGGAGTGCGCCGCTCGCTCGAGGTCGCGGAAGCGGCAGGCCTGCCGTGTGTTGTGTCCTCCGCGCTGGAAACCAGCGTCGGACTCGCAGCACAACTCGCGCTCGCCGGGGCACTGCCCGAACTCGACTTTGCCTGCGGACTCGGCACGCTGTCCCTGCTGGACGGCGATGTCGTCGCCGATGCCGAGTCCCTGCGCCCGGTCGACGGTTACCTCCCGGTCCTGCGCACTCCACCAACGCCAGATCTGGCTCGGCTCGACACCTACGAGCTGACCGACGCCCGGCAAGCGGCGTGGTGGCGTGACCGGCTGACGCGCGTCCACGCTGTATTCACGTCCAGCTGAGTCGTAGCCTTTCCCGCTGCCGGGTGCCGGTATGGCCTTCGGGTTGGGGGGAGGAGACTTCGCCCCGGTGACTACCGGACGAGCTGATCGAGTGGACTAAACACGAGACATGATCCCGTGAAGGTCTTGACATTGACGTGCCACCGTCATTTTTCTTGAATCAGGACGAATCCTGGGCAACTCGACGGCGAGGAGATCAGGCATGCGGTGGACTCTCCGGCGGCTGGGTACCGCCGCGCTCACACTGGTTCTCGGCCTCGGCCTTGGGGTTACCTCGGCCGCGCCCGTGGCGGCCGAGTCGAACGGCGGTGTGCGCGTCATGCCGCTCGGCGACTCCATCACCGACGGCTTCAACGTGCCCGGCGGCTACCGGATCAACCTGTGGCAGCGCATGGCGGGTGGCGGGTACACGGTCGACTTCGTCGGGTCGGGGTTCAACGGGCCGGGCACGCTCGGCGACCACGACCACGAGGGCCACTCGGGGTGGCGGATCGACCAGCTCGACGCGAACATCGTCGCCTGGTTGCAGGCCTACACGCCACGCACGATCCTGCTGCACATCGGCACCAACGACATGAACCAGAACTACGACGTCGCTGGTGCGCCCGCCCGGCTGTCCGCGCTCATCGACAAGATCCGCGCGAACGCACCCGTCGTCGAGTTGTTCGTCGCCCAGATCACGCCGGAGAGCGATCCAACGCTCGCGGCGCGGGTGAACGCCTTCAACGCCACGATTCCCGGCATCGTCGCCCAGAAGGGCCCGATGACCCACCTGGTCGACATGCACTCGGCGATCACCACCGCCGACCTCGCGGACGGCGTGCACCCCAACGCCACCGGCTACGACAAGATGGGTGCCCGCTGGTACTCGGCCCTGCAGTCGGTGCCCGGCAGCCTCACGCCCGCCCTGCCGCCGGTCGGCGTGGCCGCGTCGTTGGTCAACCCACAGTCGAACCGCTGCCTGGACGTCTCGGGGGTCAGCACCACCCCGGGCGCGCAGGTGCACATCTGGGACTGCCACGCGGGCACGAACCAGCGCTGGAGCCGCACCGCCGCAGGCGAACTACGCGTGTACGGGGACCGCTGTCTCGATGTCAACGGCAACGGCACCGCCAACGGCACCAAGATCCAGATCTGGACCTGCAACGGCTCCGCCGCCCAGCGGTTCACGTTCAACGCCAACGGTTCGATCGCCGGGGCAGGCTCCGGCAAGTGCCTTGACGTGGCGTCGAGCGGCACGGCGAACGGGACGCTGGTGCAGCTGTACCAGTGCAATGGCTCCGGCGCGCAGCGCTGGGCCGGGCGGTAACGCGGATCGGGACCGGTGACGGTCAGCGCGGTAGGCGCAGTCCCGCGATGAGGAGGCCGACCAGCGGGGGATCGGGACGACTCCCCGCTGACCGTCCGGGGACCGGACTGGATGGCCGACCCGTACTTCCTCAGCCCTGGCGGCAAGAGCCTGCTGACGCTGTTCGGGGCCGAACACTCGCTCGGCGGCATCCCCGGCTACGAGGCCAGGGAGACAACGGACGAGAACCCGGCACGAGTCGCCCTGATCCAGCGGATCACCGTGGCCTACCTTCGCCATGCGCTCGACATCGAGGACGCCTGCTGGTTGGCGGCACACAAGTCCCTGTCGGAGAGCGCCGACCCACTGGGACGCCTCGAATCCAGCTGAGGCAGGCAGGAACCTCAGTGCAGCACCAGAAGGTCGAGCCAGTTGGTTCTGGGTTCCTGGCCGTGTGTCCGTACGGCGCGGCGGAGCCGTTCCTTGCCGAGCGCGAACTCCTCCTCGGCGTGCACGGCAAGCGCACCGACGGCGACGGGGGGCGTGATCGGCCGGGCGCACGGAAATCCCCGCTCCGCCAACCGTGCCTGCGCGGCGACACACGACTCGGCGCGGCCGTCGTCCTCCCGCGCCTTCACCACGACGTCGTGCCCACTGGCGAGCCGCAGCCCGAACACCGCCGATATCGACCGCCGCTCGAACAGCACGCCGACCGGCTCGCTTCCCAGCTGGTCCGCACACCAGCCAGGCAGCCAGTCCGGCACGTCATCCACTGACACACCAAGGACTGTGCCATGCACACCGAACACAGCGGAAGCGAAGCAATCCGAACGGGTCGCACCGCTCATTCGAGGTTGCGTAGCAGGGTTTGATAGGTCAGCTCCACGTCGCCATCTTCGACATGGACGATCCGCGCGCCGGGCCGAACGGAGAGCACCGAAAGCAACCGGTCGTACATCACCGAAAGGTCCTCGAACCCGCCGCCGCTCTCCACCATTTCCTTGGCCTCGACATGCAGCGGGTCGGCGGCCGCACGGCCGCGCTCGGCGAAGCGCCGCAGGATGTTCTCCAAGCTGTCGAACAGCACGATCTCGTGGAAGCCCGCACCCACCTCGCCCGCGAGACCTTCGAGCTGTTCGATGAACGTCACCCTGCCGAGGAACTGCGGGACCACCACATCGTGGCCGGACACCAGATGGGCACGCGCGCCCGCGAGTGCGATCCGGCGAGCGAGCAGGCCTGCGGCGGGCGGATCGGCGCGCCACCGCCCGATCAGGCTCCGGACCCGATCGACATCCAGGTTCAGTGCCAGCGGGTGCTCGTCGACATACCGCTGGGCCAGCGTCGACTTGCCGCAGGCGGGCGGCCCGTTGAGCAAGATCAACCTCGGCACCTCACGACACTAGTGCCCAACCCGGCGCAGCCGGGTCAGAACCGGCGGCGGCCGTTCACCGTGTAGTTGGGCAGAGGTGATGGGAGGGAGGTGGGTCGTGACGGTTCGGCCGCGGCTCGAGGTGCTCGACGGACTGAGGTTCGTCGCCGCGCTGGCGGTCGTCGCCTACCATTTCACCGCCATGGACCGGGTCTGGGGCCGCCCGGCCGACGCGGTCTTCCCGGCCCAGCCCGCCGCCTACGGCTGGCTCGGCGTCCACCTCTTCTTCCTGATCAGCGGCTTCGTCATCTGCATGAGCAGCTGGGGACGCCGTGTCGGCGCCTTCCTGCTGTCCAGGGCGGTCCGCCTGTATCCGGCCTACTGGTTCTCCGTCGTCGCCATCGTCGTCGTGCTGACGGTCTGGCCGAACGTCCACCACCCCGTCGACGGGAGTGGCGCGCTGGTCAACCTCACCATGTTCCACGAGCCGCTCGGGGTGCGACCGGTCGCCGAGGTGTACTGGACCCTGTGGGCGGAGCTGCGGTTCTACCTGCTGTTCGCACTGGTCGTGTGGCGGGGTTTGACGTACCGGCGCGTGGTCACCTTCTGCGTGGTGTGGCTCGGGGCGGTGACGGCGGCCAAGGTGGTGGCGGCGGACGGCAGCCTGGTCCACCAGGTGCTGATGACCGACTACGCGCCACTGTTCACCGGGGGCATCGGGTGCTACCTCCTCCACCGGTTCGGGCCGACGCTCGTGTCGTGGGGGATCGTCGTCGCGTCCTTCGTGTTGTCCGTGCCCGCGGTGATGTACCGCGCGGGCCTCGAGTCCGACCCCGGCGAGGTCGTGCCGAGATGGCCCGCGGTCGCGCTGCTGGCGGTGTGCTTTCTGCTGATCGCGGCCGTCGCGCTCGGCGGGCTGAGCCGGCTGCGGGGCCGCTGGCTGGTCGTCGTCGGTGCCACGACGTACCCGCTCTACCTGCTGCACCTGGATCTCGGCGGCACCATGCTCCGCCTGTTGCGGGAGCACCTCCCGGCCCCGTTGCTGGTGGTCATGGTCACCGGCGTGATGGTTCTCCTCGCGTGGTTGGTGCACCGGTACGTGGAACGGCCGGTCGCGCGAGCGTTGCGGCGGGCGGGCACCCGGTCGCCACATGACACGGATGCCCGCGTGCCCGTCGGTTGAACTCCCCGCAAACAGTTCGTCACGCACTGTTGACGTATCCGGCTTATGCGGGAATTGTTCATATATCGCCCGGGGTCGTGGTGGAGGGAAGCAAGATGCGCGTACGAAGGTCGCTCGTGGTGGTCGCGGCAGCGGTCGCGGTGACAAGCGGTGTGGGTGCTCCCGCATGGGCGGGTACCCCGGTCCAGGCAGGCAGCGCCGTTGTCAACGCCGTCGAACTGGTCGGCGCCAAGAACTTCCGCGACGTCGGCGGCTACGCCACCGCCGACGGGCACACGGTGCGCACCGGTGTGGTCTACCGGTCCAACAAGCTCTCCGAGCTCACCGACGCCGATCTCCAACGTCTCAGCGAGTTGAACGTGACCCTGGACGTCGACCTGCGCAACGTCGTCGAGCGCTACGAGGAGCCGGACCGGGTGCCAGCCGGGGCCCGGTACCAGGTGGCCGACGTGGTGTCTCTCGACCACGGCCTGCGCTTCCACGGCAACGCCACGGTCACGCTGCTGAAGGCGCTGGCGGCGGGACTGTTCAACGGGTCGGACAACCTGGGGCAGTCGATCGCCTACCCGTTCATGGTCGACTTCGTCGGTGCCGACCACGCCTTCGGCGACCTGCTGCGGGCGATCGCGGGCAACGGTTCCGGCGCCATGGTGTTCCACTGCACCGCGGGCAAGGACCGCACCGGCTGGGGCACCGCCGTTCTCCTGAGTCTTCTCGGTGTGCCGAGGACGACCGTGGAGGCCGACTTCATGCTCAGCAACGACAAGCTGGGCAACCCGAAGGCGGTGGAGCTCAGCTGGCTGCGTGCGGCGTTCGCTGAGGTCGACCACCTCTACGGCTCGGTGGAGGCATACGCGCGCCAGGGTCTTGGCCTCGACGACGCCACCATCGCCGCTCTGCGAACCCGTCTGCTGGTATGACTTCGCCGATCCGCACTGTCCACTGTGGAGCGTGCGGTCGACCCTGAGTGCCACTCGGGGACAACCCTGATATTTGCCCGGTATGCGTTCTGGCGGGCCTGATCGTGGGCTGGTTCGGGATACGTTGGCGTCAACCGCAAGGAGGGGTTGACAACCGTGACCGAATCCACCGAATCCGATGTCCGGCAGGCTTCACCGCGTGTCCAGTTCCCGGGGATCAGTCCGCGCGCCTATGAGCATCCGGCCGACAAGGGTGCGATGGCGACGTTGCGCACCGTGCCGGGCGTCGGCGATGTGCTGAAGACGTTGAACTCGTTGTTCAACGAACGGGCCGAGCGTCTGATGGCGGTGGCGTCCCACGTGCGGGTCGGCCCGTCGCAGTACCCGGTGCTGGAGCGGCTGCGCACCGAGTCCGCCGGGATTCTGGACCTGCCGCGCGTGCCGAAGCTCTACGTGGCCCGCGACCCGAGGGCGGTCGCGCAGACCAGGGGGATCGACGAGCCGTTCATCGTGCTGTCCACCGGTCTGGTCGAGGCGCTGGACACCGAGGCGCTGCGTTTCGTCATCGGCCACGAGATGGGCCACGTGCTGTCCGGGCACGCCGTGTTGCTGACGCTGCTCGACCGGCTGCTTCGGTTGCAGCGTTCGATCGCGTGGGTGCCGCTGGGGGTGATCGGTCTGCGGGCCGTCATCGCGGCGCTGCACGAGTGGCAGCGCAAGTCGGAACTGAGCTGCGACCGGGCCGGTCTGCTCGCCGGCCAGGATCCGAGGGCGGCGTTGCGCGCGCACCTGTACCTCGCAGGGGCTACTGACGCGACACAGATCGACATCCCGTCGTTCCTCGAGCAGGCGAAGGAGTACGAGGAGGTCGAGGACATCCGGGACAGCGTCATCAAGCTGCTCGCGGTCGAGTCCCAGCCGCATCCGTTCGCGGTCGTCCGCGCGGCACAGCTACAGCGCTGGGCCGCGTCCGGGGAGTACCGGGCCATCCTGTCCGGCGACTACCAGCGCCGTGACGGGCAGGGCGAGAGCAGTCCGCTGAACGAGGACTTCCAGGGCGCCGCGAAGTCATACAAGGACGCGTGGAACAACTCGACCGACCCGCTCGTCAAGGTTTTCAGTGACGTGGGCGGTGCGCTGTCGGGTGTGGCCGACAAGGTGTTCAGCGGGTTCCGCCGCTCGGGGCAGCAGGACGCCAACGGCGGAAACGGGTCCTGACCGAACCACCCGGCGGCGTATCGCCGGTGCTGGTGTCGGCACCGCACCGGCGATCGTGCCCGCGGCACGGGCTCAGTCGTGGAGCAACCGCGTGATCTCCGTGGTGGTCAGTCGGTGCGGGCTGATGTAGTACAGCACCGCACCGGGTGGCAGTTTCGTCTGCCAGTCCGGGTTCACGATGAGCCGCCCGTCCGCGCGGGCGGCGAGCAGGGTCGCGCCGTGCCTGCGGCCGAGCGCGGTCTGGCAGTGTTCGACGAGCACCGGGTCAGCCGACTCCGGAAGGGTGATGGTGTACGTGCTGGCGCCGCCGTGGGTCATCAGTTCGGAGTAGACCTCGGCGATCCCCGGCGAGGTGAGCTCCTCGATGAGCATCCGAGGGGTGTGCCACTGCACGCAGTGAACGCGACTGCTGACATAGTGCAACAACGACGTCCGTGCCATGTCCCGCAAGGCGACCACCACGTGCGTCTCCGGGTTGACGTGGTCGACGGTCACGGCGATCGCCAGCGCCTCGTTGTCGTCGCGGGCGTCGATGAGCACGGCGTGCGCGCGCTCCACCCCCGCCCGCCGCAACACGTCCTCCTCTGTCAGGTCGCCCCGGACGAAGTCGACGAGCTGCTCCGGCATGGGATGTGTGCTCACGTCGTCCCAGGCGCAGAGCACCAGCTTGCCGCAGTCCTCGGCGAGCAGCTGGCCGATGATGCGGTCCGTGCGGCCCGGGGTGTAGCCCAGCACGACGACGTGATCGGACGCGGTCACGGTGATACCTCCCTGTATGCGCCGTCCCTTCGCTTTCTCGAGCACCGAGGCCAGCTTGGTGAACACCGTCGTGAGCGTCGCGATGCCGCCCACGATGATGTAGGTGCCGACCACGTGCCCCAGGGCCGTCGTCGGGTAGTGGTCGCCGTAGCCGACGGTGGACGCGGTGACCACGAAGTACCACCAGTAGTTGCCCGCCTCGACGATGGCGTTCTCGGCGGGCTCGGCGAGCGTCATCAACGGCCAGCTCGTGGCGAACACGACCACGACCACGATGACCGGCGTCGCCCAGCTGCTCAGCAGCGTGAACCGGGCGAGCAACCGTGCCAGTAAGTACGGCATCGTCCTCCTCCCGACCTGGATGGCAGGATGCTACGGCCGCCGGGCCGTCGCGGAGTGCGGGTTGGCAACTTTGTGATCGGCAACTGTCCTGCCGGGACGGGACCGGCCGGCGGGATCAGCTCCCGCCGGCCGGTTCTTCTTCAGGCAGAGATCAGCTGCCGAGCGCGGTCTTCGCCTCGGCGGCCGGGTCGAACGGGCGCACGTCCGGGTAGCAGACGGAGCCAGGGCCGGGGACGGCAAGGTCGACCAGGTAGTCGGCGGCGATCTTGTCGACGCAGGCGCTGTCGCCCAGGATGCAGTGGCCGAACGAGTCGACGCTGACCAGCCGGGCGTTGCCAAGCTGCTTGGACATCCGCTTGGCGAACTCGTACTGCGTGGCCGGGTCGTAGTAGTTGCCGACCACCAGCACCGGGTTCGGGGTGCGGGTGTTCCACGGGCCGCGGAACGCGTCCGGGTTCTTCACCGGCCAGGTCGGGCACAGTGCCGGGTCGCCCCAGGCGAGGTAGCGGCCGAAGGAGCGCATCTGCCGCTCCCAGCGGTCGGCGATCCCGGGCATGTCCTGCTGGGTGTTGTTGAACGGCTTGTCCGAGCAGTTCACCGCGGCGTAGGAGTCGTCGGAGGTGTACGGCGCGTCCGGCGGTGCGTCCCGGGTGGCCCGGCCCGCGCCGGCGATCAGCTGCTTCGCCGCCGCGAGGTCGGCCTTGGCCGACCCGCGCTGCGCGGAGGGGTGACTCGCGTCCCACACGGCCTGCATCAGCTCGGCCAGTGCCGGGAACGAGCCCGGGTCGTAGAGCGCGCTGGCGGTGGTGCCGACCAGCAGGGCCTCATCGACCTCGGTGCCGTCGGGCAGCGTGACCGTGCCGGTGTCGCGCAGGTAGTCCAGCGTCCGGTCCCACTTGGTCCTGGCGTCACCGGAGTACGCGCACGCCGCACCGACGTTGTCGCACTCGGTGAGGAACGCGTCCAGCGAGATCTCGAAACCGTTGGTGCGCTGGCGGTCGTAGTCGACGCCGTCGAGCAGCCGCAGCGTCGGGTCGACGTTGCCGTCCAGGATGATCGCCCGCGACTTCTTCGGGAACATGTTCACGTAGGTCGCGCCGAGCAGGGTGCCGTAGGAGAAGCCGATGTAGTTCAGCTTGTCCTCGCCCGCGGCCGCACGCAGCACGTCGAGGTCCTGTGCGACGTCCTCAGTGGACATGTGGTTGATCAGCGGTCCCGCGAACCGCTTGCAGAACTTGCCGTAGTCCTTGTTGGCCTTCAGCGTCGCGGTTTCCTCCGCCGAGGTGACCGGCAGCGGATGCATCCGGCCGAACACCGCGTCGGCGTCCTCATCGGTCGCGAAGCAGCGCAGTGGCGTGCTCCGCCCGACCCCGCGCGGGTCGAAACCGATCAGGTCGAACCGGTCCTGGATCGGCCCGTCGAGACGGCTGGTGGTCGGCCACAGGTAGCCGCTGCCACCCGGGCCGCCCGGGTTGAGGAAGACCGCCCCGACCCGGTTCGCCTCGTCGTTGGCGGCGCGCTTCATCAGCGCGATGTTGATCGTGCCCTGCCCTGGCCGCTCGTGGTTCAGCGGCACCGCGTAGTTGCCACAGCTGAACTTGGCGCGCTCCTCCGGTGGGACGTTGGCCAGATCCGCCGCCGCGCACTCGCCCCACTCGATGGGCGCGACCTGTGCCTGTGCCGATGGGGCCGCGGCGGCCGAGCCCGCCGAGGGCGCCACGAGTCCCAGTACACCTGTCACAAGTGCCATGCCCAGCACGGCACCGCGTTTCGTCGATCGCATGGATCTCACGTCGAGACCGCTCCTCTGCTCCCGTAAGGAGTGGCGATGAGCCACCCACCGGGCGACACTCACACAATCGGCCGCCAACCGGTATCGGCGAATTGGGCGTTTTCATTGCAACATTCGGCCGCCGACCTTCGTCGGGTCGGGGAAAGAGCCGTCACCGAAAAGGATCCGGGACGCCGCGGCACGGCCGGGTCCCGTGCGCAGCAGGGCGAACGCGATCTCGGCCGCGGCAGGCCTTCGCACCCGCGCGAACGCGTCACGCAGCATGAGCCTGCCGCGGAAGTGCGCGCGCATCGCCGCGCCATCGTAGTGCCGCAACGTCGAGGTGTCACCGGTGCGCAGGTAGTCACCGGCGACGGCCGCGGCGAGCCGCGACATGCGCAGGCACGGGTCGAGGCCGCCCGCGGTCAGCGGCGACACCGCGCCCGCGGCGTCGCCGACGAGTAGCCCCTCCGCACAGGCGATCCGGCGCAGGACCCCGCCGACCGGTATCGGTCCGCCGCGGCGGCGTACCGGTCCGGTGGGTGCCGGCACGTCCGGGAACCCGGCGCGGAAGGACCGCAGCAGTCGCGGGAGCGGCGCGGCGAGCCTGCCGGACTGTCCCGCGAGGCCGACGTGCGCGTGCTGCCCGTCGTCGACGACCCAGGCGAGGTAGCCGGGCGCGAGCCGAGGGTCGACCACGCAGTGGAACGTCGGCACCGCCCCGGTGCCGACGGAGAACACCTCCTCGACGCCGACGAGCAGCCGCCGGTTGACGTCGAGCCCGAGCCGCCGCGCGACCGTCGACCGGGCACCGTCGGCGCCGATGGTGAAGCGCGCGCTGATTTCCCTTGCCGGGTACGGGACGCCGAGGAGTACCCGCGCGCCCGCCAGTTCGGCCTGGGTGCGGGCGTGCGCGTAGATGCCCGCCATGTCGGCGACGCGGAACTCGTCCCGTGAGCTGACCAGTTCGACCGGGGTGCGCAGGGACGGTGGGTAGAGCACGACGCGGCGTATCGCGGGTCCGAGGCAGTGGCCGGGCAACGCGAAGTCCTCGAGCGTGCGCCGCACGAAGATGCCGGTGGTCCGGATGCCGACGTCGAGGCTCGTGCTGCGCTCGCACACGAGGACGTCGAAGCCCTGCAATGCGAGCAGGCGTGCCGTCCGCAGCCCGGCGAGCCCCGCACCGACCACGAGCACATCCACGGTGAACGTCATGCATCGAGTCTCGCTCGAAACCTATCGAATTTCAATAGCTTCATCGCGATGGCCAAGTATTGGGCATGGCGGGTGTTCGCGCCGTCGATCACCGCAAGCTGACAGGGCCACGGGGTGGCTCGGCCTGTCTCTACCGCCTTCCTCCGCAGCGAGCATCGAGAACTGCGGCAAGGACGACCGGGACAGGCACGGCACGCACGGCATGCCCACCGCCTCGGGCAGAACCTCGCCCTGCCCCGGTCCGATACGCAGTCCGCAACACGCAACCAGGAATTCCGGCATGGTCGTCGACTCGGGCACCGGCACCAGATGACACGTTCGCCGGGACTCGCCGATCACCGATCCGTCCGGCTGCCGGGAACGTAGCCGCACCAGCGCAA
>NZ_JBARWZ010000039.1:0-36924 GCF_049647105.1 Actinophytocola sp.
CTCCCGAGCCCGCCGCCGCGCCCCGCGCCCGGCGACGACGTCGAGGACGTGCTGACGTTGCGGCGGGTGCTGGAGAGCGGCGCGGCGGAGGCGGCGGCCGCGCGGCCGCTCACCCCGGCGGAACGGCAGCACCTGACCGTCGCGTTGCTCGACGTGTCCGGTGTGGACATCGACGATGGGGAGTACCGCCGCCGTGACTCCCGGCTGCACCTGGCGATCGCGGAGGCCACGGCGTCCGCGTCGCTGACCACGGCGGTGGCCGACGTCCGGACGCGGGTGAACGAGCTGCTGGACGCGATCCCGTTGCTGGCGGTCAACATCGAGCACTCCGATGCCCAGCACCGGTCCATTGTGGCGGCGATACTGGCAGGTGACCCGGCCGCGGCACGCCAGGCCATGGACGAGCACCTGGACGGCACGGCGGCACTGCTGCGGGGATTCCTGTGGGGGTGACGGGACACTAGGTCTGCAGCCGTCTGCCGTCGACGTCGGTGCCGCCGGTGGCCAGGATGATGATCCCGTCGATGATGCTCCAGATCACGCCGATGCCGATGAGGCTGGTGAGCAGCTGTGCCACCGCGATGCCGGTGTGCCCGGTGTAGAAGCGGCCGACACCGAAGGGGAGCACGATCTGCAGCACCCCCGCGACCACGCGGAGCCGGTACGACTCGGTAGACGGCGGCGGCGCGGGGGCGTGCCCGACCGGCGCAGGCGCGTACGCGTACGGAGCGGGCGGTGTCATGAACGCCGGGTAGGGCGCGGGCAGATCCTCGAACAGCGGCCGGATGTCGGCGCGCGTGCGCGACTCCAGTGCGGCGGCCGCCCGCTCCTCGTACTCGTCGAGCGACAGCCTGCCCGCCGCCATGTGGTCGCCAAGGATCTTTACCGCGGCCTCGCGCTCCACGGTGCCGATGCGGAGTTCGTCGCTGTCGGTCACGAGTTCCACAGTACGGGAGGCGCGCCACGCCAGCGCAAACCGAGGAACCGGGCTTCGGCGGCGCTAGGCTCCGCCTCGACAGAGTCGGGACAACGGCGTCCGGCGTGGTCGGTCGTGGAGGTGTCTCGGGTGCTGGTCGGAGTGCCTCGTGAGGTGAAGAATCACGAGTACCGGGTGGCGATCACGCCCGCCGGCGTCCTGGAACTGGTGCACCACGGCCACGACGTGCTGGTCGAGGCGGGTGCCGGGGCCGGATCGTCGCTGCCGGACGCCGACTACCTCGCCGCGGGAGCGCGGATCGTGCCGTCCGCCGACGAGGTGTGGGCCGCCGACCTCGTGCTGAAGGTCAAGGAGCCGATGCAGGAGGAGTACCCCCGGCTGCGGCGCGGGCAGATCCTGTTCACCTACCTGCACCTCGCCGCCAACGAGGCGTGCACGAGGGCTCTTGTCGACGCGGGCACCACCGCCATCGCCTACGAGACGGTCCGCGCGGGGGACGGGTCGCTGCCGCTGCTCGCACCCATGAGCGAGGTCGCGGGCCGGATGGCGCCGCAGGTCGGCGCGCACTGCCTCGAACGGGCGCAGGGCGGCCGCGGTGTGTTGCTGGGCGGCGTGCCAGGGGTGTCGGCGGGCAACGTCGCGGTGCTCGGCGCGGGGGTCGCGGGCATGAGTGCCGCCACGATCGCGGTCGGCATGCGGGCCGAGGTCGTCGTCCTCGACACCAACGTGGACCGGTTGCGGCAGATCGACTTCACCTACGGTGGGCGCCTGCAGACCGTCACCAGCAACGTGTACGAGGTCGCCGAGGCGTGCCGGTGGGCCGACCTCGTGATCGGCGCGGTGCTCGTGCCCGGCGCGAAGGCACCCAAGCTGGTGAGCAACGACCTCGTCGCGCGGATGCGGCCGGGTTCCGTGCTCGTCGACATCGCCATCGACCAGGGCGGCTGCTTCGCCGACTCCCGGCCGACCACGCACGCCGACCCGACATACACCGTGCATGACTCGGTTTTCTACTGCGTCGCGAACATGCCCGGCGCGGTGCCCAACACCTCGACGCGGGCTCTCACCAACGTGACGCTGCCCTACGTGGTGTCGTTGGCGGACAACGGAACCGGGGCGCTCGCCGACCCCGCGCTGGCCGCCGGCCTCAACGTCGCCGACGGCAGGGTGGTCCTGGCCGAGGTCGCGTCGGCGCACGCGATGGTGCCAGGAGGTGCGGGCTGAACGCGGCACTCACCGACGCGATCACCGCGTACCTCGACCACCTGGCGGTCGAACGCGGCACCTCGCGCAACACACTCGAGGGGTACACCCGCGACCTGCGGCGGTACGAACGGCACATTTCCTCCCTCGGCGTGCCGACGGTCGCGGCCGTGAGCGAGGAACACGTGTCGGCGTTCCTCGCGGTGCTGCGGGAGGGCTCCGACGACCACCCGCCGCTCGCCGCGTCGTCGGCGGCGCGGGCACTGGTCGCCGTGCGGGGGCTGCACAAGTTCGCCGTGCGCGAAGGCATCGTCGACCTGGACCCGGCCCGTGAGGTGAAGCCGCCGTCGACCCCGCGCCGCCTGCCGAAGGCACTGCCGGTCCATGACGTGCTGCGCCTGCTGGAGGCCCCGGCCGCGGACGCGTTGCGCGACCGTGCGCTGCTGGAGGTCCTGTACTCGACCGGCGCCCGCATCTCCGAGGCCGTCGGCCTGGACCTCGACGACATCGACACCGCCGAGCGGACGGTCCTGCTGGACGGCAAGGGTGGCAAGCAACGCCTCGTGCCGATCGGCCGCCCGGCGCTGGACGCCCTGGAGGCCTACCTCGTGCGTGCCCGCCCGGCCCTGGCCGCGGCGGGCCGGGGCACACCGGCGGTGTTCCTCAACGTCCGGGGCGGCAGGCTGTCCCGGCAGAGTGCGTGGCAGGCGCTGAAGGTGGCGGCGGAACGCGCGGGCCTGACGGCCACCGTGTCGCCCCACACGCTGCGCCACTCGTTCGCCACACACCTCCTCGAAGGCGGCGCCGACGTCCGCGTGGTGCAGGAACTGCTGGGCCACGCGTCCGTGACCACGACCCAGATCTACACGCTGGTCACGGTCAACACCCTGCGCGAGGTCTACGCGACGGCGCACCCCCGTGCCCGCGGTTAGGGGCCTGGCTCGTCCGCCTCCCCGGGAATCCTGAACGCGCAGCTCAATTCGGTGATTCCAGGTATTGCGACCTGGTACGGCGAGCCTCTTTGCCGAGGCAGGTGGGCCATCTCTAAGCTTCCCGGCACAGCGCGGACGACAAGGAGTTAGGTCGTTATGTCGACATTGCAACCCTCGGACCAAGAGCTCCGTCTCGCACCGAGGGCGGCCTCCGACGAGGAGGAGGTTGTCGAGGAGAGCGCCAACGGTGCCGGTCCCGGTGGTCGTGCCAAGCGGCACATCCCGGAGCCGCCGATGCTCAGCAGCCACGGTCCGGCCAAGGTCATCGCGCTGTGCAACCAGAAGGGCGGGGTCGGCAAGACCACGTCGACGATCAACCTCGGTGCCGCGCTGACCGAGTACGGCCGCCGGGTGCTCATCGTCGACTTCGACCCGCAGGGCGCGTTGTCCGTCGGCCTCGGCATGCCGGCGCACATGCTCGAGAAGACGATCTACAACGTCATCATCGAGCGGTCCATCGGCATCCAGGACGCGGTCATCCGCACCGATGTCGACAACCTCGACCTGCTGCCGAGCAACATCGACCTGTCCGCCGCCGAGGTGCAGCTGGTCGCCGAGGTCGGTCGCGAACACACACTGGTCCGCGCGCTGCGCCCGGTCGTCGACCTCTACGACTACATCCTCATCGACTGCCAGCCCTCGCTCGGCCTGCTGACCGTGAACGCACTCGCCGCCGCCGACGGGGTGCTGATCCCGCTGGAGTGCGAGTACTTCTCGATGCGCGGTGTCGCGCTGCTCACCGACACGATCGAGAAGGTGCGTGAACGGCTCAACCCGAAGCTGGAGATCACGGGCATCCTCCCCACCATGTACGACCCGCGCACGGTGCACTCCCGTGAGGTCATGGGCCGTGTCGTCGAGCGTTTCGGCGACATCGTGTTCGACGCGGTGATCAACCGGACGGTGAAGTTCCCGGAGACGACGGTCGCCGGTGCGCCGATCACGGTGTGGGCGCCGCGGTCGGCGGGTGCGAAGGCGTATCGCCTGCTCGCACGAGAGGTGATCGCCAGGTGACGCGCCGGCCTTCGTTGCCGGGCGCGGATGAGCTGTTCAGACCAACAGGGCACGCGGAAGGCGTGCTCCCGCTGAGGTTCGAGCCGAGCCGGGTGCCGCTGCGTCCCGCGCCACCGGCCGCCAGGCGGGGTTCGCCAAGGCAGAAACACACCTCGAAGATCACCGTCTACGTGTCGGACGACGAACTGCTCGCGCTCGAGCACGTGCGTCTCGCGCTGCGTGCGGCCCACGGGCTGGCGGTGGACCGCGGCCGGGTCGTCCGCGAGGCGATCGCTGTCCTGCTCGCCGACTACGAGGATCGCGGCGAGGACTCGATGCTCGTGCGCCGCCTGCGTCATGACGACTGACAAGCCGGAGCCGTCAGCCCCGTCGCCGCGCTTCACGGTCCACCTGTCGAACTTCGACGGCCCGTTCGACCTGCTCCTGCAGTTGATCTCGCAGCACGAGCTGGACGTCACCGAGGTGGCACTGCACCGGGTGACCGACGACTTCATCGCGTACCTCCGCCAGGCGGGCGACGACTGGAACCTCGACGAGACCACCGAGTTCCTCGTGGTCGCCGCGACGCTGCTCGACCTGAAGGCGGCGAGGCTTGTCCCGTCCGGCGACGTCGACGACGAGGCTGATCTCGCCCTGCTGGAGGCGCGGGACCTGCTCTTCGCCAGGCTGCTGCAGTACCGCGCGTACAAGCAGGTGGCGGCGCTGTTCGGGGAGCTGGAGGCGGGTGCGCTGCGGCGGTACCCGAGGTCGGTGGCGCTGGAGGACCGATTCCAGGCGCTGCTCCCCGAGGTGATGCTCGGCGTGACCCCGGCCCGCTTCACCGAGCTCGCGGCGGCCGTCTTCCGCCCGAAGCCCCCGCCGACGGTCTCGATCGACCACCTGCACATGGGCAAGGTGTCGGTACGTGAGCATGTGGCGGTGCTGAGGACGAAACTGGCGGCCGCGGGCCGCGCCAGCTTCGGCGACCTGGTGGCCGACTGCGAACACAGCATCGAGGTCGTGGCGCGGTTCCTGGGACTGCTCGACCTCTACAAGGAGAACGTGATCCTGTTCCACCAGGAGGAGGCGCTGGCGGAGCTGACCGTCGAGTGGACAGGCGGCACGGCGGAAGAAACCGATGCCGCGGCGACGACAGCTCCAGCCGGCGATGAGGAGGAGTACGGGTGAGCGACCAGCACCCACGACACACGAGCCCGCCCCCACCGGACGCGGAACCACTCCCCACACCGCCGCCGCCCGTCGAGGACGAGGCACCAGCGCCACCGGACGGAGAACCGCTACCGGACCCGGCAGCGGCAGGTGGTCCAGTGGCCCGGTCACTGGCCCCCACCACCGCCCCCGCCGAACCATCGGGCCCCACCAGCCCGGCGAACCTGGCCGATCCGGCAGAGCCCGCCGACTCAGCCGACCAAGCTGATCCGGCCGTTCCGCCTGGCCCGGCGGACCCGGCCGATCCCGCTGATCCGGCTGACCCAGCCGACCAAGCTGGCCCGGCCGTTCCGGCCGTTCCGGCCGTTCCGGCGGACCCGGCCGAGCCCGCTGACCCAGCTGATCCGGCTGATCCGGCTGATCCGGCTGATCCGGCTGATCCGGCTGTTCCGGCGGTTCTGGCGGACCCGGCGGACCCGGCCGAGCCCGCTGACCCAGCTGATCCGGCTGACCCAGCCGACCAAGCTGGCCCGGCGGTTCTGGCGGACCCGGCGGACCCGGCCGAGCCCGCTGACCCAGCCGATCCGGCTGATCCGGCTGACCCAGCCGACCAAGCTGGCCCGGCCGATATGGCGGACCCGGCCGATCCGGCGGACCCAGTCGAGTCCGCCGACTCAGCCGACCAATCCGACCCGGCAGACTCTGTCGACTCGGCGGCCCTGGCGGCTTCTGCGGACCCAGCGGACTCCGCCAACTCGCCGGTCGCGTCCGCGGAGGCGGCCGATCCAGCGGACGCGACCACTCCTGCGGAGCCCGCCGATCCGGCCGACTCTGCCGATCCGGCCGACTCTGCCGACCTTCCCGATCCAGCCGATGAGGCAGCCCCCGCGGCCGAGCCCGTCGAGCATGCGGGGCTGGCTGATCCGGCCCATTCGGCGAAGCAAGCCGACGCGGCCGTTGGGCCCGCCGCCGAGCCGGTCGGCCAGTCGCCCGCCAGCCAGGGCGATCAGCCACTCGAAGCGGACGGCGAGGACATCGAGGAAGGCCCCGTCCCCCTCGGCGATGACGAACTCGACTCCGCCCTCGAAGCCCTCCTGCTGGTGGTGGACTCGCCCGTCGACGAGGAGTCGCTCGCCGCCGCGCTCGACGCCACGCCTCTCCGCGTGGCCGAGCACCTCCGCCTCCTCTCGAACAAGTACACCGACCAGGACCGCGGCATCGACCTGCGCCGGGCGGGCGGCGGCTGGCGTTTCTACACGCGCGACCGCTACGCCCCGTACGTCGAGAAGCTCCTCCTCGACGGCCAGCGCGCCAAGCTGACCAGGGCCGCGCTCGAGACGCTCGCGGTCATCGCCTACCGTCAGCCGGTGACCCGCGCCAGGGTCGCCGCCGTCCGCGGGGTCAACTGCGACGGTGTCATCCGCACCCTGCTCGCCCGCGGATTGGTCGAGGAGACCGGGACTGACCAGGAGACTGGCGGTTTCCTCTACCGCACCACCGAACTGTTCCTCGAGCGCCTCGGCCTGTCCTCCCTGGAGGACCTGCCGCCGATCGCGCCGCTGCTTCCGGAGGTCGACTCCATCGATGAACTCTGACCAGGACGGCGTGCGCCTGCAGAAGGTGCTCTCCCGCGCCGGGGTCGCCTCCCGCCGCGCCGCGGAGGACCTCATCGCGCAGGGCCGGGTCAAGGTCGACGGCGACGTCGTGCGGGAGTTCGGGCGCCGCGTCGACCCGGACAACGCCGTCATCCACGTCGACGACGTGCGGGTCGTGGTCCGCGAAGGGCTCGTCTACCTGGCGTTCAACAAGCCGCGCGGCGTGCACACCACCATGTCCGACGATCGCGGCCGGCCCTGTGTCGGTGACTACATCCGCGGCCGCGACGAGCGCCTCTTCCACGTCGGCCGCCTCGACGCCGAAACCGAGGGCCTGCTGCTGCTCACCAACGACGGCGACCTGGCGCACCGGCTGATGCACCCGTCGTTCTCCGTCGACAAGACCTACCTCGCCGAGGTGCCCGGCCCGGTGCCGCGCATGATCGGCCGACGGCTCCGCGAGGGCATCGACCTGGACGACGGACCTGCCCGGGTCGACGCGTTCCGGGTCGTCGACACCAACGGCGGCCGGGCCATGGTCGAGGTCGTGCTGCACGAAGGCCGCAACCACATCGTCCGCAGGCTGCTGGCCGCCGTCGACCTGCCGGTGCGCAAGCTCGTCCGCACGCAGATCGGTGAGGTCCATCTCGGCGCCCAGCGTTCGGGGTCTCTCCGCGTGCTGACCCGCCAGGAGGTCGGCTCGCTCTTCGCTGTCGTCGACCTGTGACATTGAGGTGGGTGCGACCGATCGCGCGCGGCTGGGTCGTCCGCGACGAGGTGCCAGGCCCGGACGTCGACGAGTTCGCGGAACCGGACCGGGTCATCGCGGCGCTGGCCGAGCCCGCCGCCACGACCCGGTCCCTGCTGGCGGTCCAGCATCCACACCGGACTCCGGCGGCGGTCGCGGCGGGGCGCGGTCTCCTTGAGTCGCTGCCCATGGCCAGGAACACGCTGGCCCTGTTGCTGCGCACCGCGTACCGCGAAGTGTCCAATGTGGTCGTGCCATACGAGGTCGACGGTCCGGACGGCACGGCGTGCGGTGTCCTGTGCATGGTCGACCCGGCCGCGGTCGACGCGGGCCGGGTCCGCCACAGCGAGGAGGTCTACCCGGAGATCGTCGAGGAGCGCGCGCGAGTGCTGTCCGGCCTTGGCTACGCGACGAGTGCCGCGATGCTCGTGCCGGTCGGCGATCGCGACGACCTGACCGCGGAAGTCCGCGCCCACACGGCGAACCACGCACCCTCGGTCTCCACAGTGGACTCCCGGGGCCGCCGCCACCGCCTGTGGCTGACCGAGGACACGGCACTGCTTGGCGCGGTGGAAGCGCATCCGCTCATGGTCGCCGACGGCAACCACCGGGTGGCCGCCGCGGCCCGCGCCGGTGGACTGCTGGCCCTGGTGACGGCCGGCCCGGCGCTGCGGATCGGCGCGTTCCACCGGGTGCTGACGAACACCGGCTTGACGGCGGCGGACCTGGCGCGAGCGTGGCGCGGGGAGGGGCTGACGGTCCGCGAGGTCCGGGAGGCGCCGTCCCCGAAGGAACCTGGCACGGTGGTGGTCCGCTGCCGGGACACGACGTTGGTGGTGGACCTGCCGCCCGGCCTGGACCACGCGGTGGTGGAGGAGACGCTCCTGGCGAAGGCGCTGCACCTGGACCCGGAAGGCGAGCAGGTGCACCCGCTGCCTGCCGGTCGCACGCCGCCACCGGACGCGGACGCGATCGTGGAGCTGGCGCCGGTCCCGCTCGCGACGGTGCTGGCCGAACACGCGGCGGGCCGCCGCATGTCCCGCAAGAGCACCTACTTCACGCCGAAGCCCCGAAGCGGCCTGCTGCTGGCGGATCTGAAGGCGCAAACAAGCTGACCGACAACGGCCGCCACCTGCGAAAACTCGCAAAACGGCCGGATGCCAACCCCCACCCGTTCCCGGGGGCGCCCCTCCATGCCATCCTACCGCCTTAGCCCGACCGGGGGAGAGTTGTTGATCTTGCCTGTGGATAACTCAGGCAGTGGCCGGGCGTAGGCGGGTGATCGCCAGGCGGGCGACCGGTTCGATGAAGCGGGCCGCGAGTGGGCCCAGGACGGCCATGATCAGGACGTACGCGGTCGCGAGGGCGGCGAGTTGGTCGTCCACGGCGCCCGCCGCCACCGCCAGGCCGGCGATCACGATCGAGAACTCGCCCCGTGCCACCAGTGCGGCACCCGCGCGGGCGCGGCCCATACTCGCGATTCCCTGCATCTTCGCGGCCCACCAGCCGGTCATCAGCTTCGTGAGGGTCGTGACCGCGGCCAGGGCCAGCGCGACGCCCAGTACCGGCGGGATCGTCGACGGCACTGTGTTCAGGCCGAACACCACGAAGAACATCGCCGCGAACAGGTCTCGCAGCGGCTCCAGCATGCGGGTCGCGTTCTCCGCCGTCGAGCCGGAGATCGCGATGCCCAGCAGGAACGCGCCCACGGCCGCCGACACCTGCAGTTGCGACGCCAGCCCCGCCACCAGCAGCGCCGCCCCCAGCACGCGCAGCAGGAACACCTCGGGATCCGGACTGTCCACGAGCGCCGACACGTACCGGCCGAACCGCAGCGCCAGCAGCAGCACCACCGTCACCACGAGCAGGGAGATCCCGATGGCCGTCAGGCCGCCGAGCAGTGTCGCGCCGGCGAGGACCGCGGTCAGGATCGGCAGGTAAACCGCCATCGCCAGGTCCTCGAACACCAGGATCGACAGGACCACCGGCGTCTCGCGGTTACCGAGTCTGCCCAGGTCACCGAGCACTTTCGCGACGATGCCCGACGACGAGATGTAGGTGACGCCCGCCATCGCGAGCGCGCCGACCGGTCCCCAGCCCAGCAGCAGCGCGACCGCGACCCCTGGCGCCGCGTTCAGCACGATGTCGATGAGACCCGCGAGCCACGACCGCTTCATGCCGGTCACGAGTTCCGCCGCCGAGTACTCCAGCCCCAGCAGGAGCAGCAGGAGGATCACACCGATCTCGCTCGCGAGCGACGCGAAGTCCTCGATGCCTTCGAGCGGGATCAACCCGCCGCTGCCGAATGCCAGGCCGCCGAGCAGGTAGAACGGGATGGGGGAGATGCCGATCTTCCAGGCGAGCCTGCCGAGTATGCCCAGGCCGAAGAAGATCGCACCGAGTTCGATCAGCGCGATTGCGGGAGTGTGCACTGGCCGCTACCCGCGGTGGAGGACTTCCGCCGCTTTGGCGAGTCCTTCCTTGGTGCCGACAGTGATCAGTGCGTCGCCGCCGCCCAGCATGAAGTCGGGACGTGGCGACGGGTGCACGGTGCCCGCGCGGACCACGGCGACGACCGACACCGCCGTCCGGCTCCGTAACGCCGTGTCACCAAGAGTGCGTCCGTCGTAAGGAGATCCCGGCACCAGCGGCAACTGTTTGGTGTGGACGCCGTCCAGCTCGTCCTGCAGCTGGGCGACCAGCTGCGGCGCGCCGAGGAGGCTCGCGAGCGCGTTCGCCTCGTCGGTGGTGAGGGGTATCGACGCCGTGCAGGTGTCCGGATCGTCCGCGCGGGACACGATCAGCTCGGACCGGCCATCTCGGTAAGTGATCACGCCGATCCTGCGTCCCCCACGCGAGACGAAGTCCTGACGCGTTCCGATCCCCGGCAGTGGGGTCACCTCGACGTTCACCACGACAGGTTAACGTCCCCTTTGCCGACTTTCTTCCCCAGCCTCATGGACCTAGGTTGGTGTCCGTCCCGATCTCCGACGTCCGGGAGGCACCGCATGGCCGGCCGCACCAAGTTCATCCTCGACGAGTCCGACATGCCGACGGCCTGGTACAACATCGTGCCCGACCTGCCGGCGCCGCCACCGCCGCCGCTACATCCCGGCACCGGCGAGCCGATCGGCCCCGAGGATCTCGCTCCGCTGTTCCCGCGGGCACTCATCGAGCAGGAAGTAAGCACGGAGCGTTACATCCCGATCCCGGAAGGGGTGCAGGACGTCTACCGGTTGTGGCGGCCGTCGCCACTGTTCCGGGCGCACCGGCTGGAGAAGGCGCTCGATACGCCGGCTCGCATCTACTACAAGTACGAGGGCGTCAGCCCGGTCGGTTCGCACAAGCCGAACACGGCGGTGCCGCAGGCGTACTACAACGCGCAGGAGGGGGTCAGCCTGCTGACCACCGAGACCGGCGCCGGTCAGTGGGGGAGCGCGATCGCGTTCGCCTGCGCGCAGTTCGGGCTGGAGTGCGAGGTGTGGCAGGTCCGCGCGTCGTACGACCAGAAGCCGTACCGCAAGCTGATGATGGAGACGTTCGGGGCGACCGTCCACCCGAGCCCGTCGAATCTCACCGAGTCCGGCAAGGCGATTCTCGCCGCCCACCCCGACTCGACGGGGAGCCTCGGCATCGCGATCAGCGAGGCGGTCGAGAAGGCCGCGGCCAACCCGGATGCCAGGTATGCGCTGGGCAGCGTGCTCAACCACGTGCTGCTGCACCAGACCGTCATCGGCGAGGAGGCGATCAAGCAGTTCGAGATGGCCGGGGACACGCCCGACCTGATCGTCGGCTGCACGGGTGGCGGCTCGAACTTCGGCGGGCTCGCGTTCCCGTTCCTGCGGGAGAAGCTGGCGGGCAGGATCTCGCCGGAGATCAGGGCCGTCGAACCCGAGGCCTGCCCGACCCTCACGCGCGGCAAGTACACCTACGACTTCGGCGACACCGCGGGACTGACGCCACTGCTGAAGATGCACACGCTCGGCCACGACTTCATCCCGGACCCGATCCACGCGGGTGGGCTCCGGTACCACGGGATGTCGCCGCTGCTGTCGCACATCGTGGAGCTGGGCCTGGTCGACGCGGTGGCGATCGGCCAGAACGAGTGCTTCGCGGCAGGCGTGCGGTTCGCGCGGTCGGAGGGCATCATCCCGGCGCCGGAGCCGACGCACGCGCTGGCCGAGTGTGTGCGGGAAGCGTTGCGGTGCAGGGAAACCGGTGAGGAGAAGGTGATCCTGACCGCGCTGTGCGGGCACGCGCACCTCGACCTGCCCGCGTACGCGAGCTACCTGGCGGGCGAGATGGTGGACCGCGAACTGACCGACGAGGAACTGGCGGTCGCGATCGAGACGATCCCGGCTCGGTAGGTGCCGTGGTCACCTAATTAGCGAACGACCGCCAGGGGGTGCCGAAGGTACCTGGCATGCACCTTCGGCACCCCGCGAGGCGGGTTGTGCTTACTCGGTGGCCCCAGTTGGTTTGCCGTGGTAGCGCAGCCAACTGACCGCCGCTACCACGACCGCACCGGCTGTCGCCGCACCCAGCAGGTTCCCGGCGAATGCCCGCCACGATCCCCGCGGGGCCGGAGGTCACGCCCTCAGCGGTACAACTGGCGGGCGATGATCTCTCGCTGGATTTCGCTCGCGCCCTCGTAGATGCGTGGCGCTCTGACCTCCCGGTACAGGTGTTCCAGCAGGTGGCCTTCCTCCAGTGCGCGGGCTCCGTGCACCTGTATCGCCACGTCCACCGCCTGTTGCGCGGTCTCCGTGGCGAACAGCTTCGCCATCGCCGACAGGTGGCCGGTGCGTTCGGCGCCCGAGTCGTACGCGGCCGCCGCGTCGTGGACCAGCAGGCGGGACGCTTGCAGCTTGGTCGCCACGTCGGCGAGTTGGTGGGACACCGCCTGGAAGTCACGCAACGACTTGCCGAACGCCTGTCGCTCGGAGGTGTGCGCAACCGCCGCGTCCAGCGCCGCCTGGCCCATGCCCAGCGCGAACGCGCCCACGCTCGGGCGGAACATGTCGAGGGTCCGCATCGCCACGCGCCAGCCGCCGTCCACCTCGCCAAGGACCGCTTCGGCCGGGACGGGGACGTCCGCGAAGTGCAGCCGTCCGATCGGGTGCGGGGAGACCAGCCGCTGCCGGGTGCCGGTCAGGCCTGGTGCGTCGCCAGGGACCGCGAACGCCGTGATGCCCTTGGCGCCCTTGTCGCTCGTCCGCGCGAAGACCGAATAGACATCCGCGTCCGGCGCGTTCGAGATGAACACCTTCTCACCGGTCAGCCGGTAGCCGTCGCCGTCTCGGGTCGCCGTCAGCGACAGGGCCGCCGCGTCCGAGCCCGCTGCCGGTTCCGTCAGCGCGAAGCCCACCGCCGCGGTGCCCGCCGTGATCCGGGGCATCCATTTGTCCACAACGGACTTACTGCCTGCCAGCAGGATCGGGTACGCACCGAGACCCTGCAACGCGAACGCCGTCTCCGCCTCCGTGTGGTGGCGGGCCAGTTCCTCGCGGATGACGCACAGGTCCATCGCCGACGTGCGCGGGAACAGCCTGCCCAGCAGGCCGTGCTCCGCCAGCGCCGCGAGCAGGGGACGGTTGATCCGGCCCGCTTCCCCCGAGGGCAGGGAAGCCGCCGCCTTCGACGTGTGGTCGCGCAGCTCCTGGTGTGCGGGCGCGAGATGGGTGTAGGTCACGGGATCACCGCCGTGCCGACCAGTTCGATCTTCGCCGCCTCGTCGAACAGCTCCGCGACGCCGAGCAGCGCCACGGCCGGGTAGTGGCGGCCGAAGTGCTTGCGCCACAACGGACCCAGCTCCTTGAGCGCGGCACGGTACTCGGCCACCGCCGTCGTGTAGATGATCAACGACACCAGCCGGTCGGGCGGGCCCCCGGCCGCGGCCAGCGCCGAGACGACGTTCGCGGCGGCCTGGTCGAACTGCTCCGCCATCGTCGAACCCACGATCGCCCCGTCGGCGCCCTGCGCGGTCTGGCCACCCAGGTACACCGTGCGGCCGGGCGCGGCGACCACCGCGTGCGCGAAGCCGACCGGCTCGGCGAGGCCGGGGGCGGTGACGATCTCGTGCGGGCTCATCGGCCGGTCCACTGTGGACGTCGCCCGGCCGACCACGCCGCGTAGAACTCCGCGTGGTCGTCGCTCTTCATCAGCAACGCCTGCGTCATCGCCTCCAGCTCGATGCTGCTGCCAAGGTCCATGTCCAGCTCGCGGGTGAGCAGCACCTTCGTCGTCGAGTACGCCAGCGCCGGGCCGTCCGCCAGCCGTTTCGCCAGCGCGGCAGCCTCCTGCGTCAGCGACGCGTCCGGCACGACGCGAGTGGCGAGGCCGATGCGGTCCGCGTGCGCCGCGTCGACCTTGTCACCCAGGATCAGCAGCTCAGTCGCCCGGCCGAGACCGACGAGGCGGGGGAGCAGGTACGCCGAACCCATGTCCGCGCCGGCCAGGCCCACCTTGGTGAACAGGAACGCGAACGACGCCGACTCCGCCAGCAGCCGGAAGTCGCTCGCCAGCGCGATCACCGAACCGGCGCCCGCGGCGATCCCGTTGACGGCCGCGATCACCGGCAGCGGACACTCGCGCAGTGCCTTCACGACCGCGCCCGTCATCCGCGTGAACTCCAGCAGCTGCGCGGCTTCCATCTTCTGCAGCTCGCCGATGATCTCCTCGACGTCACCGCCGGAGCAGAACCCGCGGCCCTGCCCGGTGAGCACGACCACGCGGGCGTCACCCCGGTGCGGCAGCTCCGCGAGCAGGTCACGCAGGTCGGCGTACACGTCGAAGGTCAGCGCGTTCAGTTTGTCCGGCCGGTTCAGTGTCACGGTCGCGACCCCGTCTGCCACCGACAGGTCGAAGTGCTGCCACTCCTCGGTGAACCCAGGTGATGCCCTGAAAGGACTCACGACCGCTCCTCGCAGGCTCCGAGCGGCCGCTCGCGGCCGCCCTGTGTTTGGTGGTTCGCTCCGCAAGCTCCGCTCTGTGTCTGATGGTTCGCTCCGCAAGCTCCGCTCTGTGTTTGGTGGTTCGCTCCGCAAGCTCCGCCCTGTGTTTGATGATTCGCTCCGCAAGCTCCGCTCATGTCTGCAAACCTCCTCCGTCCAGGACGATCGTCTGACCGTTGATCGCGGCCGCCTCCGGCGCGGCGAGGAACGTCACCGCGAACGCGACCTCTTCCGGCTCCAGGAGCCTGCCCAGCGGCGACATGCCTGCCACGATCCGCTCACTGTCCTCTTCGGACCGCCCGGTGGTCGCCGCGACGCGCCGCACGGTCGTCTCGGTCATGTCCGTGCGCACAAACGTCGGGCACACCGCGTTGGCCGTCACGCCCGTGCCGGTGACCTCCGCCGACACCGCACGCATCAGGCCGACCGCGGCGTGCTTCGACGCGGAGTACGCCGTCGTGTACTTCTGCCCGGCGAGCCCGGCGGTCGACGCCACCGTCACGATCCGGCCCCGGTCCCGCGCCCGCATGCCCGGCAGCACCGCCCGCGTGCACAGGAAAGCACCGGTCGCGTTGACGTCCACCTGGGACCGCCAGTCGTCGAGGGTGGTCTTCGCGAGCGGGGCGCTCGCCGACACGCCCGCGTTGTTCACCAGCACGTCCACCTCGCCGAGCGCGCCGAAGACCTCGGCGACCGCGGCCTCGTCGGTGACGTCACAGTCGGCGCGGCCCAGCGCCACGACCCGGTCACCGAGGTCGGTGAAGCGTTTGGCGACCGCCGCGCCGATGCCGCGGGTGCCGCCCGTGACCACGACGAGCCTCATGACGTTCCCCATGGCGCGGCCCGCAACGCGCGCCGGTCCAGCTTGCCGTTCGTCGTGCGGGGCAACGAGTCCACGAACACGACCTCGTGCGGACTCTTGTGCCCGGCGAGCCGTTCCCGCACGTACGCCCGCAACGCGTCGCCGGAGACGGCGGCGCCGGACCGGAGCACGACGTAGGCACGCGGCCGCGTCAACCCGTCCACCTCGAACCCGGCGACCCCGCACTCGAGCACGTCCGGGTGCCCGATGAGACAGTGTTCGATCTCGCTGGGCGCCACCCAGATCCCGCCGGACTTCAACAGGTCGTCGGCGCGGCCGTGGTAGGTGAAGAACCCGTCGGCGTCGCGGCTGAACAGGTCTCCCGTGTGGACGGTGTCGCCTCGGTAGGTCGTGGCGGACTTCTCATCGTCACCGAAGTACTCCAGCGCGACGGTGCCACCGGTGACCTCGAGGACACCCACCTCACCGTCCGGTACCGACGAGCCCGCGTCGTCGACGACCCGCGCCGAGTAGCCCGGCACTACCCGTCCGCAGCTGCCCTGCCGCGCCGAGCCCGGCTGGTTGGAGATGTAGATGTGGTACGCCTCTGACGACCCGATCCCGTCGCACACCTCGACGCCGAACGCCTCGTCCCACTTTCGGTGCAGCTCCGAGGGCAGCGCCTCACCGGCCGACGTGCACAGCCGCAGGCAACTCAGGTCCTGCGCGGCCGCCGAGGGGTGCGCGACCATCGCGCTCATCATGGTCGGCACGTTGACGAGGATCGTCGGCCGGAACCGGGCGATCAACTCGAAGAGCTTCTCGACGGTGGTCCGCTCCGGGAACGCGACGCCCGCACCGCCGACCCCGAAGGGGTACAGCGCGGTGAGATCCCTCGCGTAGCCGAAGAACAGCTTCGGCACCGGCAGCACGATGTCGTCCTCGGTGATGCCGAGCACGCCGAGTGCGTAGCTCTCGTGGCTGGCGATCGGGCTCGCCGCGGTGTGCACGCAGGCCTTCGGCGCACCAGTGCTGCCGGTGGTGAACTTCCAGAGCGCGATGTCGTCACGGGTGGTCGGCGCGGTGGCGAGCGTGTCGGGTGCCCGCGCGACGAGGGTCGCGAAGTCGTGCTCGCCGGGCCGCAGGTCGCCGCCGCCGACGACCAGCACCTGCCGGTCCGAGATGCCCGCCTCCCGCAGCCGGTCCAGCGTGACCGGGTCCGCGATCACCACCGAAGCGCCGGTGTAGTCGAGGAAGTAGCGATAGTCCTTGGCCTGCAGGAACGTGTACACCTCGGCCGTGACCGCGCCGATCTTCTGCGCCGCGTACCAGGTGGCGACGAACTCGACGCCGTCCGACAGCGCGAGCAAGACCCGTTCACCGCGCCGCGCACCCAGTTCGAGGAGCACGTTGCCGACCCGGTTCACCAGCGCCGCCAGCTCGGCGTACGTCGTCGTGCCGTCCGGGGTGTGCAGCGCCACCCGGTCGCCGCGGCCCAGTGACAGGTTGCGGTCGACGAAGTGGTCGGCGACGTTGAACAGGGTCATGCCACCTCCCGGATGGTCTCGACCAAAAGGTCGGTGAGAGTGTCGAAAGTGGACTGTCCTTCCGCGACGGACGCCCCGGCGGGATCGCCGCAGTAGGCCCGGTCCATGCCCATCGCGAGGAAGTCCGCCTTCCCTTCGGCCATGACGGCGGGGAGGTCCACCGGCACCGGTGGCAGGGTCGCCGCCGTCGCGGTGTCGACCAGCTCCGGGTGGTCGGCCAGCACCAGCGATGTCTCGTACTGCCCTGCGTGACACGAACCCGAGCGGAACTCGTCGGTCAGCCGCTCCGCGTTGTGCCTGCGGACGAGGTCGAGGTAGGCCACGCCTGCCTCCGCCGTGGCCTTCCGCAGCGTCGCCACGTGCGCGGGCTCGAAGTGGTTGTTCACCACCACGATCCGCGCGAAACCCTGCGCCACCAGCCCGGCGCACACCTCGGTGACCAGCGCGTGCAGCGTCGCCTCGCTGACCGAGATCGCGCCGGGGAAACCGGCGGCGAGCCGGGTGACGCCGTAGTTGAACGCGGGGAGGACCAGCACGCGCACGTCCGCGTCGTCCGCCAGCCGGGCCGCGGCCCGTTCGCACATCCCCGCCGAGATGATCTCGTCGGTGCCCAGCGGCGCGTGCGGTCCGTGCGGTTCGACCGCGCCGACCGGCAGCAGCAACACCGGCTTCCTCGGTCCCGAGAGCAGCTCGGCCACCTGTGTGGACGTGAGGTCGGCGAACGCGGTCATGACGCGGCCTTCTCGAGCGGAGTCGGTGCGGGCTCGAACAGGCACAGGTCCGCGCGTCCGGCGGCGACCACCGTGTTCACCTCGTCCGGCGTGGTCAGGTACCCGCCGACGAGCGTCGCCACCCCGGCCTCGTGGCGCACCCGGTCCGACAGCGTGGTCAGGTATCCGCGCCGGTACTCGGGCCGGGACGTCGCCGTCGTGTGCCCGGCCCGCACGTGCACCAGGTCCACTCCGTGCGACGCCACGGCCCTGGCGTGCTCGATGCCCTGCTCGACGGTCGTGCCTCGGCGCGCCCAGTCGGTGACCGTCAGCCGCGCCACCAGGAGGCCCGGCCACGCGGCCCGCACCGCGTCCACGACGGACAGCGGGAACCGCAACGGCTCCGCCCCGTACACGTCGGCCCGGTGGTTCGTCAGTGGCGACAGGAAGCTCGCGAGCAGGTAGCCGTCCGCGAGATCCAGTTCCAGCACGTCGAACCCGGCGTCGACGGCCCGCCGCGCCGCGGCCACGAAGTCGTCCCGCACCAGCGCCATGTCGCCATCGGCCAGCTCGGCGGGCACCGCGCTGAACGGCGTGTACGGCAGCGGCGAGGCAGACAGCAACGGCCACCCGTCCGCCAGCGGCACGTCCACACCGGCCGACGCGCGCGTGGCGCCACGGCGTCCCGCATGCCCGAGCCGAACCCCGGCCAGCGCGCCCGCGTCGTGGACCTCCTTCACGACGGGTGCCCACGACTCGTCCAGCACGGGGCAGGCGGGAGTCGTGCGCCCGCTCTCGCTGACCGCGACGAACCCGGTCAGCACCAGTCCCGCGCCGGCGCGAGCGGCGGCGGGCAGGTCCGGTGCGGCCCGCACCACCCGGTTCCGCAGCGTCACGTCACCGACCCGCAGAGGCGTGAACATCGGCGGTGGCGCGACCGCGCCCGGCACGAGCGGGGTGCCTGCGGCGTCCGCTGCGAACCACGCGTCAAGCACCCGCGTGAACCGGGCGTCCCGCTGTGTCAGGTTCGCGTGGCTGATCCGCCCGCTGCGGGTCAGCAGGTTCGCCGCGAACTGGATCGGCGCCAGCGAAAGGTGGCTGCCGACCCGGCCGAAGTACGCGGCACTGTCCCCGGCGGCCTGCTGGAACCGCTCGACGACCGGCTGCCGCTCCAGCTCGTAGTCCACGAGTGCGGACTCCACATCGGACGGATGGCGCACGAAGGCGTTGGCCAGCGCGATCGCGTCCTCCATCGCGAGCTTCGTGCCCGACCCGATCGAGAAGTGCGCGGTGTGCGCGGCGTCGCCGATCAGCACCAGGTTGCCCTGGTGCCAGCTTTCGTTGCGCACCAGCGGGAAGTCCAGCCACACCGATCGGTTGGACATCAGCCGGTGCTCGCCGAGCTCCTGCGCGAACAGCGACTGACAGAACGCCATGCTGTCCTCTTCGGACATCCGGTCCAGCCCGGCGCGCCGCCACGTCGCCTCGGTGGTCTCCACGATCCACGTGCTCGTGTGCTCGTCGAACGGATACGCGTGTACCTGGAACAATCCGTGCTCGGTCTCCCTGAACACGAACGTGAAGGCGTCCAGCACGAGGTCCGTGCCGAACCACACGTACTTGCAGCCCTGCGGCGTCGACGAGGTGCCGAAGTCCGCGCTCCGCCGCAACGTGCTGTTCGCGCCGTCGGCGGCCACGACCAGGTCGGCGGGTGCCGAGGCGGACACCTCGGTGCCGAACTCCAGCGCCACACCCAGCTCGCGGCACCGCGCCTGCAGGATCGTCAGCAGGTGCACCCGTTTGATCGCCGAGAACGTGTGCCCGGACGACCGCAGCACCTCGCCCCGGTAGCGGATGTCGATCGAGGTCCACCGCGCGAACGAGTCGGTGATCTCCAGATAGGTGGCGTAGTCCGCGTCCCGCAACGCGCCGAGCGTCTCCTCGGAGAACACCACCCCCCAGCCGAACGTCGCGTCCGGTGCGTTACGTTCCACAATGGACACCTCGTGCCCGGCCTTGCGCAGCAGGATCGCCAGGTACAGCCCTGACGGGCCTGCGCCGACGATCGAGACACGCATCAGGACACCGCCTCGGCCAGCCGGTCAAGGTCGTCGAGGGAGGCGACCGTGGGGTAGAGGATCAGTTCGTCGCAGCCCTCGGCCTCGTACCCGCGCACGAAGTCGCGCACCGCACGCGCCGACGTCAGGTTCCCGGCCGCGATCTTCTCCGCGAACGGGCCGGTGAACGCGTAGTAGTCCTTCAAGTAGACGCTGCCGCGGTCCGGGTCGCCGAACGCGAAGTACCCCTGACCCCACAGCTTCGGCTCGTCCGGCCGCTCCAGGTCCCGCCACGCGGCGCGCGCCCGGTTGGCCGCCGATCCGAACGCGCGGGGCGGGCCGCCGCCGTGCGCGTAGCCGTCGGCGTAGCGGGCCATCCTGGCGAGTGCGGCGCCGCTCGACCCGCCGACCAGCAGCCCGACCGGCGGCCGCTTCGGGCCGATGCCCGACTCGGCCAGGCTGCCCCGCAGGAAGGCGAGCTGTTCGGACAGCGTGGCGCCGCGTGCCTTGTGGTCGGCACCCGCCGCGCGGTAGTCGTCGCGTCGCGCGCCGACGCCCAGCCCGAGCGTGAACCGTCCATTCGACAACGCGTCCACGGACAGTGCCTGCTTGGCGAGCATGGCGGGGGAGCGAAGGGGGCCGATCGCGATGTTGGTAGCCAGCCCGATCCTGGACGTGACCGCCGCGGCCGCCGACAGCGCGGCGAACGGCTCGACGCTGTCGTAGACGAGGCGGTCGAGCACGCCGAGCGTGCTGAACGGCCCGGCCTCGGCCAGGCGCGCCCACTCGACGAGCACCTCACCCGAGATGCCCGGAATGGTGTTCGGAAGTCCGATCCCGACCTTCACACCCGACACATTACGGTTGACCGCGCTGAGGCGTCAACTATGCTGTCGAACATGACCTTCGCGCCTGCTCCGCAGGACCTGGTGCTGACGCTGCTCGGCGCGCACCACGTCCAACGTGAGCACGGCACCGTCTGGTCCGGCGGCCTCGTGCGGCTGCTGGGCGAGTTCGGGTTCAGTGAGGGTGCCGCGCGGGTCGCGCTGAACCGGCTCGTCGCCCGCGAGCTGCTGGCGCCGACCAAGAACGGCAGGCATGTGCACTACGCGCTCACCGCACGAACGGTGACCGTGCTTGCCGAGGGCGACCAGCGGATCTTCACCCTCGGTGAGCGTCCCCGCACCGAGACGACCTGGACCGTGCTGTGGCACTCGATCCCCGAGGACCGCAGGCTCGCCCGCACCCGGCTGGTCAGCAGGCTGCGGTTCCTCGGCTTCGGCTCGGTGCAGGACGGCACGTGGCTCGCGCCGCACGACCGCGAGACGGAGCTGGCCGCGTTGCTCACCGAACTGGATGTCGCGTCCCACGCGGGGGTCATGCTCGGCAGGCCCGCGACCGCCGTCGACTTCGGCGCCTTCGTCACTCGCGTGTGGGACCTCGACGAGCTTTCCGCGCGGTATCGTGGTTTCGTCGAGCACTTCAGGAACCACGAGGTCACCGACGACCGCCAGGCCCTGTTGCTGCGCACCAGGCTGGTGCACACGTTCCGCGAGTTCCCGTTCCTCGACCCGGAACTGCCAGAGGACCTGGTTCCCGCGCCGGACTGCCGGGCAGAAGCCCTGCGCCTGTTCCACGACCTGTACCCGGCGCTGGCCCCCTCGGCCCAGCGCCACTTCGACGAGGTGACCGCGCCATGACCGATTCCATCCCAGGTGGACAGTCCGCAGCACTGACCTACACGTCGTACCTGGCGCTCGACGAGATCCTCGGTGCGCAACGTCCTCGGTCCGACGAGCACGACGAGATGCTGTTCATCGTCATCCACCAGGTCTACGAGCTGTGGTTCAAGCAACTGCTGCACGAGCTCGCGCAGCTGCAGCGCAGCCTCGAGAAGGGCGACACGGCGCACTCGACGCGCACCCTGCGCCGCGCGCTCACGATCCTCAAGGTCGTCGTCGCGCAGATCGACGTCCTCGAGACGATGACCCCGCGCCAGTTCACGAGCTTCCGGGAGCGGCTCGACGAGTCGAGCGGCTTCCAGTCCGGGCAGTTCCGCGAGCTGGAGGCCGTGCTCGGGCGCCGTGACAAGCGGATGCTCGCGCCGTACGGCAAGGACTCGCAGGCGTACGCCCGCGTCACCGCGGCGATGTCGCGGCCCGCCGTGTTCGACTCGTTCCTGCACTACCTCGCCGGCGCCGGGTACGACATCTCCTCTTCGCACCTGAGCCGCGACGTCGGGACACAGTGGACCGAGTCGGAGGACGTGCAACGGGTGCTCGTGCAGGTGTACGGCGACGACTCCGGTCCGTCCACGGTGGCCGACCTGCTCGTCGACCTCGACGAGGGACTGCAGGAGTGGCGCTACCGTCACGTGAAGATGGTCGAGCGGACCATCGGCGGCAAGGCCGGCACCGGCGGGTCGGCGGGCGCCGCGTACCTGCGCACCACGTTGTTCCACGCCGTCTTCCCGGACCTCTGGGCCGTCCGGAGCCAGCTGTGACCACAGTGGACGACCTGAGGGCCGACCCCAACGCGCTGTCTGTCCATTATGGACGATTCGGCGTAGCCAATCGTCTGCTGCTGACCGGGCACTCGCACCAGGCGTGGCCGGATGTCGCGCTGAACGGCCAGGTCGAGGCGTTCGCCGACGCGGCCACCGCCGTCGACGGCAAGTGGGACCTCGCGTTCGCGAAGGCGCAGCGGCTGCGGCAGGCCTACCGGGAGCTGCTCGACGACCCCGGCGGCGACATCGCGCTCGGCGCCAACACCCACGAGCTGGTCGTCCGGTTCCTGTCCAGCCTGGACCTGCGGGCGAGGCCCCGGCTCGTCACCACCGACGGCGAGTTCCACACGCTGCGCCGCCAGCTCGCCCGCCTCGCCGAGGAGGGCATCGAGGTCGTACGGGTCGCGGCCACCCCGGCGGAAACGCTGGCCGAGCGGCTCGCGGCGGAGGTGGACGACCGCACCGCGGCCGTGCTCGTGTCAGCGGTGCTGTTCGAGACCTCGCGGATCGTGCCGGGCCTCGACGTGCTCGCGGCGGCGTGTGGGCGCAGGGGAGCGGAGCTGCTCGTCGACGCCTACCACGCGCTCGGCGTCGTGCCGTTCACGGTGCGGGGACTCGACGACGCGTGGATCACCGGCGGCGGCTACAAGTACCTGCAGCTGGGGGAGGGCAACTGCTTCCTGCGACTGCCCTCGCATGCCGCGACGCTGCGGCCGGTGGTCACGGGGTGGTTCGCCGAGTTCGAGGACCTCACGTCGAGGGCGTCCGGTCTGGTCGGCTACGCGTCCGGCGGCGACCGGTTCGCCGGTTCCACCTACGACCCGACGAGCCACTACCGGGCCGCCGCGGTGCTCGACTTCTTCGCCGGGCAGGGACTCACCCCGTCGTTCCTGCGCGAGGTCTCGTTGCACCAGAACGGTGTGCTCGCGGCGCTGTTCGACGACCTCGACGCGCCCCAGGACGTGATCACCCGCGACCGGTCCGCGCCGCGCGAGGCGTTCGGCGGGTTCCTCGCGCTCACCGCACCCGGTGCGGGGGACCTGCGGCGCAAGCTCGCCGAGCGTGGCGTGCTCACCGACAGCAGGGGCGACAAACTCCGGTTCGGTCCGGCGCCCTACCTGTCGGATACGCAGCTCGAGGCCGCGATCGCCACGCTCGGCGAGGTGTTGCTCTAACCGGCTCGGTCAGCCGACGAGGACCTTGCCCGCGTCGGCGTGCGGCGCGACCTGGCCCGCGTACAGGCTCTGCACCCGGCTGCGTTCCGTCGAGTTCGGGTTCGGGTTCGTGCAGGAAACGCCCGCGGAGCTACCCGACATGAGGCTGGTACACGGGCCCGGCTTGCGGTCCGGCAGCCCGAGGATGTGGCCGAACTCGTGGGAGGCGATGCGGACCACGCTGTAGCCGTCGTTCACGGCCTCGCGGCCGAACCACACGGTGCCGCTCCCACCGGGGCGGACCGGGCCAAGAGTGGCGCGCGGCCAGCCGTTGTCGGCGATGACCTGCACGTCAGCGCGTTGTCCCGCGGCGGCCTTCACGATGCGAACGTTGGTGACGCTCGCGTTCCAGATCGCGATGCCCTGCGCGACGGCGTTCACGAACTCGCCTGCGCGGGCGTCGCTGTAGGTGATGGTGACGACCGCGGCGTGGACGCCGTCATCCTCGCTGGCAGCCGCCTGCGGGGCGGTGCCGGCGACCAGCGCCGCGGTCATGGCAGTGGTGGCAAGCAACCCGGTAAGTGCTCTTCGGAACACGATTACCTCCAGTTATTGCAGGGTAACTGAAGGTTAACGCTCGTTTGCCACGCTGTCAGTGGTCACCAGTTACCGGTCAACGACCACGGTTCCCTTGTGCGGTGCGGCAATCCGGCCACCCGCGTAGTTCGCCTCGACCGCCGCGATCTCCTCGGCGTTCGGGTTCACGTTGGCGCAGTCCACGCCGCCGGTGCTACCCGACATCAGGCTCTCGCACGGCCCCGGCTTCATGTCGGGCAGGCCGAGGACGTGGCCGAGCTCATGCGACGCGATCCTGACCAGGTTGTAGCCGTCGTTCACGGCCTGCCTGCCGTACCAGACCGTGGCACCGCCTTCACCAGGGAAGAACGGCCCGAGCGTGGCCTGCGGCCACCCGTCGTTCGCGATAATCGTGATGTCTGCCTCGGTGCCGGGCTCGGCCTTCTGGAGCTGCACGTTGGTCACGTGCGTGTTCCACACCTCTGCGCCCGCCGCGACGGCGTCGACGAACTCGGCGGCCTGGCTGTCGTCGTAGGTGAGGACCACCGCGGCCGTGCTGACCTGCGGTTCTACGGTCGCCCCGGCCTGTGGCGCGGCCACCCCGACCAGCCCGAGCAGGGTTACCGCCACCCCGAGGACGGTTCGCCTGAACATGTCTACCTCCTTCGGTTGACCTGCTTCGGAGGCTAGGTGTGCAGGTCAGCGCTTCGGACCGGCTGATGGTCGTGAACAGTTGCCACCTGGCAGAATGAAGGTGGACTGGACTGACCTCGAGGAGGCAAGCGCGGTGCTACTTGGCGAGCTGCGCGGTGTGATCGCGCTGGACGGCCCCTCGGGGACCGGGAAGTCAACGGTGGCCCGTCGTCTCGCCGACTCACTGGGGGCGGGATACCTGGACACGGGCGCGATGTACCGCGCCATGACGCTGGCCGTGCTGCGGTCCGGCGTCGCGACCGACGACGACGAGGCGGTGCTCAGCATCGCGGAGCACGTCGACCTCAAGGTCAGCACCGACCCCAACCACCAGGAGACGCTGCTCGGCGGCGACAACGTCGGCACCGAGATCCGCGGCCAAGCCGTGACGCTCGCCGTGTCGGCGGTGTCCGCGGTCGCCGGGGTGCGCACGATGCTCGTCGCGCGGCAGATGCGGATCATCGCGGAGGTGTGCGAGGAACGCGGCGGGATCGTCGTGGAGGGCAGGGACATCGGCACGGTCGTGGCGCCGGACGCCGCGCTGAAGGTGTTCCTGACCGCGTCCGCCGACGCCCGTGCACTGCGCAGGTCGTTGCAGGACAGCGCATCCGGCCGCGACGTGTCGATCGACGACACCCGCAAGGACGTCGACCGCCGCGACCGCCTCGACTCCGGCCGAGTCGCGTCCCCGATGCAGCCCGCCGACGACGCGGTCTGGCTCGACACCACCGACCTCGACCTGCAGGGTGTGCTGGACGAGATCATGGCGCTGGTGGCCGAGCGGGACCTGCGTGGGGTGGCAGCCGGCTGGTGAGCACGCTTCCCGCCGGCGCGGTCCCGTGGGTGCACGACTTCGGGCGCTGGCTTGGCACGTGGCTGCACCGGCCGACGTACCGGATCCGGATCCACCACCGGTCACGGGTGCCGGCGACCGGTCCCGTGGTGCTTGTCGCGAACCACAGTTCGTTCGTCGAGCCGCAGGTGCTGTTCGGAATGGTGCGCAGGCGCGCGGTGTTCCTCGTGAAGGCCGAGCTGTCCCGCGGCATCGCCGGGCACGCGTTCCGGTGGCTGGGCCAGATCATGGTGCGTCGCGGTGTCGCCGACCGGGAGCCGCTGATGGCGGCCGTCGAGGTGCTGCGTGCCGGTGGCCTGGTCGGCGTTTTCCCGGAGGGCACAAGGGGAACCGGCGACGTGGCGAACGCGGAACAGGGCGCGGCGTGGCTCGTGCGGATGACCGGCGCGGTCGTGCTGCCGGTGGCGACGCGCGGCACGTACCGGCCGCCCGGCGTGCGGCGGAGGTTCCGGCCTAAGCTGGACGTTCTGGTAGGGGAGCCGTTCCGGCTGTCCGTCCAGCGTGGACGCACGGGCCTCGTCGCCGCGACAGAGGATATTCGCAAGCACCTGGCGGACCTGGTGCGTGAACTGGATGAGCAACGCAATGACTGAGCTGGATGGCACCTGGGCCGAGGAGTCCGACTGGACCGCGGTAGACGAGGAGTTCGGCCACCCCGACGACACCGATGGTGAGCCCCCGCAGCCCGTGCTGGCCGTGGTCGGCAGGCCGAACGTGGGCAAGTCGACCCTCGTGAACCGGATCCTGGGACGCCGCGAAGCGGTCGTACAGGACAAACCGGGCGTCACCCGCGACCGGGTGGCCTACGACGCCCTGTGGAACGGCCGCCGCTTCACGGTGGTCGACACCGGCGGCTGGGACCCCAAGGCCGACGGCTTGCAGGCATCGGTCACCGCACAGGCCGAACTGGCCATGCGCACCGCGGACGCCGTCCTGCTGGTGGTGGACGCCTCGGTAGGCGCCACGACGACGGACGAGGCGGCGGCAAGGGTCCTGCGCCGCTCGGACAAGCCGGTGCTCCTGGCCGCGAACAAGGTCGACGACGAGCGCCTGCTGGCCGACGTGGCGTCCCTGTGGTCGATGGGCCTCGGCGAGCCGTTCCCGGTGAGCGCCCTGCACGGCCGCAACTCAGGCGACCTGCTGGATGCCGTGTTGCATGCCCTCCCGACCACTCCCCGCGAGTCCTTCGGCGCGGCAAGGGGCCCCCGCCGGGTGGCTCTGGTAGGCAAGCCGAACGTAGGCAAATCAAGCCTGCTGAACCGCCTGGTAGGCGAAGAACGAGCGGTAGTGGACGCCGTGGCCGGCACGACAGTCGACCCGGTCGACTCGCTGGTAGACCTGGACGGCGAGGTCTGGCAGTTCGTGGACACCGCGGGCCTGCGCAAACGAGTCAAGACGGCAAGCGGCATGGAGTACTACGCGTCGCTGCGCACCAGGGCCGCCATCGAAGCGGCGGAGGTGGCGATCGTCCTGCTGGACGCGTCGGAGCCGATCTCAGAACAGGACCTGAGAGTCCTGACGATGGTCGTCGACGCGGGCCGGGCCTGCGTACTGGCGTTCAACAAGTGGGACCTGGTCGACGAGGACCGCCGCAACCAGCTGACCCGCGAACTGGACAGGGGCCTCGTCCGGGTGCCGTGGGCGGAACGCATCAACGTGTCGGCACTGACCGGCCGCTCCGTGCGCAAGCTTGCTCCGGCCCTGCGCACCGCCCTGACATCGTGGGACCAGCGAGTGTCGACCGGGCAGCTGAACTCGTGGCTGACGGACCTCATCGCCGCGACCCCGCCCCCGGTACGCAGCGGCAAGCAGCCAAAGGTCCTGTTCGCGACACAGGCGCAGACCCGCCCGCCGACATTGGTCCTGTTCACGACCGGTTTCCTGGAGGCCGGATACCGCCGGTTCATCGAACGCCGGTTCCGCGAGCAGTTCGGCTTCACAGGCAGCCCGATCCGCCTGTCGGTCCGGGTCCGGGAGAAGCGCCCCCGTAAGAGCTGACCGGAGGCGTACGCTAGGCTGACCCCGCACCTCCTCGAAGAGGAGATGCGGCCGGGCTGTGGCGCAGTTTGGTAGCGCACTTGACTGGGGGTCAAGGGGTCGCAGGTTCAAATCCTGTCAGCCCGACGGTCGAAGTAGGACGAAAGTCCAGGTCAGGGCCTTGGATCACTTCGGTGAGACAAGGCCCTGACTGCGTTCAGGGGCGTGTCGTCTCACACTTTCTCACGAACGCTCGTACTGCTTGTTCAGCCCAGCAGTTCGCCGAGTTGGTCGGCCGCCTGCCGAAGGTGCTCGACATTGGGGTGGATGTAGACCCGCTTGGTGAAGCTGAGGTCCGCGTGGCCCGCCCAGGCGCTGACGATCACATCGGGTACGCCGGACGTGGCGAGGTAGGTCAGGCAGGCGTGCCGGGCGTCGTACGGCCGGACCTTCCGCACCTTCGCTGCGGCCATGAGTTTGTAGATGGCTCGCCGGAACCTGTCGGTCTTCCAAGGCTGTCCCAGCTCGTCGACCAACACGAACCCGGATCGCTCATACAGCGCACCGGCCTTCATCGCCTCTGCGGCCTGGCGGGCCTTGTATGCCTTGAGCGCCGTATGCAGGGGTGTAGGGAGGGGCAGCTTGCGCTTGCCCTTCTCCGACTTCGGTCCCTTCTCCTCCACTTCGCCCTCGACCAGCGTCCTGGTCAGCTCGACCGACAGCGTCCCGGCGTCGAGGTCGACCGCCGACCAGCGCAGCCCGCAAACTTCGGCGGGCCGCATCCCGATCAGCGTCAGGAGCACGGGTGCGTGGAGCCGGTAGTCTCGGATTGAGGCGAGGAACTGTCTCACCTCCGTCTCACTCCAGGGCACCCGCTGGGACGCCGCAGCCGCAGCCTTGCGCCGCGCCTCACGCGGGATTTGCGTGTACTGGGTGACGTTGCGGACGACCAGCTTGCGCCGCATCGCGACGTTCAGGGATGACCGGAAGCGCCCCAACGTGAGCTGCACGGATCGGACGCTGAGGCCGCTGCCGACCTTCCCGCCGCGCTTGCGACCGGAGGTGAGCATCCAGCTCACCAGTTCGTCCACGTCCTCCTCGGTGACCTCTTGGAGCCGCTTGCCGCCGAGCCGTGTCCGGACCGGGAGGAGCGCATCCGCGTAGTTCGCGGCGGTGGCCTTCTCGACGTCGATCGTGGCCGACTTGAGCCACGTGTCCAGCCATTCGGACACGGTGGTCTTGTCCGGTCCCACGAAGGTGCCTTCGTCCGTTTGGTTCTTGATCTTTGCGTACTCGGCGCGGGCCTCCTTCCTGGTGTCGTAGGTCTTGGTGAGCTGTTTGCGTCTGCCGGTCGTCTGGTCACGACCGATGTCGATCACAAACCGATACCTGGTCGTTCCGTCCTTCAACTCGATCTTTTTGATCGGGTCCCCCACGAGCTGTCGCTCCTCTGGTCAGGCCCCCTCGGACGAGCCGAGCGGGGGCAATAGTCCTAGCTCGCGAGCCCTGCGGATGTATCGGGCCACCTGCGCCCTCGACTTGCCCATCGCGTCTCCGACCACCAGGGCCGGAGACTTGCTGCCCGACGCCACGGCCTCGGAGTAGAGCTGCGCGGCCGTGTGTGCGTCGAGGTCGGCTTGCGTGTGCGCGGTGGGCTCGGTTGTCGTCGCGGTCTGGTTCGGCGGCACCGTTGCCAGCCATTCCTCTCGCACCGACGCCGGAACGGCGGCTGCCGTCATCGCCTCACGCAGCAGTTGATCGACCAGCACTTGCCTCACCACCGAGGTTGTGATCGGTGTCCTGGTGGTCGACCTGATGTTGAGTTCGACGACGACCGGGCCGGTGTCGGCTGTCACGAACACCTCGATCCTCACCGCCGCGTTCGGCTCTCCCAGCAGGAAGTGGGCCTCGAAGTTCACTGGCACAGCGGTGTCGGGTCCTGCGGGCAGGTAGCCGCGGGACCCGAGGTGTTCGATGGTCACCGAGTCGATTCGGAAGTTCTTCGGCAGGCGTGGCACGGCAGAACGATACGCATCCCTTCGTGAGCGTTCACATGATACGACGATAGGACTATGTCAATGACATGTCAATGCTATTGGCATATCGTCGTGTCATGAACATCGGGGGAATCACCCTCGCGGACCGGCTCGTCGAACTCCGCGAGTGGATCACAACTGGCTACGCGCGGGATCTGCGTGTAGCCGCCGGGTTGAGCCAGGCGTTGGTCGCGCACGACTGCGAGGTCGCGGCGTCCACTGTGCACCGTTGGGAGCGGGGGAGTCGGCTGCCGAGCGGCCGTAACGTCGTGGCCTACCACAGCTTTCTGGTCCGTCTTGTCGAGCGTCAGCGGCGAGGGGACGAGCGATGAGGGCGCGCAGCGGAAAGCGGCGTCCGACGTTGGCGGAAATCAAGGCGGAGTGGCCGCCTACCGTCGACGTGCCGACCGCGGGCGAAGCCTTCGGGTTGAGCCGCAGCCACTCCTACGAGCTGGTGGCGCGCGGCGAGTTCCCGGCAAAGGTGGAGAAGTTCGGTAGCCGGTACGTGGCGTACACGGAGTCGATCATTCGCCGACTCTCAGCGTTGGACTGACGTCATGGCTTCGATCGGGGACGGTCATGACCAAAGGAACGCGACGAACCACGCACTCGATGCCCGCGGGTGAGAGCTGTACGCCAGCTTCTCCAAAGACGCCCATAAGTGCGCCAAGTCGCAGGCGAAAGTGCGTTCGGAGAAGTCCGAATTCGGCGGCGGATGGGTGTGGCGCCTTCACCGCCCAGTGGCCCAAGGGGAGTGAAGGACGCGACCCGGACGATGCCGCGCCCTTCGCTCCTTCACGGGTCGACGACAGCCTCAACCGGCGGTCAGCAAGTTAGTCATCCGGTAACCGGATGCCAGACCACGGCCACGACGCCGTGGCCGACACCCACGGGCGTGCAGGGAGCACGCCCGTCGATCAGTCGGGGGACTGATGACGCAACGGAAGACGCGGCGGCAGCGTCGCGTGAGGGGCGGCTCGCCCGTCAGCATCCACGTCCGCACAACCGAGACCACCTACGCCGCTCTGATCGTCCGCGCCGCTGCGGCGGGACTGTCGGTGCCGCGTTACCTGGTCGAGTCCGGGCTGCGCGACACCGACACCGGCTGGAGCCTCCGGCAGCAGCGGTGGTGGGCAGAACGACTCGACACCGCCGAGACCCGGCTCATCCGCATCGGCACCAACCTCAACCAGATCGCCACCGTCGCCAACAGCACCGGCCACCTGCCGCCGGGCCTGCCCGCCGCCCTGGACTACCTCGCCGCGTCCCTGGACCGGCTCCGCACGGTGCTGGAAGCGGTCGACCCGGCCGACTCCTCACAGGAAGAGTCGCCATGATCGCCAAGGCACCAGCCAAGGGCAAGTACGGCAAGGACACCTACGGGCTGCTGCGCTACCTGTTCGGCCCCGGCAAGAGCAACGAACACACCAACCCGCACCTGATCGCCGCCTGGGACCCGGAGTGGCTGGAGGGTGGCGCGTTCGCCGAACGCCGACGCGGCTGGTTGGCCCGGCTGGCGCGCGAGATCGATGCGTCCATGACCGGGCACTCTGTCCAACTCGACGGCGGGCACGTCTACCACGTCGCCCTGTCCCTCCCCCGCCAGGACGGACAACTCGGCGACGCCCGGTGGCGCACACTGGTGAAGGAGGCCGTCGACCGGATGGGTTTCGGCCCGGCCGACGACGGCCGGGCCGGCTGCCGGTGGGTCGCGGTGCACCACGGCCCGAGCAAGGACGGCAACGACCACGTCCACCTCGCGGTCAACCTCGTCCGGGGCAACGGCACCGTCGCCGACACCTACCGCGACTGGCCCCGCTGGCGGCAATGGTGCCTGGACGTCGAGAACCGCCTCGGCCTGACCCACACCTCCCCCGCCGACAAGACCGCGGCGGTCCGCCCGACCCGAGCCGAAACCGAGAAGGCAGCCCGCAACCACCGCCCCGCCACCAGCCGCGAATTCCTGCGCCGGGCAGTCCGCACCGCAGCGGCCGAGGCGGCATCGGCGACGGAGTTCATCCAGCTCCTCGAACGAGAGCTGCTGGTGACAGTGGAAGCCCGCTGGGACCACAAAGGTCGTCTGACCGGCTACCGCGTCGCGGCGTCCGGCGACTGGAGCACCACGTCGCCAGACGGCCGGGTCTGGTTCAGCGGCAGCAGCCTCGCCCACGACCTGTCCGCACCCAAACTCACCAGCCGCTGGGCCGCCAGCAACGCATCAGTCCCTCTCGACTACGAGCCTTCGGGGGCTCGTCGCGATGCGGACGATCTGCTGGTGCGAGCGACACAGGCGACCGACAACGCCAGACACCACCTCGCGGCAATTCTCGACGCGAGCGACACCTCGACAGATGGGAGCGGCGACGACATCGCCCACGCCACCGCCGACATGCTCATCGCCGTGGCGACAACGATCGACGGACCGACCCCCGGCGCCCTCACCGAAGCCGCCGCCGCCTACGAATGGGCCGCCGCAGCACCCCACCGGGTCCAACCCAGCCAGTGGTCCCAAGTCGCCGTCGAACTCCGCACCGCCGCCCGAGACCTCCTCAAGGCAGGCATCCTGTCCAAACGCGCCAGCACCAGCCTGATCGCCATCGGCCTCCTCCTCGCCCTCGCCGCGCTACTGGCCCAGATCGCCGCCTGGCGACAACAGACCGGCCAAGCACGGCAAGCCATCGCAGCACAACGCGCGGCCGACCTCGTGAACACCGACACCAGCACCCGGCAACGCAATAGTCCGAGAACGCCTCGCCTCGCCACAGACACACCGACGCCCAACGTGACAACGACACCGGGACCACAGCCAGACCAACGCCACACAACCCCACAGCGACCACGAATACGAGGACACGAGCCGCTGCCAGATGCACATCGCGGCCGAGCACGCTGACACCGGCATCGCAACGATCAAGTGCTGTACACACGCGCGTCGCTGCTGCGCTGGGCGGTCAGCTCCCCTTGGATCTGGCCGACCAAGGCGCGGGTGTGATCACGCATCCTTTCCATCCGGCGGTGCGGCTCGCGCAGTCGTTCCAGCATCTCCAAACGCGCGCAGATTCCTGCGGCTCGGCGGTTGCGTGGGCGATGGCGTCGGCGAATGGGCTGACCACGTCGGCGGTTTGGCGGTCGGCTTCGCGGCGGAGGTCCGCGGCAGAAGTCGGGCCATGAGCGATCGGAGCCTCACCCGCGCGTCGCGAGTCTCGCCCTGAGTGTGAACGGCTGAATCCGGGATGCGACAGGATGGACCGCCGGGCGCTCCTCGACCGCCGCCGCGCCTTGAGGCCCCAGGCCGAATACCGCGAGCCCACCGAGCAGGAGTGGGTCGAGTTCCAAACAGCACCAACTTCGTAAACTCGAGCTCGGCGAGTGTGGTCGCCCTTTGGCGCCCCTTGCCAGCATGAGCACGCCTGCTTAACCGAAATGATCTTGGGGGCTCAACACCAAGTTAAGGCTCCGGACCGTCACTGACAGTGGCGGAGACGGCTTCGGTGTCGACATGCCCGGGCGTGTCGCGCGCCCCGCCAAAGATCCCGGCTCGACATAATGACGTCACGCCCTCCGTCGCTGCCGTGGGCGAATGATCGGGGGATCGAGGATCTGGGCCGGTCCTCGCCGAAACAGTTCGGCTGGGCGGCCCTGCCTGCCGTCCTGCAGCTCATGGGTGGGTACTACGAAGCCTTTGATATCGCGGATCCGGCGCTGGAAGTTCTGCGGGTTGAGGCTGACACCCCAGATAGCCTCGTAGACTCTCCGAAGATCGCTGATGGTGAACTTCCGGGGGCAGAAGTCCGCTGCGACGGTGGTGTGCTCTAACAGAGTGCGGGCGCGTTCGACGGAGCGCTGAAGGATCTCCCCATGGTCGAAGGCAAGCCGTCGCGGATCGTTCCACATCGACTCATCGACCTCTACCCAGTCGGCGCGGGCAGCGTCAGACGCGCCTTGGACGTCGGAAAGACCAGCTGCAATCGCGAGGAATGCCGTGCTCACGATTCGTCCACGCGGGTCCCGCTCTGGCTCCGAAAACGTGTGGACCTGTTTAAGAAGGAAGGATCCCTTGAGATTCGTCTCTTCTTGAAGCTCTCGGCTCGCGGCCTTCTCCAGGGATTCGCCGGGTCGCAGAAAGCCGCCCGGTAGGGCTGACTTTCCGCGGTAAGGCTCCTTGCCGCGCTTGATCAGTAGAACACAGAGCTGCCTACTGCGAATAGTGAGGATGATAATGTCTACAGTCGGCAACGCCGCTACACGCGGCCTTCGAACCGGCCTGATGGCAGTCGTCTGTAGGCGAATAGCGCCTACTAGGTCCTGAGCGCTCGCAACAGTATCGGCTAGCACATCGATCGGAAGGTCCAACGGCGGTTCGGCGTAGTAGACGGCCATTCCTCGTTGGTGGATCTGGCCCAACTCGTAGGAGGTAGTTCGACCGATGTATCCACCAGGATTGACTACGTACACAAAGTCGGACGAGAAAATCTTGTCAAATGTTGCGGTCTGGATCTGGTGATCCGTCGCGTCGATCGGATCGGACGTGAAAACGATGTGCCCTCGCTTCCCGTCCCTCACCGGATCCATTGGCGGCGACTTCACAGTGAACCCAGCTTCGACGAAAACCCTGGCAGCCTCGCGAACCTCTCTAAGATGCTGACGAAAGCTTCCGATAATCGCGACAGACGGCGGCGTCTCACTGCCTGATGTTCGACTCACGATCTTCCCTGGGTCCTCGGTCCGAGTCGGACGGCCTGGAAGGGGGTGTCTGGATGCGGCGTACAAGTTCGCCAGCTGCCAGGCTGGTGCCGGTGACCACCGGAACGATGACCTCCGCGCCGTAGCCGTTGACGACCATAAGCACCGCGAACCCGAACACGATCATCACCGCGGTCAAGCCGACGGCAACGGTAGAACTCGCGTACTTCTTCATGCCGTGAGGTTTGCACTACGGTCGAGATTCTGCCTCAGTCGATTGCATGCCCGTAACCCTAACTCAGAGTCTTTGCCCAGCTCCAGCGCTGTACCGAAGGGTTGGAGTCAGCTCGAAACATACCGGGTCTTCCATCGCTGCTCGACTTCAAGCTCGCCGGCCGGCGGAGAGACGGACATCGGGCATGCCGAGGTGGACTGGCTTGTTGCGGGCGGTGCGCATGGCATCGAGTTTCTGAGCCGCGGCCGCCATGGTGGTCTCGATCGCGGCGACTTCGCCCAGCCAGCCCTGCTCCTTCGCTTCGGCGAGTCGGTCCACGAGGTTGGCGTGGATCTCCTCCAGGCGCGGCATCTGTGCTGGGTCGACGCGAAGGAGAGGGCATCTGACACACGCATTTTCGTGCTGGCAAGGGGATCTGTGGTTGCGTCCACAGGTTCCGAGGGCGACCTTGCGCAGTTCGAAATTTCTCTGCACCAAGCAAGCCAACACGCCGTTGGCGGCAGCCAGGCGCACCCGAAAGACGTTGCTCGCGACTCCCAGCGAGCCGCCCAGAGCCACAAACTGGTCAGCTCAACGCCCTCTTCTGCCGATGAGAGAGGACACTCACGATGTGTGATGAGACCGGCCTGTTGGAGTCGGCGAAGGGCGATCGTGGTTCAGCGGGAGTCAGGTAGTCCGTCGGCGACCCAGCGGAGGATCTCCCGTGCCGCTTGGTCGGCGATGGGATGCTCTTCGGTGGCCAGGCTGCTGAGGGCGAACATGTCCAGGACCCGTCCGAGGTATAGCCAGTCCTCGGCGGTCAGGTCGCCGGGCAGGTTGTCGGCGAAGGCGGCACGGAAGCCGTCCAAAAAGTCGTTGGGGTAGTCGGCGCCGAACCGGGTCATGTTGGCGGCGTCGGCATACGGGCATCCGGAGTAGCTGAACTCCCAGTCCAGGACGGCGTCGACACGCCATCCCCTGCCTGTGCGGGTGACCAGGATGTTCTTGGGGTTCAGGTCGGAATGGACCAGGCGGGCGTGGTCGTCGACGTCGGCAAGGGCCGGGGCGTGCGCCGCGCAGAGGTCTGCCCACGCCTTGCGGGTGGCGGTGTCCAGCCGCGTGGACGGGACGCGATCCATGCATTCTGTCTCCGCCTGGCTGAGCTTGGCCATCAGTGCCTTCCTGCGGGTCTCGTAGGCGTCCCGCTCGGCTTCCGTTGCCTGGCTGCCGCGCTGGATGAGGTAGGCCGCGGTGCGGGTCAGGCTGTTCATCTCGGTGATCGGGGTGTGTTCGGGCAGGTTGGCCGTGACCATGGGGGCTTCGATCCCGTCGTAGCGGGCGTTATCCCGGGCACCGTCGTTCTCCTCCAGATGCTGCAGGCACCACTGGTCGAGGTCGGCGGCGGTCTCGTCAGGCTCGGTGGTGCCGTCCGGCATCTGGCTGGCCAGGAATCGTCCGGAGCGTTCCCATGGCTGGTTGAGTGCGTCTTCCCATGACTCGAACCTGCGACGACGTCGAGTTCCGGTCTCCGCCTCAGAGCCAGGGGTCTGCCACTGGGCGGGCAGCCGCGACACCGCCGACTCGGCCAACCGGCGGGCACGGGACCGCTGGTACTCGGCCTCACTGATCAACTCGCCGTCCAACACCGGCGCGGCGGCCTTCACCGCGCCAGGCCTCTCATCGGCTTTCCCTGCGGTCGGCACCGGGGCCGCCGCGTTGTGCCCGGTGGGCATGGCGCCGTTCGGGACGGGATCAGCTCGCCAACCGTGTCGTCCTTCTGCTCCGTCAGGCTCACGCCGCACCCCCGCGCAGGGCGTCGCGGACCTGGCGGGCCGCGTCGGTGCCGCACGCCAGCGCCTCTCGCAGCCGAGTCGCGGACGGGTCGGCGGGCAACCGCCCGGCGGCGATTAACCGCCGGGCGCGGGTGATCAGTAGGGCCGTCCGAGCTTCGGTAGCCTCCTGTTCCGCATCGCCCCCATAGGAGGCGTTTGCGCTGTACTCCGGGCCAGTAGGGGCGGGGGTAGGGCCTACCGGGAGGCCGTGGTCAAGGTCGGCGAACGCTGACCAGATCACCGGCAGCACCGCCACCGCGCCGACCGCGACCAGCGGGCCGATGGCGTGCGCGAGGAGTTGCATCGCGTCGAACCGCTCCCACGACAGCGACACCCACGGCAGGTACGGCCACACGTTCAACGTCAACGTCACCGACAGTGCCCCGTACTCGACCACCGTCAGGTGCCGGTGCCGCAGCACCCGGCCCCGGGTCGCCAGGAACGCCCGCGCCCCGACCACCACCAGCAGCACCGCCGAGATCACCGGCTCGACCACCCAGGCGCCCCACCACGCCGCGCTGTGTTCGGTCATCGACTGGGTCAGGGTGTGGTGCACGCCCGTGGTCGACCAGCCCAGCGCGCCGACCAGCGCGGTCAACGCGACGACGGTGAGCACCAGGCGCACCCGTGCTGCCTGCCAGGCCCGCGCGGCCGGGTCCTGGGCCAGGGCGTGCAGGCGGGCGGCCTCGGCGG
>NZ_JBARWZ010000040.1:0-5605 GCF_049647105.1 Actinophytocola sp.
TCACAACACCTACCGCGTCAAGAAACCAGGCGAACCAGCCAGCACACGCCACAAAGCACCCGCCACGATCAAGATCCACAAGCTCAAACCCCGAGCCGCATGATCAACTTACGCTACGTGGCATTGACCCGAAGCATCGGAGGAAGGCGGCTCAACTCCTCGACGTACAAGAGGAATATTTGTGGCCGGAGGTTAGGGAAAAGCAGGCATACCTGGCGCCCAGGGACGCTCCAATTGAGATCGTTCGAACGTACCCGGACCGCGCGAGCGTGCCGCGGGACGTTTGGCTTCGGTTCCTCAACTCCGCGACGACCAACATCGATGTCATGGTGTTCTCGGGCACGTTTCTCGCGCACACCAACCCGCGGATTGCTGACATGCTTCTCGTCCGCGCAGCTGCCGGTGTTCAGGTGCGCCTGTGCTTCGGGGCACCGTCCGGCGATGCCGTTGCTCACCGGGACGCGGAGGAGGGGCTTGGCGGAACACTCGGAGCCAAGATACGAGCGTCGTTGTCATATTTCACGAAGCTTGTTGGTGATCAACATTGTGAGGTTCGCCTACATGACACTACTCTGTATGCGAGCGTATTTCGCTACGACGACGATGCGCTAATAAACCCGCACATCTGGGGTCGGCCCGCAAGTGCAAATCCAGTAATCCACGTCCGCCGAACAAATGACGACAGCATGTTCATGAAGTATCTGGACAGCTTTGACCAGGTGTGGCAACAGTCCGCCACGTGGAACCCGGACGAGGCAGGGCGCACGTGGTGAACCGACGTATCGAGCACTGGCACAACCCGCACGCACCCGCGCCAAACTCACTTGTACCCGCGAGCAACCTGCTCGTTGTCAACGATTCCAGCGAGATACTGATGCAACGCCGACGCGACACCGGTCAGTGGGCGCTGCCAGGTGGCAAGCAAGAACTCGGAGAGACCCCGTCCGAGTGTGCGGTTCGTGAATGCGAGGAAGAGACAGGCATTCGTGCACGCGTGACCGGTATTCTTGGCGTGTACTCCGATCCCGCGCATCTCGTGGAGTACACGTCGAATGGCGAGGTGCGCCAAGAATTTGAAATCACACTGATAGGAGAACCTGTTGGCGGTACGCCCAGCGCGAATGACGAAGCGTCCGAGGTTCGCTGGATCTCGCCCAAGGAACTCGACAACTTCGATATACACGTCACCATGCGCCGACAGTTGGATGATTATCTGAACAAGCGGTACCCGATCGTAGACTGACTCTCAATCTCGGCTGGATCGTCGAATAGTGGCCGGGGTCAGCCGTCGGATGGCAGGCCCTGGTAGTCGCAGTCGTAGCCGAAGTAGCGGGGGCCGACGAGTTCGAGGCCCGCCGGAGTGGTCCATCTCGGGTCGCAGGGGATGGCCAGCGCGGTCACCCTGTTGCCGTAGCGCAGGGCCTCGGTGGTGATCGGCTCGCCGGTGTCGGTCTCCAGAACGCAGATCAGGTCGGGGGTTGTCGCCACCACCTCACCGTCGCGCATCGCGAGGAGGTACTCGTTCTGGAACGACAGGCGCAGCTCGGAGTCCGTGCCCGCGACGGTGGTGGTGCCGAGGGCGAACCCATCGGTGGTGGTGCGGTGCACGTCGGTCACCTTGCCGGTGATCAGGTGGACGCCACCGACCAGGTCGCGGATCGCCGTGACCGGGTTCGCGTGGTCGGCCCGTGCGGTACGGACCGCGGCGCCGAGTTGTTCCGCGAGGGTGATGGTGCCCGCGACCAGTCCGCCGGGTAGCTGCGCACCGGTCATGACGGTGTCCGCGGTGTAGACCGAGCATCCGGTCGTGACGCACACCGCGCGGGCGATGCGTTCCGCCCACTGGCTGGACACCGCGTCGAGCACGAGCGTGTTGCCCTTGTCGTCGGCCACGGCCATGGGGCTGGTGGGGATACCGGCCAGCGTCGGCAACACCATCTGCGCCTCGGGGAACGCCCTGCCCATGGCATCGCCGTCGACGACCGGCAGCCCGGTCTCGGCGGCGAGAGCCAGCGGTACCAACGAGTTCATGCCGCCGATCTCGATCGGCACCAGGTGGGTCGCCTCGGCGCCCCTCGCCCGTTCCAGCGCACGCAGCGCCGCGAGCAACTCGGTGCCGTTCGGCAGTTTCTCCGTGCCGACCGTCGGTGCGCCGAGCATCGAGACGGGGACAACCACCGCGTCCGGCGGGACCTCGTCGACGGTGACCAGCGTGACGGGACCGTGCCGGGTGATGGCCACCTCGGTGAGAAGCCTGCCGAGATAGGGGTCGCCGCCTCCGCCGGTGCCGAGGATGCCCGCGCCACGGGCGATGTCGTCGAGGTGGGCGACATCGATCTCACGCACAGGTCGCTCCGAGGCTGGTGCTCACCGGCGACTGCGCACGGACCTGGAGGCGGTCGAGGTCGAGGTCTCCGACGGCCTTCACCCGCACCCGGGTGGCGCCACCGGGTAGGTAGGCGAGTGGCACCTCGTCGATCTCGACGATCTCGACACTGCCCTGGCGCGCACCCGCCGCCTCGGCCTGCGCGATCGCTTCGGCCCTGGCGTCGGCGAGGACGTGCTCGCGGGTGCCCTCGGCGACGGGGACGACCCGGTCGAGCTCGCCGCCCACCTTGGCGATCGCCGCGCCGATCGCGTTGGCTACGTCGGCATGCGCGGGCCGCCGCACGTCGGGCAGGCCGGGCAGCGAGTCGGGCAGCACCACGCTGCCGCCGCCGACCAGGATGACCGGGAGCGGAGCGGGGGAGGTGCGCATCCGGTCCACCGCGTCGGCGATCCGCTCGCTCGCCATGGCCAGCACGGCCTGCGCCCTGGCCTGGTCGAAGCGGCGGACCAGCGCCGTGGTCGTGCCGACGCGGGTCAGTCCGGCGGCGACGGCCACATCGGTCATGGTGAGCGTGTCACCGCCGAACACCAGCGCCCTGCTGGTCAGCGCGAAGCCGACGCTGTCCGGCCCGACCGTGGCCCGCTCCTCGTCGGAGAAGTCCCGCACGAGGCTGCCGCCGCCGATGCCGAGTGAGAGCACGTCGGGCATCCGCCAGTTCGTGCGGATGCCGGCGACCTCGGTGATCGAGGCGGTTTCCCGGGGGAAGCCATCGACGAGCATGCCGATGTCGGTGGTGGTGCCGCCGACATCGATCACGGCACAGTCCGTGACACCGGACAGGAATCCCGCGCCCCGCATGGAGTTCGTCGGCCCGGACGCGAACGTCGCGGCGGGGAACCGCCGGCCGTACTCGATGTCCATGAGCGTGCCGTCGTTCTGGCTGAGCAGCAGCGGGGCGGTGATGCCCGCGTCGGCGAGCGCGGTGGTCAGCGCGTCGGCGAGCTCGTCGGCCAGGCCGGCCAGTGCGGCGTTGAGGATCGTGGCGTTCTCCCGCTCGAGCAGCCCGATCCGGCCGAAGTCGTGGGAGCAGGACACCCGCAGGTCCGGCACCTCGGAACGCAGGATGTGTGCCGCTTCCCGTTCCATGGTCCCGTTCACCGGCGCGAAGACCGACGAAACGGCGACCGACCGCACCCCCGCCGTCGCGAGGTCGACCGCGATCCGGCGCAGCTCGTCGGGGTCCAGTGTGGACAGTTCGGTGCCGTCGTACTCGTAGCCGCCGTGGCACAGGTACGTGCGGTCGCCGACGGCCACCCGCAGCCGCTCCGGCCAGCCGGTCAGTGGCGGGAGTGCCGCGGTGGCGGGCAGCCCGAGGCGGATCGCCGCCGTCGGCGTCAGCCGCGTGGCCTCCACCACCGCGTTGGTGAAGTGCGTGGTGCCGATCATCACCGCGGTGATGTCGCCTGGTGTGAGCCCGTCCGGTGCGTCGTGGAGAAGCTCGCCGATCGCCGTGACCACACCGGTCGTGACGTCATCGGTGGTCGGTGTCTTCACCGCGGCCACGACCCGCACGTCTTCTTCGTCGCCGGCGACCAGGACGGCGTCGGTGTTGGTGCCGCCGACGTCGATACCGACACGCACTACTCCGCGCCCTTCTCGACCGCGAGCTCCCTGGTGCCGCGCACCAGTCCCGCCTTGCCCGCGACCAGGTACGCGATGCCAGCCACCACAAGGGAGTTGAGCGCGGGGATGCCGAACTGTTCCTGTTCGGACCACCAGCCGAGGACCGCGGCACCGACCCAGATCACCAGCGTGGCGGGCACCCAGCCCGGTTCCGTGCCGGGCAGTCTGCCGTGCGTGCGGGACTCGTCGAGTGCCGGGCGCCAGCGGCGCACGAGGAAGTACTCGGCGACCATGATGCCCGCGATCGGCGGCAGCGCGACACCGAGCACGGTGAGGAAGTCGGCGAACCGGTCCAGGATGCCCAACGCCGACAATGCCGTGCCAAGAACGCCGATCGCGATCGTCGCGGCGACCCGGCTGATCCGCAGACCGAACACTGTGGACAGTGTGTTGACGAATCCCAGCGAGGAGCTGTACAGGTTCCAGTCGTTGATCTTGATGGTCGCGGAGACCAGGATGATGATCCCGACCGTCCCCGACGTGGCCGCGAAGATCGTCACCACGTCGGCCGACCTGATGGCGTACGCGAGAACGACGCCGACCAGCCCCAGGACGTACTGGCCGAGGGTGATCGAGACGACCGTCTGCTTCACCACGTCCCCGGTGGAGCGGTTGAACCGCGTCATGTCGGGGGCGAGCACCGCGCCGGCGATGTAGGAGCCCGCCACGATCGTGGCGCCGGTCGCGACGGACATCGGCTCGCCGAACCCCGCGGTGCCGAGCAGGTCGCCGAGGCTGTGGTCGGACAGTTCACCGACGATCGACCAACCGGCCAGCAACAGGAACGCGGGCACCGTGAGGTAGGCGATCCACGCCATCCACCGGAACCCGTACACCACGAGCGCGGTCACCGCGAGCCCGGTCACGATCGACCACAACCACACCGGCACTCCGTCGACCAGGGCGTGCAGCCCCTCGGCGAAGATCGCGTTCTGGATGCCGAACCAGCCGATCAGGCTCGTCGCGACGACCAGCCCGATCAACGCGGAGCCGGACCGGCCGAAGCCGGTCCACCGCGCGAGCACCGAGGTGGACAGTCCCTCCCGGACACCGGCGATCCCGGCGAAGACCGCGACCACCTCAAGGATCACCGAGCCGAGTGTCAGTGACCAGAACGCGCCCCAGAACGACATCCCGGCACCGAGCGTGGCGCCGAGCAGGAACACGGTCAGGTCCGACAGCTGCCCGAATCGTTGTACGGCAACGGTCCACCACGGATAGCGGGCATGGTCCGGCACGCGGTCCAGTGCGTAGTCGTCGGCACCCAGCATCGATCAGTCCCCGTTCCCTTCGGAAGGCAGCGGCACGGCAGGCTGCCTGTGGCCGGTCATGAACACGCCCGATCTCGGTGGTCCCTCGGCACGTGCCAGTAGTGCGACGGCCGGTTCCGCCAGGTAGCTCAGCGGTGTCTCCTCACGCAGCTTCGCCCTGGCGTACCGGGGATCCGCGCCGGCGTGGACCGCGGCGGCGCGTGCCACTTCGTCCACGGCTTCCCGTATCACCGCCGCGTCGTCGTCGTGCACCGCCATGACGCGCCTCGCCTCGCCGCCGACCGGGGCGGTCGCGACCCCGACCGCGGCCGCGGCGGTGGCC
>NZ_JBARWZ010000041.1:0-1531 GCF_049647105.1 Actinophytocola sp.
GGTCAGCGCTGCGACGCACCGGGCGGTGCGGTCGGCGGCGGGGTCGCCGACGACCAGCCACGAACCGGACAGGACCGCGCCGGACGGCCGGACCGGCCGCCAGCAGACCCGGTAGCGCCAGCTGTCCACGATGGACTGGCCTCGGTGGTTCCTTCGCCAGGTGGCGAGCGGGACCAGCAGGTCGGCTGCGGCGTCGGCGGGCATGGACAGGGTGGCGGCGAGGCCGTCGCGGTCGCCGCGCTCGACGGCGGCCCAGAAGGCGCCCTCCGCGGGGTCGGCGGCGGCCGGGGCGGGTGCGTCGAGCCAGTAGCGGTCCCGCTGGAACGGATAGGTCGGCAGGTCGACGGGCACTCCGGTGCCGGTGATGGCGGCGGGGTCGACCGGGGCGCCGCCCGCGTACAGCTCGGCGAACGCGCCGGTCAGCCGGTCGAGTCCGCCGTCGTCGCGGCGCAGCGAGCCGACGGCGACGAGGTCGGCCGACACGGCGTCGCCGACGTCGCCGACCGCGCCGAGGAGGACCGGGTGCGGGCTGATCTCGACGAAGAACCGGTGACCGTCGGCGGCGAGCGCGGCGATCCCGGCCTCGAACTCCACGGTCTCACGGGTGTTGCGGTACCAGTACCCGGCGTCCATGGTCGCCGTGTCGATCCACCCGACGTCCACAGTGGACATCATGGGCACGGTCGAGGTGCCGGGGCGGACGCCGTCGAGCACGTCGAGCAGGTGGTCGCGGATGAGGTCGACCTGTGCCGAGTGCCCCGCCCACGCGGCCGGGACCCGCTTGGTGCGCACGGACTCCTTGGCGCACAACGCTTCCAGTTCGTCCATGGCGTCGCGGTCGCCGGCGACCACGACGGACTCCGGCCCGTTGACGGCGGCCACGGACAGCCTGCCGTCCCACCGGGGCAGCCACCCTCGGACCCGTTCCGCGGTCGCGCCGACGGACATCATCCCGCCCCTGCCGACCAGACTGGCCCCGGCCTTGCTGCGCAGTGCGATGATCCGGGCGGCGTCGGCAAGGCCGAGCCCGCCCGCGACGTGCGCGGCGGCGATCTCGCCCTGGGAATGGCCGATGACCGCGTCCGGCTCGACACCCAGCGACCGCCACACGGCCGCCAGCGACACCAGCACGGTGAACAACGCGGGCTGCACGACGTCGACGCGGTCCAGCGACGGCGCCCCATCGACGCCACGCAGGACGTCGAGGACGGACCAGTCCACGTGCCGTTCGATGGCGTCGGCGCACCTGGCGGCCTTCTCCGCGAACACCGGCGAGGCCGCCAGCAGGTCGCGGGCCATGCCGGTCCACTGGGAGCCCTGGCCGGGGAAGACGAACACGACCCTGCCCGGCTTGGCGGTGCCACGCACGAGGCCGGGACTGGAGTGGTCCTCGGCGAGCGCGGCGAGCTGCCGCTCGCGGTCGGGGCCGGTGAGCACGGCGCGGTGCTCGAAGGCGGTGCGGGTGGTGGCCAGCGCCCTCGCGGTGTCGGCGTCGGCGTGCAGCCCGGCGGCGAGGAGGCGGCGGGCCGCC
>NZ_JBARWZ010000042.1:0-40672 GCF_049647105.1 Actinophytocola sp.
AGCTCCCGGCCAGGACGAGCGGCGACCGGCGGGCGGCCGTCGCCGCGGCGCGACTCGGCGAGGAGCTCGCCGACGAGATCGCTCGCTCGGTGCGGACCAGGGTCGCGCTGCTCGGGCACTGCGCGGGCACCGGCCCGGTGCTCACCGCCGCCGCGGCGCTGCGGAAGCGCGGCGTCGAGGCCGAGCGGCTGTTCCTGGTGGCGAAGGTGCTCAAGTCCAGTGCCCCGGCCGACCACACGAGCGACGAGGTGCGGGGGATGTCCGAGGCGGGGATCGTCGAGTGGCTGGTGGACAACACCGGCTTCGCCGAGCTGGACGGCCTTTCCGCCCAGGGCCGGTCCGACCTGGCACGCGCGTTCCGCTACGACACCGCGGAGGCCAGCCACGCCTACGCGGCGGCCTTACGCGCGCCTCGGCCCGCGCCGTTACCGGTCACCGCGGTGTACGCCGCGGACGACAAGCTGGTGCGCGGCCACGAGCGGGCGGTGGAGAACTGGGCGCGGTTCGGCGACCTCGACGTGCGGGTCACCCCCGACGGTGGGCACTACCTGAACGCGACCAAGCCCGCGTTCCTCGCGGAATGCGTACGTGACGGCATTGGGGGTGTGACCACATGACCGTGTTCACGATCGTCGTCATGGGGGTGATCGTGTTCGCGATGCGGTTCTCGTTCTTCGCGCTGCCGCAGGACAAGCTGATGACCCCGGCCGTGCGGCGCACGCTCGGCTTCGTGCTGCCCGCCGTGCTCATGGCCATCGTGTTCCCGTCCGTGCTCCTCGACGCGGAGGGTGCGCTCCGGCCGGTCGCCAACCCGTACCTGATCGGCGCGGGGGTGGGGATCGGCGTCGGTGTGTTCAAGCAGGACAGCTTCTTTCTGATCTTCGGCGCGAGCGTGGTCGCGTTCGCGCTGGCGAAGGTGGTGCTGGCATGACCCGCGAACGGCTCGCCGAGGTCGGCCGGGGCGCCCGCGACGTCGTCCCGATCATCCTGGGCGCGGTCCCGTTCGGTGTGCTGTTCGGCGCACTCGCGGCGGAGGCGAACTTCGGTCTGGTCAACAGTCTGCTGATGTCGCTGCTGGTGTACTCCGGCACGATGCAGATGATCGGCCTGAACATGATCACGATCGGCACCAGCTGGCCCCTGGTCGCGTTCGCGTCCTTCATCGTCAACTCCCGGCACGCGTTCTACAGCGCGGCACTCACCCCGCACATGCGCAAACTGTCGCTGTGGTGGCGGCTCGTGCTGAGCTACGGCATGACGGACCAGATCTATGTGCTGGCAGAACACCGCTACGCCACCAGGGACGGTTCGACCAGCAAACACTGGTACATGCTCAGCACCTCGGCGGCCCTGTTCGCGGTGTGGCTGGCGAGCACGTGGACTGGCTTCGCCTTCGGTGACGTGCTCAAGCAGTTCGAACAACTCGGCCTCGACTTCGCCCTGATCGCCACCTACATCGCCCTGGCAGCGTCCTCACTGACCGATTTCCGCGCCATCGCCGCGGGCACCTCCTCGGGACTGCTCTCCGTCGGCCTGTTCGGCATCCCGTACCAGGGCGGCCTGTTCATCGCGATCGTCGGCGGCATCGCCACCGGCCTGGTCGCCGAGCACTTCTTCCCCCGGGACAACAGCGATGCCCATTCCGACGAGCCCGTCAGGTCGGACGACCGGTCCTGATCGAGGAGATCACCACAGGTCGCCGAGCAGACTCGCGATCGCCGCCGCGCTCTCGAGCAGAACAAGGACGAGCTGCACCACGACGAGGACGGCCCGCAACACGAGGACGAGACGCGACTGGCGACGGGGCTTGCGAGAGTGCTTGCTCAAGTGATCACCTCTCTGGGAGAACCGGTGAGCACAGGAAAGCGCGGATCGAGGCCGGACACGTCCTCCGCGCCGCGCACACAATCCCCTCCGCAGCGGAGGAACTGACTCAGCCGAGATCCGCGACACTTGCCACATGTACGACAGCATTTACGACGGCCCTCTTGACGATGTGGCGATCAACGTGCGCACGAAGAGTCGCAAGACATCCTCCGGCCTCGAACTGGCCAACAGTCCGGTGACCCGCGCATGCCTCGAAGGCGGCAGGCGATTGGCCGAGAACGAGCTGATGGGCGACGTCCGCGACCAGAAGCGCACGTTCCGTCCGCTGGCCACGCTGACGAAGAGGCGCGTCATCGACGAGGCGAAGGCGGTCTTCCGGCAGGCGCGGAGTAACGAGAACATCGCGCGTGCCCTCTACGGGACGGTGCCAGAGAAGGAGAGGCCCACGACGAAGCCGTCGGCGGGCACGCTCCGCGATCGCTGGGACATCCTCCCCTACTTCCTGGGTGACCTGGTCAGATACGTGCTTCGGGAGCGCTACTCGTTGACCGAGGGAATGCTCGACGAGACGACACGTGCCGAACTGAGTGAGACGGCGACCTTCTCCGCCGCGGTGGAGAAGGTCGCGTACGAGGACATGAAGGTCGTGTATGCCAACGAGATCTCGGCGCGTTTCCAGCACCTGATGACCGGCCTGGCCGACTTCCACGAGGAGATTCGGGAGGCGCTCGCCGGCGTGTACGAACATTCCTTCGGTTACTGGCGCGGCGTGTACGCGGAGATCCTGGAGACGCGTGGTGTGTCGCTGCGCCCGGGAATCTCCCTCGACGAGCTGACGGTGATGCTGACCGGTTTGGCACAGGGACTGAGCCTGCGCCACATCGGGGCCGCCAACGGCAAGGATGTGGTCGACAACCGAGCTCGGCGCTCGGTGCTGGGCAAGGCTGCCCAGCTCCTCATCGCCGGTGCCATCGATCCGGGCGATGGCCGGGCGGTGGCGGAGGTCGTCGACGAGCTGATGGCCGTGCGAATCCCATCTGACACGAATCCCGGGAAGCTGTCCAGGTTCCGTCCCCGGATAAGGCGCCCCAGGCGCACGCGGTGGTGAGTGGGCACGTCGTGCCCTGATCGTGGCATCGAGAAGGCGGGTGACTCCCTGAACCGGCCCTCATGCCGCGGCGGGTTCGGGCTTGCCTCGGCCCAACTCGGGTACCCCGATCAGATGATCCTGGAGGCGGGCATGGCGGAACTGGTACACCGCCCCCGCCCGGCGTAGCGCACCGCGTCGGCAGGCGTCGTCAAGGAAGGCGACCAGTCGCCAGGGCAGTCGGCCCGTCAACGGGAGCCAGATCCGCGCGATGGCCACCCACTGTCCCCAGGCGGTCAGGCAGAGCCCGTAGCCGATCCCGGCCCCGAACGCGCCTTCTATGCCGAACACGAGCCCGATCTCGATGCCGCGGACGAGGCCGTCGGTGATGCTGTTCACCAGCCCGGCCACGAAGCCGAGCACGATCGCCCATGCGAAGAAGTTGGTGATCACGTTCGTGCGGTTGGACCTCAACAGGTTGGTGGGGCTGACCACGGCGCTCACGTCGATGGGTGCTTCCAGCCATGCCATGATCCCGAACACGAGCCCGGCGGCGAGTCCGATCGTGGCCGTGAACTGGATAGTGGCCACGAGTGCGTTCTCGCCGCCGAGTCCGTCGTTGAGCCCGAGCCGCGGCACGACCAGCCGGTCGATGAGTACGAGCGCGAGCGCCACCCCGGATCCGATCAGGACTCCGGACGTGATCCTGGCGGCGTACTGCGTACCCAGCTGCTTCGGGCCGCCGAACAGCCGTATCCGGACCGGCGACGGTTTCAGTGCCTGGTTGCCGTCGGCCACCCGGTACATGAGGCCGAACAACAGTCCGGCGACGAGCCCGTGCAGCAATCCGACCACCAGTCCGCGCCGGATCGCGAAGCCGAGTCCGTGGGACGTGCCGAGCAGGATCACCGGCAGGTTGCCGACCGCCGTCACGACCGCGAACGACAATCCCGCCAGAAACCCGCTCACCGCGGTGCGCACCGCGCGTGGCACCGACTTGCCGAGCTCCCACCAGGCGAGGTCGCGGGTACCGAGCCGGTCCAGGTGTGCGGCGAGAAACGCGAGCCAGCGCTGCGCACGCTCCGGACTCCAGTTCTGGGGGCGGCTGGTGGCCGGGTCACCGGGCCGCGGCCGGTAGACCGAGGGGATGAAGCCGCCCAGCAGGTGGTCCTCGAGTCGTTGGGAGCTGCTGAACCGGTCGGTGTCCAGCAGCATCACCGGCCTGTCCTGCGGATCGTCGCGCCGGGTCCTGTCGCCCTCGCTGTAGACGGTGCGGGCGAGCGCGACCATCAGGGGCGTGTTCAGCACACTGGTGAGGTTCGCGCTGGCCGGGATATCGGGATTGCGCCGCAGTTCGGTCAACACGTGGTGCCATTCGGGCATGGTGTTCTTCGGGCTGCTGCGCAGCAGATAGTCCGCCATGCCTTCGAGCGTGAGGTCGTTCAGTTCGACGGCGGCGGCGCGGGTCAGTCCTCTGGTTCCCGCCACGGCCGCGACGTATTCCTCGGAACGGCTGGTCAGCACCAGCGGCAGGGTGGTGGCGGAGAGTTCCCACAGCGCGGCTGAGTGCAGACCGTCGGCGATCTCGTCGAATCCGTCCAGGACCGGCAGGATGAATCCCTTCCCGACCAGTGCGGCGGCCAGCGTCTCCCGGTTGGCATCGACCGTGGCCAGGCCAGGCTGGTCACGAATGAGCTGGCCGCTCAGCCAGTCCTTCAGCGAGTCGATCGCGGGATTCCACGACCCGACGCTGAAGATCTGCGGCACGGGTTCCCCGGTGGCGCGCGTTGCCAGCAGGTCCAGCACGAACCTCAGACTCAGGATCGTCTTCCCAGAGCCCGCTCTGCCGAGCACGACGAGGCGACGGGACGGAATCCGCCGGTAGACATCGGCGACCTGGTCCAGACCGCCGTCCAGATCCAGTGGCTCGGCCGTCTCCCCGGTATGGGCGAGGCAGATGTTGGACCAGTGGTCCATCACGGCCTCGTTCGCTGTCTCCCACCGCACGGGGAGCGGCACCGGGTCCTGGATCTTGCGCCGTTCCTCTTCGAACCGCCAGCGGTCTTCGACCGCCTCCGCGAGTTCGTCGGCGATCTTCGCCAGCCGGTCGGGCTTCGCCTGTACCGACGCGACCTCGTCGTCCGCGGGCGGGGCGGTCAGCGTACTCGGCCGCGCGATGCGGTCCGGACCGAGACGATGTCTGCTCTGCAGCCGGGCCGCGTCGGCGAGCAGCGGATCGCCGTTGATCAACTCGGTGATGATGCGGCTCAGGTCCATGTTGGCGTCGCGATGCCGCAACCGGCGGAACTGACGGCCCGCCAGCGCGGCGATGTCGGCAGGCAACGTTGCCACGGAGGGCAGCACGGCGTCGTCGGTAAGGACCGGGATCACCTTTGTGCCGACGGCGAAAGCGACCACCAGTTCACGACGAATCCAGTCCTCAGGGTCGTCGATCCGGCGTTGTCCGGATGGGTTGGTGGCGGTCAGCCAGTAGGGGCCGACAATTGCCAGTAGTGCCTGGCAGGACCGTACGCGGCCGAGAATTTCCTGTTCAAAATCCGCGCCCGCTTTGATGGACTCGCTGTCCAGGAACACCAGATCGTCGCCAAGATGCCAGGACAGTTCCCGGTACAGCAAAACCGCGTAGCTACGGGTGTCCTCGCCCCGATAGTTGATGAACACCCCACCGCTCACCGTGAACTCCCAGGTCGTTGCCCCCGCGTCCACGGTGACCACGTTCGCCGCGCTGTCTGCCGTTATGCGTGTTCACCAGCATGATATCGAACGCGACACCTGGCAGGCGCTGGAAAGCCAGGGGAGTTGGCGGGGCCTGAACCGTGTCTCACAGTGAGCCGGGATGATCCCGCCCGCGCCGGTGTCGGCGCCTGAGCCAGAACAGCAGCCGAGGACGGTTCCCGCGACCAGGATCGCGCCTGCCACCAGCCACGGCGCCGCGGCCTTGGTCAGGCCAGCGGTCGACACGGCGGTGAAGGCCGTGTCGTGCGTGGCGGGCGTACTCGGGTCACCGGTCACAGGGATTTCCGAACTCGGTGCGGTGGAAGAACTCCGGGCGGTCGGGGGACCGGTCGGCGGGGCTGTTCCCGGTGTTTCCGGGGTGCTCGGGCCGCCGCCCCCCGTGGTGGCGGCCGGTCCCGTTGGCCTGCCGGGCGTCGGCGCCGGATTCGCCTGCGGTGCGGTGATCTCGAACGAGGTCAGCACGGTGTTCTGTCCCGGTTCCAGCGTGCACGACGCGTCGAACGAAGTCGAGCCGCCGTCGGCGGTCCTGGGCACGAGTCGCACAGCGAACTCATTGCCGACGGTGACCGACGCGTGGCCAGGCCGGTGGAAGACGAGTCCGGGTGTTCTCCCGCTCGCCACCACTGTGATCGAGCCGGCCGACGGGACCGGGGTCCTCGGCACGGTCAGCGGTAGGCTGACCGGGGTGTTTCCTTCCGGAGCGGCCACGACGCCCGTCGCGGTCGCGCTGCCCTCGACGGTGACCGCACCGATGAAGGCCAGCCCCTGGGTCACGGCATCACCCATGGTCGCGACGGCGTCGAAGGGAACGATCGGCGTCTTCTGCCCGACTGCCACGGACTTCGGTGCGTTCCACGTGAGACGCACCGTCATGGGCTGCTCGGGAAGCAGCGGTATGGCACACCGATACCGCAATGTGGTTCCGCCAGAGCCCGCGCCCGCCGCCATTCCCCCGCCGCTGACCGCCATCACCGCGGCCAGCACGACTCCGGAAGTGATTCGCGCCAGTGGTGTCATGTGACTCGATCCCATCGACGTGCCGATCCTTCACGCTGGTCGTCCAGTACAACTCAGCTTTCGGGAGCGCGCCAATGAATCGCCCTTCTTTTGGGAGGGTTGTCCACTATTTGTCACCACACGCACCGATTCATGACAAGTCGCGTAGTAATGACTTGTCGGTATTGCTTGGTTACCATGGTTTGGCAGGCTGGGCCCGCGTTGGGGTGGCGCCCCGGCTCCTGACGTAGTGGACTGAACGCATGATCTACCGGGACGCCGACGTCGTGGTCGTCGGTGGCGGGGCGATGGGGTCCGCCGCCGCGTGGCAGCTCGCGGGCCGCGGTGTCGATGTGGTGCTGCTGGAACGGTTCGCGGCAGGCCACACCCTCGGTGCCTCGCACGGCGCGTCGCGCATCTTCCGGCTCGCATACCCCGACCTCGTCTACGTGGCGCTCGCCCGGCGTGCGCTGGACCTGTGGCACGAACTGGAGGACGGGTCCGGTACCACGCTCCTGACCACGACCGGTGGCGTGCACCACGGCAGACCCGCCGACCTCACCGCGCTTGCCGGCACCCTCGCGGCGGCCGGTGAACCCGGTACCTGGCTCGAGGCGGGTACCGCGATGGAGCGGTGGCCGGGTATGCGATTCGACGGGCGGGTGCTGTTCCACCGGCACACCGCGCGGGTGCACGCGGACGACGCGGTGGCGGCGCTGCGGTCGTCGGCGGAGGAGGCGGGCGCGGTCACCCACTTCGAGACCCCGGTGGCCGAGATCGTGCCGCGCGGGGAGAACCGCGTCGAGGTGCGGACCCGGGACCGGACCTACCGGGCCCGCGTCGCCGTGGTGACGGCGGGCGCGTGGACGGCGAAGCTGCTGGGACGGCTGGTGCCGTTGCCGCCGCTGGTCGTCACCCAGGAACAACCCGCGTACTTCGCCAGGAACGCCGACCTCGTCTGGCCCGCGTTCATCCACTTCAGGCGGACCGACGAGGTGTACGGGCTCGATACCCCCGGCGAGGGCGTGAAGGTCGGCGAGCACGGCACGGGCCCTCGGGTCGACCCGGACCGGCGCGACTACCGGCCGGATCCCGCGCGGCTACAGGAACTGCGGCGGTACGTGCACGACTGGCTCCCCGGCCTCGACCCGGACGTGTTCACGCCGATCAGCTGCACCTACACCTCGACCCCGAGGCGCGACTTCGTGCTCGACCGTGCGGGCCCGGTCGTCGTCGGCGCCGGGTTCTCCGGTCACGGCTTCAAGTTCGTGCCCGCCGTCGGCCGGGTGCTCGCGGAGCTCGCGCTCGGTGGCCGTTGCCCGGACCCGCGGTTCGCGTTGCCGGAGGCGTGATCGGCGGTTACACCCGGCACCGGCCCCGATATGGTGATCCAGAGCGATCGCATGCCGCACCTGCACGACACCGTCGAGACCAGCCTCGGACCTCGGTTGTCGCGATGGTCGCCGCACCGTAGGAAAGGGAGGCTGATGGACGCCGAGGACGCGATCTCGTTGGTGGTGGAGTGGATCCGGACCCACCGCATCGACTATCCCACCGAGGGGCTGGCCGCGGACCGTTTCGAGGCGGGGTGGAGCGTGTACGCCCCGGTGGCGGTCGACGAGAGCGATCCGATGGCGTTCCTGGACATGCCCGTGGGGCGGTCGGTGTTCCTGGTCGGCGATTCCGGGCGTATCAAGGAAGTGACCTCGTCGGTGCCCCCTCCGCAGGCGCGGAAGGAGTTCATCGAGGAGGAACGCGCCGCGGAATCGCGGCACTGGGTGGAGTTCGAACGCGGCTTCCGCGCCGCCGCGGCCCAGGACCCGGCTGTCTTCCCGGACGTCACGTTCCACACCCCGGCGCACGAGGCGCAGATCGCCGCCGAGGCCTCGCGCCTGCTCGATCCGATCGTGCGGGAACTGGCCATGCACGGCGTGCCCGGATGGGAACGGTTCGACGCGGCGTTCGCGTTCACCGTCTCCGCTGAGATCGCCCAACTGCGCTTCCGGACCCTTGACGGCCGGTCGGGCCTCGTGCCGGTGCCGAACTCGATCGCCACGCTGGTGCGCGCGCAGCGAGAGGTCGCGGCGCAGATGCCGGACGGACCGTGGTGGCGGTTGCTGCTGACCGTCACCAACAGCGGCGAGATGACGGTGAGCTACGACTACGGCGACGATCCGTTCCCCGATGACCAATTGCTGTCCGCCGAGCACTACCGCAACGACCTGGCACGCTACCCGCGCAGGCGGACGCCGGTGTGGCTGGCCGGATACGTTGCCGGGCCCGCGGCACAGGGCCGCGACCCGCATCGCGCCGCGGTGTCGGCGGCGGCCGATGCCGCCGAGGGCCGTGCCGCCACCCCGTGCCGCGACCTCCCGTCGTTGCACGACCTCTGGGTGCGCTGGGCGGTGATCTCGGCGGCGTACGCAGGCGTCGGGTCGGAGTGGGGACCACGCATCCGCCCCGGCTACGCGTGGTACGAGAACGATCACCGCAGCGGGTCCACGCTCTACTGGCTTCCCGGCGAACGCGCAGTGCTCTCCGGCGGCAGGTGGGACTCCGTTCTGCTGGCTAACGCCTACAACGGTCCCGGCCCGATGCCCGACCTCTACGGTGGAGCACCGGCCTGGGTGAACGACAGTGTCATCAACACCCGCAACAACAATGGCCTGGTGAGCTTCTGCTTCTGGTGGGCAGGCGACCGCTGGAGCCGCGGCGGCACCGACACGTCCGGCGAACTCGACGCGCCCCTTCCTCCCGTTAGGACAGTCGAGGACACCGTGGCGGCGATGACGAGCCACGTCGGCCCGGACAGGGCGGCCCAGTGCGGGGCACTCCTGAACGCGGCCACCAGCCGCAAGGTCAACCCCGACGACGTGGCCGCGCTGTTCCCCACCCAGCCGCGCGTGAACGTCGACATGGCCATCGACCAGCTCAGCCTCGCCGGACTACTCGCGACCTGACCGCGCCGTCGATCGTCACCACGCGGTGCTTCTCGCGGAGCACGTCGCCGAACCCCTGAGTGCTCTGCGGGAACTGATGAACCCGGACGCGGTCCGCGCACTTGATCAGGTACACCACGGTGACCTGACCAGCCTGCAGGTCGACTGGCCCAACTTCCTGGACGAACACCCTGCCACCACCGGCGATGCCCGACCCTGGCTCACCCGCCTCGTCACCGCACTCGGTCCAGACCTGCTCGACACCTGATGGCGGCGCGGGCTCGGTAGTCGTCGACCGCCAGCCTGCTCGGAGCCGCGCGGAATCCGCGCGGTCAGTGCGCGTTGGAGCGCGCCGACTCTGGGGCAGGTGGTCAGGCGGCGTAGTTGCGCAGCACGCGTAGTGCGGTCGCGCCGTGGTGGCCGGTCGTGGTCAGTCCGGACTCCTCGGGCGCGAGCCTTCTGGCACCGACGCGGCAGAACGCCCCCGCCGATCCGCTGATCACCGACGGGGCATCGGCTGGGCCGAACCGCCAGGTCGCGCCGTCCGGGCCGGTCAGCTCCACCCGCACCGGGCCCGGCTGCTCGCCTGCCACCGCGAACGCGTACGGCAACGACCGGACAGCGAGTCGCGCGATGTGCCGCAGCCGCACCGTGTCCCGGTAGGGAATCGACAACGGACCGGTGATGTCGAGAGTGTGTGCCCAGTGCTCGGCCAGCCGGGTCGTGGCCAGGGTCGCCGGACGCAACGGCGCGGACGCCCACGGCGACGCCTTGTCCGGGTCAGCAGCACGCAGCACCTCCACCGACCTGCGCCGAGCCTCCCGCCACCGCGGCAACACCACCTCGGGCCCGGCCCGCTCTGCGGCCACCCAGCGATCCATCGCCTCGTCCACACTGACCGGGTTCTGACCGGAGCCCGTCACCCCGGGCCGCACCGACGAACCGGTCACCGTCGCCGCGACGGCTTCCTCCGTCTGCGCCAGGTGCAACAGCACATCCACCACACGCCATCCCGCCGCGGCGGAAGGGCTTGCCCATTCCGCCGCCGACAGACCCGCGAAAATCCGGTCCACCCGGTCGTACTCGGCTACCAGGTCGTCGAATATCTCCACAGCGACAAAGATAGTCATGAAACGGTCCGGGCCGTTCTGGCGACATGAGTGGGTGGGGCTCATTCGATGAGGTGATGACTCATGGCGGTGCGCCACAATGCGGTGCTCGACACACGAGGCCCCGTGCCGTCCTCGGTCACGGTGTCCGCTTCGCTGGCCGCGGTGGTCGGCGGTGGCACCTTGTTCGGACTCTTCTATCTCGCCGTTTCCTTGTTCGATCCCACCGGGTCGGACCAGGTCACGACCATCACCACGGTGCTCGCCATCGTTCAGGTGACCACGGGCGTGCTGTTGCTGGTCGGCGCCAGGCGCTTCGCGACGGGAACGGGCCGGGGCACGCTGTTCACCGGGGGCGTGATGGAACTCCTGGTGTGCGTGGCCTACGGATGGTATGCCGTGGGCGAGGTGGCGGGAGATCCTCAGGACGGCGGGGTGTTCTTCCTCTTTCTCGGCGTTCCGTGCGGCGCCGCGGTCATGACAGTGGTCAGCCTGATCCTGGCCCTGCTCCCGTCGGCAGCTGCGTTCGCGGTAAGGCAGAGCACTCGCACACGATGAAACTCGTGCGATGCCGGTCGTCATCCTGCGAGAATGCCGGTGTGCCGGAGATCGAGGTGGTCGATAACGATACTTCACGGTCCGTGGCGGGCAAGGTGTTCCGTTGGGCGGGCTGGAGCCATCTAGCCGCGTTCGCGACCGCGGCAACCGCCATCGCCGCGCTGTGGTTCACCAACAAGTCGCTGCTCGCGACCAACCAGCAGATCGCGCTGGCCCAGGAAAGCCAGCTGGCGGAACGCTATGGACGTGCGGTGGAGCAACTGGGGTCCGACAAAGCCGATGTACGCATGGGCGGCATCTACTCATTGGAACGGCTCGGCCAGGACTCAGTGCGAGATCAACCGGTCGTGGTGCAGGTGCTGGCCTCGTTCGTCCGCAACCACGCCCCGATCAGCGCCGGATGCCCGCACGGACTGGATCATCCCCTTGCGGCCGACGTGCAAGCGGCGCTGACCGTGCTCGGCCGACGCGATCCTGGTCAGGACGGTGGCGGCAGGCTGGACTTGAGTCGGACCTGCCTGCACAACGCCGACCTTTCCGAAGCCGAACTCACCAGGGTCGATCTCTCCCTCTCCGACCTGTGGAACGCCCAGTTCACCGAGGCCAATCTGCGGAACGCGTTCATTGCCTTGACGGACGCGACCGATGCCAACTTCGACCAGGCGCGCTTGTCAGGCGCGAGCATGCCGGACACGGTGTTGCACCGCGCGACCTTCCACTCCGCCGATCTCACCGACGCCCATCTCGTGACCGCTGATCTCACTGATGCGCGGCTGAACAAGGCGAACCTCACCGGCGCCGATCTCACCGACGCCCACGTGGCCGGCGCGGATTTCACCGGCGCTATCGGCCGGTAGTCCCCGCGGGACCACAGACCGGTATTACGCGTGCGCACCGCCAAGGGTTCACCACGGAGAGTGAGGTTTCGTGATCGGCGCGGGTGCCGCGGCGTTGTTCTTCACCTCGCTCGCCACCGAAGGCGCGAGCATGTGGACGTACATGTTGTTCGTCGGCAGTGCGCTGTGGTGCGACTGCAGGGCTTCTCGTGGCGCTACGCCTCCGCGGTCGGCGGACTGATGAACGCACGAGGCTTGATGATCCTCATCTTCATCAACATCGGCCTCGCCTACGACATGGTCACACCGGAACTGTTCGAGATCCTCGTCGCCGTGGCCATCGTGACCACGGCCGCCGCCATGCCGATCTACCGCGCGTCCCTGCCCGCCACGATGGACCAGACCTCGACGGCCGCCACCGAACGGACCGAGGAGACCCCGTCCGGACGTAGGTCGCCCGAGCATGGTCTGTCCGAAGAGGACGAGGACAGCATGACGATCAGTAGTACGGACATGCCGCCCGACCGGAATGGCGATGCCGTATCCGGCGAGAAGACCCGCGACGACCGCGGCTGACACCCCGGCCTCCTTCGAGGGGCCGATGAGTAGCTCCATGAAACCGGCGAAAGTGGTGCGGTGCAATCGGAATTGCCACTATTTCCTGGTGCCGTGGTGCCGACGGTCAATGCGACGTGGGTTCGGCTGTGCGTGGCATGATCGTCCATGGGCGCTTCGAGCAGCGGATCTTCGAGACCCGCGGTACGCCGCCAAGCGATGTCCACTTAATTCTTTGCCCATATTCATGTGCTAATATGTTTATGGAGGTTGGTGCTGTATCGCGCGGGGTTGACTAAGGGGACACATGGGTACAACCGCGTCTACATTCGGCCTAATGCTGCTATTCATTGATGGCCATTGAGGATTCCATGACGCGACTTGACGCCAATGTCCACCGCGGCAGACACACCGGTGACTCTCCCAACGGGAGGTCCGCCGAGAATCAATCTTCCGAACCGTGCGACGCGCGCCCGGCCCCGCCGTCGAACGGGTGCGGCCTGCCGGTGCACGTGGTCCTGGTGTCCGACCGAGGGCCGGTGCGGTTCGCGGGCCAGATCGAGGATCCGGTGCCGGAGTTCTGCTCCGGCAGTGTCACCGCGCTGCTGCACCGGGTCGCCGGCGCGGCCGGGTATCCGGTTGCCTGGCTGGCCCCGTCGACCTCGGCCACCGATGGCCACGCCATGCGGCGCGGTCTGTTCGGGGACCTGGCCGGCCAACTCGGGTACTCGCCCCAGGTCGTCCTCATCGACAAGCAGGAATACGACCGGTACTACCTGGACACCGGGGTCGAGATCATCTGGTCGGCCTGGCACGGCATCGAGGACGACGTGCCGGTGCGCACCGCTGCCGACCGGTGGCTCGCCCCGCTCGCCTCGTACAAGCACGTCAACCAGCGGATGGCGGAGCGGGTCGCGCAGCAGGCGGCCCCGGCCGCGGTGGTGGCGGTCCAGGACTACCAGTTGATGCTCGCCCCGGCGATGATCCGGGCGCTGCGGCCGGACGTGCGGCTCGTGCACTTCAGTCACACGCCGTTTCCCGACGCCGGGTCGCTGGCCGGAGTCCCGGCGCCGCTTCTCCGTAGCCTGGTGCACGGGATGCTGGGTGCGGACCTGCTTGGGTTCCAGCGAGCCCAATGGGCGGACCGGTTTCTGCGCTGCTGCCGGCGACTGGGGCTCGATGTGGATCAGGAGCGCGGCTGGGTGCGCCACGACGGCAGGCGGATCTGGGTCCGGTGCTATCCGGTGTCGGTGGACATCCCGTCGCTGACCGACCGGGCGAGGACGCCAGAGGTCGGCCGGTGGGCCGCGCGGACCACGGCAGACGACCGGGCGATGCGGATCGTGCGGGTGGACCGGCTCGATCCGGCGAAGAACGCCCTGCGTGGTTTCGAGGCGTACTCGTCGCTGTTGCGGCGCCACCCCGCCCTGGCGCGCGAGGCGCGCTTCGTGGCCTGTCTGGTCCCGTCGCGGGAGCGGTTGCCGTCGTATCAGCGGTATGCGGCACGCGTGCGGCGGATGGTCGACGACATCAACGACCGGTACCCCGGCGCCGTCATGGTCCACCACGGCGAGAACCAGGACCGGGCGCTCGGCGTGCTGCGGGGCTACGACGTCCTGCTGGTCAACTCGGTGACCGACGGGATGAACCTGGTCGCCCAGGAAGGTCCGGTGATCAACACGAAGGACGGTGCGGTGGTGCTGTCCGCCGGCGCGGGCGCCGCTGACCTGCTCACCGGCGCGGTCCTGCTGGAGCAGCCACGGGACGTGGCAGCCACGACGGACGCGCTGGCGGCGGCGCTGGCGCTGTCCCCGGCCGAACGGCGAAACCGGGCAGGGCGGATGCGCGCCGCGATCGTCGGGATGGACGCCGCCAACTGGCTCGACCGACAGCTCTCTGACGTGCTGGCGGCCGCCGCCGGCTCGGCGCCCACCACCCAGGCACCGAAGTGCGCACCACGGTCCGCATTGCCGATCCTGGACGCTGGGCTGGCATGAGCGGCCTGCGAGGTGGTGGCGTGAGCCGTTTCGACGCCGTGCTGTTCGACTTCGACCACACCCTGTTCCAGTTCGATGACTCGATCGCGTGGCTCGAGGTCGCATTGCGCCGGCTCGGCCGGGACACCGAGCCGGCCGACGTGCGGGCGCTGTACGACCGGATCGAGGCCGCCCGCGACGGGCCCGAGGTGATCGAGGCCCAGCGTGGCTGCCAGCGCTCGCCGGGGGCGCACCGGGCCGCCCTTGATTCGTGGTTTCGCGGCGCGGGTGCCGACGGCCCGGTCGCCGACGCGCTCTATGGCCGGCTCACCGACCCCGTGGGCTGGACGCCCTACAGCGACGTGGCCGCGACGATGGCCTCGCTGTCCGCCGCCGGGATTCCGATCGCGATCGTCAGCAACGTCGGCTGGGACATCCGGCCAACGTTGCGTCATCACGGGCTGAGCGGCCTGGTCGACGGGTTCGCGCTGTCGTGCGAGCACGGCGCCGAGAAGCCGGAACAGACCCTGTTCCTCGCCGCCTGCGCGGAACTCGGGGTGCGGCCGGGGGACGCCCTCATGGTCGGTGACGATCCGGTGCGCGACGGCGCCGCGGTCCGGTCCGGCCTGCACGTGTACCTGTTGCCCGACCGGCCGATGGGCGGTCAGCGCGGGCTGGCACCGGTGTGCGACCTGGTCGGCGCCGGCTGAGTCCCCAGGTCGTCACCGTGGTGCGGCGTGTGCCGCGGCCATGTGTGCGCGCAGCCGCGCGCGGAGCAGCACGGTGAGCACGTGGTTGTAGATGACGTGCCAGTCCTCGATCTGCTCCATCATCGACGACGGGGCCTGGACCGCGATCTCGCACCGGGAGACCAGTTCGGTGGCGCTCGCCATCCGGCCGGTCAGACCCAGCCGCCGGGCTCGCACGGTCCTGGCGTATTCCAGCGCCCGCAGCACGTTCGGCGAGCCACCGCTGCCGCTCAGGCCGAGTACCGCGTCTCCTGGCCGCAGCAGGCCGCGAAGCTGCTCGACGAAGACGTACTCGTAGCCGATGTCGTTGCCGAGCGCGGTGAGCAGCGCGGTGTTGTCGGCGAGGCTGACCACCCGGATCCGTGGCGCGGTGGCCTGCTGCGGCGGCATACCGAGGCCGACGGCGGTGCCCTTGGACAGGTCGGTAGCCATGTGTGCGCTCAGGGCGGCGCAGGCCCCGTTTCCGAAGACGTAGACGGTGTCGCGTGACAGGTACGTCGCCCAGATCGCGTCCGCCATTTGTTCCAGCTCGATCATTGGCGCTGCGAAGGCTGCCGTGGCGAAGTGATCGAGATATGCGGCTATGAGATCGCCCTGATTCACCGCTCCAGTCTCGCAGCCCATGCGGCGATTCTTCACCTGTGTGCCGCATGATGGCACGCGAACTTTACCGGGTCGGGACAATCTGACAACCTCAGGTCGCCGGCCGGGTCCGCATGTGCGCCGGTAGCAGGAGCCGTCATGTCGTGGCTGGGTCGATCCGGTAGCTTGCGGCGCTCATGATTCGGGTCGGCCGGAATACTGCCTGGCACGGAGGATCCATGACCATACAACAATTGAGTCACGCGCGTCTCTGGGAGGAAATCTTCACCAAGGTCGCGAGCGTGCGGGGACCGGTACTCACGTTCGGCGTGCAGTACATCGAGTTGCCGCGGTATGTCGTCGGCCGATCGGCCTCGGCGATCGCACGACGCATGATCACCACCGGCGACGCGCACCGGCTTCCGGTCGACTACACCGAATGCGGCGATCTCACCGAACTGCTCCTCGGTCGCGGCGCGGACGAGGCCGTTTGCCTGGACCTGTTCGATACCAAGGCGAAGCTCCGGCATGACATGAACAAGCCGATTCCGGAAGCCGAACACGGCCGGTATCGGACCCTGATCGATATCGGGTCGCTGGAACACATCTTCGACACACGTCAATGCGTGGAGAACTGCATTCGCCTGCTCGCGGTGGGCGGCTGGTACCTGCTGCACGTCCCGGTGAACGGGTACTTCGGCCACGGCATCCATGTGTTCAATCCGCTCGCGTTGCTGAGCGCGTTGCGACTCAACGGCTGCGAGGTGCGCTACACGGCCTACACGACGATCGGCGGGCGGCGGATCAGGCGACCGGGCGGCAACCGGGACCAGCTCATGTGGCTGGCCGCCGAGAAGGTGGCGGAGTTGGACACGTTCACGCCACCTCAGCAGGACGGCTGGGACGGCCTGTACGAAGCGGGCGACTACCCGCACCGTCGCAAGATCGAGAAGTACGGGGCCGGCGTCACCTGACCCGCGAGTCCACGGTTCAGGACCCGCGTGTCTTCGGTTCGGGACCCCTGAGTTGGCGTTTCGTGCCTGACGGCGTAAGCCACGAAACGCTCAGCTCCTGCCGGACGACTGGTGTCCCCGTTCCGGGACGGTGTGCACGACACCGGCGGCCACGGTGCCACGAAAGGGTGACCTGGCCGGCCGGTGGCGGCCGTAGCACAGTGCGAGCGCGATCCCCAGTCCTGACAGGACGGTCATGAGCAGGGCGGTGCGCACGACACCGTTCGCCACCGCTTCGTCGCGCGGCACGCCGGAGGCGTTCGCCGCGGTGCCGTACAGCGTGGCCGTCGCGGCAACGAAGATCGCGGCCCCGATGTACCGCGCCATGTTGGAGATTCCGCTCGCGGCGCCCACCTCGTCGTCGGGCACCGACGCCGTCGCCGCGGCCGACGCGCAGCCGTTGGAGAAGCCCATGCCCACCGCGACCGCGACCAGCGGCAGCACGAACAGCCCGTAGTGCCACGACTCGGACAGGAACAACAGCGCGGCGAACCCCGCCGTGGTGATCACGAACCCGATGGCCACCACCATTCGTGAGCCGATCCGGGTCGCCAGCGGGCTGACGAACGGGGTCGCGAGCACAAGGCCCACGCACGCGGGCAGGGTCGCGAGGCCGGCCTGCAGCGGGCTCATTCCCAGGCCGGCCGGGTCCTGGAAGTACAGGCTCATCACGAACATGAGCCCGTTGATTGCGCCCGCGACGATCAGGATCACCAGCGTCGACCCGACGAGCACGGCGTTGCGCAGCAACCGCAGGTCGACAAGGGGCACCCGCACCCGTTGCTCCACGAGCACGAAACCCACGCAGGCCAGTGCGGAGACGACGAGACACCCGATGGTGGCCACCGAGCCCCAGCCCCAGTCCGCGCCCTTGCTGAGCGCCAGGACGAACGGCACCAGCACGCCAGCGACCAGCAGGGTGCCCGCGATGTCGATGGTGCGTGGGCGATTCGGGTCGCGGGACTCGCTGACCGTGCGCAGGGTCAGCGGGACGCAGGCCGCCGCGATGCCAGCGTCGATCCAGAACAGCCCTTGCCATCCGGTCGTGTCGACGAGCGCGCCGCCGATCAGGGGACCGGCGGCGGCGCCGACGGCCGACGCGGCACCCCAGAGCGACACGGCACGCAGCTGTGCCTGGCCATGCGCGGCGACCGAAAGCAGGCTCAGCCCGCACGCCAGCAGGCTGGACCCTGCCGCGCCCTGGATGGCGCGCCCGGCGATGACACCGGCGCCGCTGTTCGCCAGCGCGATCAGCACGCAGGAGGCGACGAACAGCAGCAGGGCGCCGACGAACACCCGCCTGCGGCCGACGATGTCCCCCAGCACGCCGCTGGTGACGATCACGGCCGCGCCGACGAGGGAGTAGCCCGTTACGGCCCATTGCAGGGTCGACGTGCCGACGCCGACGTCCTCGCTGATCGCGGGCAGCAGGATGCTGACGGCAGAGGTGTTCGCGTTGACCACGAGCGTGGCGATGCAGGTCGCCGCCAGGACACCCGCGCCGACCCGTTTCGGCGCCCTGGTGTCCGGCACGTCGCCGGCCTGGTTCGTGCTCATCATGTCGAGTGTGGACGGTCGGCGGGGTGGCGACATCACCCGTTTCGGGTGACTGTGGACGGTGCCAACCGAAGATCGCCTGGCCGGCGAGTGCCTCCGCCCGAGGTGAGGTTGCGACGTCGGGCATCCCGTACGACCATCCTTGCAGGCTCTCTCGGCAACCCGCGTGCGCCTGCGAGTGCCCAAGGACTGGGAGGTCCTGCCATGAGCGATGTTTCCGCGAACGAGCAAGCCGGTCGATCCTCACCCGCCATGGTCGTGGGACCGCCGCACCAGTGGATCACCTGGCTGGCGCTGGCCTTCCTCACCACTGGCTCGGTGGCCAGCCTGCGCTCGGCCCCGACGATGGCGGTGTACGGCCTCGCGGCCGTGTTCCTCTACGTCGTGCCGGCCATCCTGTTCCTGCTGCCTCAGGCGCTCGTCGCCGCCGAGCTGGCGTCGGGCTGGCCCGGTGGCGTGTACCGGTGGGTCACGGAAGGACTTTCCGGGCGGATGGGCCTGCTCGCGGTCTGGTGCCAGTTCGCGATGACGATCTTCTACTACCCGACCCTGCTGGCGTACGTGGCGAGCACCCTCGCCTACGTCATCAACCCGGACCTCGCGTCGAACGGGGTCTGGACCGGCGCGATCATCGTGATCGTCTTCTGGGCCGGGGTCTTCGTCTCCGCCAAGGGGATGAAGGAGATCGCCAAACTCGCCTCCAGCGGGCTGGTGATCGGCACGCTCATCCCCGGCGCCCTCCTCGTCATCATGGGCATCGTCTATCTGGCACAGGGGAACCCGTCCGCCGCGCCGATGGACGCCGGTCACCTGCTGCCTGCCTGGACGGGCATCGCGAGCCTCGTCCTCATCGTCAACAACTTCCTTGCCTACTCCGGCATGGAGATGAACGCGGTGCACGTGAGCAACCTGAAGGATCCCGGCAAGGAGTATCCGCGTTCGATGTTCCTGGCCCTCGGTCTCGTGCTGCTGATCTTCATCCTGCCCGCTCTGGCGGTCAGCTGGGTCGTGCCTGCCGACGGGGTGAGCCTCACGGCGGGGATCATGCAGGCGTTCAGCCAGTTCTTCGGCCACTTCGGACTGTCGTTCCTGGTGCCGGTCGTCGCGATCGCACTCGTCTGCGCCGCGACCGGTGGCATGCTCGGGTGGCTTGCCGGCCCGTCCAAGGGCCTGCTGCTGATCGGCAAACAGCAGGGCTATCTGCCGCCCTTCTACCAGAAGGTCAACAAACAGGGCATTCAGGTGAACATCCTCGTGACGCAGGGCGCGGTCACGACGGCGATCGCGTTGCTCTACGCGTTCATCCCGAACGTGTCGAGCGCCTACTGGATCCTGTCGGTGATGACGACCCAGGTCTACCTCGTCGTGTACCTGCTGATGTTCGTCGCCGCGGTCCGGCTGCGGCGCAACAAGCCGGACCACCCGCGCGGCTACCGCGCCCCCATGCTGAACCTGCTCTGCGTCGTGGGTTTCCTGGCGTCGCTGGCGGCGTTCGCGATCGGCTTCGTGCCACCGTCGCAGTTCGGCAGCGGCAGCGCGGGCATGTACGCGTTGGTGATCACGGGAGGAATCGTGATCATCGGGCTCCTGCCGCCGCTGCTGCTCTACGCACTGCGTAAGCCGGCGTGGCGGACACAACCCGAGGACGCCGAGGTGGACTCATGACCGAGGCACGGGGCTGGGCGCAGGCGCACCGCTGGGTGATCATCGTCGTGCTCGTGGGGCTCCTGGTCGTGGGCCTGGCCAGCTTCCGGTACGCCAAGCGCGACAAGGAGGCGAACGAGAAGGCCGACCAGCTCGTCACCAAGCTCGAGGACGCGGGCCTGCCGGTGCCCGCGAGCCGCGAGACGATCACGAACGTCCTCGGCGCCGACGGCGGCGCGATCTGCGCCGACCCCGGCTCCGCGCTGCGCAAGGCGATCGCGGACTCGCAGCTGGTGAACGGTGCGGCCTCGGTCGGCCAGCGCCCGATCATCGGCGAGGTCGACCTCGTGAGCGGCGCCGTGCTCGTGCTGGAGGTCTACTGTCCCGACAAGGTGGCCGCGTTCCGCGACTCGGTCGAGGGCTACGAGTTCGACGACGTCGGGAACAACTGAGAGGGGAAGCACATGGCGGTCGACCCGTTGCGCCAGGTGGTCAGCTCGCTCATGCCGCGCGCACGCGCGGATCTCGCCGAGTTGGTCACGTTCCGCTCGGTCGCGAACCCGGACATCGAGCCGCCTGCCGAGTGCGCGAAGGTGGCGAACTGGTTGATCGACAAGTTCACCGAGGTCGGCCTCGAGCGGGTCGTCGCGTCGCCAACCCCGGATGGCAGCAAGTGTGTGCACGGCGTCGCGCCTGGCCCGCCCGGCTCGCCGACTGTGCTGCTGTACTGCCACTACGACGTCCAGCCGACGCTCGGCGAACACCTGTGGCACACGCCGCCGTGGGAACTGACCGAACGGGATGGCCGCTGGTATGGCCGGGGCACGGCGGACTGCAAGGGCAATATCGTCGCGCACCTCACCGCGCTGCGGGCACTACGCGAACACGCCGGCGGGTTTCCGTGCACCATCAAGCTCATCGCGGAAGGCTCGGAGGAACAGGGGACCGGCGGGCTCGAGGCCTTCGTGCCGCCCAACGCCGAACTGCTCGCGGCGGACGCGATCCTCGTGGCGGACACCGGGAACTTCACCGTGGGCGTCCCGACGCTCACGACGACTCTGCGCGGTATGACGAGCGTCGACGTGCGGCTCTCGGCGCTGTCGAGCGAGATGCACTCCGGAATGTTCGGCGGGCCGGCGCCGGACCCGGTGGCCGGCCTGATCCAGGTGCTCGCCTCGCTGCACGACGAGCGCGGCAACACGACGGTCGACGGTGTCGGCGCGAGCGAGCAGTGGCACGGCGTCGACTATCCGGTCGACCAGTTCCGCAAGGACGCCAACGTCCTCGACGGTGTCGAGCTGATCGGTGACGGTTCGGTCATGGACATGTTGTGGACGCGGCCGTCGGCGACCGTGCTGGGGATGGACATCCCGTCCGTGCTCGACTCGTCGGCGGTCGTGCAGGCATCCGCGGCCGCGCGGGTGGGTCTGCGCCTGCCACCGGGCACGAGCGGGCAGCAGGCGCAGGACGCGCTCGTCGAGCATCTGCGCTCGCGGGTGCCGTGGGGCCTGCGGTGCGAGATCACCCGCGTCGCCGTGGGCGACCCGTTCGTCGGGTCTCTCGACGGACCGGCCTTCGACGCGATGCGGTCCGCGATGGAGGACGCGTTCCGGCACCCGATGGCGACCGAGGGCCAGGGCGGGTCGATCCCGCTCTGCACGGTGCTCGCGGACACGTTCCCGGACGCGGAGATCATGCTCCTTGGCGTGGAGGAACCCCGGTGCCTCATCCACGCGCCCAACGAGAGCGTCGACCCGAGCGAGATCGAACACGTGGCCCTCACCGAGGCGCTGTTCCTCACCCGCTACGCGTCGAACGGGACGTCGTGAGCACGGTCGAACAGCTTGAGCGGGAGGTATGGCCCGAGCCTGCCCCAGACGCGTCCTACCTCGGCGGTGTCGAGGAAGGTGACGCCCAGTTCCAGTGCCCGGTGGATCGTGCGGATGGACTCGTCGTCGTCCGTACCGGCGCCGGTGTAGCCGAAGGACATGCCCATCGCGCCAAGACCGATGCGGGAGACGTCGAGGTCACCCAGCTTGACGTGCTTCACGGTGTTTCCTCCTGTGCTCAGAGCCGGATGAGGGTCTTGAGGGACTCGCGCTGGTCCATGGCCCGGTAGCCGTCGGGCGTCTGGTCGAGGTCGATGGTGAGGTCGAAGACCTTGCCGGGCTCGACGGTGCCGTCCAGGACCGCGGGCAGCAGGGTCTCGAGGTAGGCGCGGACCGGGGCGGGACCACCCGTCAGGGTGATGTTGGGGCCGAAGAGGCTGCCGAACCCGATCGGTGCTTCCTCGTACTGCGGTACGCCGACCCGGCTGATGACACCGCCGGGGCGGACGACGCCGACGGCCTGTTCGTAGGCGGGCAGGTGGCCGACCGCCTCCAGTACCGCGTGGGTGCCGCGCCCGCCGGTCAGCTCGCGCACCGCCGCGATGCCCTCCTCGCCACGCGCGGCCACGACGTCGGTGGCGCCGAACTCGCGGCCGAGATCGGTACGGTCCTTGTGCCGTCCCATGAGGATGACCCGTTCCGCCCCCAGTTGCCGGGCGGAGAGCACCGCGAGCAGGCCGACCGCGCCGTCGCCGATCACCGTCACGGTCATGCCATGGCGCACCCGTGCCTGCTTGGCGGCGTGGTAGCCGGTGCCGTAGACGTCGGCCAGCGTCAGCAGCGAGGGCAGCAGCGCCGAGTCCTCCTCGACACCCGGGAGGGCGACCAGCGTGCCCTGTGCCTGCGGCACGCGGATGGCCTCGGCCTGTGCGCCGCCGACGTCGCCCGCGGCCCAGAACCCGCCGTTGGGGCAGGAGGTGTGCAGGCCTTCGCGGCAGAACTCGCAGGTGTTGTCCGCGTAGGCGAACGGTGCCACCACCAGGTCACCGCGGCGCAGCCCGGAGACCTCCGAGCCCAGATCCGCCACGACGCCGAGGAACTCGTGCCCCATCGGCGTGCCCTGCTCGGCGGCGGGCATGGAGTGGTAGGGGTGCAGGTCGCTGCCGCACACGCACGAGCGCACGATCCGCACGACCGCGTCGGTGGGTTCCCGCAGGACCGGGTCGGGTGCGTTCTCCACCCGAACGTCACCGGGGCCGTACATGAAGGTCGCTCGCATGATGTCCTTTCGCTGATCTGTGCCTGCCCGCATACCCCGGGCGTCTTCCAGGAAACTCCGACAGGTACGGCGGCGGGAGGGCCCGTCGTTACAGGTAATGGCAGTACCCCTCACGGAGCCTGCCGCGCCGGATCACCGCAGCTCGACGCGCCGCAGCCACGCCATGGCCGGTCATCGGAGGCTGAGCACCTCGACCTCGTCATCCCCAAAACGCCGCCGACCGACCGTCGACAGCACGCGTGGGTGGTCGAGTCGGCGCAGGAACCGTCTCAGTAGTGATTCGAGGCGTGTCGTGAGGTGCAATGAGCCGATCCGCACGGAGAACTTTGTCCCCTCATGAATTCCCGTGGAATTGTCCGAGCGCGAATCCTGTACCGCGCGAAGTCATCGCTGCTGGTCAGGCTGCGTATCCAAGGTGGCGAAACTTCGCCACGGCGAAGCTCCGGCCTGGGCGGCACAGAGAGACGTCGGGGAAGTGGAGGATGGATGCCACAGGGCGTCCCGTTGCTGTTTCGTGATCTGAAAACCGGCCGTCCGGTCTTGTTCGATGGAATCTCGCTCGAATTTGATCGGACACAGCTTCAGTGCGCGTGTTCGACCTGTCACCCTTTCGGGAAGTCGAGAAGGGGGTTCGAATGGCCGAGCACATTGATCCACGCGCTATCGCGAATGTCTGGCAACAAGCCGCCAAAAAGATCACCACGCTCAGACGGGTCCGGCCGGACGATGCGGAGGCGACGTGGAACGAGGCGATCGACCAGGCTGAAGCGTTGCTGCGCAAGGAGGCCGAGGATGTGCTGTTCATGGGGCGGATGGCCCACCTGCTCATCGTCGGCAACATCGCACGCGACGACACTGTCGCGGGAAAACCGTAGTTGCAATTAATGTGCGTTTGAGCTCATTGTCGCTGCCCTGTCCAGCCGCATGCCCCTGCGGGCTGCGGTCACCGGATGGAGGTGCGCTGATTGGGCTGGAGCGGGATTTCTCGGTGATCGAGGCGGCCACACACACAAACAGCGGCGGATTGATCACATGAGCGAAGTGCTCGACGTCGGGTGGGTGCCGGGTACTTCGCCAAGCGAGCCGCTCGCGCGACCGGTCCGGACAGGCTCGCGACCGGAGGCCGTGGTGGAGTACGCCGCGCGCACCGCGCCTCCGAGCTACCGGTTAGTGATCGCGGGCGCTGAAAGGCTACTGCTGTCCGACAATGCATACGACGTCATGGTCCCCAGCATGGCGTTCACCACCTGAAGTTGGACCTCCGGCAGGTCGCGCCGCACGAGGTGTGCCGCGTGCTCCGGCCGGAGGGGCCGACTGCTGCTGCTCGTCGACTTCCGCCCGTCGTTGGGTTTGATCGCCAGGCGCCTCGTCGGCATGCTGGGCGGCCGCGTGATGGCGCACAACTCGGTGGACGGGCTGCCGGATCTCGTCGCGGCAGCAGGGCTGACCATCATCGGAACGGGGATCGCTGGCCTCTGTTGCGCGATGAATTGACCTGTCGCAGGTGGCGCCAACCTCCTCAATCTCGAAGTCGAACTCGGCATGCTCAACAGCGTCTGCAGACCCGACCTCAGGGCGCCAACGCAAACTTGCCCGCGAGAGCCCCGGCACTCCTCATTCGCAGCACCCTCCAGAACGGCAGCGGACCTGCAGTCTCAACGCCGACCACTCCAGCCTCAACGCTCCAGGCAGGACACACATCCCGCGACTTCAGGTCAACGCAAACAGGCATGGCTGACGGCTGACATCGGACACTGGTAGAGGGTGAATTGCCAGAATACTGCAAAGTAGGTTCGCGTCGTCCTGATGTGATTATCGTTCACATTTGCGTCGCGCTGCCCCAACCAAGTAGACAGTTGACGCGGTGATACCTTGATCTACAAATAGTCCCCCGTTGGGGGCTCGGAATCACTGGATCGGATGATAATCGTAAATGTCCCCTTGGCACACTCTCCGCATGCCCCTCGACGAATTCATCCCCGCGGTGAGGAAGGGACTGTCCCTGAGTCTCGGTGTCCGCGTGTTGCAGGCTGCGCTGGCCGTACAGACCGCTTCTAGCTTGAACTGGTACGACATGCTGCGCTTCTTCGGCAGCACGCCGGCCAGTGTCGCGGCCTAGCGACTCGCCTGTGGATCGGTCACCCCGGTGACCTTGTTTCTCGAAGATGCTTTGTCTGCCTGTGCCACGCTTCGTGGAGGTGGCACAGGCAGGCTGGCCGAAGTCGTCAGCAGTTCGGAGAGGACACTGGCTCGCGGGTCGGTGGGTGAGCTGAGCAGTACGGTCGCGTCCGTCCAGGCGGTTGCCGCTCGCGTGGTCTCACCGGTGGCCGCGAGCGTCCGTCCCAACAGGACCAGGGCGTCGATTTCGCCGGAGACGTTCTGGGTGTCGCGGTAGGTGTTGACGGCTTCATAGGCCATCGAATTGGCCTTCGTCAGCGAGTTCTCGGCGAGGTAGGCGGTCGCGAGCGTGAGAAGAACCATCGCGGTTCCGCCCCGGTTGACTTGCGCGCGGTCGAGTTCGTCCAGTGCGGCTTCCCCGTATCGGATGGCCTCCGCGATGTGATTGCGTTTCAGCGCCAGGTTCGCGAGGCAGGACAGGGCCGTACCGTGGCCCGCTGGGTCGTGTGCGCGTTGTGAGGCGTAGCTGGCTTGGCGATAGTGCTCCTGGGCGTCGGCGAGTTGGTCGAGTTCAGTGTGGGCGTCGCCGAGGCGGCGGTGGCTGTTCGCGATGCCCCACTCGCTGCCGATGCGGGTGTTCAGGCCCAGGCCCCTGGTGAGCCAGGTGATGGCTTCGGCTGGTCGGTTGAGGTTGAGGTAGGTGACGCCCGTGTTGTGGACAGTGACGGCAAGCCCGCGAGTGTCGTCAGCTTGGGTGAAGGCCTCATAGGCCATCTCGAAGCAGAGGCCTGCGCTCGCGTGGTCGTTGAGCAGCGCGAACACAAATCCTTTGTTGTTGAGACAGCCACCCGCGGCGGCGGTGTGGCCGAGGTGCTCGGCAGCTTGCCGGCCGAGTTCGTGGATCTCCACGAGATCTTGTGGCGCCTCGTAGTGGCTGAGCGGGTGGAGGCAGGCCGAGAAACGCCAGACGTGCTCGTGATATCCCAGGTTGGCGGCCCGGTAGGTGCAGGCGACGAGGTTTGCGCGCTCGCTGACCAGCCACTGGAGCGCTGGGTTCGGGCCGTCGAAGTTCATCGGTTCGACCGCGTCGGCGAGTTCGAGTTCGGGTACGTCGTGGTCGTCGCCGACGAGGTGGACTCTGGCGTGGCGGGCGGTCGCCAGGTACCAGTCCAGCATGCGGCGGGTGGCCTGGGAGAACGTCTCGGCGGGCTCGTGGGGGATCGCGGTCGCATAGGCATGGAGCAGGTCGTGGACCAGGTAGCGGTTGCTGCGTTCTTGAGTGACCAGGTGAGCACCGACGAGTGAGTCGAGCAAGCGTTCGACGTTGTCGGTGTCATCACCGGCGAGAGCGCTGACGGCCTGGATGCCGAATCGGGTACCGGGATGCAGGCCGATGAGGTCGAAGATGCGTCGTTCGTCGGCACGGAGAGCGTGGTAGCTCCACGAGAACGTGGAGCGGAGCGTGGTGGTGTCGTCGTCGCCGTGTGAGCCGGCGTCGAGCAGCCGTCTGGTGTGCGCGAGATCTTCGGCAAGCTCGTCGATCGGCGCTTGCGGACGGGCGGCGATGTGTTCCCCGGCGATCCACAGCGCCAGGGGCAGTCCCTGACACAGGTCGATGAGTCGGGCAATCGCGACCGGTGACTCGGCGACTCGCCCACCGAGGTGCTTGTCCAGCAGGTCCGCCGAGTCCTGTTGTGGCAGCGCCGGAACAGCGACCGCGCGGACGGCCTCCCGATAGACGATCCCTGTCAGTCGTCGACGGCTGGTGATCAACGTCGGTCTCGGGATGGCCGCCAGAAGGGGGCGCACGTGCGCGCTGTCGCGTACGTTGTCGAGGATGACGAGGACCTGCCGGGTGGACAGCGTGCGTCGCAACAGGTTGGCGCGTTCGGTGGTGTCGTCGGGGATCTGGGACGGGTGGACGTCCAGCTCTTCCAGGAACGACATCATGACGGTATGGGGCTGGACGAGCGGGGTGTTCGAGTAGCCGGCGAGATCGGCGAACAAGATCCCGTCGGAGAACTGGTCACGTCGTCGCCGTGCCCAGTGCTTCGCGAGTGTCGTCTTGCCCACGCCCGGCGGTCCGTCGAGCGCGACGACGTCTGCTCCTCGATCCTCGCCGAGGAGAAGTCCGTCCAGCCTATGGAGGAGGTCTGCCCGGCCCGTGAAGTACGGCGTCACGCGCGGGGTGCCTGCCCTGTTCGTGGCGGATGGTGCGGGCCTGCTCGGGTTGGTCACCTCGTTGAAGATCTGGGCGAGTTCGGATGACGGCCGCACTCCGAGGTCATCGAGCAGTCGCTGTGTGAACTCGCGGTAGAACGCGGGAACCTGGCCGACGCGGTTTGCCGCCGCGAGTGCGCGGATCCATTGGCCGGCCAACTGCTCGTTGTTCTCGTGTTCGGCGAGCAGAGGCGGGAGCTGCTCCAGGACGAAGTCGTGGTCCCCGAGCGCGAGCTTGGTGTCGAGAAGTGCGCAGTGGGCGGGAACGAGAGTCTGGTTCGTCAGGGTGTCACGAAGGCGCCGGGCCCACGTAGTGTCGAGATCGGTCAGTGGCGGGCCTGTCCATAACCGGAGTGCTGCGGAGAACAGTTCGGCTGCCTCACGAACCTGCCCGCCGCCGCGCGCACGATGTCCTTTCCGGACGATCGTCCGCAGCTGATGATAGTCCACTATGGATGGATCTGTCGTGAGCCGGTAGGACTTGTTGTCGCGATCAAGGTCCGCCGGGCATCCCGCTTCGCGGAAGACCCGGCGCAGCCGCGAGACATAGGGCTGGAGCGTCTTGGCCGGATCGGGAGGCCGGTCGTCATCCCACAAGGCTTCGGAGATGCGGTCGACGTGCACGAACTCGTTGGCGCGGTAGGCCAGGTACCCCAGTAGGCCGCGCACCTTGGTCGAGTCGACGCGGACATGCCCGTGCATCTGCAGGCGCACCTGCCCAAGAATGTGTATTTTCACCTGTGTCCCCAGCTCGTCGCGATGTGGCCGCGTTCTGAGTGTGTGGGCCTAAAAACATCAACTTCGTTTGTTGACATCCTCCGATATCGAACCGTTACGGAGATGTCCAATGCACTGCAAGTGATCTGCAAGGTGCTTGCCAAACATCGCCTCACTCTGGCTCTCGGAGTCGTTCAGGAGGGGAGTGGAAGTGGTCGGAAACGAGTGGCGGCAAGTGCCGGTCAGTTTCGGTGCTGAGCACTGGGTGTCCAGGGACACGCAGGCAACGGTGCTGGTGGCAGCGCACACGCTGGTCTCGACCCAGCGGCTGATGGACGTCGTTGAGTTGATCGAGACTGATCCGCGGATTCAGCTCATATACAGCAGGGCTCCTGCAGTGCTCGGCGCAGGTGTGTCCGAGTATTTGGATTCTGTCGGGGCGCTGCAAATTCCCTGGGCGCAAGCCGTGCGTGAGCGTTTCGATCTTGCATTGTCCGCCGCATACGCGGCGATTGACGAGTTGCACGCGCCGGTTATGGCAATCCAGCACGGTGCGGCCTGGGGTAAGCGATCAGGCGGGACCGGGCAGGTCTACGGACTGGACGCGGGCCGGCTGCTCCGCGACGGCAAGCCGATACCGACAACGCTCGTGTTGTCGCACGAGGCCGACCGAAGGGTGTTGGCGGAGCAGTGTCCGGAAGCGTTGAGCGTCGCACGCGTCGCAGGGGATCCCTGCTACGACCGGATGGTCGCGAGCCTTCCGCACCGCGACGAATACCGGTGGGCACTTGGCGTCCGCGCCCATAGCGAGCTGATCGTCATCGCTTCAACGTGGGGCCGCCATTCGCTGTTCGGGCGGCTCGAGCAGTATCTGCCCGAGCTGATCAAGCAGCTGGATCCGGAACGCCATCAGGTGGCGATGCTGGTGCATCCCGGAGTGTGGGCCGCGCACGGGCGCCGGCAGCTGAGGGCCTGGCTTTCGGGTGCACGCGCGGCCGGATTGATGCTGATCGATCCGGAACTGGACTGGCGGGTAGCGGCAATCGCCGCCGACTACGTTGTCGGTGACCATGGCTCGACGACCGCCTACGCCGCCGCGATCGGGAAACCGGTTCTGTGCGCGGACCTTCCGCTGGAGCACCTCAATCCGAGGTCTCCGCAAGCGCTGCTCGGTATGGAGGCACCCCGGCTCGTCCGTGCCAAGCCCATCGAGGCTCAGCTCCGGACTGCCGCGGCCTGGCTGGCATCACAGCCGGACGGCAGCATCGCCGCCCGGCTCACCTCGCGCCCTGGCGAGGCGCATCGGTTGCTCCGCGAGGAGATGTACCGGCTGCTGAAAATGCCGGCACCCGGCCGTCATCGCGCTCCCGAGCCCGTGCCGGTACCGGATTTGGTGAGGAGGTGATGGTCGTGACCGAGAATCACGTGGACCCCATCGACGTGGTCGTCGTCGACGTCCGTACCGGCGACCGCGCCCGGCTGCAGGCTGCCGACGTGATCATCGGGCAGCGCCGTAGTCGTCGAGGGGCTCGCCGATGGGTGGAGTCGATCCGCCGCCAGTTCCCGGGCTGTGTTGTCGCCGTGTCCTGGTCGCGGCGTGGCCGCTGGATGGTGCTCGGGTGGCCCGGACCCGCCATCCATCTACCGGTTGGTTCTTCTGGCGAGGCTCACGCCGCCGAGGTCGGCCGGCTCGTGTATCAGCTCTGGATATGTGGTGTGGGAGGTCGTTCATGACTCGTGTTGTCGTCGCCGGCGTGGTCAGCGTCCGGCTCAGCAAGCAGGTGGAGGGGTTTCCGGTGCCGCTGGTATCCAGCGACGTGATCAGCGGCGGGGTCGGACTGCGTGTCGCGGGTGCGGGCTGGGCCGCGGCGACCGCGCTGCGCGCCCTCGGTGCGGATGTGCGCCTCGTGACGTACGTGGGTGTTGATCTGCCTGGGCGGATGGTCGAGCACGGTCTTCGTGCGAGGGGATGGTTCGACAACGGCATTCAGCTGTGCGCCGAGCAACCACGGTCCCTGGTCCTGTACGACGCTGCCGGAACCCGCTGCGCGACCTCGGATCTACGGGCGACATGGGATCTGCGCTATCCGGTGGACGTGTACGAATCGGTACTGGACGACCAGAACCCCGAGGTTGTGCTGCTGGGCAGCGTGGGGTTCACCCGGCCGCTCATCGATGTCACGGTGGCGAGGCAGGTGCCGATCGCCACGGATATGCAGTGCGTGATCGACGCGGACTACCCACGCAAACAGGACTGGTTGCGCGCGGCGACGATCATCAGCTGTTCGCATGAGCGGCTGGCCGGTGGACCGATGGCGTGGATCGAGGCGTTGTGGCATCGGTTCGCGACGCCAGTCACGATCGTCGGCTGTGGTGCCGACGGGGCGCTTGTCGCTTTGTGCCACGACCGTGCTGTGTGGCATGTCGCCGCTGCGCCGACACGTGGCGTCCGATACGTCGGGGGAGCGGGAGACACTCTGCTCGCCGCGTTCCTCTACCACTACCTCGATCACGGTGAGCCTGTGCCCGCGTTGCGCTCGGCCGCGCTGGCCGCCGGGTGGATGATCGGAGGCGGTGCCGACTACGAGTTCGACCTGTCGGCCCGGCAACTCGCGGACCTGGGTGTCCGGCACGGTGAACCAGAAGTACACCGAGTGCGATGATCTGGTGCCCCGTCCAGTTGGATTGGGGTGATGGGCGGCGGGGCCGTCGAGAATCGTGCCGTATCCGCCTTGACGGGGCACCAGTGCCCCGTCAAGGCGAGGAGGGCACGTTTCTCCGCGGCCCAGGCGGCCGCTGGCGGCGTTGCGGGAAAGCCCAAGTACAACCCGGTACGAGCGGCTTTCCCGCGCCTTGCCAGCGACCACCTGGATCCACGGACAAACGACCCACTTCACCTTGACGGGGCACTACCGAACCCGCTTGCGGTGGCTGGTGTCGCACAACGGGTAGCGCTTGCTGCGGCGGCACGTGCACACCGCCACCACGAACCGGTCGGACGTGACGGAACTGCCGTCCTCGGTGACCACTTCCACCGGCCCCTCGACGAGCAGCGGGCCGTCCGGCACGACGCGCACCCTGCGTGGCGTGCGGTCGGCGGACTCCGGCGTCAGTGACATGGCGTCAGGGTGCCACCCCCTGACCAGGTCAAACACCGTCACCCGCGGGTGAGATGCCGGTTACCCAGGAATAGCCGTTGTGCTGGCCGGGCAAGCCGGAGCGGCAGAGCTCGACGTCGACAGTGGAGGGTGAGAACCGTGATCGGTCAGGACATGGTCAACCGGTTGTACGACTGCCAAGTCGTGGACCCGAGGGGTGAGAAGATCGGCTCCGTCAAGCGGGTGTGGCTGGACGGGCAGACCGGCGACCCGTTGTGGGCGTCCGTGCACACCGGCCTGTTCGGGTTGAAGGAGTCGTTCGTCCCGTTGCAGCGTGCGGAGTTGCGCGACGACCACCTTCGGGTGCCGGTGGAGAAGGAACAGGTCAAGGGCTCGCCGAGAATCGAGGCGACCCACGACCACATGACCGATGACGAGCAGGCCGCGCTGTACCGCCACTACGGGTTCGGCCCGCAGGGCGGGCCGAGGGACCGGCACCCCATTCGACGGCCGGGCATGAGCCAGCAGCCAGGGGAGTACCCGGGCCGTGGCAGAGGACCCACCAGTCACCCCCGGCCGCCCGGCGGCGGGACGACGACGCAGCCGAAGGCCGGCACCGGGCAGGTGGAGACCGGCAGGGTCCGGCTCGTGAAGCACGTGGTCACCGAACAGCAGCGGCCCGTGACGCGCGAGAAACGGACTGATCTCGGCGACGGTCCGAAAAAGGGCCGCTGATCGCACGAAACCGGGGCCCGCGAAGAACGCGGACCCCGGTTGGGTGTGCGTCAGACGTGCGACAGCGCGGACAGCGCGCTCGCCAGCGTCAGGTGGACTTCGAGGTCGTTCGTGGCTTCGGTGAGGCTGAGTACCCGCTGCACGGGTTGCGTCGGGGCGGCCAGTACCAGCCTGCGTTGCTCGGCGGCGCAGCGTTCGCCCGCCGCCCGTAGAACCTGCACGCCGACCAGCGCGAGGAAGTGCACCTCCGACAGGTCCACCAGCACGTTCGGCACCTGGCGCCGCTCGGTGTCGGTGAGTGCGTCCCGCAGGGCGGGTGCTGTGCAAAGGTCGATCTCGCCAACCGGATGAATCTGCTCGATGTCATCGCGGGCGTGGATCTGCATCACGGTGAGGTGCTGGAGCGCGCTTTCCCTGCGCGTAACACGCCTGTGCGTGTTGTTGCTCATCGGATCTCCCTGAACCGGTTGATCGTGAGCGCCAGAAAGGAAGAACCACCACAGCTGACATGCTGGTGGTGCGGCTCTGCCACCGCCGCCTGCCACCTTGGCAGAGGACTTTCGCGATTTAGCGTCTCGTGAACTCGGCTGTCTGCTCAACCTCACCCCAGGATCCCATGGTGTGGCAGACGTGTCCACCACCGCAGGTCAGGCCTCGATGGCCGCACCCGCGCGGCGCACCGCCGCCACGATCTCGGCGTTCGTGACGCCTTTGACCAGGTACTCCCGCACGCCGAGGCGCTTCAGCTCGTCCACTGTGCCCGAATCGTCGTAGGCGGAGAACGCCAGCAGCTGCGTGCGTGGCGAGTGGAGCCGGATCTCCCGTGCCGCGTGCGAGCCGCCGCCACCGGGCATCCGCACGTCCAGTACCGCCACGTCCGGGCTGTGTGTCACAGCGAGGTCGACGGCCTGGACCGCGTCCTCCGCGATCGCCACCACCTGCAGGTCTGTCTCCGCCGCCAGCACCTCGGACAGTGCGAGCCGGATCATCGGGTCGTCGTCCGCGACGAGGACCCGCAGCGGCATCCGCATCTCGAACGTCATGACCCATCCCCTGCCGACGCAGGCGGGTTGGGCAGCCAGAACTGGACGGTCGTGCCGTTCCCTGGCGAGCTGGTCACCGACCACCAGCCGCCCGCGGTCTCGGCCCGCTCCCGCATCTCGATCAGCCCGAAATGCCGGTTTTTCTCGGGTGTGACCGAGTTGGGGAAGCCGCGGCCGTCGTCGTGGACCCGCACCAGCGTGCCGCCGTCCCTGGTGGAGAGCCTGAGGTCGACCCGGGCCGCGTCCGCGTGCTTGCGCACGTTGCTGAGTGCCTCCTGGCAGATCCGGAAGATCGTGATGGCGGTCGCCGTCTGCGGCTCGGTGGTCAGGCCGGCCGTCGACAGGTCCGCCTCGAACCCCCACCCCGCCACCACGTCGGTCAGGTACCCGGTGAGCGCGGGCACCAGACCGTGAACGTCGATCGCGGTCGGCCGCAGGTGCACCACCAGGCTGCGCAGCCGCCCGACCGACGCCCGCACCGACTCCTCCAGCTGTGCCGCGACGGTGCGCTGCTCCTCGGGCAGGCGTGCGGCGAGCAGTTGCAGCCGCATGCCGACGGCGACCATCGCCTGGATCGAGTCGTCATGCACGTCCCACGCGATGCGGCGGCGCTCCAGCTCCTGGGCCTCGACGAGGTGGCTCAACAGCCGCCGCCGCTCGGTGAGAGTCGCCTCGGCGTTGCGCCGCTCCGTCATGTCGCGGGTGACCTTGCCGAAGCCGCGTAGTTTCCCGGTGTCGTCCCAGAGTGCGGTGATGACCACGTTGGCCCAGAATCTGGTGCCGTCCTTGCGGAGGCGCCAGCCTTCGTCCTCGAGCCGGCCGTCGGCGATGGCTTCGCGGAGTTCGCGTTCCGGTTTTCCGTCGGCGATGTCCTCCGGTGGGTAGAAGACGGAGAAGTGTTTGCCGAGGATTTCTTGTTCGCGGTAGCCCTTGATGCGTTCGGCGCCGATATTCCAGCTGATGATGTGGCCGGTCCGGTCGAGCATGAAGATGCCGTAGTCGCGCACGCCCTGAACGAGCAGGCGGAACCGTTCCTCGCTCGCCCGCAGCGCTTCGTCGTCCATGCGGCGGTCGGTCATGTCGCGGATGATCTTGCCGAAGCCGCGTAGTTTTCCGGTGTCGTCGAAGAGTGCGGTGATGACCACGTTGGCCCAGAATCGGGTGCCGTCCTTGCGGAGGCGCCAGCCTTCGTCCTCGACTCGGCCGTCGGCGATGGCTTTGCGGAGTTCGCGTTCCGGTTTTCCGTCGGCGATGTCCTCCGGTGGGTAGAAGACGGAGAAGTGTTTGCCGAGGATTTCTTCTTCATGGTAGCCCTTGATGCGTTCGGCGCCGATATTCCAGCTGATGATGTGACCGGCCGGGTCGAGCAGGAAAACGCCGTAGTCCCTGACATTGCGCACCAGGAGCCGGTACCCGTCATCGGGTTGCATGTCCCAACTGTGCACCACCTGCTGGCGGTCTGGCCCGTCAGGCAGGGTTGCCGTTCGCGGGTGTGGCCAGCTCACACCACACCACCTTCCCTCGGCCGCGGCGCGAGGCACCCCAGGCGGACGAGATCTGCTCGACGACCCGCAGGCCGAGGCCGGTCGTCGGCGTCATCCGGTGTGACACCGGAAGCAGGGGACTGTCGTCGCACACCTCGACGCGGACCCGGTCGTCGCCCTCGATGAGCCGGACCAAGGGGGAGCCGTGCCCGTGCAGGAGAGCGTTGGTGACCAGCTCCGATACGGCCAGTACGAAGTCGTCATGCGAGCAGCGGCTCCGCCACGAGGCCAGTGTGGACCGCGTGAACTGGCGTGCGAGAGCGGCACTGGTGTCCCGCTCAGCGAGGCGGAGTTCGGCTACCGCCGGTGCACGTGTCTCCACGACACCACCTTCGATGGACAACCCCTCCACAGGCGAGATGCGGCTGTCGCCTGCGTCATAGTGCAAGTGCATCAGTTCCACCCATGACGATCAGTCGAGCAGACCTTCCCGGCGGGCGATGGCCACCGCTTCGAGCTTCGAGCGGGCGCCCAGCTTCTCCAGGACGCGTTGCACGTGGTTGCGGGCCGTGTTGTGGGCGATGCCCATGCGGGTCGCGACGTCGGCGGCGCTCGCGCCGTCCGCGAGCAGGGTCAGCGTCTGCCGTTCGCGGGTGGTGAGGGTCGCGCTCGGGGTGCGGCCGGTCAGCCGGTTCAGCACCCCGGCCAGGAACTCCGCCCCGTACACCGCCTCACCGTCGGCGACCCGCCGGACCGCGTCCTCCAGCTCGTCGAGGCCCGACGACTTGAGTACGAGGCCGGACCCGCCCGCCTCGGCGACCCGCGCGGCGACCGTCGCCGTCGCCTCCCCGGTCAGCACCAGCACCCGGGCGCCGGACTGGCTCAGCACGCCGATCGACTCGATCGCGTCGCCGTCGGGCAGCCTGCGGTCCAGCAGCACCACGTCCGGCTCGTGTTCGCGCACCGACTCGACGGCTGTCGCGATCGAGTGAGCCCTGGCGACGATCTCGATGTCGTTGGCCCGCGCCATGGCGAGCGTCATCGCTTCGGCGACCATGTCGTGGTCCTCCACCAGGACGACGCGAGTCGGCGTCACGGCCCGATCCTTCTCGTCCGCGTATGGACTGTCTCCCGGTGGCAAGGTTCTCCCGCGTGGTTGTGAGAGCGCGTCAGCGCTTGTCAGTCTCCCCCGTCCACGGACGGGCTACCCAACCCGGTGTCCGTTTAGCCCTCGGATGACCTGGCTATTCCGCCCCCATGACCCGCTCGCTGTGGCTCGACACCACGCAAGGGACGGCCCGCAGGGAACCGCCGCTGCCCGCCACCGCCGACGTGGTGGTGCTCGGCGCCGGTATCGCGGGCCTGACCACCGCGTACCTGCTCGCCGAGGCGGGCCGGTCCGTGCTGGTGCTGGAGGCGGGCGAGATCGGCGGCGGGGTCACCGGCCACACGACCGCGAAGGTCACCGCGCAGCACGAGCTGATCTACCACCGCCTCGGGCCCGCCGCGGCCCGGTACGGCGGAAGCCAGCTGGCCGCGCTCGAGTGGATCGCCGCCACGGCGGCGGCCAAGGGCATCGACTGCGACCTGGAACGCACCGACAGTCACGTCCACACGACCGACCCCGGGCAGCTGCCCACGCTGCGTGCGGAGGCGGCGGCCGCGGTCGCCGCCGGGCTGCCCGCCGAGTTCGTGGCCGGGATCGAACCGCCGCTTGGTGCGGTGGGTGCCGTGCGATTCCGTGACCAGGCGCAGTTCCACCCCCGCAAGTGGCTGCTCGGTCTCGCCGCGCTGACGGAGGCGGCCGACGGGCGGATCATCGAGGGGGTCCGCGCCACCGGCCTCCAGGAAGGCAGCCCGTCGATCGTGCGGACGACCGCGGGCGCCGTGCGCGCGGCGGAGGTCGTCGTGGCGACCCACTACCCGGTCTTCGACCGAGGGCTCTTCTTCGCCCGGCTGGAACCGACCAGGGACCTGGTCGTCGCCGGGCCCGCGACCCGGACGGTCACCGGCACCTACCTGGACGCGCGGACCCACCACTCGGTGCGCGGTGTGCCCACCCCCGACGGCCAGCAGGTGATCGTCGGCGGCGAGCACTACCGGGTCGGCGACCACGTCGACGTCACCGCCCGGTTCGCCCGGCTGGAGGCGTGGGCCCGTGAGCACGTGGGCATGACGGAGGTCCGCTACCGCTGGTCGGCGCACGACCTGTCGACCGTGGACAGCGTGCCGTACGTCGGCCGCTACCACCCGCGCGCCCGGCACCTCTGGGTGGCGACGGGCTTTGGCCAGTGGGGCATGACGGGCGGCACCGCGGCGGGGTTGCTGCTGCGCGACCTGGTGGTGGGGAACGACAACGAGTACCAGGACCTGTACGACCCCAACCGGTTCTCACTGCGTGCCGCGGCCGGGCTGGTGACGGCCAACGCGACGGTGGCGAAGTTCCTGGCCGGTGACCACCTGCGGGCGCTCAACGCGGCCGGCCTGGGAGACCTGCCGCCGGGCGAGGCGACGGTGACCCGGCAGGGGACGTCGATGGTCGCCGCGTACCGGGACGAGAGCGGGGCGCTGCACGCCGTGCGTGCGCACTGCACGCACCTCGGCTGCCTGGTGGCGTTCAACAATGCCGAGCGCACATGGGACTGCCCGTGCCACGGCTCCCGGTTCGATGTGGACGGACAGGTGATCCAGGGGCCCGCGGTACATCCGCTACGCCCAGTCAACGGAAAGGAACAACGATGACCGAGCCGATTCCTCCCGCGCCGCAACCGCTTCCGCAGCCTGGCGAGCCCACTCCTGTGCCCACCGACCCGCCTCAGCCGCCCGTGCCCCCGGGTCCGGACCCGAGGCCTCCGTCCGAACCGGACCCTCTCGGGCCTGGCGGGCCTCGATAGGTCGGTTCCGGGTTTGCCTCCGGCGGCTCCTCGCCGGAGGGGCAGGTCTCCGGGATGGCAGGGAGCCCCTTGTGGGTGAAGGGCTTGCGCCCTCGCGGACGCGATGTCCGAAAGGCGCTTTTGGGACGCTCAATGACCTGAAAACGCCTTTCGGGACATCGGCATCGCACCCTGTGGGTGCGGGGTTGACCAGGTCGATGTCCATCGCGCGACCAGACCGAGAAACTGGTGGATTAGGTCAGGTGGTCCAGGTATCGGTTGGTGAACTTGGCTTTGGGGTCGTGGTGGGTGCGTAGTTCTGTGAAGTCTGGCCAGCGGGGGTACAGTTTGCTGATTTCGTTGGTGTGGAACAGTTTCCCCCAGTGAGGGCGGGCGCCCAGTGGTAGCAGGGCCGCCTCGATGTCGGGGAGTAGTCCGGTCACGCCCGGGACGTCCAGCTTCCACGTGAAGTGGATGCCCAGTACGTCCCGCCCGCCTGCCGGGGACAGCCACAGGTTGTCGGCCGCCACCGTGCGTAGTTCCGTGATCTGTAGCAGCGGGGCGATCCTCGGTGCCATCTCCCGCATCCGCGCCAGTGCCTCCTCGGCCGAGTCCCTTGGCACCAGGTACTCGCTCTGCAGCTCCGCGCCCGCGCTTGGCTTGTGTCCCAACCTGAAGTGCGGCAACCGGTCCAGCCACGGGCCAGGTACCCCGCCCTGTTCGGTCACCGCCGCCACCGACTCGCCCGGCAGCATGTGCACCGGGCCGTCCGCCGGGGTGAACGGGAGTGTCACGGGCGCAGTGCTCTTCACCCACACCTGCACCGGGCCGGTCCAGTCGGTGAACACGCTGACGCTGTACCCGCTGGCGAACACCCCGGCGAGGTCGCCGATCACCTCGGGCCACGGCACGTCCACGTAGACCTGTTGGCGCACCTCGAAGGTCGGGCGTACGTCCAAGGTCACCCTGGTGACCACGCCGAGCGCGCCCAGTGCGACCACGCTGCCCGCGAACTCCGGGTCGCCGCGCCACAGTGTGCGCAGCCCACCCGACGCCGTCACCAGCTCCAGCCCGGCCACCGTCGTCGACAGGCAGCCGTTGCCGTCGCCGGAGCCGTGGGTGCCGGTCGCGATCGCGCCTGCCACCGAGATGTGCGGCAGTGAAGCCATGTTCGGCAGCGCCAGCCGGCGTTCCTGCAGGAACTCCGCCAGCACCCCGTACCGGACTCCGGCGGGCACCGACGCCTGCTGCCCGGTCACGACGATCTCGTCGGGCAGCTCCTCCAGCGACACCAGGGTGCCCGGCCCGTCCGCCAGGTCGTTGAACGAGTGCCGCGACCCCAGCGCACGCACCCGGTCCCGGTCCGCCACCAGCTCCCGCAGCGCGCCGACCGACCGAGGCCGCGCCACCTCCCGCGCCCGGTACTCGATGTTGCCTGCCCAGTTGTGCTCCACCTACGACCGCTCCTGTCTGTGTGCCAGCGCGGCAGCCTGGATCCTGCTCTTGACCCCGAGCTTCCGCAGGATGTTGGAGACGTGCACGCTCGCCGTCTTCGTACTGATGAACAGCTCCGCCGCGATCTCCGCGTTCGTCTTGCCCTGCCCCACGAGGGAGAAGATCTCCGCCTCGCGGGCGGTGAGGCCCAGTACCGGTGTCGCGGCGGGCGGGGCGAGCCGGGCCCGTTCGCCGAGCGCGGTCACCAGTGCGGTCAGCGGTGTCGCGGACAGTCCCGCCGCGGTCGTGGCCGCCGACGCCAGCAACTCCGCCGCCCTGGTGCGGGAGCCCTTGGCACCCAACACGGACTCAGCCTCGCGGAACCGCGCGTACGCGGTCAGGTACCGGTCGGGGCCACCGTCGACCGCCGCCCACGCCGCCGGGTCCGGCCTGCCGAGACGGCTGCGTTCGGCCACCGCCAACGCCTCCGCCCGCCGGGTTCTCGGCAGTGCCACCGCGCCCTGGGCGGTCAGGTTCTCCCGGTGCGCCCGGCCCGCCGACAGCAGCTCGTCCGCGGTCGTCGCGTCCCCGGCGGCCACCGCCAGCCACGCGCCGGTCGCCACGAGCCGCGCGACCAGCCACATGTCGTGCGCGGCGAGGGCGATCTCGAGGCCCGCCCGGACCACGGCCAGCCCGTCGACGTGCCTGCCCTCCGCACCCGCGAGCCGCGCCCGCAGGTGGGCCAGCTCGGTGCCGTACTGCGCGTCGTCCTGGCCGTCGAGCACCGCGCCCGCCCGGGTCAGCAGTGCGGCCGCCGCACCGAGATCTCCGCGTCGCAGCAGGACCTCCGCGCGCGGCAGGTCCACGAAGATCCAGTTGAACGGGTCGGCGGCCGGGTCGTCGGGGTCGGCCCCGGTGTCGAGCGCCTCGTCCCACCTGGACAGTTCGGCGAGCGCCCGGACGGCGTTGCCCAGGATCGGCAGCAGGTAGATCGCGAAGCCCAGCTCACTAGCCCGTGTGATGCCGTCGCGGGCGAGCGCGAGCGCCTCGTCGTGCCGGTCCGCCCAGATCAGGCTCTCCGACGTGTTCACGTACCCGACGCCGACGAACCTCGGCACCCCGGTCCGCGCACCGAACTCGCGGTGCCGCGCGAGGAACCCGGCGCCATCGTCGACGTGGCCGAGCATGACGTGTGCGGTGCCGAGCACGGTCAGCGCACGGTTGCGCGGCACCAGGTCCTCCGCCGGATCCTCTGGCGCCTGCGGCAGGATCCGCTCGGCGTGCCGCACCGCGTCCAGGTGCCGGGCGCCGAGCATGTCGAGCATCATCTGCCACGACTCGACCCGCAGCCGGGCGGGCGAGCCGTCCGGCAGTAGCCGCACGGTCTCGGCGCTCGCGTGCCTTGCCAGCTCCCAGTTGCCGACACTGCGGGCCTGGTAGGAGAGCTGTTCGTAGGCGTGCGCGATCCGTTCCGGGTCGCGTAGCCCGGTCAGCCGCTCACGGGTCAGCTCGAGCGCGCGCTGGTTGTGGCCCGCGAGGCTCGCGGCCTCGGCGGCGCGCTCCAGCAGCGTGTCGTGGTCGATGCCCGTCGCCGTCTCGGGGTCGGCGACGTCCGGCCAGCGGCGCAGCGCCCGCTCGTAGTTGGCGTGGGCCGCGG
>NZ_JBARWZ010000043.1:0-7754 GCF_049647105.1 Actinophytocola sp.
TCGACTTCACCGAACCCAGCCACAACGGCCGATCCCGATCCTGCCCATAGGTCTCGATCACCGCCTGCGCCTCGATCGGATCACCGAGGCGGGTGCCGGTCCCGTGCGCCTCCACCACATCCACATCGGATGGCGCGAGACCGGCGCTGGCCAACGCGGCCCGGATCACCCGCTGCTGCGAAGGACCATTCGGCGCCGTCAGACCATTCGACGCGCCATCGGAGTTGACGGCGGACCCGCGCACCACCGCGAGCACCCGGTGCCCGTTGCGCCGCGCGGCCGAAAGCCGTTCCACCAGCAGCACACCGACACCCTCGGACCAGCCGGTCCCGTCGGCGGAAGCGGAGAACGACTTGCACAGGCCGTCGGCGGACAGGCCGCGCTGGCGGCTGAACTCGGTGAAGATCCCCGGTGTCACCATCACGGTCACACCGCCGGTCAACGCCATGGTGCACTCGCCCGACCGCAGCGCGGCCACGGCGAGATGCAGTGCCACCAACGACGACGAGCACGCGGTGTCCACGGTGACCGCGGGACCTTCCAGCCCGAACGTGTACGCCACCCGGCCCGACGCGACGCTGGTCGAACTGCCGGTCAGGTAGTGCCCCTCGACGTCGTCGGGCAGCCGCGCGCCCGCGCCGTAGCCGGAGGACGCGACGCCGACGAACACACCGGTCCTGCTGCCCCGCAGCGAGTCCGGGTCGATCCCGGCCCGCTCGAACACCTCCCACGACGCCTCAAGCAGCAGACGCTGCTGCGGATCCATGGCAAGGGCCTCACGCGGGGAGATCCCGAACATTCCGGCGTCGAACCCGGCCGCGTCGGCGAGGAACCCGCCGGTGCGGGTGTAGCTGGTGCCGGGCCGGTCCGGGTCGGGGTCGTAGAGGGCGTCGAGGTCCCAGCCACGGTCGCCGGGGAAGTCGCCGGTGGTGTCGGCACCGGCGATGACGAGCCGCCACAGGTCCTCCGGCGAGGCGATCCCGCCCGGGTAGCGGCAGCTCATGCCGACGATCACCACCGGGTCTCCGCCGGTGTCTCCTTCTGACGTCGTGATCGTCGTGACGGCGTGGTCGCCGGTCAGTTCACCGGCCAGGTACGCGGCAAGGGCCGAGGTGGTCGGGTGGTCGAAGATCAGGGTGGTCGGCAGCCTCAGTCCGGTCGCCGCGTTCACCCGGTTCCGCAGTTCCACCGAGGTCAGCGAGTCGAACCCGAGGTCGTTGAAGGCCCTGCCCTGGTCGATCGCCGACGGCGACGAGTGGCCGAGCACGGCCGCCACCTCACCGCGGACCAGGTCCACCAGCAGTTGTTCCCGCTCCGCCGCAGGCAGCCCGGACAGCCGCCGCGACAGGGACTGGGAGCCGTGCGCGGCCCGGCGCAACGGGGGGCGGACCAGCCCGCGCAGCAGGGCGGGCACGGGGTTGCGGCGGCGGAACGCGGCCAGGTCCAGCCGGATCGGCACCGTGTTGGCGAGACCGCCGGCCAGCGCCGCGTCGAACAACGCGACGCCCTGGTCGTCGGTGAGCGCGCCGCCGATGCGGGCGAGGTCGGCGCGGTCGAGCCCGCCGCTGATGGCGCTCTCCCGCGCCCACAGCCCCCAGCCCAGCGACAACGCGGGCACGCCGTCTGCCCGCCACTGGCCGGCCAGCGCGTCGAGCACCGCGTTGGCGGCGGCGTAGTTCGACTGGCCGGGCGAGCCGAACGCCGCCGCGGCCGACGAGAACATGGCGAACCAGGCCAGGTCGAGACCCGAGGTCAGGTCACGCAGCACGAGCGCGGCGTCGGCCTTCGGGGTGAGGACGGCGTCGACCCGTTCCGGGGTCATCCCGGCGACGACGCCGTCGTCCGCGAGACCCGCGGCGTGGACGACGGCCGTCAGCGGGTGTGCCGAGGGGATGGCCGCCAGCAGCGCCGCCACCGCGTCCCGGTCGGCGACGTCACAGGCGACGACCCGCACGTCGACTCCGAGGTCGAGCAGGTCGTCGACGTCGGCGGCCCCGGACCGCCCGGCGAGGACGAGGTGGCGCACGCCGTGGCCCGTCACCAGGTGGCGGGCGAGCAGGCCACCGAGCACGCCGGTGCCGCCGGTGACGAGGACGGTGCCGCCGGGGTCGGCCGGACGCGGGACGGTGAGGACGTTCTTGCCGGTGTGGCCGCCCCGGCCGATGAAACGGAACGCGGTCACCGCTTCCCGGACGTCCCAGGCCCTGGTGGGCAGCGGGCGCAGCGCACCGGCGCGGAACAGGTCGAGCAGCGCCAGCAGCATCTCCTGGACTCGGTCCGGTCCTGCCTCGCCGAGGTCGAAAGCCCGGTAGCGCAGGTCCTGGTGGGCGGCGGCGTCACGGATGTCGGCCTTGCCCATCTCCAGGAACCGGCCGCCGGGGCCGAGCAGGGCGAGCGACGCGTCGACGAAGGCGCCGGTGAGGGCGTTGAGGACGGTGTCGACCCGCTGGCCAGAGAACCGGTCCGCGAAGTCGAGGTCGCGGGAGGAGGCGAGGTCATCGGCCGCGACGCCGAGCGCGCGGACCGCGTCCCACTTGCCCGCGCTCGCCGTGGCCAGCACCCTGGCGCCGAGGTGGTGGGCCACCTGCACGGCGGCCATGCCGACACCGCCCGCCGCGGCGTGCACGAGGATGGTCTCGCCGGCACGCAACCCGGCCAGGTCGACCAGCGCGTAGTACGCGGTGAGGAACGCCATCGGCACCGCCGCGGCGTCCACAAAGGACCACTCGGCGGGGATCGGCGCCACGAACCGGCGGTCCACCACCGCCTCGGGGCCGAACGCGCCCGAGAACAGGCCGAACACCCGGTCGCCGGGCACCAGGTCGGTGACGTCGTCGCCGACCTCGACCACCACGCCCGCCGCTTCCGAGCCCATCATGGCCTGGCCGGGGTAGGTGCCGAGCGCGATCAGGACGTCGCGGAAGTTGACGCCCGTCGCCCTGACCGCGACCCGGACCTCGCCGGGTGCGAGGCCGGGGCGCGGGATCTCGCGCAGCACGAGACGTTCCAGCGCACCGGGTTCTTCGGAGTCCAGCCGCCAGACCGGCCCGTCGGGCACGGTCAGCGACGGCAGCGCGGAGGCGCGGGCAAGCCGGGGGACGAGGACGTCGCCGCCGCGCACGGCCAGTTGCGGCTCGTCCATGGCCAGCAGGGACGACGGGTCGAGCGCGCCGGGGTCGTCGGTGTCCACGAGCACGAACCGGCCGGGGTGCTCCGACTGGGCCGAGCGCACGAGACCCCACGCACCCGCCGCCGCGGTGTCGGCCACGATCTCACCCGGCCGGGCGGCGACGGCGCCCCCGGAGACGAGCATGAGCCGGGCGTCCGCGAAGCGGTCGTCGGCAAGCCATGCCCTGACCACCGCCAGGACACTGTGGACGGTCTCCCGGACCGGGCGGTCCATCGGGAAGCCCGCGACGACGATCGTGTCCGGGGCGATGGGAGTTTCGCTGTCGGTGCCCAGCTCGTCGAACCGGACGACCGGCTGCTCCGGTGCCCGTGCCGAGGGCACGGGTGTCCACTCGATGGCGAAGAGGGCGTCGTCGGCGCGCGGGCGCAGTGCTGCCGCGGCACGCAGCGCCAGGGTGCCGACCTCGGCGACGGGGGCGCCCGCACCGTCGGCGAGCCGCAGTGCGTGGCCGCCGGGGACGGGGGTGATCCGCACACGCAGGGCGGTGGCCCCGGCGGCGTGCAGGCGAACACCGGTCCAGGAGAACGGGATCCCGGCCTCGGCCGGGTCGAGACCGGTCGGGTGCAGGGCGGCGTCGAGCAGGGCCGGGTGCAGGCCGAAACCCTCGGCGTCGCGGTGTGCGGACTCGGGCAGCTCGACCTCGGCGAAGGTCTCCTCCCCCGCCCGCCAGACCGCGCGCAGCCCCTGGAACACCGGCCCGTACTGGAACCCGGCGGTCTCGGCGATGGCGTAGAAGTCATCGATGGCAACGGGTTCCGCACCGGGCGGCGGCCACTCGGCCAGGTCGTACGGCGCCGCGGCCGGCAGGTCGTCGGTGAGCAGGCCCGTGGCATGCCGGACCCACTCGTCAGCGCTGCCGTCGGCGCCGCTGTGGATCTCGACGATGCGGGTGTTGTCGTCGCGCGGCGGGCCGACGCTCACCTGGAGCGCGACCGTGCCGCGCTCGGGCAGGACCAGCGGGCTGTGCAGGGTCAGTTCTGCGATGGCGCGGCAGCCTGCCTGCTCACCGGCGCGCAACGCCAGCTCGACGTAGGCGGTGCCGGGCAGGATGGCGTCGCGCAGGACGCGGTGCTCGGCGAGCCAGTGGTGGGTCGTGGCGGACAGCCTGCCGGTCAGGAGCACACCGTCGGCGGCGGCGAGGGAGACCGCGGCGCCCAGCAGCGGGTGGTCAGCGGCGCCGAGACCCGCGGCGGCGAGGTTGCCCGCGCCGACGCGGCCGCGCGGCCAGTAGCGGGTCCGGTCGAAGGCGTAGGCGGGCAGCGGGACGCGGCGCGGCGCCGCCGGGGCGAACACCGCGGACCAGTCGACGACGCCACCTCGGACGTGGAGTGCCGCGACCGAGGACAGCAGCGTCGCCACCTCGTCGTGCCCGGCACGCAGCGCGGGCGCGGCGTGCTCGGCCAGCGGGGCGAGGACGGCGTCCGGGCCGACCTCCAGGAACCGGGTGACGCCGGCCTCGGACAACGCGGTGAGGCCGTCGGCGAAGTGGACGGCCGCGCGGACCTGGCGCACCCAGTAGCCCGCGGTGGCGACGTCGCCGCCCGCCGAGGACGCGGGGACGACCGGGATGGCCGGGCGGTGGTAGGTGAGCGACTCGGCGACGGCGGCGAAGTCGGCGAGCATGGGCTCCATCAGCCGGGAATGAAACGCGTGCGAGACGGCAAGGCGCCTGACCCGGCGGCCATCCGCCCGCCACCGCTCCGCCAGCGCCTCGAGCTCCTCCTCCGCACCGGACACGACCAGCGAGGTGGCGCTGTTGACGGCGGCGATGTCGACGGAGCCGGGCACGAGATCGGCCGGGTGCTCGTCCTCGGTCATCGAGACGGCGAGCATCGCACCGCCCGCCGGCAACGCCTGCATCAACCGGCCCCGCGCCGCGACGAGCGCGCACGCGTCGGCGAGCGACAGCACACCGGCGACGTGCGCGGCGGCGACCTCGCCGATGGAGTGGCCAAGCAGCTGGTCAGGGCGGACGCCCCACGACTCCAGCAGCCGGTAGACGGCGACCTCGACGGCGAAGATCGCGGCCTGGGCGTACCGGGTCTCGGTCAACCGGTCGGCGTCGTCGGCGACGACCTGCCGCAACGGTGTGCCAAGGGCGGGGTCCAGGTGCGCGCAGACCGCGTCGAAGGCGGCGGCGAACACGGGGAACGCCTCGTACAGGCCGAGTCCCATGCCGAGGTGCTGCGCGCCCTGGCCGGTGAACAGGAACGCCTGCTTGCCCGGCGCGACGGTCCCGGTGACCACGGGGGCCTCGAGCGCGTCGGCCCGGTCGGTGGCGAGCACGACGGTCCGGTGCGGCAGATGGGCCCTGGTCGTCGCCAGCGAGTGGGCGACGTCCGCGAGCCCGAGGCCGGGCCGGTCCGCGAGGAAGGCACGCAGCGCATCCACCTGCCGGGCGAGCCCGTCGGCAGAAGCGGCCGACAGCAGCAGCGGCGTCACCGCCAGGACGTCCCGGCCCTCCGGGGCCGGTTCGACGGCGGGGGCCTGTTCCAGTACGACGTGCGCGTTGGTGCCGCTGACCCCGAACGACGACACGGCGGCGCGGCGGGGGCCCCCGGTCTCCGGCCACGGCCGGTTGGCGGTGAGGATCGACACCGCGCCCGCCGACCAGTCCACGTGCGGCGAGGGGTCCTCGGCGTGGAGGGTGCCGGGCAGCACGCCGTGCCGCATGGCCTGCACCATCTTGATCACACCGGCGACACCGGCGGCGGCCTGGGTGTGCCCGATGTTGGACTTCACCGAGCCGATCCACAGTGGACGGTCGCGGTGCTGCCCGTAGGTGGCGATCAGGGCACCGGCCTCGATCGGGTCGCCGAGCGCGGTGCCGGTGCCGTGCGCCTCCACGACGTCCACATCGGAGGGGGTGAGCCGGGCGTCGGCGAGCGCGTCACGGATGACCCGCTGCTGCGACGGTCCGTTCGGCGCGGTCAGCCCGTTGGACGCGCCGTCCGAGTTGACGGCGCTGCCACGCACGACGGCCAGCACCCGGTGCCCATCGCGCAGCGCGTCGGACAGCCGCGCCAGCACGAGGACGCCGACGCCCTCACCCCAGCCGGTGCCGTCGGCGCCCGCGCCGAACGCCTTGCACCGGCCGTCCGGCGCCAGCCCGCGCTGGCGGCTGAACTCCACGAACGCGGCCGGGGTCGACATGACGGTGACGCCGGAGGCCAGCGCCAGCCCGCACTCCCCCTCCCGCAGCGCCCGCACCGCCAGGTGCAGGGCGACCAGCGACGACGAGCAGGCGGTATCGACGGTGAGGGCGGGACCCGCCAGCCCGAGGACGTAGGAGACGCGGCCCGAGAGCACGCTGGCGACGCTGCCGGTGCCGAGGTAGCCGTCGGACACCTCGGGGTCCGCGACCATCAGATGGGCGTAGTCCTGCCCGTTGGTGCCCGCGAAGACCCCGGTCCTGCTGCCCGCGAGGGACGTCGGGTCGATACCGGCGTCCTCCAGCGCCGCCCACGTCGCGGCCAGCAGCAGCCGCTGCTGCGGGTCCATCGCCAGCGCCTCACGCGGCGAGATGCCGAACAGGTCCGCGTCGAACTCGGCGGCACCGGCGAGAAACCCGCCGGTGCGGCCGTACGTGGTGCCCGTCCGGTCGGGGTCGTCGTCGAACAGGGTGTCGAGGTCCCAGCCGCGGTCGGCTGGGAAGGCGCCGACCGCGTCCCCTCCGGAGGAGACCAGCCGCCAGAACGCGTCCGGGTCGCCGGCATCACCGGCATCGCCGGCCGCGCCGGGGAACCGGCAGCCCATGCCGACGATCGCGATCGGCTCGCTCCGCTGCCCCTCCACCTCGGACAGCCGGGCCCTGGTCTGCCGCAGCTCGCCGGTGACCCACCTGAGGTTGTCGAGGAGCTTGTCTTCGTTCGTCGCCATCAGGTTCTCCCGGGCACGTCAGGACTTGCCGAATTCGTTCTGGATGATCTGGAAGAGGTCGTCCGCGCTGGCCACGTCGAGCCCGCCGGATTCCGCCGCCGCGCTCTTGCCGTCCACTGTGGACACCAGGCGCCGCAGCCTGGCGGCGATCGCGGTCAGTCGCGCGGAGTCCGATGGCAGGTCGGCCAGTGCCGCCTCGAACCGGTCGAGCGACGCCTCGGCGGCGGTACCGTCCGGCTCGGCGGGATCGTCACCGCCGCCCAGCAGCGACCCGACCAGTTCGGCGACCGCCGCCGGGGTGGGGTGGTCGTAGACGAGGCTGGTGGGCAGGGTGACGCCCGCGCCCTCGGCGAGCAGGTTGCGCAGTTCCACGGCGGTGAGCGAGGTGAGGCCCAGTTCGCGGAACGGCCTGCCGGGGTCGACGGCCGCCGCGTCGCGGTGGCCGAGCAGGGCGGCCGACTGGCCGAGCACGAAGTCCAGCACGATCCCGGCACGTTCGGCGGCGGAACGGCCAACGACCCGGTCGCGCAGCGTCCCGGCCGGGGGCGCGGTCGCCGCCTCCGGGATGCCGGACAGCAGCGGACTGGGCCGCGCGGCGGTGAAACCGGGTGCGAACGCCGCCCAGTCGATGTCCGCGACGGCGGCGACCACCTCGCCCCGGTCGACCGCGCGGCCGAGTGCGGCC
>NZ_JBARWZ010000044.1:0-138338 GCF_049647105.1 Actinophytocola sp.
GGTCCCGAACCGTGGACTCGCCGGTCCCGAACCCCAGACTCGCGGGTCCCGAACCGTGGACTCGCCGGTCCCGAACCCCAGACTCGCGGGTCCTCAACCGTGGACTCGCCGGTCCCGAACCCCAGACTCGCGGGTCCCGAGCCGTGGACTCGCGGGGGCTTCGGTGTGGACTCTCGGGGGCTTCGGTGGGTCAGGGTTTGTGGTGTTGTGCGAAGTCTGTGGCGCTGTGGGCTGGGCGGCCGGTCACTTTTGGGACCGTGTTCGAGATCGGGATGACCAGGTCACCCGTTGCGACTCGGGTCAGTGCCTCCGCCAGGAAGATGCCGTAGTCGGCGGTGAAGCCGTGGCCGGTCATCAGGAGCACGAACTCGTCCTCGGACACCGGGGTGTAGGTCACCGGGCGGCCCGCGGCACGCAGCGCCGACGCCACCTCGTGGTGGGTCAGCGCCGCCGGGCCGGTGATCGGCAACGGGCCGGTGGGACCGTCCGCCGCCATGGCCGCCACGCCGACCGCGGCCACGTCACGGGCGTCGACGAACGGGATGCGGCCCTCCCCCGCGGGCAGGCGCAGCTCACCCGCCTCGACCATGCCCGCGAACGAGCCGTGGGTGAAGTTGTCCAGGAACCATGTCGGGCGCAGCGCCGCCGTCGCGCCCGGCAGGCTGTCCAGCCTGGACTCCGCCAGTCGCAACGGGCTGTCCGGTTCCGCCTCGGTGACGTCCAGACTGGACAGCAGCACGATCCGGCCCACCCCGGCCACCGAGATCGCCGACAGCAGTGCCGGGGTGCGTTCCGGCGCGCCGGGATGGTTGAACGGGATCAGCACGTACGCGGCGTCACTGCCCGCCGACGCCGACGTCCAGGTCGCCTCGTCGTCCCAGTCGAACGGTTCCAGCGTGCCGTGCGCGGCCGGGCGGCGGCCGGCCGCACGCACCCGCCAGCCGCGCTCGGCGGCGTAGCGGGTCACGTGCCTGCCGGTCTTGCCGGTCGCACCGATCACGGTGACCGTGTACTCACTCATACGGATGCCTTCGCGGGGGTCATGGGCAGATCGAACAGTCTGCCGTACCCGGCCGCGCCTGCCGACACCCCGCTGCCGCGCAGGCAGTGCCACAGCGCGGCCTGGTTCGACGTCACCACCGGCATCCCGAGGTCCGCCTCCAGCGGCGCCACCGCGTCGGCCGCCAGCAACCCGTTGCCCAGCACGGCGACCCCGTCGGCGTCGGCCGGCACGAGCGCCCGCACCTGCCGGTACAGCTCGTCCGCACGGACCTGTTGCTGGCCGTTGGCGTCCCACACCTGCCACGGCTCCTTGTCCTGCCACGCCGTGCCGAGGTCGTAGCGCACCAGGCCCGCAGGCGCGAAGCCCGCGTCGGTGAAGTACCGCAGCGCGTGGGTGGCGATCAGGTCGTTGAACCATGGTGGCGCCACCAGGAACGGCCGCCGCACCCCGGCCGCCGTGAGCCCTGCCCGGATCGCTCCCGCCGCGGTGGAGACCCGGCAGCCGTGGGCCTTCTCGCTCGCCTTCTCCGCGAAGTCGTCGTCGAACGCGAGGCCGCCGAAGAAGCTGCCGGTCACGAAGCACAGCGTGATGGCGTCCAGTCCGATCCGGCCGAGGTAGTCGAGCCCCGTCGCGATGTCCGGCGACTCGACCACCGTGCGCGCCGGGTCGTCGCCGTAGCTGCCCGAGCCGCTCTGGCGCGGGCTCGCGAACCGGGCCGTGTGCACGGTGACCCCGGCAGGCGCCATCGCCTGGAACTCCACCTCGGGCACGGTGTCCTTGTCGATCACGAGGATGCCCAGCCGGGCCCGCCACCCCGCGGCGGGCCGCCACCCGGTCTCAGCCATCGTTGGACGCCGCCTTCTCGACCGTGGCGGGCGCGGGAGCCGGGGCCGGCGTCGTCTTCTTCCGTGACAGGCGGCCTTCCGCGATCGCGAGCCCGGCCATCACCGTGAGCACACCGGTCACCATGTACCAGGTGAGGCTGTCGCCGAGCAGGGTCGTGCTGGCCACCGCGCCGACCACCGGCACGAGGTAGTTCACCGACGACGCGGTCGCCGCGCCGAGGTCGGTGATCAGCTTGAAGTACAGCACGTACGCGGCGCCGGTGCCGAACACGCCGAGCAGCAGCACGCTCACGACCACGGGCCACGAGAACTCCGGTGTCGACCAGCCGAACGCGGGCAGCGTCACGATCTGCAGCAGCAGTGCCATGATCACCTGGCCGGCCGCCTGCGCGACCGGCGACAACCCGTGCGGCACCAGGAACTTGCGGATGTACACGGTCTGCACGGCGTAGCTGCACGCGGCGGCGATCACCGCCAGCTGACCGGTCAGCTCACCGGGGTCGCCCTGCCACGGCGCGACGATCATTGCCACACCGGCGAACCCGAGCAGGAACCCGTACAGCTTGCGCCTGCTGACCTTCTCACTCGGCAGGAAGATCGTCACCGCCGCGAGCGTCGCCAACGGCAGCACCGCGATCAGCATGCCCGCCATCGCCGCACTGGTGCGTTGCTCGCCGTATCCCAGCAACAGGAACGGGATCACCATGCCGAGCGCGGAAGCGACCGCGAGGTGGCCCCACACCTTGCCCATCTTCGGCAGGCCGATCGACCACAGCAGCAGGATGGCGATGAGGAACACCAGCCCGAGCCCGAGCCTGGCGAGCACCAGCTGTGTGGGGGACAGGCCATCGAGCGCGGCCTTGATGAACGTGTAGCTGGTGCCCCAGATGGTGCCCAACAACAGGAACTGCACGAGACTGGTGCGTGACATGGATGTCATGACTGCTCTCCGGGAACGGTGGGGATGCTGGCAAGGCCGGCGGCGAGGGCTTCCTCGCTGACAGAGTCGTCGGGCAGTGTGCCAGCGGCGAAACGCTGGTAGGCGGACAGGTCGAAGTTGCCGTGCCCGGTGAGCCCGAAGAGGATGGTCTTCTCCTCACCGGTCTCGCGGCAGCGGACCGCCTCGTCGATGGCGGTGCGGATAGCGTGCGTGGCCTCCGGCGCGGCGAGCACGCCCTCGGTCCGCAGGAAGAACACACCGGCCTCGAAAGCGCTCTTCTGCGTCTCGGCGATGGCCTCCATGTGGCCGAGCTCGGTGACCCAGCTGATCAGCGGTGCGATGCTGTGCGCCCGCAGCCCGCCAGCGTGCACGGGCGGCGGCACGAACCCGTTGCCCAGTGTGTGCATCCGCTGCAGCGGGGTCATCCCGCCGGAGTCGGAGTGGTCGTAGGCGATCCGGCCACGCGTCAGCGTCGGGCACGCGGCCGGCTCGACCGCGATCAGCCGCACGTCCCGGCCGCCTGCCAGCTTCTCGCCGAGGAACGGGAACGCGAGCCCGGCGAGGTTGCTGCCACCACCAGCACAGCCGATCACGACGTCCGGGTAGTCGTCGAGCAGCTCAAGCTGCCGCTTCGCCTCCTGCCCGATCACCGTCTGGTGCAGGCAAACGTGGTTGGCGGCACTACCGCGGGTGTAGCCCGCGTCGGTCGAGTCGAACACCACCTGCAGCGCCTCGGACTTGGCGACCGCGAGGCTGCCGGGGTGGTCGGGGAACTCGTCGAGCGTGGCCCGGCCTGCCGCGGTTTCCTTGCTGGGACTGGGGATGCACTCCGCGCCGAAGGTCTCCATCATCGTCTTGCGGTGCGGCTTCTGCTCAGCGGACACCCGCACCTGGAACACCTTGGCCTTCAAGCCGAACAACGACGCGGCGAACGCGATCGCCGCACCCCACTGCCCAGCGCCGGTGTCGGCGACGACCATGCTGCGGCCGGCCAGCTTGTTGTAGTACACCTGCGGCACGGCACTGTTCGGCTTGAAGCTGCCGGTGGGGGCGTCACCCTCGTACTTGTAGTAGATCCTGGCCGGGGTGCCCAGCTCCCTTTCGAGCCTGCGGGCGCGGAACATCGGCGTCGGCCGCCACTGCGCGTAGAACTGGCGCACCTCATCGGGAATCTCGATTTCCCGTTCCCTGCTGAACTCCTGCGCCACGAGGCCGGGCGCGGTGGTGCGCATCATGTCCTCTGGCGTGATCGGCCTGCCCGTCTTCGCGTTGATCGCGGGCGCCATCGGCGGCAGGTCGGCTGCGATGTTGTACCAGGTGCGCGGCATCTCCTCCTGCGGCAGCTGGTAGCGGATCTGTTCGGTCACTTGGCACCTCCGGTGGCGAGCAGGGCGCGCTGGTCGGCGGACTCGTCCTCGAGGGACCCGCTCGCGGTGAACATGTTGCTGGCGACCAGCTTCGGGTGGTAGGTCTGGAACGCGCCGATGACGAGGTCGTACGGGAAGTCGTCGAACTCGCCGTGCCAGCGCAGGAACTCCATGTGCTGGCGGCCCTGCTCGTCGAAGGGGTGGTACACGGCATCGGCGGTGCCGTCGAAGTCCAGCGGGGTGATCCGGTACAGCTTGCAGAGCAGCTTGTTGAACACCGGCGTCGCCTTGAACCACTGCCCGTTCAGGTGTACCTGGGTGAGGCTGTGGAAGCGGAACAGGTCACCGCCCACCAGCTCGCGCAGCCTCGGCGACGCGAGGTGGTTGCGCACGTCGCCGTACACGACGCGGCTCGGGATGTCCACCGCACGTAGGCAGGCCGCGTAGGTGAGCGACTTCTGGATGCAGAAGCCGAACCCGCGCTCGATGATCGCGCTGGCCTTCATGCCCGCGTGGGAAAGGTCGTTGCCGTACACCTCGTAGCGCAGCCCGTCGCGGACGGCGTAGTACAGCCGCACCGCGTCCGAGACCGGGTCGCGGTCGGTACCGTCCAGGGTCTTCGCCACGAAGTCGCGGACCACCGGGGACTCGTGGTCCATGAACTCGGTCGGCTCGCACAGGTGTCGCAGTTCTCCTGACACGTTCGGGTCCTCTCGAATCAGCTCGTTGGCAGGGTGAGCATCGCCGCGATGCGGCTGCGCTGGATGTCGGACGTGCCCGAGTAGATGGTGCCGCCGACCGCGTTGCGCACGTCCTTCTCCAACCCGAACTCGGCCATGTACCCGTTGCCGCCGAACACGTTGACCGCGGCGAGCGCGGTGGACAGGTTGGCCTCGCTCGCGACCAGCTTGCTGATCGCCAGGTCGGTGGTGATGGTCTCGCCGCGCGAGAGCTTCTCAGCGGTGTCGTAGAGCCACTTCCGCGCGGTCTCGGTCGCCACCAGCATGTCGACGATCCGGTTGGCCACCGACTGGTTCGCGCCGATCGGCCTGCCGAACTGGTGCCGCTCCTTGGCGTAGTCGACGCACCGCTCGACGCGGTGGGTCATCTCGCCGACGTTCACGATGAAGGAGCAGAGGATCTCCCACTTCATCACGTGGTCGAGCACGAGAAAGCCCATGCCGCGGGAGCCGACGACATTGGCGTCCGGCACGAAACAGTCGTCAAGGAAGACCTCGGCCATGGGTGAGGTCTTCAGGCCCATCTTGGGAATCGGCTGCCCGACCGAGAAGCCCGGTGAGGACGTCTCGACTAGGAAGGCCGTGATGCCGAGCGGGCCCGCGTTGGTGTCACTGCGGGCATAGACGACCATCAGGTCGGCGACGGGGGCGTTGCTGATGAACGTCTTGCTGCCGGACAGGACCCAGCCACCGTCGGTCCTGCGTGCGGTGGTGCGCATGGCCAGCGCGTCCGAGCCACTGCCCGGTTCGCTGATCGCGTGGGCCCCGATCAGCGAACCGTCGCAGACGGCGGGCAGATAGCGGTCCTTCAGTGCCGCCGATCCGAAGCGGGCCAGCGGCACCCCGGTACTCACCATGTGGGTGGTCGTGGAGAAGATCAGGCCGCCGTCGCGGCAGCCGTGCCCGAACCCCTCCAGCACGAACATGGTGGTGACCAGGTCCTGCCCCAGCCCGCCCCACCGCTGTCCGAACGGCAGGCCGAGAATGCCAGAGCTCCGCAGCAGCTTCCACGCGTCGTGGTCGAACTCGGCCTTCCCGTCGCGCTCGATGTGTCCTTCGTTGATCGCCTCGCAGAACGGTCCGATCCCGTCGCGTAACTCCTGTTGCTCCTCGGTCGGCGTGAACATGGTCCCACCTCGTCTCGGTTTCGGTGCGGCGTCAGTAGGCCGACGAGCGGGCCTCGTCCAGCGAGTGCACCTCGTCGCCGCGCAGGGCGGGGGTGAACATGCAGACCAGCCGCAGGTCGGTGTGTGGTGCCGCGATCAGGAAGTGCGCGTCGTGCTGGTCGAGCGCGTACATGGTGCCGGGGGTGATCGGGTACGAGTTGCCCGCCATGTCGACGACCTCGCCCTCCCCCTCGATGCAGTAGCAGGCCTCCAGGTGGTTGCGGTACTCCAGCCGGGACTTGGTGCCCGCGGCCACGACGGTGTCGGTGAGGGTGTAGCCCATGCCATCCGCCGCGACCAGGAACCGGCGGGACACGCCGTTGCCCCAGTCGACGGGCTTCACTTCGGACAGGCTCCGGACGATCATGGCGATGCTCCTCTTCTTCAGTGGTGTGTAAGGAATGTCAGGACTTGGCGGCGGTGACGAACGCGCTGATGCTGTCGACGGTGCGGAAGTTGTCCGGCGAGAGGTCGAGCTCATCGACCGACAGGTCGAACTCGGTGGTGATCCAGTCGACGACCCGCAGCAGCGCCAGGCTGTCGATGACCCCGTTGGCGAGCAGGTCGTAGTCGGACTCCAGCTCGGACTCGTGGACGTCCGGCAGGAACTCGCGGACGATCCAGGACGTGATGACGTTCGTGCTCTGCATTACCGTTCACCTCTTCTCCGACAGCGCCACGAGGTGCTGCCGGTCCACTTTTCCGGTCGGGGTTCTCGGCAGCGGTTCCGCTCCGATGTGGACGGTCGACGGGATGGCGGCGGGCGGCAGCCGCTCGGCGAGGTACTTCCGCAGCACCAGACTGTTGAGCCTGCTGCCCTCCCTGCGGCGGACGACGACGTGCAGCCGCTTGCCCGCGTGCTCGTCGGGCACGGCGACGGCGGCCGCCTCCACCACGTCCTCGCTCGCGAGCAGCACCGTCTCGACGTGCTGCAGGTACACCTGCTGGCCGCGTACCTTGACGCGGAAGTCGGCGCGGCCCTCCAGGAGCAGGTCGCCGTGCTCGTCGCGGCGCACGAGGTCGCCGGTGCGGAACCAGCGTTCGCCGTCGCGCCGGACGGGGTGCTCGCCGAACCCGCCCGGCTGCCCCGCGCCGTGGTAACCGGGTGACTGGAACGGGGTGCGCACCACCAGTTCGCCGGTGCCGGGCCCGGTGAGCACCGCGCCGTCGGCGACCAGTTCGGCATGCACACCGGGCAGGGGAACGCCGAGTGGCAGCGCGGCGCGGTCGTCGTCACCGGGGCGCAGCTCGTGGTGGAAGCTGTCGTTGGTTTCCGTGCAGCCGTAGATGTTGTGACACGCGGCGTTGTCGAACACGGCACGCAGCGCGGGCAGTCTGCCCGGTTTCATGGCGTCGCCGGTGAAGATCACGTGCGCCACCGACGGCAGCGTCCGCTCCCCCGCCGCGTCCAAGACGAGCTGGTAGAACAACGGCACCGCCTGCACAACGTGCGGCGCGGCGGCCGCGACCAAGGCGACGAGCGCGCCACCGTCCGCGGCGACGGCCGCGTCAACCAGGACCGCGCAGCCCCCGTGCCGCAGGGTCGCCCAGATCTCGAACAGGCACAGGTCGAAGTTCAGCGGGGCGTAGTTCAGGACACGGCGCCCTGGGCCGACGTCGAACCGGTCGTGCACCCAGTGCGTGAACCGCTCGACCGCCTCCGCCTTGACCGGCACCAGCTTCGGCACGCCGGTAGAGCCGGAGGTGGTGAGCGTGAACGCGACGTCGTTGCGTGCCAACGGTTCCGCGTCGCCATCGGTCAGCGCCGCGAGGTCGGCGGCGGTGACGACCGCGCCGCAGCCCGCACTGTCGAACAGGGCGGTGAGGGTGTCCTCGGGCAGCGACGGTGAGGGCAGCACGGCGGTCCGGCCTGCCGCGAGGCACCCCAGCACGAAGGTGACCGCCTCGGCCGACTTCTCCGCGCGCACCCCGACCGGGCCGGGCGCGAGCCCGGCGACCCCGGCCGAGGCGGCACGCATGCCGCGAGCCAGGTCACGGTAGCTCACCACGGTGTCGCGCCACACGAGCGCGGGGTCGTCCGGATGCTCGTGCGCGTGCCGTTGGACAGCACCGGCGATGGTCTCAGCGGTCTCCGTCATGGTCACAGCCCTCCTGATTCCGGGGTACGGACCGGCACGCCGAGGCCCTTGCTCCGTGCCGCCTCATACAGCCGGTAGGCGAGCCACACCCCACCGGTGTGCAGGCCGAGCAGGTCGACCAGCACGACGTCGTCGGGTGCGCGCCTGCCGGGATGGGAGCCGGCGAGCACCTGGCCGAGGCGCGCGGTGACCCGGCCTGCGCGGGACGGGTGCGCCCGGTCGTCGACGAACACCTGGTCCGCCTGCGCGACCACGCTCGCGGGCGGAGCCTGCCCGGACGCGTTGACGATCAGCGCGCCACGCGGAGGCTGCCAGTCGTCGTGCTCCCCGGGCGGGCAGGTGAGGACGACGAGGTTCGCGCCGAACCCCGCGTCCGCCGCCGACTCCGCGGCGGCCAGGCCGATGCCGGCCAGTTCGAGGTCGGCGGCGAGGTCGGCGGGCACCGAGGGGCACCCGTCCGGCGCGCAGACCGCGACGTGGCTGATGCCCGGCACGTGCGCGGCCAGTTCGGCGAGCACGACGTGCGCGGCGAGCCCGCCGCCGAGCACGGACACCGTGGCGACCCGGGAGTACAGGAAGAGCCGCGCGGCGGTCACGGTCAGCGCGGCGGCGCGGACGGCACGCAGCCCCGCTGCGGGCAGCAGCATCCCGTGGCCGCTGTGTGTACCCCACAGCAGCGCGAAACCGTTGTCAGAACCCGGGTCGAGGCGCCAGCGGCCGATGCGGCGTGCGCCGCCACCCCCGGCGCCGCTGTTCCTGACCTCCCGCCACACGAGCTCGTCGACCACGGTGCGCGGCGCGTCGATCCCGGTGAGCGCGGGCGGCACCTCGTGGGTGCGCAGTCGCAGCACGGTTCGCATCGGCGGTCCCTCGATCGGCGTTGTCATCAACGCCGCCAACGGTGCCGGGACCGGCTTCTCCGTGACTTCTCACTGCCTTCTCACCGGCTTCTCACGGGTTCCCACGTCCGGTAAGCGCGCGGGAAGCGGACGGGAAGCCGGTGAGAAGCACCTTGAGGTCCACTGGTGTGGCACTGGCGGAGACACCGCCGAAAGCACTGGAGGAGCCGACATGCGCACCATCCGCACGTTCACGCTGTCCCTGCTGGTCGCCGTCGCCGCGATGCTCGGTGCGCTCGGCGCGGCCGCGGCGGCGGCACCCGCCCCGGCCGACCACGTGTCCGTCGTCGCGGACGACACGCACTGGTGAACGCGTCAGGCGACACGACTGTGTCGATGGGCGACGCGGCGGGCGGCGCCGATGACGGTCCACCAGATCGCCGGTGAGTGGTCCTCGGTCGCGAGCGGCGTGACCAGGGTGCCTGCCGGGACGACCCGGACACCGAGCGGGAGAAGGTCGGTGGGCACGGCCGGCCGCCGAGTGCCCGCGCGCTGGACCAGGAACGTCCACGAACCGCCGTCGTCGGCGAGGACCGGGCCTGCCAGCATCATGATGTCCAGTTCGGCCAGCACGAGCGCACCGAAGGCGGCAGGCATGCTGATCGCGTCGACGTCCTCGCCCGCGATGAGCGCCGGTAGCGTGACGCGCTCCCCGGCCCCGTTCCATCCGCACTGAATGGACTTCGGACACGTCGTGGTGGCAGTCATGGCTCGCCTCCAGCACCCCGATGAACCTGCCTGATACCAGGGGACACCCGCACGCCATGAATCCGCTATCGATCGGCTATTCCCTACCGGATGCGCGTCCTCCGCATCATCTTCAGGCCGGAGAGCACGCCTTCGACGTGCTTCGCGTAGTCCTGGCCTGGCCGGGGGCCCATGACCTGCTTCTTGAGCACCGCCATGTTCTGGACGTCGGTGTACTTCAGCAGGCCCTGGTCACCGTGGCGGGTGCCAACGCCCGAGTTCTTCACGCCACCGGACGGTGTGCCCTTGGCGGCGTACGCGGTGGCGAGGATGTCGTTGATGTTGACGTTGCCGGACTCGATACGTGCGGCCACGGCGCGCGCGGCGGCGATGTCCTTGCCCCAGACGGAGGCGTTGAGGCCGTAGTCGGTGTCGTTGGCGAGTGCCACGGCCTCGTCGACGGTGCGGTAGGAGTGCAGCGCGACGACGGGGCCGAAGGTCTCGGTGACGCCGCAGAGCATGTCCTTCGTGACGTCCTCGAGGATCGTCGGCTCGAAGAACGCCGGGCCGAGGTCGGGGCGGGGCCTGCCGCCGCAGAGCACGGTGGCACCCTTGGCGATGGCGTCCTCGACGTGCGAGGTGACGCGGCGCAGGTGGTCGACGGAGACGAGCGAACCCATCTCCGGGCCGAAGTCGTAGGAGGCGCGGACGTCGAGCGCCTTCGCCCTGGCCACGAACGCGGCTCTGAACTCGTCGTACCTGGACACCGGCAGGTAGATCCGCTCGATGTGCATGCAGATCTGCCCGGTGTTGCCGAACACGCCGAATACCGCGCCCTGCACGGCGTCCGCCATGTCGGCGTCGGGGAGCACGATCATCGGGTTCTTGCCGCCGAGCTCGAGGCAGCAGCCGATGAGGTTCCTCCCCGCCCGTTCGCCGATCACCCTGCCGGTGGCAGTGGAACCGGTGAACATCACGTAGTCGGCGTTGTCGATGAGCGTGGGGCCGACGTCCGGACCCTCGCCGCACACCACCTGGAACAGGCCCGCCGGCAGCCCGGCCTCCTCGAGCATCCGCACGCCGTAGAGCGGGGAGAGCGCCGTCTTGTTGTCGGGCTTCAGCACCACGGCGTTGCCTGCCATCAGCGCCGGGATGGCGTCGGAGATGCCGGTGGCGAACGGGAAGTTCCACGGCGCGATGATGCCGACGACGCCCTTGGGCTGCCGGATCTCGGTCGACGTGGACAGCAGCGGCACCGGCCCGCCACGCCTGACCGGCGCGAGCAGCTTGGCGGCCCGCTTGAGGTAGTGGCTCATCACCATCGGCGGGTCGCAGGTCTCCTCGATGGCCATCCGCCGGTTCTTGCCGCTCTCGGCCTGGATGAGATCGGTGGTGGTGCGCGCGTTGTCGACGAAGATCGTGTGCGCCCGCTTGAACACCGCCAGCCGCTCCTTGACCGGGGTGGCCGCCCACTGCCGCTGCGCCGCGCGTGCCGTGGCGAACGCGTCCTCGATGTCGATCGGCGTCGACTGCGGCAGCCCGACGAGGACCGCGCCGGTGTACACCTCGGTGAGCGGCCAGGTCGCACCGGACGAACCCGGCACCCTGGCGACGAGTTGCCGCAGGAACGCGTCGGTCACCGAGGCCGGACGGGCCGGCTCGAGAGGGGTGACGGTCATGGACCTCTCCTTACCGCTACTTGTCTGGCTTGTCCGCCGTGTCCGCCGTGTCCGCCGTGTCCGCCGTGTCCGCGAGGACGAGTCGCGCACCCATCTCACCGATCATGATGGCGGGCGCGTTCGTGTTGCCGCCGGTGATCGACGGCATGATCGAGGCGTCGCAGACCCGCAGCCCGTCGACGCCCCGAACCTTGAGGTCGGGGCCGACGACCGCGAGCTCGTCGACGCCCATCCGGCAGGTGCCGACGCCGTGGTAGACCGACGTGGCCCGGTTGAGGATCGCGTCACGCAGCTCCTGGCCGCGCAGTCTCTCGCCGGGATGGCTCTCCGCCTTGACCGACCCCTTGAACGCCGGTGACGCGAAGATCTCACGCACCATCTCCGAGCCCTCGCCGAGCACCTCGAGATCGGCGGGGTCGGCCAGGTACTGGAAGTCGATGAGCGGCGCGGCGGTGGGGTCGACAGAAGCGAGCCGGAGCGTGCCGCGGCTCTTCGGGTAGATCAGCGTCGCCAGCACGGTGAGCGAGGGGCGCTTGTCGACCTTGTGCCGGATCGGTTCGTCCTGGTTGGGCGACACGTACGCCCACGGAAGGAGGTGCAGCTGGAGGTCGGGCACCTCCCTGGCCTGGGAGGTCCGCAGGAACGCGAGCACCTCGAAGACCGAGTTGGCCATGAAGGTGGTGCCCGGCCTGACCAGCTCCCTGGCCAGGCCCCTGGCGAAGTACGGTGCCGTGCCCTTGTTCCTGCTCGACGACGCCTGGAAGGTCAGCGCGTGGAACATGTGGTCGTGCAGGTTGTCGCCGACCGGCAGGTCCGCGAGCACGTCGATGCCGTGTTCCCGCAGGTGCGCGGCGTGACCGACGCCGGAAAGCATGAGCAGCTGCGCCGATCCGACGAACCCGGCCGAGAGGATGACCTCCCTGCCCGCGCGAACGGTCCGCCGGGTGCCGTCCTGGTCGGTGACCTCGACGCCGACGGCGCGGCCGTTCTCGATGACCACTCTGGTCACCAGCACCTCGGACTGCAGCTCCAGCGTCGCGGGCGCGAGGTCGTGGATGTAGGCGCGCGAGGCGCTGTAGCGCAGGCCGTCGGCGGCGTTCTGCTGCATCCGGCTGACGCCCTCCTGCGACTCGGCGTTGTAGTCGTCGAGGACCGCGCAGCCGATCGTGTCGGCGGTGGCCTGGAGGAACTGCAGCGACCCTTCCTGCGGGATCCTGTTGCGAGTGACCCGGATCGGTCCGCCGGCGCCGCGGAAGGCGTTCTCCCCGTCCTCGAAGTCCTCCATGCGCTTGTACACGGCGTTCACGCTGTCCGCGTCCCAGCCGACATTGCCCTCGGCGGCCCAGGAGTCGAAGTTGGCGCGGTTGCCTCGGACGTAGACCATGCCGTTCACGGAGCTGGAGCCGCCGACCACCTTGCCGCGCGGCACCGGCATCTCACGGCCGAGTAGGTGCTTCTGGGGCACCGAGTAGTAGCCCCAGTCGACGAGCTTCTTCAGCTGGGGCACCGAGTGCAACGGGCCGATCATCCCGGGCTTCGTGAGCAGCAGCTTCTTGTCCGTCTTACCGGCCTCGAGCACGATCACACGCGCGCCCGACTCGGCCAGCCTGCCCGCGATCGCGGCTCCCGAGCTGCCCGACCCGACCACCACGTAGTCGGCCTCGCTGCCACGTGGCACCTTCTTGGCCATTCCCGCTCCTTGATCCACCACCCCCGCCGGGTCACAACTGTAACCTGTTCTAGTTCTGCTCGACCATACGTCGTCGCCACCGATTCGCAACCATCGCGGGGCGGCCGATGGCCGAGGGCACTGACAGGGGCCGCTCCCCTCCGCCGGAGCGGCCGTCCTCCTCGGCACGGGCTGAAGGCACAATTCCGCCAACGCAACTTTCCGTACCCGGGTGGCGCCCCGAATTTCGCGACCGGTCCAGCGGGTACAGGGAATTCGGCCGGATCCTCACCCCGGCGGGTCATGACGTTCGTCATATGAATGGGCCGGTCAGGTCGTGCTCGTTCACCGAATCGTTGGAGCAACGGGAAGTTCGGCACGCCGATACACAGATGCGGGGACCTGACAATGAGGATGTGACGGGATGACACGAAGAACCCTGGCCCTATCCGGAATCTCCGCCTTCGCGGCGATGACCTTGTTCACCGGCACGGCTGTCGCCGTCGATGGTCAACTGCCCGGTGGCACCGCGATCTCGGTGACGATCGACAGCCCCGCCGACAACACGGTGTTCCCGCAGGGACCGGTGACCGTCGAGGGCACGGCGTCGGTCGGTGAGGCCGCGGTCGTGAAGGACACCGCGCTCACCTACGTGGTCGACGTGTCCGGGAGCACGGCGGCGAGCTGTGACGGCACCGCCCGCACCGTGCTGCAGTGCGAGGTACAGGCGTCGCAGGCCCTCAACACGCTCGCCGCCGACCCAGACTCCCCGGTCGGCACGGTCGGCGCGGTCATCTTCGGCTCTTCCGCAGCCGTGACGGACGTGCAGCCCTCGGGCGGTGACCAGGTTCTGACCGGTCCCGCGACCGACCAGAACGCCAACGGCGCAAGGGACGTGGAGGAGGTGCTCGGCTCGATGAGCCAGGGTCACGTCGGCCAGTTCTCGGTGCGCGACGTCTCCACGGGAACCTTCTTCCCGGACGCGGTGACCAAGGCGACCACGGTGACCAACGCCCAGAACGAGCCGCGCAAGATCGTGGCCTTCCTGTCCGACGGCGCGTCGGCGGGCAACGTGAACCCGGCGCTGGACGCCGTCCCGGCGAACGTCGACATCCACACGTTCGCCGTCGGCGCGGGCTCCGCCTGCCAGACCGGCGCGTACAGCGACAGCCTGCAGCTGATCGCGGACCGCACCGGCGGCGACTGTGTGCAGGTCCCCGACCCGGCGAACCTGCCGGACGTGCTGCCGGACCTGCTGGCCTCGGAACTGAGCTCCCTCACCGCCTCGGTGGACGGCGGCCCGGCGGCGCCGGTGACCGCGACCAGCCCGGGACTGCCGCAGAACGGTCCGGCCACAGTGGACTACTCGTACACCACCGGCCCGCTCACCTCCGGCACGCACGAGATCTGCGTGACCGCCCACGGCGAGGACAACGGCGGCACCGGCTCGGTGACCGACTGCGTCACCGTCATCATCAACGACCCGCCGACGGTCGACCCGAGCGGACCGTACGCGGGCCAGGAAGGCAACCCGGTGGCGATCGCCGGCCTGGTGACCGATCCTGACGGGCCGAACCTGACCACGCAGTGGACCGCCACGCCGGCCTCCGGTGTCGACGCGGGCGCGACCTGCGCCTTCGCCAACGCCTCGGCCGTCAGCACCACCGTGAAATGCACCGACGACGGGGTGTGGACCCTGCGCCTCACCGCCAACGACGGGCTGAACCCGCCGGTGTCGGCCACGACCCAGCTGACGCTGACCAACGTCGCACCCGGGGTGACCATCGCGAGCCCGGCCGACGGCACCCTCGTGCTGCGCGGCGCGCCGGTGACCGTCACCGCGCCGTTCACCGACATCGCGACCAACGACACGCACACGTGCACGGTGAACTTCGACGACGGTTCGGCCCAGAAGGTCGGCACGGTCACCCAGGGTGCGGGCTCTGGCAGTTGCGCGGCAACCCACACCTACACCGGGGTCGGCGCGCACCTGGTGGTCGTGACCGTCACCGACGACGACGGTGGTTCGGCGACCGCGGTGGTCAAGCTGGTGTCGTACGTGCGAGCCGAGGCATGGGCCCTCAGCGCGAGCGGCGTGATCACCGTGGCGAAGACCCCGCACGCGACGTGCCCGCCGAACAGCAACCTGACGACGGCGACCGTGACGGTGCCCGCGCTGGCGACGGTGCAGGCGCTGCACGCGGAGTGCACGCTCGACCCGTCGAACGGCCACACCGACGCGTCCGCCGACATCAGCGGTGCGTCGTTGCTGGGCGGCGCGATCAGCCTGACCGACATCGAGACCAGTTGTGTGGCAACGGAAAGCGGTCTGAGCGGGTCGTCGAGGGTTGGCACGCTCAATGGCAGGCCGATCGGCACCGGGCCGACGACGATCTCGATCCCCCTCGTCGCGACCGTGTACCTCAACCAGACGGTGAACGGTCCGAACGGGCAGCTGGCGCAGTACTCGGTGAGAGTGGTGACGCTGCTGGGCCAGGAGATCGTCCTGTCCGGGTGCCGGCTGGGCATCTGATCGGCTGATGGTGATCCTCTGCGGGGGCGTGCGCTCCTACAGAGGATCACCGTCGTCGACCGCCGGGGCGTCCCAGCCGGAGGCGAACCACTGGACCTCGCCGGTCGCCGGGTCGTACCGCCGCCGTTCGATGGTGCCGATATCGGCTCCGTACAGGTGGATCCCGACGGTGGGAACGTCGCCGACGGCCGCGACGCTGTGGACGTCGTCGTCGGTCGTACAACACACGGTGACCTCTCCGCGCTGCCACACGTGCTCGCCGACCGGCGTGAGGGGCCTGCCCGGCTCGGCGTCCGTGGGTTTGGCGTAACGGAACTCGCGTTCGGCTCCCGAGTAGATGCCGACGACGCCCCACGTCTCGTGTCCGTGCACGGGTGTTCGCTGGCCTACGTTCCAGACGACGGCGGCCAACGACCAGCTGTTGTCGGGGGCGATGTGGAGCGGGTAGTTGACATGGTGCTCGGTCGACGGCCGGGTGACCTCGGGTGGGAGCCGGTAGCCGCCGGCCAGCAGAGCGGACAACCGCTCCGCGACCCGCTTGGTGATCTCCTGCTCGTCGTCGGTGGTGCCGACCACGAACTCCACGTCGTCGATGAAGGACCGCAGAACGGCGTCCGGTCTCATGGTGATCTCCCTGGGAGCTCGGTGTCAGGACAGCACGCGATAGATCAGGTGGGTGACCGAGGCCGCCGCTCGCGACTCCACCTGCTCGAGCTTGCGCGGCGGGACACCGTCGAACAAACGCGTGCCCGCGCCGAGCATGAGCGGGACGACGTGCAGCCGGATCTCGTCGATCAAGCCGGCGGCGAGGTACTGGTTGACGGTGGTCGCGCCGCCATGGATGGAGATGCCGCCGTCTCCCGCGGCCTCGCGTGCACGTGCGAACGCGGCTTCGATTCCGTCGGTGACGAAGTGGAACGTGGTGCCGCCGTCCATCGGCTGCGGGTCGCGCGGGTGATGGGTGAGCACGAAGACCGGGCCGTGGTAGGGCGGATTGTCGCCCCACCAGCCTTTCCACTGCCGATCCCATTCGCCACGCACCGGGCCGAACATGTTGCGCCCCATGATGAATGCCTTCGCCGTCATCATCCTGGCGAACTCGGCCGGGTGCTCATCGGAACCTTCGGAGTACCAGGCGTGCAGCTTGTCGCCCCAGCCGTCGCCACCGTCGTCGCCGAACGGGCGCTGCTCGGTCTGGTTGAGCCCGGCCGCGTACCCGTCGATCGAGATCGTGAGGTCGCAGGTCACCTCGCCCGTGCGTGTGGTCATTGTGCTGTTCCTCCTCGTGCCTTCGCGATGAGGTCAGCATGGACGAGACCCGACATGACGTCTAATGCCAAATTCATCGTGAACACATTGATATCCTTGATTGATGCTCAACCTGATCCACCTCAAGGTCCTGGCGGCGGTGGCCCGGCACGGCTCGGTGACCGAAGCGGCAAAGCAGCTGCACTACTCACAGCCCTCGGTGAGCCACCACCTGGCCCGCCTGGAAGCCGCCACCGGCGTCAAGCTCGTGCAGCGGATCGGTCGCGGGATCCGGCTGACGCCGGAAGGGCAGCTTCTGGCCAACCGGGCCGCCGAGATCGTGGGACGGGTCGACGCGGCGACCACCGAACTGGCCGCACAGGTCGGCCTGCAGGCGGGGCAGGTCCGGCTGGCCGCCAACGCATCCACGCTGAGCACGATCGTGCCGAGGGCGGCCGCCGCACTGAGGCGGGCGCACCCGGGACTCGACCTGAACCTGTACGAGCGGCACCCGGTCGAAGCGTTGCGGATGCTGCGACACGGCGAGATCGACGTCGCCCTCGTCTTCCGCTACGCCGACGCCCCGGTCGAGGAGGAGGGATTCCGCCTCGCACACATCGGTGACGACTCGATCTTCCTCATCAGCCTGCGACCCGGCGACAGCCTCGCGAACCACCGCCACTCCGCCTGGATCGGCGGTTGCGACCGGTGTCAGGCCGAGCTGACCGCCATGTGCCGGCACGAGGGTTTCACCCCGCGCATCGCCTCACACAGCGACGACATGGTCGTCGTGCAAGCCCTCGTCGCCGCGGGCATAGGCGTCACCACCGTGCCGGGCCTCGCGCTCCAAGCCCACCGCCGACCCGACATCCACGCCACCGAACTCACCGACTTCCACCGCCGGATCTACGCCGCCACCTACGGCGACCCACCCGACCCGCCTGCCGTCGCCGCGGTCATGGCCGCGCTCAGCGAAGCGGCGACGCCGACGACCAGCACGTAATCGACGCACGGTTCACACCAAAATAGGGTGAATTTATTCGGGACGCGCGCGCGTCCATGTTTAGCTTCGCACCGGCCAATTATTCACACAGATTGGATATGTCATGCGCGCGCGCTTCATTTCCGGCACGCTTGCCACCGCGCTACTCGTCGCGGCGACAATCGTCAACGTTCCACCGGCCACCGCCGTCAAGGCTCCGGCGATCATCTCGCTGGGTGACAGCTACATCTCAGGGGAGGCGGGCCGCTGGCGAGGAAACGGCAACTATCCCTACGGCAGCCGGTACGGCACCGACCTCGCGGCGTACAACTGCAACCGCGCCGAGACGTCGTGCTCGTACGACCCCAAGCTGATCTACGGAACCTCGGCAGCGGAGTGCGACCGGTCGATCGGCGCCGAGATAACTCACGTGGAAAAGGTCAGGGTCAATCGTGAAGTGTTCAGGATCACCCCGGTAAACCGCCTCAACATAGCCTGCTCCGGAGCCACGACGACCGACGTCACCAAAAACTCGTTCAAGGGTGAAGCCCCGCAGGTCCAGCAGCTCAGGAATTATGCGTCGAGCCGCGACATCAAACTCGTCGTGCTGTCGATCGGCGGCAACGACATCGGGTTCGGCGACATCATCAAGTCGTGTGTCACGGCTTTCACCTTGTACTACTACTGCAATACCTCCCTGGCCGGTCCGGTGAAGCAGCGGATCACCGCGTTGTATCCGAAGGTCCGGGACACCGTGCGAGCGGTTCAGGACGTGATGCGTAACGCCGGCTACCGCAACGGAAGCTACCGGATGGTCGTCCAGTCCTACCCGGTACCGATGCCTGCCGGTAAGGACAACAGGTACCCGGAAACGTACAAGCAGCGATTCGAGGAGGGTGGGTGTCCGATCTACAACGTGGACGCCGACTGGGCGAGGAACGACGTCCTGCCCGACCTCGCCTCCACGATCAGGAGGGCGGCGGGCGCGACAGCGGCGGAATATCTCGAACTCCGGAACGCGCTCGAGGGACACGAGGTATGCGCCAAGGGCGTCTCCCAGTCGAACAGCGGAGACACACTGGGCCACCCCCATGCCAAGCGCAACAGCGAGTGGATCCGCTGGATAGGCGGACTGGCGCAGGGCTACGTGCAGGAGTCCTTGCACCCCAACGCCTACGGTCAGGAACAGCTCGGCGCCTGCCTCGGCCACATGGCGAGCCGCTCGAAGAACACCTTCGACTGCAGGATCGGCTCCGTGTGATCGACTCAGGGTGATCGTCCCATAATGACGGTGCTCGCTCGCGAAGTCGCGAGCGAGCACCGTCGTTTTGTTACGTCACACCATCGCCGAGTTTCGGCCGGAGCGCTGGAAGTCCAGCCGGTGGCTGTTCGCCGGATCCAGCCGGGGCACCAGCAGCGTGCTCAGGGTCTGCCTGCCGGGATGGTCCAGCTGTTCGAGCGTAAGGGTTTCGATGACCGGGTCCGCCGCGCGCGGGCCGACACCGGAGCCGGTCATGGCGAAGTGCACCTCGTGGCCGGGCGGGTAGAACCGCAGGAGGTGGTCCCGTAGCCGGGTGACGGTCGAACTGGTCTCCATCTTCGAGTTCGCCAGGTCGGGGCCGCCGCGTACGCCGTAGAGCGGTGCCTGCGGCAGCATCAGGTTCGTCCGGGTGTCGGGCTCGATCCCCAGCTTCACGAACGCGGTGGCCTCCCAGATCTCGAAGCCGTAGAACGGTTCGATGTTGAAGTCGGCCCAGATGCCGTCGATCGACGACACCGCGTTGCTGACGTGCACGGTCAGGCCGCGCCGCGGCGCCTCCTCCAGGATCCGGTGCGTCACCAGTGCGCCGACCATCGCGCTGCCGTACGTGGCCAGGGCGACCGGTGGCTCGGCGTCCGCCGCTTCGAGCACGATGTCCAGCCATTCCTGGTAGGTCTCCAGGCGGTTCTTGTCCGGCGCGTAGTGCTGGCACAGGTCTTCCATCTCGGGGAGCCCGAACTCCGGCGCGTGGATCGGCGGAATCCCGAACACCCGCGTGCACCGCTTCAGCACGGCCAGGGTTTCCAGGGTGAAATCGTTGGGCAGCCGCATTCCGTACCCCACGAGATGCACGTCGGCGTCCGGTACGTGCAGTTCCCACGGCACCACCAGGTCGTCGGTCATGTCGTTCCCTTCTCTCTTTCTCAGATCTCCGGCCATGCCCGTGGCTCGCCCACGGTCACTGGGAGCAGGTCGCCGACGTCGATCGTGAAGCGCCAGATCCACGACGCCCGTGAGCCGTCGGCCGGGTCGTGGAATCTCAGCTTGACCTCCTGGCAGTCGCTGCCCATCCGGCAGTACGGGCTCTTGGCGACGGTGATGTCGGCCAGTTTCATGCCTGCCGCGGTCGCGGCGGTGATCGCCTGCGCGGCCTGCAGCGGGTTGGTGGCGGCGAAGTTCAGTGCCCGGTTGCGGGACGCCGTGCCCCGGTTGGCCAGTTCGTAGTACACGGTGTCGAGGAACTGCCGCAGCGCCGTGTGGACCTCGGGATCGTGGTCGGGTCCGAGTGCGTCGTCCACGAGGGACTCGGTCGACCAGCCGTAGATGCCACGCAACACTTCGATGCCGAGCACGGGCAGGTTCTGCCCGGTCTGCAGTCGGCTCATTCCTCCCTCGAGCCTGCCGGGCACGCTGATCCGCTCGATGCGCCGGGCCACCTGCGCGGCCAGCAGCGCGCGGAGCAACTCGTACAGCTTGTCGCCGTAGGATCCATGTGGTTCCAGCGCGTAGATCGGGCCCTGGTCCTGGTTCAGCGTCCAGATCAGGTCCTGGCTCGCGTCCGGCGCCCGGCCCAGATAGGTGATCATGTCGGGCGCTTTGTGCGGATTGAGTGGCGGGTCGAACCTGGCCATCGCCTTGGTGAACTGTTCCAGCCGCTCCTCCGTGCCGAAGTCGTAGTCGAGCGTGCCGAGTGCGAACGCCCGCGACATCACCGCGGGCAGCGCGGAGGCGCCGACGCCCGGCAGGTCGGCCAGCACTCGCCGGGTCGCCGCTGGCACATTCAGCCGGCCGCTCAGACACCGGTCCGGCTCGCCGTGCACCTGGTCCGGCTCACACGGTCGCGCACTGGCCAGCAGTTCCCGGCCCACCAGGCGCGGATCCGGCGGCAGCCCATGCCGGCGGCGCAGGCTCTCCAGCAACGCCGCCACCCCGCTGACGATCGGCGCGGCAACGCTTGTTCCCTTGTGCACCACAGTTCCCCCGCCGACCAACGCCGCGCGGAGGTTGTCGCCGGGCGCCACGATGCCGTGCCCGGCGTAGGCAGGACCCCAGTTGCTGAACCGCATCATCGCGCCGTCCGCGTCATGCGCGCCGACCGCGAGCACCTCCGGCAGGACGGCCGGGATCGACCGGCGTTCGCCGTACTCGTTGCCTGCCGGCGCCACGATCAGCACGCCGTTCTGCGCCGCGCGGCGGATGGCGCGCTTGAGCAGGTCCTCGGTGTCTCCGGAGAGGGTAGGGCTGGCGCCGGCGAAGTGGATGATGTCGGCGCCGGCCTCCACCAGTGTTTCCACCGCCCTGGCCGCGTTGAGCGGATCCAGGGTCGTCGCCTCGTCGCGGAGGATGGGAACGATCACACCGCGACAGCGGGGCGCCAGCCCAGGCGCTGGGCTGTTCGGCTGCCCGAACAGCTGGCTGGCCACGAAGGTCGCATGCTCCCGGTAGGGCTTGATCGGATCGATCCTCGGGAGCCAACGCGGCTCGATCAGGGTGAGTCTGGCCCCGTCGAAGCAGGGGTGGTCCAGATCGGGCACGCTCTCCACCATGCCGATGGTGACGTCGGGGTCACCGAGCGTGTGCCGCCACAGTTCACGAACCCCCGGGATCGCCTCGACCGTGAGCGCCGACACCGGTTCGGTTTCGGCGGGACACGCCCGAGGCGATGCCGTGGTGTCCGACCCGACTACCATCCCGGCCAACAGGACAACCTGATCCGTGCCGCGGACGGAGAGTTGAACCCCTGCGGGTCGTTGTAGTTCGTGTCGGACGACAGGTTGTTCTTCATGTCGTCGAGCTGACGTGAGGTCATGCAGTCGATGTTGGGCAGATAGAACTTGAGCGCGTCCACCAGGTCCGGCCTGTGCACCGGCGGCGCCTGAATCGGCTGGTACATCATCGGTCTCCTCTCACATCACGTCTCGGTCCACTGCCGGACCTCGCCGACGAGCACCGGCATGACGTCACTGACGTCGACGCTGAACCGGTAGACCGTCCTGGCCACGTTGAGGTTGCTCGGATCGAAGAACCGGAGCAGGATGTCCCAGCTGTCCGAGTCCACCCGCATGTACGGGCTCTTCTGTGCGCCGACCGTGTCCAGCGCGAGCTCCTTCACCTGCGCGTTGACCAGGATGCGGACAGCCTGGAAAGCGTTGGTGGCGCCGAAGTTCATGGCCCGGTCCTGCGACATCTGGCCCAGGTTGCGCAGTTCGAAGTAGAGCTTGTTCAGGAAGTCGCGGATCTGCTGCTTCAGCTTGTCCAGTTGCGCGGCAGGCAGTTCGCTCAGCTGTGGCAGCTGATGGGCCTTGTCGAGACTCGTGTTCTCACGCAGGCGGCGGCTGTTCTCCTCGTCGAGCACCACCTGGCACGCCTGGTCGATCAGTTGGTTGATGTTCCAGCCGACCACGCCACGCGTCTCGGTGACGATCACGCCGGGGACGACCTGACCGGAGAACAGTTTGGTGGTCTGGTCGTCCTGCTGGCCGGGCAGAGCAAACCGTTCGTAGTTCGGCACTCCGTCCCCGGACCGGATGGACCTTTCCAGTTTGTCCCGGTACACCGGGCTCTCGTTCAGGATCCGCACGACCTGCTTCTCGAAGCCCTGGGCGACCATCTGCCCAGCGAAGATCCAGACGAACTGCTCGTACACGTCCGCGCCGTAGGGGCCGAACGGGGTGAGCGCGTAGATCGGGGTGAGTTCGAGGTTCATCGTCCAGATCAGCGCCCGTGCCTCGGACGGGCGGTGCACCAGATGGTCCAACATCTGGACCGGGTCGTAGGGGTTGGCGGCCACCGTGATCATCTGCTTGGCGCCAAGGATGGCCGCCTCGGTGATCACGCCGTTGTACAGAGTGCTGCCATCCAGGTCGCCGCTCTCAAGGATGCCCGCACTGATGGTGCCGTCCATGATGGGCACCGTGACCGTGACCGGGGGCTCGCCCTGCACCACGTATTCGTAGACGGCGGTCTCGATCTCGCCTGCGGTGATGTGCCGCTTGTTGTGCCGGTTGACCACCGTCACGTTTCTGAGGTGGGCACTGATCAGCTTCACGTCGCCAGAGTTCTCCACCGGTGCCCCAGCCACGTGCACCTGCGGCATCTGCTGTTTGAACGCGTCCCGGCGGGCCTCGCTGCCGAAGTCGTAGCCGATCGAGCCGATCGCGTAGACCAACTGCTTGGCCGCGTCGGACGCGTTGTCGGACATGGTCACCGCGGGCGCGGGCGCGGCGGGCGCCTGCGCGGGCATCGACGACGCCGCGACGAGTTGCGGCGCGGGCACGGCGGGCACGGGCTCCGGCATGCGCGCTGGCGGTGGTTCGGCGGCGATCTCCGATGCCGACACGCACCCGCAGCCCTGCGCATCGGCTTCTGTACCGCCACAAGCACAGGGCTGCTCGGCGATCCCGGTCGCCCCTGAGATTTCAGTGGACACAGCTTGCACCGCTCTTTCTATGTTGAGTTTCCCGGTCAGATAACGGGCGCACACGGAAGCGTCGTCGTACTCGCAAGGGTCGGCGCTGCGCAGCAACGCGGCGCCGATCGCGAGCGGGTCGGGTTCGCGACCGCGCCGCAGTTCGAGGCTGAGCAGCAGGCCGGCCACCCCGGCCACGATCGGCGCGGCCAGGCTGGTGCCGGATCGGGTGTCGGTCGCACCGCCCGGCACCGCGCCGAGGATGTTCGACCCCGGCGCGAGAATGCCCTGCCGTCGGTACGCCGCGCCCCAGTTGCTCGACTCCATCGGCTGGCCATCGTCGTCGAGGGCGCCGACGGCGAGCACCGAGGGCAGGGCCGCGGGCACGTGGGTGCAGAAGCAACCCTCGTTGCCCGCGGCGGCCACCACGAGAACGTTGTTGTCCCGGCAGTACTCGATCGCCCTGGCCAGGATGTCCTCGGCCTCACCCGACGGGCTCAGCTGGCCACAGCTCACGTTGATCACGTGCGCGCCCGCCGCCACGGCACGCTCGATTCCCCGTGCCAGATCCAGTTGGGACGTCCGGGGATGCCGCCCGGAGAACACCGGCACACTCATTCCCCGGCAGCCAGGGGCGACGCCGAACACCGGCCCGGCGGACTGTCCGAAGATGACGCTCGACACGATGGTGCCGTGGGCCGCGGTCGGGCCGTCGAAGTCGGCAGGCGGCCACGGCCCGGCAAGACGGCTGAAGTTCGCACCGTCGAACGCGGGGTGGTCGTGATCGACCGGGCTGTCCAGTACGGCGATGCAGATGTCGCTGTCCCCGTCGGTCTGCGCCCGCAGCTCGGCGAGTCCGGGAATCGCGGACACATCACACATCGGGGAAGCTCCTTGCTGCTATGGGTTCTGGCGACGAGGTGCCGGCCGGAATGGCCGGCCGGCACCGACTTCGTCGATCAGTCGTCGTCGTCGGATGCGAACGAGATGGTGACCGGTCCCACCGTGATGATCGACTGGTCGACGTCGTTCTCGGTCGTGCTCTGGAGGGTTACGGGCTGACGGGTCACCGGCGGGGCGAGCCGCGGGGCGACCGACTCCATGAGGTTCTCAGTCATTTACTTCTCCCTTCGTCATGGCCCACCATCGAATTGATGGGCGCATTTCGCTGACGTTCTGACAGTAAGGACTCGGCGCCACCGCCAGCAATTACACGAACCGGTCGGCCCCTCGCGACGGGCCGTAGCCGAACCCGGTTGGTTGCCCCTGTTGGTAGGCCGCGGTCGCACCCAACCGTGTGAAAGTGGACAACTCAATTTGCTGCGACGCTGTGGGTGCTGTGACCGGCGCGGCGCCAGGGATTCTTTGCGGGACGGTGACGGTGATCCGAAATAGGGAAAGTCCACCTCGGACCGCGCGGGAACTTTGCTCTTTACAGCGGGACGTGCATGCATTGTGGACAACGCACGGCGGACGCCGGGCCGCGCGCCCAGCTACCTGGCGACGTAAGACAAGTCGGGTGCCCGCGGTCTCTGCCCACGCTGGGGCGGCGGCGGTTTGAACCGCGTGACGCAGGGGGCGCTCCGTGCCGGGAAAATTCGTTCCACGCGTCGACGGCGGACGCGTAGCAGTATTTGTGTCAGGATTCTGTGTGACCGGGCAGGAAGACACCCAGGGCGACGGTCTTTATTTCCGTCGCCAGCCCACGTCGGCGACGGCCAAGTATCCAGCAAGTAATCTCGGGAAGCCCGGGTCAGCGGCGAGCGTGGTACGAGGTCATCTCATTCCGACGGCACTTGGCGCCGACCCGACGTCGAACGACTCGCGGAGCAGGTACTTGCGCAGCTTGCCCGCCGGGTCGCGGGGCAACTCGTCGACGAATTCCAGCCGGGTGGGGTAGTACAGCTCGGTCATCCCGCGCTTGCGCAGAAGATCGTTCAGATCCTCGAGCGTCGGGGACTCGCCACCGGGCACCACGACGGCACAGACCTGGTCGCGCGTACCGTCGCTGCAGGCGATGATCGCCACGTCCTTGACGTCGGGATGTTGCAGCAGTTCCTCTTCGACGTCCCGTACCGGGATCATCACCTCGCAGGTCACGTCGTAGACGCGGTCGGCGACGCGACCTTCGATGCGGATGCCGCCCCGGCCGTCCGTGCGGGCGATGTCGCCGGTGTCGAACCAGTCGCCGTGGCCCGTGCCGGTGGTCGAGATCCGCTCGATGCTGCCTGCGATGGTGCCGACGCACATCGACGCGCCACGCACCTGGAGCGCCCCGGTTGCGCCGTCGCCCTCCGAGGTGGCCACCCGCACCTCGAGAGCGGGCAGCGGCCTGCCGTCGCTGTGTGCCGACCAGTCCTGTGGGTCGTCGGTGCGCACCGCCGTGCCAACGACGTTCTCGGTCATTCCCCACACCGCGCGCAGCGGCACGCCGAAAGTTTCGCGCACCATCGGCACCAGGTCGGGCGGCACCGTGGTGCCGCCGGCCATGATGGTGTGCAGGGACGGCAGGTCACGGGGACGTTCGCGCTGCGCGGCGACGAGCGCGGTGAGGCTGGGCGCGGAGGTCATCAGCCGGGTCGCTTCCGCCTGGACCATCAGATCGAGCAACCGGTCGGGATCGGCGACATCCTGGAACACGCCTGCGCCGCCGGACAGCAGGATCCCGAACACCGACCACAGCGGACACGCGATGTGGGTCACCCGCATCGTGGTCGCCGCCCGGTCCACGTCCGCGGCCCTGACCGCCTCCGCCAGCAACCCGCTGGAGCCGGCGTAGATCGTGTTGCAGGTGTGCAGCACGCCCTTGGGCTCGCCGGTGCTACCCGAGGTGAACAACACCATCGACGGCTGGTCGGGGCCAACCGGCGACAACGAGGAGAGGTCGGGGTCCGGCCGGTTGACGAAGTGCTCGTGGAAGTCCACCGCTCCGGTGTCCCCGGCGTCGCCGTACACGACCCGATGCCGCAACCTCGGCAGCCGCGTCGCCATCTCGGCGAGTGCCCGCGCGTGACCGAAACCGCCCCAGTTGTCCACCGTGACGCAGACTCGCGCACCCGTCCTGCCCAGTGCCCGCTCGATCTCCCGCGCACGCAACTGCGGCACGATCGGCTGTGCGACCGCGCCGACTCGCAGGCACGCCAACAACAACGCCGCCGTTTCCCACCAGTCGGGAAGCTGGAAGGCGACCACGTCACCGGTGCGCACGCCGAAGTCGTCGAGGCCGCCCGCGATGCGCCGGACCAGCTGGTCGAACTCGCGGTAGGTCACCACCCGCACCGCGTCGTCGACGGTTCGCCCGTTGATCATCACCGGCGCATCGGGACGCGTTCGCACCGACTCGGCCAGGTCATCGAGGAAGGTCGTGTCCCGCCACCAACCGTAGCTTCGATAGTGGTGCGCCAGATCGGGGTCAACCGACAGCTGAACCAGGGACGTCACTCCTGCAGCCTCCGCCGAATTCCGAGGTCAACGAGCCGAACCAGCACAGACATCGGCGCCGGCACCCGCCTTAACGAGGACGGAGCGTACCCGACCGACTCCGCCAGTCAATTGTTTCCGGCCACCCCAACCGTCATCGCCGATCTTGCTGCGCCATCTGCGGCCATGACTTGGTACGTCGGCAGGTGAGTACCTCCACCGGATGGCCGCCGTGCCTGAACCGCCCACGGAGTCCGCCACCTCAGCTCACCCCGAAGCGCAGGGGAAGCGATTCCGGGCCGTGGATCCCGACGGGCGGGCGCCAGTTCAAGGGACCGGCGACGACCGGCGGCGCCAGCCTGCTGGTCAGCACGGGAAGGACCTCGGCGATCTCCGCCTTGGCCAGTGCGGCCCCGAGGCAGTGGTGCGGACCGCCGCCGAACTGGAGGGCGGGTGCCTCCCTCGCGACGCTGATGTCGAACGTCGCGCCGTCGCGGAAGACACGCGGGTCGCGCTGCGCGATGTCGGTGCACACCATGAAGAACGTCTCCTTGGCGAAGTGCACGCCCCGGTACTCGAAGTCCGCCGCGGCGAACCGGTACACCGTGCCCGTCGACGGGATCCAGCGCATCACCTCGTCGGTGGCCTGGTCGGCCAGCTCTGGCCGGTCGGCCAGCAACCGCCACTGGCCAGGGTGCGCGGCGAACGCGACCATCGCGTTGTTCAGCTGGTGGCGGGTCGTGTCGTGCGCGGCGAACACCAGCGTGACGATGAGGTTGCGCAGCTCTTCCCCGCTGACCCGACCGTTGTCCTCGCGCTGCGCGGCGATCAACGCGGAGATGAGGTCGTCGGTGGGAGATGCCGACTTGTCCGCGATGAGGGCGTCGACGTACCCGTTGAGCCCGACCAGCGCGTTCTCGACCCGCCGGGGGATGTCGCCGCCGTGCGCGAGACTGAACACGAGCCCGACATCGGCGGTCCACACCCGGAACGTGTCGTAGTCCTTCGCAGGCACGCCGAGCAGCTCGCACATGATCGCGAGCGGCAACGGGTTCCCGAAGTCCTCGCCGAAGTCACAGACGTCGAGCAGCGCGAGGCGATCGGTCAGCTCCTCCGCCCTGGCCCTGATGAACGGGCGCAACCCGTTGATCATGCGCGGCGTGAACGCCTTGTTGACCAGACCACGCAGCCGCCGGTGCTCCTCCCCGTCGTGGTTGACGATCATCGGCACGAACCAGTCGTAGATGGGGCCCGAGACGACGCCACCCATCTCCAGGTACCGCTTGCCGTTGTGGTCGAGGCGCGGGTCCCGCAACAGATCGCGCGACTCGGCGTACCGCAACACGAGTATGCCGAGCGGGCTGTCCGCGTACCAGCTGCGCTCCTGCGCCTCGACCACCTCCGGCGAGTCGAAGCGGAATTCTTGATCGACGATGTCGAGGAACGGAATATCACGTGAGATCGACGTGCCGTCCACCGCAGTTGACATTTGCAGCCTCCGCTCGGAGCGCCCCCACCCCACCATGCCGCACGCCGCCGCGCACCGGAAGACGGTAACGGGCTGTTTCTGCCCGAAATTCGACGATCTTGCTTCGCCGCGGCGTGGCACACGGCTCCACCTCGGTACAGCACAACAGGATCGCCGTATTTCTGACGCGCGGTAGCCGAAAGACCATCAGGTGACGGTCGCCGTAGCTCGTTCGGGTCGTGCCGGTCAACTTACCTTGCCCGCTCATTCAGATTATCGGTAGCTTCACGCAAAGATCCTATTGTGAGTTCCGGAAGAATAGGCAACCCGTGTTGGCCGACTCCGGACGATCATGCCATCATTCTGACGAAAGATATGAGCAAATGACCGCGACGCGTGTTTCAAACTCGAATATTCCGCCACGTAGCGCCGTCGGCTATCTCGCCATGCGCTGGAGCACCGGCGGATGGGCCTACGGCTCCGGCGCGCTGATCGACGACCACCACATCCTCACGTGCTCCCACAACCTCATCGACGCCGTCACCGCTCCACCCCCGCGCGGGGAGGCGACGGAGGTTCGCTTCTACCGTGCGTACAACCAGCAACGTCCTGCCGACCCGCCACCCGGCGGCGCGCAGGTGTCGGTCGGCTACTACAACGTGAACTTCCGCCAGGGGCAGGCCGCCTGGGACGTCGGGGTGTGCCGACTGGCCGAAGCGGTGCACGTCGACCCTCCGTTCGCGTACTTCCAGCCCACCGTGACCGGCGAGGAGATCGTCGGTGAGGACGCGACGCTCACCGGCTATCCCGGCCCCGGCGAAGGCGAGATGTACGAGGACGCCGACGACGAGGTCGCCGGTGTCCACATCGCCACCAACACGCTCATCTACACCCATGACACGTGGAGCGGGAACAGTGGATCCCCGGTGTGGACGTACGACTCCGTGATGGACACGGTCGTGCAACACGGCATCCACGTGTCCCGCCAGCCGCAGGAACTGCGCAGGGCGGTGCTCATCACCCAGCCGGTGCTGAACTGGATCATGAACGCCTGCGCCCAGCCCAACCCGGGCGGCGGCTTCACCCTCGTCGGACTCTGAGAGTCCACAGTAGACGGTTGAGTTGACCTACCGGCACGCTCGTCACGGCTACCACGACTCGCGCTGGACACTCGGCAAACTCTGTCGTAACATCCGCCCGAATCGTTAGCTTCTAACATGGGAGTGCCTGTGAACTCGCGACGTGTCGCGTTGGCTGTCGCCGCGGCTTCGGTTTTCACCGCCACCGTCTTCTCGCCGACGGTGAGCTCTGCTGAACCACAGCCCGCCCCATCGAGCAAGCCCGTGATGGTCGCGGGCATGATGGCACACGTCAATTCCGACGTGGAGTACACGTGGCTCTACGACAGCGCCTACGGTGACGCGCACGGGGAGACGAAGCTGTTCCGATGCTTCAACTTCCTGTACGACTACACGTCCAACGGCCGCTACCACGCCTATGCCCTGAACGGCTTCATCTCGATGGACAGGGCCGGTTCGGGCTGGTGCGACTAGTTACCAGGCTTTGACCGACAGCATGACAGCCCGGCCACTTCGGCCGGGCTGTCATGTGTCTTCAGGGAATCAGTCGCTGCACCAGCCGGAACCGGCCTTGTCGGTGGAGATCCAGCCACCCAGCTCGTAGGCGTGGTAGCGGCCGTTGACGATCTGGTCGTAGTAGAAGTCCTTGCAGGGCCCGTAGAACCTGTCGTTGACCGTCTCCTCGCCGTAGTAGTACCGGTAGAGATAGGTTCTGGCGACATCGGTGTTCACGTGCGCCTTCAGCCCAGCCGCCGGGGCGACCACGCTGGCGTGCGGGGCAGCGGCAGGGGCAGTCTCGGCCGCGCCCACCACCGGTTGGGTGAGAGTCACAGCGAGAAGCGGAATGGCGACGAGGGCCGACGTCACGAGTCGTAAACGCACACAGTCTCCCAATGTTGAACTCTAACAATCAGCGGGAACTGTAGGGTAGCAATTGACGGGTGTCCAGAGGCGCCACGGTCCCTGCCCGAGACCGGAGCGGTCACCCCCCGGTGTTCGCCGGAGCGGACCCCACCGCGAGGGCGGGCGACTCTGCTCCCGGGGCCACCTTGGCCTTGGGCGACCGTCTCGCGACACCGACGATCGTCCGGCCCGCGGTTCTCTCCAGCCACCAGTGCGCGATCAGGAGATTACCGGTCCAGCCACCCCAGCGGGCCGACTCCACGGCCGTGGGGATGTCCACACCGATCTCGACGAGCAGGTTGGCGATGACGAAGACCCACACACCATAGCCCCACATGATCGCGAAGCTGTAGACCATCCAGCGGCGATGCGCGGCGTAGCGTCGCTGCCGCGCCGCCATCCAGCCGAAGATGGCCGCGATCGACCACAGGGAGGCGGCGAAGAGGACGGCGACACGGCCGGGGCCCGGCGTCACCGGATACATGGCAAGCGCCAGTACGGCAGCCGGCAGCGCGCCGACGAAGATGTAGAGTCTTCCGCTGATCCGGTGCACAGCCGGATACTTCCGGCGCAGCCAGGGCAGGAACTGCAGGACGGCGGTCAGCAGCGCGACCGAGCCGCTGATCACGTGACCCGAGAGGAACGCGAAGTGCAGTGCGTGTTCCGGCGGGATCCGCGAGTTGGCCGGATCAAGGGTGAGGTAAGGCGGGAGTTTGTAGACGACGTAGCCAATCGCGGCCACCGCGAAGATGATCATGGCCTCGCGGTGCCACCGTCTTTTCGTCACACCTCGCGTTGGCCTGTCCCCGGCCGGGCGGCCGGAGTCGGGAACTGGCGAGTCCAGCTTGTCGACGTGCTGTGTCATGATGGTTGCGCTCTCTGTTCCGTAGGGATGGCAGGCCCGTTCTCCAACTCCTCCTTGATGGCTTGGAGGAACGCGACGGCTTCGCGCCCGTTGACCACGCGGTGGTCGTAGACGATCGAGATGTTGACGACACGATGGCTGGTGACCTCGCCTGTCTCGTCGAGCGCCAGCTCATGGGTCACACCGGCCAGGCACACCACACAGGTCTGTCCTGGGTAGACGATCGGCGCGGCCAGCACCACGTCCTGGTCGGTGTGCAGGGACACCATGATGTTCGCGCCCGCGAGGTCCTTCGACTCGAACCCGCCGGCCAGCGCGCGTTCCCGGAACTCCATGAGGGTGTTCGCGACCCGGTCCGTGGCAAGGTCGTCGGCGGACCGGATGACCGGCACGAACAGCCCCGTGCCGACATCCACGGTGACGCCGACATGCGCGGCGTCGGCGAGCCGGATCGAGCGGTCGTCCACTCTGGCCGCGAAGAACGACGGGAACCGCGCACGCAGCCCGGCGACCGCGGCCACCAGCAACTCGGGAAGGCCGATCAGGCTGCCGGTCTGCCTGCCGAATTGCCGTGCCCGCCGCAGGGCCGAGTCGACGTGCACCTTCATCACGGCAAGCGCGGCAGGCACGTCGCGGTGTGACTCGGTGACCACGGCGGCCACCGCCCGCTGGGCCCTCGTCAGCGTGACGGCGTCCTCAGGAGTCACCAGCCCTTCGACGTCGGCCTGCTTGACAACCTTCTTTCCCAGTTCCCGCAGGCGCTCCAGCGGCACGCCGAGCCGCTGCGCCGCCTCCCGCGCCGAGTTGGTGACCACCACCTGTTCCCGCTGCTGGTCCACCACCTCGGTCCGCTGTGTGGCAAGGAAGTCCTGCCGCTGCTGGTCGGAGGCGAACACCCGCGCGATGACGTCCCCGTAGGTGCACTCGGCCAGCGCCGGGACGGCACGGTGCAGCACGCCGTCGCGCTCCACCTCCAGGTCGGTGGCGGCCTTCGACGTCTCGATGACCGCCACCGCGTCGCCTGCGCGGACCTCCGCGCCGTCCTCGGCGAGCCACTCGACGAGGGTGTAGGAGTCGTCGTTGTTGTTCAGCTTGGGAACGACCAGTTCAGTCACCGGTAACCACCTTCCTCACGGCCCGGTGGATGTCGTCGGCCTGGACGAGAACGTGACGTTCCAGGTGCGCGGCAGTGGGCACGACGCGGTCGGCGGAATGTATGAGCCGTACCGGTTTCGCCAGGCTGTCCCACAGTTCGGCGTGCACCTGGTGTGCGACCTGGGCACCCCAGGTGCCGCCCTCGGTGCTCTCCTCGGCGACACAGACCAGGCGTGTACGCGCCAGCACGGGCAACAGTGGACCGAGGTCGAACGGGTACAGCCTGGACGGCACGAGCACGAGGCAGGTGATCTCGTCCTCGAGCAGCAGCGAGCGGGCGGCGGCCACCACGCGCTGCGTCAGTCCGCCCGGCGCGATGAGCACGCAGTCGAACTCGTCCTGGTCATCGACGTACACCCTGGCCGTGCCGTCGTCGGTCAGGTCGTAGCGGAACAGGTCATCGACCACGCCATCGCGGTACATCCGTTGCGTGTAAAGGATCTTGTCCTCGAACAGCACCGAGGGCTCGCCGGTGGCCAGCGCCTGGCCGAGCACGGCGCCGTTGTCCCGGAACGGAGAGACCTCGAACAGCGACAGGTGCGGGATACCGACGAAGTGCTTCTGCAGGCTCTGGCTGTGTGTCGGCCCGTAGCTGCGGCCGCCGCCGGTTGGGCACCGCACCAGCAGCCGCATCGGCACGGTGGTGCCGTACATGGACACCGACTTGGTGGCGAAGTTGAGGATCTGGTCGAACGCCAGCGCGACGAAGTCGCTGAACATGATCTCGACGATCGCGGTGTCGCCCGCGAGCGCGAGACCGCCTGCCACGCCGACGATGCCGCCCTCGCTCAGCGGTGTGCTCAGCACGCGGTCCGGGTAGCGGGTCGACAGACCCCTGGTCACCTTGAACGCGCCGCCGTAGGGATCGTCGACGTCCTCACCGAGCAGGTACGCGGTCGCGTCGCGGGCGAACAACTCGTGCAGGGCCGTGTTCAGGTTCTCGGCCACCCGCTCGGTACGGGACAGGACGGCGGTCACTCGGCCTCCCAGGTGGACAGCGGACGCGCGAGCACGTCCTCGGTGATCGTCGCGATACGGGCGCGCTGCAGTGCGTCCATCGCGTGGAACCGCTCACCGAGTGCCTCGGCATAGCGGGGGTACCAGTCGTTGCGCCGGGCCAGTGCGATGTCCTCGGCCGACCGGGTGTCGTCGCCCTTGCTGTGCGGGCCCAGCCGGTAGGTCTCGAACTCCACCACCAGCGGCCAGCCGTGGTCACGCACCCCGCGCACCAACGGCGCCAACTCGGCCCGCAGCGCTTCGACGTCCTGTGTGGCGGTCCGGTGGTGCGCGACGTCGAAGGCCAGCGCACGGTCGGCGATCGTGCCCGCCATCTGCGTCGAGGTCGGCGTGGACTGTGCGATGCCGTTGTGTTCGACGAGGACCAGCAGCGGCACCCGCCACAGCCGGGCCATGTTCAGCGCCTCGTACACCGCGCCCTCGCCCCACGTGCCGTCCCCGATGTGCACCGCGGCGAGCGCGCCGGGCTCGGTGCGCCGCAGGTGCAGCGCGACACCGACGGCGACCGGCATGCTCTGCCCCTGCACGCCGGTGGACAGGTAACGGTCGCGCAGGATGTGCTGGCTGCCGCCCACCCCGGAGCACACCGCGCCCTGCCTGCCCATGATCTCGGCGAGCAGTCCCTCCGGGTCGTCGAAGCGGGCGAGGTAGTGCCCGTGGCCACGGTGGTTGCTGAACACGTGGTCGCGATCGGTCAGTACCGTACGCAGCGCGACCGGGATGTTCTCCTGCCCGAGGCACGTGTGCGTGGTGCCGTTGAGCTCGCCCCGGTCGAACAGCTCCAGCAGGGTCCGCTCGAAGTGGCGGATCATCAGCAGCCGCGCCAGGTCCGGGTTGGACAGCGACAGCTCCCCCGCCTGTGGCGCCTCGGTCGTGACCGTCACCCGTGCCTCACCATCTTGGCCGACACCGCGGCCACCAGACCGCCGACGTCCCTGATCGCGAAGTAGCGCTGGAGGTCCAGCCGGATGCCGAACTGCTCCTCGATGCCTGCGAGCAGCCGGAGCGCGGCGAAACTGCTCCAGTTGGCCAGCAGGTCGAACTGCGCGTCCTCGGTGATCTGGTCGGCGGGCACGTCGGTGACCTGCCCGACCAGACCCGCCACCCCGGCGAAGATCTCAGGCATTGACCGGCACCTCCTCAACGTCAAGCTCCGTCCACTCGGGACGGATCCGCGGTCGCGGCACGAGCGGTAGCACGTACCGGATCTCCTTCTCGCCAGTCCGGTGCGCCTGGAACCCGACCTCCGGGTAGAACGCGGCGGCGGGCTTGTTCCGTTCGGTGGCACGGAAGTCGGCTTCCAGCAGGAGCGCACCGTCCCGCGCGGCGAGGTCCGCGAGGTGCGCGACGACGGTGTGCTCCACGCCTCGGGAGAACACCCGGCAGCTCATCACGAGGTTCTCGATCAGCCAGCTCTCCTCGTACCTGGTCACCCAGACCCCGCCCACGATGCCCTCACGGCCGAACCGGTCGGCCACCTCGAACACCAGGACCAGGTGGTCCGGTGACGCGGTCATCTCCCTCGTGCGTGCCTCGGGGTGGGCAGTGCCGATCATGTTGAACTGGTTGGTGCGCCCGCCGAGCTGCACCAGTCGTGGCAGGGTGAACTCGTCGACGGCGCGCACGGTGACCCGGACGTCCAGACTGGCCAGGTAGTCGCGGACGGAGCTGAACTCCTGCGCGGACCGCACGCGCTCGGCCCGCGCCTGGTACAGGGCGGTGCGCTCCCGGTCGGTGGCCGTCGTGGTGAGCACGTCGAAGTGACCGCCGCCGAGGATGGCGCCGACGTGGTCGGCCGGGTCGCCGTCCAGGTGCACCACCGTCACCTCGGGCACGGACTCGCGGACCAGCTCGCACTCGAACTCGCTGTCGTCGGCGAACACGAAGCTGTCCAGCCCGAGGTTGAGCTGCCGCGCCAGCTGTCGCAGGTTGTGGTCCTTTGGTTGCCAGTTGACCGCCTGCGCGGCGATGTCGGCAGGCCGGATCGCCAGGCCGGGATGCTCGGTGAGCACCCTGTCCACCAGCTCGGCCTCGTTCTTGCTGCACAACGCGAGCAGGACGCCCTGCTTGCGCAGCGCCACCGCGCGCCGTTGCAGTTCGGTGTAACAGTTGCCGGGATAGAGTTCGCCGACCTGGATGCCCGCCGGGCCGTCGTCACCGACCACGCCGCCCCACAACGTGTTGTCCAGGTCGAGCACGAGGGTCTTCTTGGCCATGCCGAGCACCGCTCGGCAGAAGTTCGCCGCCTGGTCGGCATACTCGTGCTCCACGACCGATGACCACGCGGCACCGGCGAACCGGTACAGCCGTTCGTCGCGCACCGCCCCGGACGTGTGCACGAGCAGCGCTTCGAGGTCCAGCGTGTGCACCGCGGCGTTGCGCTGCGTCATGCCGAGCAGGTCACTGTTGAGGTCACGCCAGATCCGGCCGAGCGCGGCCCGCCCGTCGAACGCCACCACGCCGCGGTACTCGGCGGGCGACAACGGGACGGTGTGCACCAGGACGGTGCCGCCGCCGCGGTTGACGAACGACGTGACCGCGCCCTCCACCATCTCCCGCCGGCCGTGCAGGGCGTTGGCAAGCCCGTCGAGGTCGGTGGGGTCCCACCCCGTCGGCAACAGCCACGAGTCGTGCATCAGGCACAGCGTCACCTGGGGGGCGAACCGCGCGACCGGCGACTCCTGGTCGGTCAGGTCGGTCAGGAGCTGGTCGAAGCCGGAGACGTGGAGCTGTGGCGCGATCCCCCTCCGCAGCAGGGCGACGCGCAGCAGCGGTGCGACCCCGGACGCGGTGAACGTCCCGGTGATCGCCACGCGCAGCGGGCGCAGGGCACCGAGCCGGTCGGCGGGGACGGCGGCCAGCAGCCTGCCAGCCTCGATCAGCACGGGGAGGTCCCGCACCCGCGCGAGGTCCGCGAGCAGCGCCGGGTCCGCCTTCGCGGCCGGTGCCGCCGCCGCACGGATGCGGGTCAACAAGTCCTGCACTTCCATTCCGTTCTCCAGGTCGTCAGATCGCCAGCAGGGTGCACAACCAGTGCATCCCGCTTGCGGTGCTGGTCAGGGCGACCACGTCGCCGTCGTCGAGCTCTCCCGAGTCGAGGTGGTGCTCCAGTGAGAGGAGCTGGTCGGCGCACCCGACGTGGCCGTGCTCGACGGCGAGGTCGACGTTGGTGCGGTCCAACGGGATGCCGAGGTCCTTGGCCAGGTTGGTCAGCGCCGCCACGTTGTCGTTGAAGTGGATGACCCTGCGCAGGTTGTCCGGGGTGAGGTCGACGCGGGCACAGGCGCGGCGCACGACCTCGTGGTTGTGGGTGTTGATGGTGGAGACGAACTCGAACATCTGGCGGACGTCGCCCGCGAAGAACTCCTCGAGGCGCAGGTTCGGGCTCTTGACCGCGATGTCGGCCTGGCCGTTGAAGGGCCGGGCGGCGGCACCGACGTCCATCCGCATGAAGTCGGCGTAGCGGCCGTCACTGATGATCTCGGTGGTGAGCCAGCGGCGGGCCGGGTGGTCACGCCGCAACACGGCGGCCGCCGCACCGTCGGAGTAGACGCTGGTGTTGATCTCCATCCGGTTCCAGTACGGCTCGCACACCCGGTTCGCGCCGATGATCAACGCGGTGTGGTAGCCGGGGTGGGTGGCGAACTTGCCCGCGACGATGTCGAAGGCGGCCACTCCCCCACCGCAGGCCTGGGTCAGCAGCACGGCCTCGGCGGCGTGCGTGCCGAGCCGGGCCTGGGTGGCGCCCGCCGCGTCCCAGTACAGGTATTCCGCGATGTCCGACATCGCGAGCACCACCAGGTCCACTTCGGACGGTGCGCACCCGGCCCGCGCCAGCGCGACGGTGCCCGCGCGTGCGGCCAGCTCGGTGAGGCCAACGCCGTCGGGTGCCCGGTGGAAACCCTGGTAGCCCCAACGGCGAACCCGATCGACGTCGGAGGTGTAGTCCGCGGCCGCCGCCGCGACGTCGACCGGCTCACCGAGTGCGTGTCCGAGCGACACGATGCCGAACTGGGTGTTCACACCATCTCCTCGACCTTCGACCCCGACTCCGCCAGAAACCGCGTGGCCACCTCGTTGTGTGGGGTGCGGCAGTGCCGGAACGTCACGCGACCCCCGGTGCGGCCACGGATGTCGGCGAGCACGCGGTCCTGAACACCCTTGCCGAGTACCGGACAGGACAGCGAGAACACGTCGACCACCCAGTCCTCCCCCGCGCGGCGCAGGCCGACCGCACCGCTGATGCCGTAGTCGCCGAACCGGTCGCGGACCCGCACCGCGATCACCTCACGCCCGGGGTCGGTGAGGTCAGGATCGCCGCCGAGCGTGAAGTCCTTGGCCCGGCTGACGACCTCGATGGCCTTCGCGAGATCCGGCCCGGCGGGCCCGCAGTCGACCTCGACGTCGAGACTTGCCACGAAGTCGTCCAGGGACAAGGATTTCGGAGACTTCGTGGACTCCGCGGGCCGCGTCCGGATCCCCTGGTCATGGACCGGCGCCGGTATCCGGTCGAAGACACCGCAGCGCCGCAGGTCGTCGGCGCCACGGATCAGCACCGTGGACCGCTCCGGCACGCCACGCACCGGCGCCTCGCCGACGGTCCACGTGTCGAGCAGGTCGGCCACCTCGGTCCACTCGGCGTACCCGGTCGCACGCAGTCCGATGTGGACCCCGCCGCGACGCAGCGACCGCAGTTCGCCCGCCAGGTCCGTGACCCGCAGCGCATCGGCGTCGAGCAGCACCGCGCGTGGTGTGGCGCCGAACACCGCGCGCAACACGGCGGCGAGCCGGCCGCCAAGCTCGGCGAACACGGCCTCGGTGTAGGGAATGCGGGCGAAGCGCCACAGCGCGTCGTGGTGGGCGTTGCGGCTGCCCACCGCCCGCACGGCCTGCTCGGCGTCGACCACGAGCACCTCGGGCCTGCCGGCCAGCAGTGCCCGCACGGTCTCCCTGGCCTCGGCCGCCGCCGAGGGCGCGCCGCCGGTGGCGGCTTCCGCGAACACACCGTCGTCGTGTGCCGGGACGGCGGGCAGCACGACGACGAGCAGCGCGTGCCACCTGGCCGCAGCGGCGCTCGCCGCGTCGACCACACGCCGCAGCTCGGCCGGGTGCCCGGCACCGTCGGCCCCCAGTTCCTCGAACCGGGGGGCCACGACGAGGACGTCCGGCCGGTGCCGCGCGGTCGGCGAGTCGTCGTCGAGACACTGCTGGACGATCTGGTTGAACGGACCGACGTGCGGGACGATCGGCAGTCCAGCCTTCTCCAGCGCCACCCCGAGGTAGGGCAGCACCGGGTCGATCGTGTAGCTGGCCAGCAGGGCGACGCGCAGCAGCCCGGACCGTGGTTCGCGCAGGATCTCCTGCCACCGGCTGCGCACGGCGGACAGTCCCTGCTCGGCTGCGGTACCCATTTACACCTCGATTCCCTTGGTGCGCAACACCTTCCGGAGACCGGCGATGGTCCGCGCGTCCCGGATCTCCGCGTAGTCGAAGTACACCCGGTACGCCTCCTCCAGGGTCACCACGAGCTGGATGTGACGCATGCTCGTCCAGCCCGGCAATGCGTCCTGGTCCGCGTTCTCGGTGATCTCCGCCGGGTCGACGTCCAGCACCTCGGCCACCAGGGCCGCGAAGTTCACGACGCTGGTGCTCATGACGGCTCCCGCAGGCTGCGGGGACGCAGGTCCGTCCAGACCCGGCCGACGTGGGCAAGGCACTCTTCCTTGCTCCCGGCCACACCGGTGTCGTGCCAGCCCGGCGCGTCGTTCTTGTGTGCGGGCCACAGTGCGTACTGCTCCTCGTCGTTGACGACGACGCGGTAGCGCGGCTGTTCGAGGGTGTCCATCACAACGCTCCTTTGTGGATGATCAGTCGGCGGCGGTCATCGCCGGGACGCCGGACGGGGCGGGCGGGGCGGGAACATGGTCCGGAATGATGGTTTCGACCTCCCGGACGTTGCGGCTGGCGAAACCGATCGCGGCCACGCCGATGCCCAGCACGCCGACGAGCACGGTCAGCAGCCCCATGCCCGCGCCGGGGCCGGTGCCGACCAGCCAGCCGAACGTGCCTGCCAGCGCCCCGCCGGGGTCCATGGCGGGCTCGAAGATCTGGTCGGCGACCGGGCCCGCGATGACCAGGCCGAGCGGAACGGGGATGCTCTCCACGAACTGCCGTGCGGCGAACACCCGGCCCTGGACCGCGGGATCGACCTTCTCCTGCCAGATGGTCTGGCTGAGGCCGTCGATGAACGGGATGAACAGGTGGATGAAGAACAGGCCGGCCGACCATGCCACCACGCTGTCCCCGACGCCGTAGACCAGCCTGCCGACGATGCTGAACCCGAGGATCGCGCCGAGCACCCACGGCATCTTGCGGCCGGGGAACTTGATCACGCCGAGCAGCACACCGCCAAGGACACCGCCGAACGCACCGATGGTCAGCACGACCCCGACCTGTGCCTCGCTGTCGCCGGAGCGGGCGAGGACGATCGGGACGAGCATCGCGTAGCCGATCGCGGCGAACAGGCTGATCACGACGAGCATGGATTCCAGCCCGACGAGCGCGGGCCGCGCGAGGATGTACCGGAACCCGAACAGGCTGTCCCGCCAGATGCTGTTCCGGTCACCCACCGATGGCGACGTCGGCGGCAGGTTCACCAGGAACACCGCCGCGATGGCGACCACGTAGGTCAGTGCGTCCAGCAGCAGGATGAGGTTGACGCCGGTGAGTCCGAGCAGGGTCGCCGCGAACGCCGGGGCGAAGATCACCGGCAGGGTGCGCACCGCCCACATCATCGCGTTGGCCCTGGGATAGCGGCCCTTCTCCATCATCACCGTGATCGCCGCTGAGAAGGCGGGAAGCTGGAACGCGAGGAACGCGCCGGTGAGGAAGTTGACGATGTAGAGCTGCCACAGCTCCACCGACCCGGTCAGGAACATCGCCAACAGGGCGAACGTGGCCACGGCGGACCCGAGGTCGCTCAGCACGATGGTGAGCCTGCGGCTCAGCCGGTCGATGAGGATGCCAGCGAGCGGACTGAACAGCACCGTCGCGCCGAAGGCGAAGAACATCATCATCGCAAGGTCGGTGGCCGAGCCGGTCTGCTGCCAGACCCAGATGCTCAGTGCGAAGTTCGTCATCCGGGTACCGAGCGCGGACAGCAGCTGTCCGCTCCAGATGACCGTGAACGCGCCGAATCCCGAGGGGCGTTGCACCACGATTACCTCATCCCTTCCTGGTTGCCAGGGCAACGAGCAGCCCATCGAGCCGGCCGAGCAACCGCTCGGCCGTGGCCTGTTGGTGGACCCGCGTGCCGAAGTTGAGGTCGACCCGCAGACGGTCGCCGACGAGGGTGCCGACGACGTCGAGCACCGACGGCCACACGCCGCCGGGGTCCTGTACGCGGCCGAGCGGGCCGCGGCACAGGTCGAACAGCTCGTCGGCCGAGGAGACGTCCTCGAAGCCGAACGCACCCATGTAGTTGACCGTGAGCTGCGGTGTCATGGAGAGTCGTCGCCGCACCTCGGGGTCGGGGTGGTCGAACCGCGTCAGCCCGTGGCCGATGCCGCCGCTGGGCACCTCCCGCAGCTGGCCCGCGATGCCGGCGACCGCCGCGGCGTCGTCGGTCCGCTCCGGCAGGCGCAGCCGTACCGGGTACAGGACCTGGAACCAGCCGAGCGTGCGGGAGAGGTCCACGTCGTCGAACAGTGCCTCGCGGCCGTGACCGGTCGTGGCGATCGTCCACTCCCGGCAACCGGTCCAGTCAGCGGCGAGCCGCACGGCGGCCCACGCGAGCAGGTCGCCCATGCCGACCTGGTGTTCCCGCGCGAACTCACGCAGCCCGCCGGTGATCTCGGCGTCGAGCGCGGTGCCGACGCTGTCCAGCGTGCCGAAGGTGCTGGGGCCGGGCAGGTCCACCGGAAGCTGTTCGGTGCCGGGGGCCTGCGCCAGCCAGAAGGGCAGCTCGGCGGCAAGCGCCTCGCCGTGCCGGTACTCCTCCAGTTTGTGCGCCCAGTCGCGATAGGCGGTCGTCTTGGCCGGGAACCGCGGTTCCTCGCCGGATGCGACGAGTCGCAGCGCGGTCTGGAGGTCCTCGAGCAGCAGGTTGCGCGACACGCCGTCGGTGACAAGGTGATGGCAGATCACCAGCAACCGGTCCGGTTCCCCGTCGAGTCCGAAATGGACGACCCTGGCGAGCGGGCCGTGCGCCAGGTCCAGGCTCGCCTGCAGGCGGTCAACGATCGCGTCGGCCTGGTTCGCGTCGGACAACCGGTGCGACTCGAACGGCACCGCGCCGTCGACCGGCGCGTGCGTGGCCACCCAGCCGGTGCCGGTGTGCCGGAACCGCAGCCGCAGCACGTCGTGGTGCGCGGCAAGTGCGGCGACCGCGCGTGCCACGTGCTCGGCCGGGACCTCCCGGCGCAGGCTCAGGTAGTACGGGTGGTTGAAGTGCGACGGCGCGGACATCGTGGTCGCCAGGGTCTGGAAGAACCACTGCTGCGCACCGGTGGGCGGGAACTCGCCGGTGACGAGTCCCTGCTTGGCCGACACGATCTCGGGCTCGGCAACGCTCAGCTCGGCGATGGTCGGTGTGGCCACCAGCTGGCGTGGGGTGATCGTCCAGCCTGCGCGGTTGGCCGCCGCCACCGCCTCGATCGCGGTCATCGAGTCCCCGCCCAGCTCGAAGAAGTCGTCGTGCACGCCGATCTCGGCGACCTTGAGCACCTCCTGCCAGACGGCGGCCAGGGCGCGCTCCCGCTCGGTACGCGGGGGCACCGGCACGCGGGTCTGCTTCCGACCGCCCTCGGGGCCGCCGGTCATCGCGGCCCTGACCCCCTCCGGGGTGCGCAGCGGTCCGGCGATCTGTGCCGCCAGCCCGGCGGGCAGCACGTAGTCGCCGCCGGGGCCAGGCTCGTCCAATGCCCAGAGGTGGCCGAGGGCGTCCGGGTCGCCGGTGTCGACCACGAAGCCACCGGTGTCCACTGAGGACGCTGTGGCGCCGGACAGGGCCAGCACTTCCGGCGCCACCTCGCCGGTGACCAGCACGCGCCGCCCGAACCGGGTCTGCGTGCGGGCGAACCGGGCGAGGTCGCCGGGGAAACGGGCCGCGTTCAGCACGACGGTGTCGACCGGGCGCGCGACGTGCCGGTGCAGCAGCCGCGCCAGCGTGGTGCCGACGTCGGCGGTCTCATGCAGGGACAGGCCGTCATGCCGGGCGAGGAAGGCACCTAGCCGGTCGGTGGCGTGCCCGAACACGCCGGGCCACGGCGCCGTGGTGACCCGGCCGGAAGGCGCGACCAGTACCGCCAGCTCTCCGGGCACCCTTGCCAGCGCCTGGCACAGTTCCGCCAGCCGGGCCTCGAACCCGGCCACCGAACCCGGTGTCGGTTCGGCGGGCAGCAGGTCGTCCCAGCGGATCACCAGTGCGGCAAGGCCATCAGCGACCAGTCCGGCGTTCTGGTCCAGCAGCGACCGCAACACCTGGCCGGGCGGGGCGAACTCGGCCGCCACCCCGATGCCGAGCCTGCCCGCCCACCACTCCAGCACGGCACGGGCGTCATCGGCGGGGAACGACGAGGCGACACGCACCGGGATCCGGTGCACGGGTTCGGTTTCCCTGGTCGCGATGGGCTCGTCCGGCCGCGCGACCAGGTCGCCGAGCCGCGTGACGTAGTCCTCCAGCAGTTCCTCGGCGCCGTCCTGGCCGAACAGGTCGGTGCTGTACTCCAGCACGGCCTCCAGGCCGTCGCCGTCCCACGACAGGTTGAGGAACAGGTCGAAGTCGATGCCGGTCACCGGCACGTCCAGCACCCGCAGTCGCAGGCCTGACCAGCTCAGCGCGTCGTCCGGCAGGCCCGCGAGGTTGAACGCGCACTGGAAAACCGGGTGATGGGCGGGGTTACGGGGCTGGCGCACCGCGTCGACAATGGTCGCGAACGGCACGTCCTGGTGCTGGTAGGACTCGATGACCGTGCGGTGCACGCGCTGGGCGACCTGCCGGAAGGTTGGCTGCCCGGTGAGGTCGACGCGCACCGGCAGCAGGTCGGTGAAGCAGCCGATCAACGCCTCAAGCTCCGGACGGTTGCGGCCCGCCTGCGGCACGCCGAGGACCACGTCCTGCTGGGCTCCGCGCTCGTGCAGCAGTACCGCGTAGGCGGCCAGCAGCGCGGTGAACGGGGTGATTCCGGCGTTGCGGGCCAGCTCGCGGACCGCTTTGCCGTCCGCGATCCGCGCGCGTCCGCGCCCCGCGCGGTCGGTCCTGGTCCTCGGCCGGGGCTTGTCGGTGGCCAGCTCTGTCATGGGTGGCGCGCCACGCAGCCGCTCCCGCCAGTACGCGACCTGCGGTCGAAGACCATCGTCGGTCAGCAGGTCGTGCTGCCAGACCGCGAAGTCGGCGAACTGCACGGGCAACGCGGGCAGACCGGACGCACCGGCACCGGCGTACCCGGCGGCCAGCTCGCCAAGCAGCACTCCCCAGGACGTGTTGTCGCAGACGATGTGGTGCATGCCGAGGAGCAGATGGTGCTCGGCATCGCCGGTGCGCAGCAGCAGGACCCGCAACAGCGGCCCGTGCGCCAGGTCGAACCGGTGCTTGGCGTGCCCCCGGATGTGCTGGCGGACGGCGACGGTGCGGTCGCGGGGCGACTCGTCGGTGAGGTCGATCTCGCCAACCCAGCAGTCCATCGACTCGTGCACGACCATGATCGGACGGCCGTCGCGTTCTGCGAACGTGGTGCGCAGAATCTCGTGCCGTGCCACCACGTCCGCGACCGCGCGGCGCAGTGCGCCGACCGCCAGCTCGCCGTGCAACACCGCGACAAAGGCGGTGTTGTGCCGGGTCGGGTCGCCGCCGAGCTGCTCGATCGCCCACAGCCGCCGCTGGGTGGACGACAGCGACAGGTCACCCTCGCGCACCGCGGGCAGGATCGCCTGGCCGCGCCGCTCGCCCGACTCCTCGACCACACGGGCCAGTGCTTCGACGGTGGGGTGGGTGAACAGGGTGTGCAGCGACACGTCGGCGTCGAAGTCGGCGTACACCCGCGACAGCAGGTGGGTGGCCAGCAGGGAGTGGCCGCCCAGCGCGAAGAAGTCGTGTGTCACGCCGACCTCGTCCAGCCCAAGCACCTGTTGCCACAGCTCGGCCATGCGCTTCTCGGTCGGTGTTCGCGGGGCGACCGGTGGTGTGCCCGGCGAGATACCGACGCGGGCCGGGGTGGCCCGCTCGGCCAGTGCCGCCGGGGTGGCCAGCTCTGTCGCGATCAGCCGGGCATCCACTTCGGCGGTGTCGCGGCCGGTGATCCGGTGCAGTTCACGGGTGATGAGCTGAGCGAGAGCGGCGAACAGCTCCGAGGTGTATGGGACGTGGCCGAGCCGGTCGGCCTGCGGGTCGAACACGGTGGTGACCGGGTAGCGGTCGGCCCAGTCGGTGAACCACACCGCGTGCACACCCTCGGTCGCGTCGGCCAGCAGAGCGAGCCGGTCGTCCACGCGGGCCACCCGGTACGCCATGTCCGGCGACGGCGGGCTCACCACCAGCAGCAGCGGCGTGGTCGAGGCGTGCCGGTTGGCGGTGATCGCCGCCGCAAGGTCACGCCAGGCTTCGTCAAGCACGGTGTCGGAGGTGGCGTCGGACGTGGTGTCGCCGTGCCGCAGCCAGTCCTCCCAGCGGAGCAACACGACGTCGGCGAGCGTGTCGTGAGACCCACGCAGGAGGTGCTGCACGATCTGGTGGTAGGGCGCCAGTTCCACATCGACCGGCAGGCGCAGCACGCCGGTCAGCACCGCGAGCGGCCCGCGCAACGGGTCCGCCGTGAACGAGGACGCCAGCGTGACCCGCCCCCTGGCCGGCACGGTGAGTTCCTGGTCGGCGAGAATCCCGAGCACCGCACGGAAGTCGTCCGCGACGCGCTCGACCGTCTCGCGCAGGTACAGGTCCGCGTTGTAGCCGATCGCGCCACGCAGCTCACCGTCTACTGTGGACATCGTGACGAACAGGTCGAAGTCGGTCAGCCCGCTGTCCACCTCGACCGGAGTGAACTCCACGCCACGCGCCACGCTCCGCTCGATCGGTGCGTCGGTGAGGCTGAGCATGACCTGGAAGAGCGGGTTGTGGCTCGGGTCGCGCGGCGGGTCGGCGGCCTCGACGACCCGCGCGTAAGGAGCGTCCTGATGGGTATACGCCTCGCTGATGGTGTGCTGGGTGCGCTTGAACAGCTCACTGGCGGTGTCGTTGCCGGACAGGTCGATCCGCAGCACGAGCATGTTGGCGAACGAGCCGATCATGGCGGCCTGCTCGGTGCGGGGCCGTCCGGCGACGGGCATCCCGAGCAGCACACTGCTCTGGCCGGTGACCTGGTGCAGCATTGCGGCGAAACCGGCCAGCACCACGGCATTGAGCGTCACACCGGCACGACGGGCGCGGTCGACCAGTGCGGCGGTCAGCTCGGCGGGCACGACAAAGGGCAGCCTGCCGCCGCGATGGGTCTGCACCGGTGGGCGGGCCCGGTCAGGCGGCAGGGTGGACGTCACGGGGCCGTCCGCGAGCGTGGTGCGCCAGTAGTCGAGGTGCTCGTCCAGCACGGGGCCGACGAGCCTGCGGCGTTCGGTGGCGGCGTGCCGGGCGAACGACCCGGCCGGGCCGGACTCGCGCCCGTCGTAGCCCGCGACCAGGTCGCGGCTGAAGACCACCGCCGAGGTCGCGTCGAACACGATGTGGTGCGCGGTGACCAGGAGGAGATGTTCCTGGTCGGCCAGCACGACCAGCCGTAGGGCCAGAAGTGGGCCGGTGGTCAGGTCGAACCCGTACCCGGCGTGCTCGGCGGCCACCTTCCGCGCCGCTTCCGCCACGTCGGCCGCACCGGTCAGGTCGGTGACCGCCAGCGGGACGGCCATCCGCTCGTGCACTCGTTGGCGCAGCTCGCCGTCGCGTTCGATGAACGTGGTGCGCAGCGCGGGGTGCCGGTCGACAACCGCCGCCAGGGCCCGTGCCAGCGCGGCGCGGTCCAGCGGCCCGGTGAGCCGCAGGCCGAACGGAATGCCGTAGGCGGGGTTGCCGGGATCGAGGCGGTCCAGGAACCACAACTGCTCCTGGGTGAACGACAGCGGCGCGTCGACACGCGCGGCGCGTCGCAACCGCAGTTGCAGCAGTTGGCGCTGCTCCTCGGTCAGGTCGGCCAGGTCGGTACGCTCTGTCATGGTCGGGAGATCTCCTCGGCGTGCCATTCGCGGCCCAGCTCGGCGCGCAGCTCATCAGGGGACATGTCTCGGACTTCGGCCAGCAGCCGGGCAAAGTCGTCGGGGTCCTCAGGGACTTCCTGGTCTTCCTGCTCGGCGCGGGCCCGAGCGAGTTCCTCGGTCAGGCGAGCGGGCGTTGGCGCCGCGAAGATCGCGCCCGAGGGCAGCACGACCCCGAGCGTGTCGGCGATGCGGGCCAGGATCCGGGTGGCCAGCAGGGAATGCCCACCCAGCTCGAAGAAGTTGTCATGCGCTTCCACACTGGGAATCCCGAGCAGTTCCTGCCAGATCAGCACGACCCGCTCCAGGTCACCGCCCGGCGGGGTCTGCTCACGCGGCACGCCCGGCACCGCTTCGGGTTCCGGGGGTTCCTCGCGCACGGCGGTGGTTCCCGGCAGGTCCACCCAATGCCGGGTCCGCGCGAATGGGTACTGCGGCAACGGGACGCGGTACCGGCGTTCGTCGGCGGTCGGCTTCGCCAGGTCCACGTCGGCACCCGCGAGCCACAACCGGCCCAGCGCGGACAGGACCGTCCCGAGGTCGTCGCGGTCCTCGCGAGGGTGCGGCAGCGAGCCGAGTACGGCATGCCCGGTGCCCGCCAGGTCATGGCGGCGAGCGAAGGTCGCCAGCGTGTTGCCGGGTCCCACCTCGAGGAGGACGGTCGGCCCGCCTGCGAGGACCGTGCGCAACCCGTCGCTGAAGCGGACGGTGTTGCGGGCGTGCCGCACCCAGTAGCCGGGATCGGTCGCCTGCCCGGCGGTGATCCAGTCGCCGGTCACATTGGACGCGAACGGCGTGCTCGGCGCGTGCGACCGGACGGCGGCGACGCGGTCGCGGAACTCCGGCAGCATCGGATCGAGCATCGCGGAGTGGAAGGCGTGCGAGGTGTGCAGCCCTCGGGCGACGACACCGCGGTCGGCCAGCCGCTTGGCGAAGGCGTCCACCGCGTCGTGCGGTCCGGCGACCGTGCTCATGGCGGGTGCGTTGCTCGCCGCCAGCGCGAGACCGTCACCGTGGAGCAGCGGGGTCAGCTCGTCCGAGGGCAGTGGCACGGCGAGCATCGCGCCGCCGGGCTGACGCCGCATCAGCTCGCCACGGGCGGCGACCAGCGCCAGCGCGTCCGGGAGGTCGAACACCCCCGCCAGGCACGCGGCGACGTACTCGCCGACGCTGTGGCCGAGCATGGCCGAGGGCCGCACGCCCCAGTGCGCCAACAGATTGGCCAGCGCGTACTCGACGGCGAACAGCGCGGGTTGGGTGAACTGGGTGTCCCCCAGCCCCTCACCGGACCGGATCACCTGCCGCAGGTCTGTGCCGACGTGCGGGACAAGCAGCTCCGCGCACTCGTCGAGCGCGGCCGCGAACACCGGTTCCTCGGCGTAGAGCCCCATCGCCATGCCCGCGTACTGCGAGCCCTGGCCGGGGAACAGGAACACGACCGGCCTGCGCCCGCCGTGGCACTCGTCCGTCCACACTGGACCGTCCGACCCGTCGGACAGCAGCGCCGCGGCCTGGTTGTGGTCCGAGCACACGATGGCCATCCGGTGCGGCAGTGTCGTGCGGCGACCGACGCGCAGGGTGTTGGCGACGTCGGCCAGCACCGGCGCGTCCGGTGCGGCGAGCGTGTCGCGGAGCCGGGCGCGGCTGGTGTTCAGCGCGTCGGCGGTCGCGGCGGAGAGCACGAGCAGTTGCCGGGACCGGCTGGGGCCCGGGGGTTCGGTGGCGTGCGGCTGCTCCAGCACGGCGTGCGCGTTGGTGCCGCCCATGCCGAACGCGCTTACCGCGGCACGGCGGGGGCCGCTGCCGGGCCAGCACATCGGCTCCGGGTTGACGGTGAACGGCCCGTCTTCCAGCCCCAGCTCCGGGTTGGGAGTGCGGAAGTACGGGCTGGGTGGCACCACGCCGTGCTTGACGGCGAGCGCCGCCTTCACGAACCCGATGACACCCGCCGCCGCGTCAAGGTGCCCGACCAGCGCCTTCACCGAGCCGAGCCCGCAGCTTTCCGGGGCAGAGGTGAAACCACGGGAGAGCGCGGCGATCTCGATCGGGTCGCCGAGAGCGGTGCCGGTGCCGTGCGCCTCGACGTACCCCAGGGTCGAGGAGTCCACTTCGGACGCCTCGTGCGCGCTCCTGACCACGGCCGTCTGACCGGTGACGCTCGGCGCGGTGAAGCCCACCTTGTCCGCACCGTCGTTGTTGACCGCCGTGCCCCTGACCACCGCGTGGATGGTGTCGCCGGCACGCAACGCGTCCGCGAGGGGGCGGAGCACCACAGCCGCGAGACCGTTGCCGCCGACGACACCGCCCGCGTCCGCGTCGAAGGGCAGGCAGCGCCCGTCAGCGGCGAGGATGCTGCCCTCGTGGTGCCGGTAGCCCTCGTGCTGCGGCAGCCGGACCGAAACACCACCGGCGATCGCGAGGTCGCAGTCGCGGCTGAGCAACGCCTGGCAGGCCAGGTGAATCGCCACCAGCGACGACGAGCACGCGGTCTGCGCGCTGATGGCCGGGCCGGTGAGGTCGAGGTGGTAGGCGACCCTGGTGGCGAGGGTGTCCTTGTCGTTGCCGAGCACCAGTTCCAGCGGGCTGAGGCCGCCGGGCACCTCGGGGTTGCCGAGCAGGTGGCGCAACAGGTAGGTGCTCATGGTGGTCGAGGCGTACACGCCGACGACCTCGCCACGGTCCCCTCCGCGATGCCCGGCGTGCTCCATGGCGTGCCAGCAGCATTCGAGAAACAGCCGTTGCTGTGGGTCGAGCAGGGTCGCGTCACGTGGGCTGTAGCCGAAGAACCGGGCGTCGAAGTGCTCGACGCCGTCCAGCACCCCGCCCGAGGGGACGAAACCGGGCTGGGCGCGCAGACTCGGGTCGACGCCCGCGTCGTCCAGCTCCTCATCGGTGAACCGCCGCAGCACCGAGGACCCGTCGAGCACCAGGTCCCAGAATTCGTCCACTGTGGACGCTCCGGGACACCTGAGCGCCATGCCGATGACCGCGATCTCCAGTCCGGTCAGCTCCGTCATCGTCTGTCACCGCCGCTCCGCCGGGCCGAGTGAGCGAGCAGCGCACGCCTGCCCGTTGCGAGGTCGCGTCCCGTACCGGTACCGGCGGCGCTGTTCGTGTCGCCCTCGAAGTGCCTTGCCAGCGCCCGCACGGTCGGGAACGTGAACAGCGTGACCGCCGCGACCTCGCGGTCGAGCGTCTCGGCCAGCCTGCTACGGGCCTTGGACAGCAGCAGGGAATTGCCACCGAGGTCGAAGAAGTTGTCGTCCGTGCCGATGTGGTCCACCCGCAGCACCTCCCGCCAGACGCCGACGATCGTGCGTTCCAAATCGGTGCCCTCGGCGATGACGGTGCGGGGCGGGGCAGAGGAGGAGGGTGCCGGCAGGGCCCGGTAGTCGAGCTTTCCGTTGGGGGTGCGCGGAATGGTCGGCACGGCAACGAACTCCGATGGCACCATGTGCTCCGGCAGGCTGCGCCGCAGGCTCGCCCGCAGGACCGTCGCGTCCACGGTGTGCCCCGGCCCGGCCACCACGTAGGCCACGAGCCGCACGTCACCCGGCACGTCCTCGCGGGTGGTGACGACCGCGGCGCGCACCGATTCGTGCCTGCCGAGCACGGCCTCGACCTCGCCTAGCTCGATGCGGTACCCCCGCACCTTGACCTGGTCGTCGATGCGGCGCAGGAACTCCACCGCACCGTCGGAACGGAACCGCACCAGATCGCCGCTGCGATACAGCCGGGCGCCACGACGGCCGCTGAACGGGTCGGGCACGAAACGCTCCGCCGTCAGCCCCGGCCTGCCGAGATAGCCCCGGCACACCCCGGCACCACCGATGCACAGCTCCCCAGGCACGCCGGGCGGCACTGGTTCGAGGTTGCCGTCGAGCACATAGCACCGGAGGCCGTCGATGGGGAAGCCGATGGGCAGAGGGCTGTCGGTGCCGTCGCCGCGTGCGGAGGCCACCCAGATCGTGGTCTCGGTGGGGCCGTAGATGTTGCGGAAGTGCCTGCCCGGCGCCCATGCGGCGGCGAACTCGTCGGGGCATGCCTCACCGCCGACGGTCAGCGTGGTCAGGCCAGGCACGTCGGCCGGGTCCATCAGCCGCAGCACGGTGGGCGGGAGGAACGTCGTGGTGACGCCCTGCTCGCGGATGGTGCGGGCGAGGTCGGGGCCGGGCTGCAGGTCGTGCCGGTCGGCGAGTACGACGGTGGCGCCGGAGTGCAGGCCGAGCATGATCTCCAGCACCGACGCGTCGAAGCTCAGCGACGCGAACTGGAGCACCCGGTCGCCCGGGGTGGTGCCGACGATCCGCACCTGCTCGTCGGCGAGGTTGCACACCCCGCGGTGCGGGATCATCGCGCCCTTCGGGCGTCCGGTGGACCCGGAGGTGTAGATGACATAGGCGAGGTCGTCCGGCTCACCGATCCGATGTGGACGGTCGGCGGACCGGCTGGCGATCTCCTCCGCACCCGCGTCGACCAGGATCGCCGGGGTGTCCCGGGGCAGCCGCCCGGCGAGGTCGGCCACCGTGATCACCTGATGGACTCCGGAGTCGTGCAGCATGTACGCCAGCCGGTCCGCCGGGTACTCCGGATCCAGCGGCACATAGGCGGCGCCGGACTTGAGCACACCCTGCATCGCGACCATCTGGTCGAGGCCGCGCGGCAGGCAGATGCCGACGAGGGTCTCCCGTTCGGCACCCAGCGCCCGCAGGTGGTGGGCGAGCCGGTTGGCGCGCTCATCGAGCTGGGCGTAGGTGAGCCGCTGGTCGCGATGGACCATGGCGACCGCGTCGGGGGTGCGGTCGGCGGTGGCCTCGACCAGCTCGTGTACCAGCCGTCCGCCCAGGTGCGGCTCGGTCGGCGGGTTCCACTCCCGCAACACCCGGGTCCGTTCAGCGGCGGTGAGCATCGGCAGCAGGCCGACGGGCCGCTCCGGGTCGGCCAGCGCGCCGTCGAGCAGCACCCGCAGGTGACCGAGCAGCCGGTGCACGGTGTCCTCGTCGTACAACGCGGTGTCGTACTCGAGCCAACCGCTGATCTCGCCCTCGGTCGAGCCGACGGCGAGCTGGAGGTCCCACTTGGCGGTGTGCATGTGGCTGGGCACCCGCTGGAGGTCCAGCCCCGGCAGGGTGATGATGTCCCGCTCGCCGTCCTGCATCACGACCAGAGTCTGGAAAAGCGGGTGGTGCGCGGTGCTGCGCGGCAGCCGCAGTGCGTCGACGACCGCGTCGAACGGCAGGTCCTGGTGTGCCTGTGCGTCCAACGTCGTGTCGTGGACCTGCCGCAGCAGTGCGCGGAAGCCCGCATGCGGGTCGACCCGCGTGCGCAGGGCCAGGGTGTTGACGTAGAAGCCGACCGCGTTCTCCAGCTCGACGCGGTTGCGGTTGGCGACGGCGGTGCCGACGACGAGGTCGTCCTGGCCGATGTAGCGGTACAGCAGCACGTTCCACACGGCAAGCAGCACCATGAACGGCGTGACCCGTTCGGTGCGGCAGAACTCGTCAAGCGAACCTGGCCATGCGAAGCCCGCCACCGTGCCACGCATCGCCATCTCGGCGGGCCTCGGGCGATCGGCAGGCATCTCCAGCACCGGCGGCACGCCTGCGAGGCGCTCTGTCCAGTAGCCGACCAGCCCGGCGCGGGCCTGTCCCGCCGACCACTCGGCCTGCCACCGGGTGTAGTCCACGTACTGAAGTGGCGGGGCGCCAAGGTCGGGTCGCACTCCGTCCAGCAGAGCCGGGTAGGCGCGGCGCAGCTCGTCGAAGAGCACCTTCGTGCTCCACCCGTCGCACACGATGTGGTGCAGGGTCACCAACAGCAACGCGTCGTCGGCGGCGAAGCGCACCAGCCTGGCGCGCAGCAGCGGTCCCTCGCCGAGGTCGAACGGGGCCCGTGCCTCGATGTCGGCCTGCTCGGCCGCGACAGCGTCGCGCCGGGACTCGGCCGTCGGGCATTCGGTGACGACGAGTCCGAACGAGACATCGGGCAGGACCACCTGCCGCGGTTCGCCGCCGATGTCCAGAAACACCGTGCGCAGCGCCTCGTGGCGTTCGCCGAGCATCCGCAACGCCGCGCCGAGTGCCTCGGCGTCAAGGTGACCGCGTACCCGGAAGGCGTAGGGAACGCTGTAGACCGGGTGGCCGGGGTGCACCTGGTCCAGGAGCCACAGCCTGCGCTGACCGGAGGACACGGGGTGCACACCGAACTGTTCGCCCCGCGTCGTGAGTTGGGCGAGTACCGCCGCGCGGTGGTCGGGATCCAGCGCCCGTAGGCGCCGCAACACATCCTGCACAATTCCTCCAGTGTCAGCGCTCGGCGTGGTCGAGATCGTCGAGCAGGTCCACGATGCTGAGCCGCGACCGGTCCGGGGTCCTGAGCGCGGGCGCACCGACCGGGACCGGCGTGGCGGCACGCAGCCGCTCCACCTCGGCGGCCAGGCCCGCGATGGTCGGGTGGTCGAACAGCAGCCGCAGCGACACGTCGACGCCGAGGTCGTTCGCGATGCGAGCGACCAGCCGGGTCGCCTTGAGCGAATGCCCGCCCAGGTCGAAGAAGTTGGTGTCCCTGCCGATCCCCTCGGTGCCGAGCACGGCCTCCCACGCCTCGGTGAGCTGCCGCTCGGTCGGCGTGCGTGGCCGCGCGTGTGGACCCGACGGCTCGTCGGCGGCGGGTTCCGGGAGCTCTCGCAGGTCGAGCTTCCCGTTTCGGGTCAAGGGAAAGGCGTCCAACGCGACGAGCGAGGAGGGCACCAGGTAGTCGGGCAGCGTGCCGCGAAGGTAGTCACCGAGCACGTCGAGCTGCTGCCTGCCGGGCTGCGCCAGCACCACGTAGCCGATCAGCCGGGCGTCACCGGCCCCGTCGTCGCGCGGCACGACCACCGCTTCCCGCACCAGGCCCGACGCCCGCAGCGCCGCCTCGACCTCGCCGGGTTCGATGCGGAACCCGCGAATCTTCACCTGGCGGTCGATGCGGCCGAGGAACTCGACGGTGCCGTCCTGCAGCAGGCGGGCCAGGTCGCCGGTCCGGTACATGCGAGCACCGGGTCTGCCACCGAGATGGTCGGGCACGAACCGCTCGGCGGTCAGCTCGGGCGCACCGACATAGCCACGCGCCACGCCGTCGCCCCCGATGCACAGCTCGCCGACCACGCCGAGCGGCACGGGCTCCAGGTAGCTGTCCACGATGTGGAGGCTGCTGTTGTTCAGTGGCGTGCCCAGCGGGATCCGGGTGTCGCCGGCACGGACGTCGTTGCAGCGATGGGTGGCCGCGAACGTCGTGGTCTCGGTGGGGCCGTAGCCGTTGACGATGTGCTCCGGGCCGCCGTCGTGCGCGGCGAGCATGGCGACCGCGGTGGTGTCGGGTTGTTCACCGCCGAAGACGAAGTAACGCAGTGACGACAATGCCGACGGGGCCTCCCGTGCCACGTGCATGGCCAGCGAGGTGGTGAGCAACAGCATGTCGATCTCGTTGGTGCGCAACCACCGCCCGAGCTCGGGCGGGTTCAGCGCGACGTCCTTGGCCAGGCCGACAAGGCAGCCGCCGGACAGCAGCGAGCCCCAGACCTCGAAGGTGGCCGCGTCGAACGTCGTGGTGGAAGCCTGCGCGATCCGGTCGCCGTGCTCGAACACGACGTAGTCGGTGTCGCGGACCAGGCGGATGACGTTGCGGTGGGTCACGCACACGCCCTTCGGCCTGCCCGTGGAGCCGGAGGTGTACATGACATAGGCCAGGTCATCCGGAGCGACTGTCCTGTTGGGACGTTCCGGGTCGCCTTCTCCGGTCTCCGTCACGGCGGTGACGGAGGGCAGCTCAGGCAGCGGCCTGTCGGACACGACCACGCGCACCCCCGCGTCGGCGCACAGCATGGCGAGCCGGTCGGCCGGGTAGTCCGGATCCAGCGGCAGGTACGCGCCGCCCGCCTTGAGGATCGCGAGCACCGCGACCACCCAGTCCACGCCGCGTTCGAGGAACACGCCGACCGGGGCGGCGGGCAGGCCGTTGGCGAACCGGTTGGCGCGCTGGTCGAGCTCCCGGTAGGTGAGCCGGTGGTCGCCGAACTCCACCGCGACGTCGTCGGGGTATCGGTCGACGACCTGGTGGAACAACTCGACCAGCGAGGCCAGCGCCGGGTAGCCGGTGGCGTTGGCGTTGCGGTCACGGGTGATGGCGCGGTACTCCTCGGGTTCGAGCAGCGACTGGTTGGACAGCCGGACATCCGGCGCCTCGGTCACCTGACGCAACACCGTGACGAACCGGGCCAGCAGGTCCGCCATGTCTCTGCGGTGGTACAGCGAGGTCCGGAACTTCGCCCAGCCACGCAGTTCGCCGTGACCGCTGTCGGGCAGCTGCACCTCCAGGTCGTACATGCTCTGCGTGCTGGTGCCCTGGGTGAAGCCGAAGGTGGCGCCGCCTGCCGCGCTCGGTGCCGCCAGCGGCGGCGGGCAGGCGAACACGAGCTGGAAGACCGGGTGGCGGTCAAGATCACGGCTGGGGCGCAACGCCCGCACCACGTGGTGGAACGGGGTGTCGCGCCGGTCCAGCGCGGTCAGCACCGCGTCGCGCACCTGCCCCATGGACTCGTGCGCGGTGGCGTCCCAGCCCAGCCGTATCCGCAGCGGGAGCATGTTGACGAAGTAGCCGACGAGGTCCTGGGTGTCGTCGTCGCCACGCCCCGCCGACGGCGTGCCGATCACCAGGTCACGCACGCCGGTGAGCCGGTGGAGCAGCACGGAGAACGCGGTCAGCAGCACCATGTACGGCGAGGAGTGGTTGTCCCTGGCCAGTTTCCGCACCGCCGTGGCGAGGTCGGCAGGCACGACCAGTGGCAGCGAGTCCGATGCGAAGTCGGGTGGCGCCGGGCGGGTGCGGGCGCCGGGCAGTTCCGCAGGCTCCGGCAGGTCGGCCAGGTCCTCCCGCCAGCGCTGGACGTCCTCGGTGTGGTCACCCTCGCGCGAGCGGGCAGCGAAGTCGCGGAAGCAGGCGGGCAACTCGGGCAGCTCGGGTTCGCGTCCGGCCACCGCCGCGTCGTAGCAGGCAAGGAGTTCGCGCTGCAGCACGGCCACCGACGCACCATCGATGGCGATGTGGTGCACGATCAGCACGAGCCGGTGCACGTCATCGTCGAGCCGCAGGAGCGTGGGTCGCAGCGGCCCGCCGGACAGTTCGATCCGCCGGGCGAGTTCGCCCGCCACCACGGCTTCCGCACGCGCGGCGCGCACGGGCGCGGGCAGCGGACACAGGTCGTGGAATGCGACGGGCACCGTGGCGTCCGGCGAGATCATGGCGACGACCTCGTTGTCCCGCACCGCATAGCTCGTGCGCAGCGGCTCGTGCCTGCGCACGAGCGCCGTGAGTGCCTCGGTCAGCGCGGCGCGGTCAAGTGGCCCTGTGATGTCCACGTACACCGGCACCGTGTGGAAGGTGCCGTCCTCGACCACCTGGTCGAAGAACCACACCTGCTCCTGTCCTGGGGTCACCGGGCTCTCGGTCACCGCGCACCTTCCTTCGCAGTGGTGGTCCGCGCGACCTCGTCGAGGACGAGGAGCGGATCGTCGAGCAGGTAGAAATGACCGCCGGGCCGGACCACCAGGTCGCAGGCGGCGGTGGTGTACCGCCGCCACTCCGTGGCGTGGTCGACCGGCACGAGCGGGTCGGCATCGGGGGTGATGACGGTGATCGGCACGTCGAGGGGCGCGCCCTCGTCCAGGAAGGCCGCGCACACGGTGAGATCGGCACGCAGCGTGGGCAACAGGAGCTCGAGCATCTCGGTGTTGGCCAGCAGCTCGGCGGGCACCCCGCCAAGCTCGGTCAGCCAGGCGATCAGCTCCGCGTCACCGAGCAGGTGGGGGTCGCCGTGCAGGGGAACGTGCGGGGCGCGGGCCGCGGACACGACCAGCCGGGCGACGCCGTCAAGCCTCCGTGCCAGCTCGAAGCCAAGGAGAGCACCCATGCTGTGGCCGAACAGCACGTAGGGCGGTCGCACCAGCTCCAGCACGGCCTCGGTGAGCGGGCCGACGAGCAGGCCGGGTTCGGTCGCGGGCGGCTCGGTGAACCGTCTGCCGCGTCCGGGCAGCTGGGCGCACCACATCTCGACCTCGTCGCCCAGCAGGTCGAGCCACGGCCAGTACGCCGTGACGTCGCCGCCCGCATAGGGCAGGCACACCAGGCGCAGCCGTGCGTCGGGTCTGGGCCGGGGACAGTGCAACCAGGCACCGCTCGTAGCTCCCACAATCACTCCTCCCGCTCCGTGTGCGAAACACCGGCAATTCCCCGGATACTTCGGAACGTGAACTCGATATCAAATGGTGACAATCAATTGGCTAGCCGCGGAAATCCCATCCAGAGTCGGGAATAGCGAACGCATCCCGACTGACACACCGTTGCACACGGAGCGTTTTGATCCTTTTCCACACAGTGAACCCCTCCCCCCCTGACGACCCTTCGGAATACTGACATCGAGTGCGATGGAAATCGACCCGCTAACCCAGTCATGTTTCCGCAGCTGCATCTTTCTGACCCGTCGCGACGGGACGATCGCCACCGCGTTGGCTACCTGGGTTGCACATTGGTTCGACGGGGGACGCGATCCCACACCGTCGGCAAAATGGAGACAAGAGCAATCGATATCTCATTTCAGCAACGATCAGGAACGCGCGCCAAGTAAAGCCAGCGGAATGACGCCCGCGCAATCCGGACATTTCAGGTAAACGAGTCGGCGGATACCTGTTGCGGGACCTCGATGACCCAGGTGAAGACATTTCACCTGTGCGCTGTGTCCTTACCCCTCACGCGTCGGCGTGGCATCGGCGAGCGCGATCCGGTAACCGAGCTGGAAGTGCGTCAGCGCGTCGTAGTCCTGCTTGAGGCGGGCGATCCGCTTGGCCAGGGTGCGTTCGCTGATGCCGAGCCGCTTGGCGATGACGTTCCCGGTCACGCCCTCGACCAGCATGCGGATCATCAGGTCCTGCAGGGGAGTCGTGATGTTCTGCGCGGTGTGCGGCAGGAACGGGTCGGCGCGATGCCAGATGTGGTCGAACACCTTCACGAGGAAGTCGACGACAGCGGGGTGCGCGACCATGGCGGCCACGGAGTTGTCCGCCGACACGGGCAGGAAGGCGACACACCGGTCCACGATGATCAGCCGGCCGAAGAGCTCGTCGAACGTTCTGACCTCGCCACCGGCGTCGCTGATCGCATGGACGTACTCGGCCGTCGACGCGTCGTGCCGGGCAGTGTGCTGGTACAGGGCACGCATCCTGGCGCCCCTCTCCAGCGCGGACCGGTCCCTGGCCAGCGCGGTACGCAGCGTGTTCTGCCTGCGGGACCCGCCGGGCTGCACCGTCAGCAGTTCCACCCGGCAGCGCGCCACCGCCTCGGCGACCTGCCGGTCGATCTCGCCGGGTGCGCTGACCTGGATCACCGACTGGTCGAAGTCCCAGCTCGTCATCGACCGGCCCACGGCATCGACCAGCTGGCTGAGCTGTGTTTCGAGCGCCTTGGCCGCGTTGACCGCCGCCACCGCCCGTCCGTGGAGATCGGGTTGCACAAGTGAGACGACGGGTTCCCCCGTCTCCATTAACTCAGCGGACGGCGCACCTCTGTCCACGTGTCACGCTCCAGTCGCTTATTCCCTCCGACTGCACGCATATCGTGTCCTTCCGCCAGGACGTGACGGCCCAGAACGCCACCGCGACGTCCCGACAACGGATTCACCCATTAGGGCGGCACGTCCAGTGGATCTTTGTCTCACCGGTTTGCCTCCGGCGGCTCCTCGCTGGGTTTGCCTCCGGCGGCTCCTCGCCGGGTTTGCCTCCGGCGGCTCCTCGCCGGGTTTGCCTCCGGCGGCTCCTCGCCGAGCTTGCCTCCGGCGGCTCCTCGCCGAGCTTGCCTCCGGCGGCTCCTCGCCGAGCTTGCCTCCGGCGGCTCCTCGCCGGGTTTGCCTCCGGCGGCTCCTCGCCGGGTTTGCCTCCGGCGGCTCCTCGCCGGAGGGGCAGGTCTCCAGGATGGCCTGGGGTTTCGAGGGTTTCTTGCGTTGGGTTCGGGTCTGCCTGCCATCCCATCGACCTCCCTACGGGCTATCACACCGCGTCAAGGGGGCGGTTCCAGCGTTTGGCGCCGGTTTGTGTTGTTGGTGCCCCCTTGACACGGTGTGATCGGGCGTTGCCAGGTCGACGGGATGGCAGGGAGCCCCTTGGTGGCGGGCTTGCGCCCTCGGGCGCCCTTCGGGGCATAGTTGGTGCCACGAAAGCCGATTCTGGGACGTTCAACGCCCTGAAAGCGTCTTTCGGGGCACTGGGATCGCACCCTGCGGGTGCGGGGCCTTCACTCAACGCTAGTCGGGCAACAGCCCGTCATTCAGGAGTTTGTCGCGGACCAGGCCCGCGTTGCCGCCGGAGGCGCCGAGGCTGCCGGAGAACGGCTGCGCGGTCCACGCGAACTCGCCGGGGAACTGGTATGCCGACAGCTCGTCCACGCGCCGCGCGTTGTCTTCTCCGGCGTTGACGACGGTGAAGTCGGCGGTGAAGGACTCCGAGCAGTGGTCGTTGCCCAGTGCGCCGTCCTCGCAGGTGCCGAGCGAGGCGTAGTTGCCGTGCTTGTTCTCGGCCGAGTAGATCCGTGCCACCTGCGGCGAGCCCCCCGCGAGCTTGCCCCAGTCGCACGCGTTGCCGAGCATGCTCTGGTCGACGTGCTCGAACGCGGTGCCCTCGTGCGCGACGGTCCGCAGCGCGTACGCGCCGAAACCGTGCTGGCACGCCGGGTTCGGCGCGAGCGTCAGCGTGAACGGCTCCACGTCGCCGTTGTGGCCGCCGCCCCACCAGTCGCCGCAGTCGCGGCGGTAGAGGATCGCGTACGAGACCGCGATCCGGCTGGCGTCCGCCGGGTGGGGGCGCACCCGCGCGACCGCCGTGCCCGCGTTCGAGCCCGTCGCCGGGTCCGTGCAGTCCTCGCCGCTGTCGAACCACACGTAGGGGAAGAAGTACGCGGCGACGGCGTCCTCGATGGCGTCGTCGAGCCCGTCGCCGTCGCCGTCGTCGGCCATCGCGGGAGTCGTGAACAGCCCGGTCAGCAGCAGGGCGGCGAGGACGACACCCGCCGCTCGGAGGTTCCGCACCATGCCCCGAGTGTGGGACCGGCGCATGGTGCGCCACCACCGACGGAAGTCGGGTGACGTTCCCGGTAGGCGCCGCGGGGTCGGGACCCCGCGGCGCCCCGCCTCACGTCATGGCATCGTCCACTTCTGGTTCGCCGCACCGGTGCATGGTGCGATGACCAGTTGTGTGCCGTCGGCGGTGCCGCCGCCGATCGGGGTCAGGCACTTGGCCGACTGCGGGTTGCGCAGCGTGCCGTCGGCCTGCGCCGCCCAGTTCTGTGCGCCGCTTCCGTTGCAGGTCCACAGCTGTACGCGGGTGTTGTCGGCGGTGGCGCCGCCCGCGACGTCCATGCACTTGCCAAGCGCACGCAGCGTCGAGCCGGACACCGTCCACGTCTGTGCTCCGGTGCCGTTGCACGTGTACAGCTGGATCTTGGTGCCGTCCGCGGTGCCGGACGCCGAGATGTCGACGCACTTGCCGCTGCCCCGGATCGGGCCGACACCCGGGTTCGGGATGGAGCCGAGTTCCTTGATCCGCACGTGCCGGAACGACACGTCGTCACCGGTGCCGTGGTTCTGGATGCCGATGTGGCCGGAGGTGAGGGAGCGGGCGGGCACGGTGTTGGTGAAGTCGTTGATCTTCACCCCGTTCAGGAACACCTGCAGGCGTTCGCCCTCGACGAGCAGCTCGTAGGTGTTCCACTCCCCCGGCGGGTTCAGCGCGGCGTCGCGGGCCGCGATGTCGGCTGACTTGAAGCCGTACACCGAACCGGTCGTGCGATCGGCCGAGTCGGTCGCGTCGATCTGGATCTCGTAGCCGTTGTTCACCGCCGAGTTCGGGTCGCCGCTCGGCGGGAACCCGATGAACACGCCCGAGTTGTCGTCGCCCGCCATGCGCCAGTCCAGCTTGAGCGAGTACGACCGGAACTCCTTGGTGCTGTACCAGAACAGCCCCATGCCACCGACGGAGGTGAGGGTGGCGTCGGAGTTGGTGAAGTTGCCAGGACCCGCCTGCGACCAGCCGGATGTGGCTCCGTTGTACAGGTTGGTGTAGCCGGTCTCCGGACGGCAGTCGGCCTTCGTCCGGCCGGCGGTGTACCGGAGTCCGCCGAGCAGCATCGACCGGAACCCCGGTTCGCCGTAGCTCGACTGGGTGTGGCCGTTGCCGGTGTAGAACGACCGCCCGCCCTGGTACGCCTTGCACCACGTGTGCGGGTGGTCGGCGCCCATGGTGCCGCCGGAGTAGGTCGACTCGTCCAACGTGGCCAGCACCCGCGCGCTGCCGCGCGGGTTGGTGCGGTAGTTGTACAGCTCGTCGGTGCGGACCCAGGTCTGGCCGAGGTGCGCGGTCGCCGCGTGCGCGCGGTTCTCCACCCGTTCGGTCACCTGCTGGATCGCGGGGTGCGACGAGAAGTACGCGCCGACCAGCTCACCGTAGAAGGGCCAGTCGTACTCGGTGTCCGCAGCGGCGTGCACGCCGACGTACCCGCGCCCGGTGCGGATGTAGGACTCGAACGCGGTCTGCTGGGTGGCGTTCAGCACGTCGCCCGTGGTGTTGAGGAACACGACCGTCTCGTACTGGGCGAGGTTGCCGGTGGTGAACGCGCCTGCGTCCTCGGTGGCGGTCACCGTGAAGTTGTTGGCGGCGCCCAGTTCCCGGATGGTCTGGATCCCGATCGGGATCGCGTCGTGGCGGAAGCCCGCGGTCTTGGAGAACACCAGGACGTCGTACGGGGCGTCCGCGGCATTGGCGGCCGGGCCGCTGGTACAGGCCATGATCGTCGCGGTGGCGGCCGCCACCGCGAGGACCGATCGAACGGTGTGTCTCACGTCGTTTCCTCTCATGGGAGGGTGAAGCGCTGGGTGGTGGCGGTGGTGCACGTGGAGATCACCAGCTGGGTGCCGTCGGCCGTGCCGTTGCCGGACGGCGTGAGGCACTTGGCCGACTGCGGGTTGCGCAGCGTGCCGTCGGCGTTCGCGGCCCAGTTCTGCGCACCGGATCCGTTGCAGGTCCACAGCTGCACGAGCGTCCCGTCGGCGGTGGCACCGCTCGCGACGTCCATGCACTTGCCGAGCACGCGCAGGGTGGCGCCGGTAACCGCCCACGACTGCGCCGAGGTGCCGTTGCAGGTGTAGAGCTGGATCTTCGTGCCGTCCGCGGTGCCCGCGCCGGAGACGTCGACGCACTTGCCGCTGCCCCGGATCGGCCCCTGCCCGCCTGCCGCCGTCTTCGAGAAGGTGAAGGCGTCCAGGTCGAACAACGCGCCCGCGCCGCCGGAGAAGGTCAGGTAGAGCGTCGTGGTGCCCGCGGGAACGCCTGCGAGGTTCGTCGCCACATCGACGAACGTCTCCCAGCCACCGGTGTTCGGCACCGTCATCGCGCCGAGCACGGTGCCGGTCGCCGAACCCGCCCGCACGGTGAGCGTCCCGCCAACCCCGCCGGAGGACACCCGCGCGGAGACCCGCGTGACCCCGCCGAGCGCGTAGGGCTGGAACGCGATCCAGTCGCCGTTGTTGATCTCACCGACGGTCTTGCCGCCCTCCGCGCCGGTCTTGGTGATCTGGCTGGTGCCCGACTGGCTGCTGTAGTGCTCCGCCTGCCGGTGCGCGGGCTGCAACCTGTTCTGCGCGTGGGTGGTCAGCGCGGGCTGGCCGTTCGCGCCCTTGTCGGTGTACTCGGCGTCGAACACCGCGTACAGGTTCGCCGCGGTGTCGTGTTCGCCGTCGACCGGGATGGCGATCGTGCCGGAGCAACCGTTCTTCGACGTGATCGGGTGGCCGTGGCTGTCGTGGCCGAGCACGTAGGTCAGCTTGACCTTCGTGCAGTCGATCGTGCCGTCCTCCGGGTCGGACACCGTGATCGTGTACGGCACGGTGTCACCGAAGTTGAACGTGGTCCCGTTGACCGGCGTGCTCAGGGTGACGGTCGGCGCGGTGTTGCCGACGGTCACCACGACGGAGGCGTTGCCGGTCCGGCCGCCGGGGTCGGTGACCGTGAGCGTCACCGTGCGCTGGCCGTTGGTGGAGTAGGTCTTGGCCGGGTTGGCCGACGTCGACGTGGTGCCGTCGCCGAAGTTCCACAGGTAGGAGAGCGCGCCGCCCTCCGGGTCGGACGAGCCCGCCGAGCTGAAGTTCACCGTCAGCGGCGCGAGGCCCGACGTCCGGTTCGCGGCGACCTTCGCGGTGGGCGCCTGGTTGCCGACCGGGTTGTACTCGACGCGGTACAGGGCCGAGTTGGCGTCGCCGCCGAAGTTCCCCGTCCCGTAGTCCAGCACGTAGAGCGCGCCGTCCGGGCCGAACGCCATGTCCATGACCTGGGTGCCGGTCCACGGGAACGTGTCGATCTGACCCGCGGTGCCGTCGCCGTTGACGTGCGCGGTGCGCAGCCACCGGCGGCCGTACTCGCCGAGGAAGACGTGTCCGTCCATGACGGCGGGGAACTTGACCGACGAGTTCAGGTTCGCGTCGTAGTGGTAGACCGGGCCGCCCATCGGCGACTCCGACCCGCAGCCGAACGCGGCGACCGAGCACCCGTCGTATGTGATCCACGCCGCCCGCGCGGCCGGGAGGTTCGTCAGCCCGGTGTTGTTCGGGGAGTTGTTGACCGGCGCCGCGCAGTTGTAGCGCGCGCCGGAGGGGCCGGACGGGAAGGTGAACTCGACGTAGGTCTCGTTCGTCGTGTTCGAGCCGGTGCAGTAGGGCCAGCCGTAGTTGCCCGCGGACGTGATGCGGTTGAACTCGACCTGCCCGCCAGGCCCCCTCGTCGCGCTCGCCGCGCCAGAGTCCGGGCCGTAGTCGCCGAGGTAGACCACGCCGGTCGGCTTGTCCACGCTCATCCGGAACGGGTTGCGGAAGCCCATCGCGTAGATCTCCGGACGGGTCTTCGCGGTGCCGGGCGCGAACAGGTTGCCAGAGGGGATCGAGTACGAGCCGTTCGCGTTCACCTTGATGCGCAACACCTTGCCGCGCAGGTCGTTCGTGTTGCCCGAGCTGCGCTGGGCGTCGTAGGCCGGGTTGCGGCCGCTGCGCTCGTCGAGCGGCGAGAAGCCGCCGGAGTCGAACGGGTTGGAGTCGTCACCGGTCGACAGGTAGAGGTTGCCCGCGGCGTCGAAGTCGATGTCCCCGCCGACGTGGCAGCAGATGCCACGGCTCGCGGGCACGTCCAGGACGGTGACCTGGCTGCCCGTGTTGAGCGTGTAGTCGGCGTTGAGGGTGAAGCGGGACAACCGGTTCACGCCGTTCCAGGCGGAGAAGTCGGTGCCGGAGGCCGGTGCGTCGCCGCCGGGGGTCGACAACGGCGGCGCGTGGTAGAGGTAGATGAAGCGGTTGGTGGCGAAGCCGGGGTCGACGCCGACGCCCTGCAGGCCTTCCTCGTCGTGGGAGTACACGGCCAGCATGCCGATCACCGAGGTGGTGCCCGCGGCGTCGGTGCGCCGCAGCGTGCCGTTGCGGGAGGTGTGCAGGACCGACCGGTCCGGAAGCACGGCAAGGGACATCGGCTCACCCATCTCGCCGACTCCCCTGGCCAGCTCCACCTGTTGGTAGTCGGCGGCGGTCACCGGGTGGGCCTGGGCGGGGGTCGTGGCGAGGGCGGTGATCGCGCTGGTGACTACCAGCAGACTGGCGCAGGCAGCGGCGCGCCACCTCGGGCTTCTTCGCATGGTGGGTCCCGTTCCGTTGGTCGTGATCGCAGGGGGAGCGGTCGTGATGTGAGCTGGATCATATGTCTACTTTCGGCGAAAGAGCGCAACTTTTCAGCAAAAGACTGCATATCATCAGCGAAAGCCTGGGCGGCGCTGGCGGAGCACTGCTCACGCTGGCGGCCCGTGCCGAACCCGCGCTGCGACTGTTGCTCTCCGGTCGCCCGGAGAGCATCGAGCAGGTCACCACGCTGACCGGACTTGACGCTACGACCTTGGCCGAGACCCTCATCAGCCGCCGGGTATCAGGGGCTGGTCGTCGGTGTGGCCTACTCGGTCGCGCCGTAGCTTAGGACACACATCGCACCTGCAACCTGACTTGGTGAAGGCGACCGACCGACAACCGCGACGGGGGGGTCGGAGCGCCCTGTCGATGATCGAAAGGCTTACCGCAGTGTCCACCGTTCGACCGGCCAGCGGCATGACGGTCACGTTCGACGTCCGCGAGCAACCGCACGACGACGTGATCGAGCGTGTCGAACGTGGGCTGGGTGTGGAACTCGACCGTTCGTCCGTCGTGTACGGGATCTACGGGGTGACCGAGGGCTTCCGGTCGACTCGGGGAACCTGGGTGCGAGTCGAGTGCCGCCCTCGATGGAGAGGTCCCGGCGCATCCTGGATCGGGTTGGAAGCCGCGTCCGCGATTCCTGGAGTGCTCAAGCCCGAGTGGTTCCAGAGCACGACGTGGGTCGATGAGGAACGCGGCCAGGTGTGGCGAGCCGACGAGCTGGAACTGATCACCTCGCCTTCTGTCGACGCCAGCGGCGGACTCGTGGCTGCTGCGGCACTGCCGGATTCCTGGTGGCATGACATGCGGGCGTCGCTGGCCGAGCTGGGCAAGTATGAGACCAAGCTGGTCGGGATGCCCCAAGCACACCTGGCCACGCGGATCGGCCAGGTCTTCGAGGGCGTGGACACCACCGTCGATGAGTGGGCCACCGCCCACGCCGACCTGCACTGGAGCAACGTCACCACCGATGGGCATCTCCTCGACTGGGGCGACTGGGGAGCTGCCCCACGAGGTTACGACGCGGCCACCCTGTGGCAGGCGTCGCTGCCCGACGCGGCACTGGCCGAGCGCGTGCAACACGAGTTCGCCGCCGATCTGGAAACCCGCTCCGGCAAGCTGTCCCAACTGTTGAAGTGCGCCAACGTCATCCGAATTGCCCGAAACCGCGGCATGGTCACACCACTGCTCGAACCCGCAAAGGCCGCAGTGCCCGCCCTCCTCGCCGAGCTACAGGCATGACCCGCCCTCGTGGCCAGTCGGCGGTCGATACGACACCAGGGCCGGCGTCCGTGACCCCCTGCCCCTCCGACAGCCACCTTCGGGGCGGTGACGTGCCCGCCATCCTCCGGCACGTCGCCGCGCCCGTCCTTGAATCCTCGTTGGGACCCGATGATCCGCCAGGCCCGGCCGCATGGGCTCAGTTCGTGCGTTCGAACTTCGGGTCCGGCGTGGGTAGCGGCAGGACCTCCTGGCCGTCCAGGATCTTGCTCATCGCGCCGAACCAGGTTCTGGCCGGGGTCATGCCGCCGAACATGTTGCCGGAGTCGTTGTCGGTCGCGGTGACGTCGCCAGGGCCGCCGTCGATGAGTCCGCCGTAGGGGCGGTCGGGCCGGAAGACCATGGCCGCGCCCGCGAGCTGGGGTGTCCCGCCGATGAAGGCGGCGGAGCCGTTGTGCTGGGTGGTGCCGGTCTTGCCGATCATCGGCCGGGTCCAGCCCACGCCCTGTGCGGCGGCGTGGGCGGTGCCGCCGGCCAGGTCGTCCTTGCTCATGCCTACCGCGAGGGTGTTGGCGAGACCCTCCGGCACGGCCTGCTCACACGGCTCTTCCTTGACGGGGTACGGCTTGCCGTGGCGGTCGGTGACGCCATTGAGCGGGGTCGGTGGGCACCAGACGCCGCCGCTGAGGATCGTGGCGGCCACGTTGGCCAGCTCCAGCCCGCTGGTCGGGCTCACCCCCAGGGTGAACGAGCCCTTGCCCGCCGAGTTCTCACTCGGCCCGAAGAACTCGGTCTGGCTCTGCCTGCCCTCGGCGGAGTCGGCACCGGGATCGGGTGCGGCGCCGGTCGCGGCGTTGGCGGCCATGGTCTTGCGCATCCCCAGCCGGTTGGCCATGGCGAGGACGGCGGCCATGCCCGCCTTCTCCTCGAGGATGACGAACGCCGTGTTCGGCGAGGTCTGCAGCGCGGTCTGCAGCGACATCGCACCGCTCCCGCCCTCGCTGGCGTTCGTGACGCAGTAGGCCCAGGTGCCCCTGGCGACGGACGGGCACTGCGAGCCGCCGCCGACGAACACGTCCGAGGTGTGCGAGCTCGGCGACTGCACGGTGTCGTGGATTCCGGCGACGCCGCGTTCCATCGCCGCCGCGGCGGTGAACACCTTGTAGCTCGACCCGGTGCCCGTGACGTTGGAGATGGCCGACGGCAGCGCGAACTCGGTCTGGCCGGCCGCGGCGTCCGGCCCGTAGTCACGGTTGGCGGCCAGCGCCACCACCTCGTGGCGGTCCTTGCCGGGTTTCACCAGGGAGAGCGTGTTGGCGACGTTCTCCTCGGTCTTGTCCACCTGCTGCTCGGCGGACTCCTTCGCGGCGTGGTTGGCCGCGGGGTCCAACGTGGTGTGGATCGTGTAGCCGCCGGTGTACAGGTCGTCCTCGGACATCCCGTGTTCGAGAAGGTAGTCCTGGACGTACTGGCAGAAGAAGCCGTGCTCCGGGCCTGCACCGACGCAGTTCGCCGCAGGCTTGGCAGGGCCGTCGGGCAGCACGCCGAGCGGTTCGGCCTTGACTTCCTTCGCGTCCTCTGTGGACAGTTTGCGGTTCGCCACCATCTTGTCGACCGCGAAGTTGCGCCGGTCGAGGGCTCGCTCCGGGTGGCTCCACGGGTCGTAGATGGACGGGTTGTTGGCCATGCCCGCCAGCAGCGCGCCCTGCGCGACCGTGAGTTTGTCCGGCGTGGTGCCGAAGTAGGAACGAGCGGCCGCGCCGACGCCGTAGACCTGGCGCGAGAACTCGACGACGTTGAGGTAGCCCGCGAGGATCTCGTCCTTGCTCATCGTCGTCTCGAGCTGGATCGCGATCCGCGCCTCCGTGAGCTTGCGGGTGATGCTCGTCTCCTGCGCGCGTTCCTGCCCGGCCTTGTCGTTCCGGTAGGTGACGTTGATCAGGTAGTTCTTGACGTACTGCTGGGTCAGCGTCGAGGCGCCCTGGGTGTCACCCCCGGACGAGTTGTTGAGCGCCGCACGCACCGTGCCCTTCCAGTCGACACCGTGGTGCTCGTAGAAACGGCGGTCCTCGACCGAGATCAACGCCCACTTCATCGCGTCGGAGATCTCGTCCGACGCGGTCGGGATGCGGTACTGGTCGTACAGCGTCGCGATCGGGTTGTCCTCCCGGTCGGTGATGGTCGTCACCAACGGCGGCGGATCGTCGGCAAGCTCGGCCGACAGCGACTCCACCGTCTCGCTGGCCTCGTTGGTGACCATCCCCGCGACCGCGGCGACCGGGAGCAACGTGCCCGCGACGAGTGCCCCGGCGAGCAGGCAGAGACCCAATATCCTGAACAGATTCCCCCTGGTACGCACGCCGCCAGGGTACGCACATCCCTGTGTGCACAAGGTAATCCTCTCCCCCGGGGGAGAGGTTGCGCACATCTGGCGCCCGCGAGGCAACCTGCCGTCTCAGTTGGCGAACAGGTCGCGCACAGCCTTCCGGTTGATCTTGCCGACACTGGTCAGTGGCACGGCGTCCAGCACGGCCACCTCACGCGGGTACTTGTACTTCGCCATCCGCTCCTTGGCGAAGGAGACGAGTTCGGCGCCGGTCACCTCGTGACCCGGCGCCAGCTGGACGGCCGCGACGACCTCCTCGCCGCTCTCCTGGTCGGGCCTGCCCACGCAGGCGGCCAGCCGCACCGCCGGGTGCTCGAGCAGAACGTCCTCGACGTCACGCGGGAAGACGTTGAACCCGCCGCGGATGATCAGGTCCTTCATCCGGTCGACGACGTAGAGGAACCCGTCATCGTCGAGGCGGCCGATATCGCCGGTGTGCAGCCAGCCGTCCCTGATGGTCCGCGCTGTCAGCTCCGGTTCGTTCCAGTAGCCGAGCATGACTCCTTGACCGCGAACACAGATCTCGCCCACCGGCGCGGCGTTCCCGTCGGGGTCGAGGATGGCCACCTCGGCGTGCGGTAGCGGCTTGCCGACGCTGCCCGCACGGTGGTCGGCGACCGACTCCGCCGCCACCGCCGCGCTGGCCTCCGTGAGGCCGTAGCCCTCGAGGAGGGTCACCCCGAAGACCTTCTCCACCTCCTCCCGCACCGCGGGTGGCAGCGTGGCGCCCCCGGAGCCGAACGTCCGCAGCGACGACAGGTCGTGGTCGGCGAGTGGCTGGGTGAGCAGCAGCTGGAGCATGGCGGGGACGACCGGGCTCGTCTCCACCTTGTGCTCCGCCACGAGCCGCAACCAGGCGGCCGGGTCGAACCAGCGCTGCAGGACCGAGACCAGCCTGCGGTCGGAGTGCAGGGCGCCGATGGTGACGATCAGGCCGTAGGCGTGCGAGAGCGGCAGCGGCAGCAGCGACCGGGTCGTGTTCGTGGCACTGGCGACCTCGCTGAGGCCGTGGCCGGACTCCCACAGCCCGCGATGGCTGAGCATGACGCCCTTCGCCCGGCCGGTCGTGCCACCCGTGTAGAGCAGTGCCGCGAGGTCGTCGTCGGCGCGGGGCTCGATCCCAGCCGGTTCGCCGCTCTCCAGGTCGGCGAACGATCCGCCGACTACGAACGTGGTGATGTCGAGCCCGTCCGCCGCGCCGAGGAACAGGTCCACCAGCTCCGCGCTGATGATCGCGGCCGTGGCCCCCGAGTCGGTCAGGATGTGCCGGAGCTCCGGCGCGGTCTGCAGGAAGATCACCGGCGTCACGACGGCGCCTGCCCGCCAGATCGCGCGGTAGGAGATGAAGACCTCCGGGGTGTTCATCATCATCACGACGACCCGGTCCCCCGGCGCGACGCCGTGTGCACGCAGGCCACCGGCGACCCGGGCCGAACGCTCGTGGAGCTCCCCCGAGGTCAGCCACCTGCCCTCGAAGAACAGGGACTCGTAGTCGCCGAGGCGTTCGAAGGCCTCCTCGGCCAGGACGGCGAGGTTGTGCTCTCCCGGGGTGCTCATCTGGCCACCGCCAGCCGCGCCACCTCGTCGTAGGCGGACACGTCGTCACCGAGGACGAACCGGTCGACCTTGGCCCTGCGCCAGTACAGGTGCGCGTCGTGCTCCCAGGTGAACCCGATGCCGCCGTGCACCTGGATCACCGTCTCCGCCGCGTGTTCGAGGGTGGTGGCCGCGGCGGCCTTGGCGGCGGCCGAGGCAATGGGCAGCTCGTCCGGTGCGTTGTCGGCGGCCCACGCCGCCCACCAGACCAGCGAGCGGAGCTGCTCCACCTCGACGTAGGTGTCGACGAGCAGGTGCTTGACCGCCTGGTAGGAGCCGATCGCACGGCCGAAGGCGCGCCGCTCGATCGCGTACTCCACGCCGATCTCCAGGACGCGGGACGCGGCGCCGAGACCCTCGGCGGCGAGGATCGTCCTGCCGACCCGCTCCCCCCGCCGCCACCGGTCGGTCGCGTCCGGCACCAGCTCCGTGGTCGCGCCGAGGGTGACGTCGCCGAGGCCGCGGGTCGGGTCGATCGGGTCGCGGGCCGTGACGACGCCCGGCCCGCAGACCAGCGCGCCGTCCCGCAACGCCAGGAAGGTGTCGGCGCCGACCGCGTCCAGGACGGGGCCGTCGTCGTCGACGACCGCGACGGCCAGCTCTCCCCCCGCGATGGCGGCCAGCCGGGTGTCGTCGCCGCCCAGCAGCACCGCCGCCCGCGCGAAGGTCACCAGCGACCGGCCGGCGAGCAGGCGCCCGGCCTGCTCGGCCACCACGGCGAGGTCGAGCAGCCCGCCACCGCCGCCGCCCGCGCGGTCCGGGATGGTGATGGTCGCGAAGCCGCTCTTGACCAGCTCCGCGCGGCCCGGCCGCACGCCTGCGCCGTCGTCCAGCATGGCCCTGGCCGCGGCCGGGGAGGCGGACGCCGACAGGAAGTCCCGCGCGGCGTCGGCCAGGTCCAGGTGTTCCTGATCCAGGTCGAAGTTCATCCGAGGCTCTCCCTGAAGGTGACGCCCTTGTCGGCACGGGGCTCGGCGGGCAGCCCGAGGACGCGCTCGCCGATGATGTTGCGCAGGACCTGGTCGGTGCCGCCCGCGATGGCCATGCCGGGGAGCCCGGCCTGCAGGGTCTGCCAGGTGTCGCTGCCGTCGCGGGACGTCGCGACGCGCGCGTCGTCGCCGAGCACGCGCACCGCGAGGTCCGCCAGATCGCGTGCCGACCGGGTGCCGGAGAGCTTCCCGGCCGACGCCTCCGGGCCGGGAAGCTCACCCCGGCTGAGCTTCGAGAGCTGGCGGTAGCCGGTGTACCTGGCGCCGAGCACGGCGACGTACGCGCGGCCTAGCTCCTGCCTGGCCAGCACCTGCCGGTCGGGCGACAACCCGTCCAGGTGCTCCGCGACGTGCCGGGCGACGGTTTCCGCCCGCGCGCCGATCCCGGTGCCGCCGCCACCGAGCGAGAGGCGCTCGCTCATCAGGGTCGTCAGCGCCACCCGCCAGCCGTCGCCGACGTCACCGAGCCGCTCGGCGTCGGGGATCACCACGTCGTCGAAGAAGACCTCGTTGAAGTCCGCGCCACCGCTCATCTGCCGCAGCGGCCGCACCGTGACGCCCGGGGCCCTCATGTCGACGACGAACATGGTCAGCCCTCGGTGCTTGGGCACGTCGGGGTCGGTGCGGGTGAGCAGGATGCCGTAGTCGGACAGGTGGGCGAGAGTCGTCCAGACCTTCTGCCCGTCGACCCGCCAGTTGCCGTCCTCGCCGAGGACGGCCCTGGTCCGCAGCCCGGCCAGGTCACTGCCCGCGGCGGGTTCACTGAACAGCTGACACCAGAGGTCGTCCGCCCGGAGCAACCGCTTGAGGTAGCGCTGCTTCTGGTCGTCGCTGCCGTGCATGATCACGGTCGGGCCGCACATGCCGATGCCGATGAGGTTGATCAGCCCTGGGAGGCCGAGCCGGGCCATCTCCTGATCGATGATCGCCTGCTGCATCGGCGTGCCACCGCGGCCGCCCGCCTCGACAGGCCAGGTGACGCCGACGAACCCGGCGTCGTACAAGGTGGCCTGCCGTGCCCTGGCCACGTCGTCGTTCCGGGAGCCGAGCTCCTCGCGGTGCCGCTCGAGGAACTCACGTACCTCCGCACGCCATGCGGCTTCTTCCTGGGTGTCGTCGAAGTCCATCGGCGTTCCTCAGTTCCTGGTCATGGTGATCGGCAGACCGTCCTTGGGGAAGGGCAGGGAGTGGTTGTCCATCGGCGGCACGTAGCCGGGCTCGACGTGCCAGTGGTACTCCCGCAACAGCCGGTGCAGGATCGCCTTGACCTCAAGGCCCCCGAAGTTCATCCCGATGCACTTGTGCACGCCGCCGCCGAACGGCATCCACGCGAACCGGTGCGACTTGTCCTCGCGGCGCTCGGATGAGAACCGGTCCGGGTCGAACGTCTCGGGGTCGGTCCAGTAGTCGGCCATCAGGTGGGTGAACTGGATGCCCAGCGCGACGCCGGTGTCCGCCGGGATGCGGACGCCCTGGACGACGGTGTCCTTGACGGTGTGGCGGACCAGCACCGGGACGGGCGCACGCAGCCGGAGTGCCTCACGCATCACCAGGTCGATGGCGACCAGCCCTTCCAGCTCCGCCGCCGAGGGGGCCGGGCCGATGGCGAGCGCCTCGGCACGGCAGCGGTCCTGCCAGTCCGGGTGCTGACCGAGGTACTGCAGCATCGCGGAGGTGGTGATGGTCGAGGTGTCGTGCGCCGCCATCATCAGGAAGACCATGTGGTTGATGACGTCGTCGTCGGTGAAGCGGTCGCCGTCGTCGGTCTCGATGTGGCAGAGCACCGAGAAGATGTCGTCGGTCTGGTTCGCGCGCTTGGCGGGCAGGTAGTGGCGGAGGAAGCCATCGAGCACCTTGCGACCTCGGTAGGCCCGCCCCCACCGGGTGAGGGGCACGTTCGCGCGGATGATGCCCGCCGCGGCCTGGACGCAGGCGATGAAGGCCTTGTTGACCCGGTCCATCTGCGCCGGGCTGGTGTCGCGCGCACCGCCCATGAACAGGTCGGCCGCGATGTCCAGCGTCAACTGCTTGAGCCGCCAGTGCGCCGGGAACTCCGTGTCCGCCTGCCAGGTGCTCGTGCCGCGTTCGATGGCCGGGTGCAGCCTGCGTGTGTAGGCCTCGAGCCTCGGCCGGACGAAGGCCTCCTGCATGATCCGCCGGTGTCCCCTGTGCTCGTCGAAGTCGAGGAGCATGAGGCCACGGTTGAAGAAGGGGCCGACGAGCTGGGACCAGGCGGGCCCGTTGGCGAAGGCCTTGTCCTTGTTCTGCAGTGCCTCGCCGCAGGCGTCCGGTCCGAGCAGCATCGCCGCGGCGGTCTTGCCGACCGTGCGGAAGGGGGCGACCGGACCGTAGCGCTCCCAGTGATGCCGGTAGAGGCCGACCGGATCCTTGGCGTACTCGAGGATCTGACCGATGAACGGCAGGCCGCGGTCCTCGCGGTGCAGTGTGGGGAGCGGGCGCGGTTCGAGGGTTTCGGCCGTCATTGGCTCACCTCGCGCTGGATGTGGCGGCGGTCACGTCCAGCCTGATTCAGGAAGGACGTCCTGTCAACCTTGGTCCGTTGTGGCATGGTGGGCGCCATGGCTGGGCAGTCGGGTGTCTACCGGGGCATCAGCGCCGAGGAACGCGCCGCCGCGCGCCGGACCCGGCTGCTCGATGCCGCGCTCGCGGTGTGGGCGGACCAGGACACGCGAACCACGATGACCGCGGTCTGCGCGGAGGCCGGCCTGTCCGAGCGCTACTTCTACGAGAGCTTCGCCGGGTTGGACGCGCTGCTCGAGGCGCTGATGAACGACATCGCCGTGGAGATCGAGGAGACCAGTAGACGCGCCGCGGACAAGGCGGGCACGGAGCCGGAGGCACGGGTGCGTGCGTCGATCCAGGCGTTCGTGCGGTTGCTGGTCGACGACCCCAGGAAGGGCCGGGTCGCCATCGTGGAGTCGGTCGCCGTCCCGAAACTGCGACAGCGCCGCACGGAACTCCTGCGCCACCTCGCCCACCAGTCGGCGATCGAGGCACGCGAGTGGCTCGCCCCACGCGCCCGGAGCGTCGTCGAGGACGAGACCGCGGGCCTGCTCTTCATCGGCGGCATGGCCGAACTCGTCACCGCATGGCTGGACGGCACCCTCAATGCCTCCGCCGACGAGGTCGTGGACGCGGCGTCGCGTGCCCTGCTTGGCCTCTACCGCTGAGCTTGGTCCTTGGGACAACCCGGTCCGCCGACGCCTTCCGGAACCGCACCCCATGCCCGGCAGCGATGTCCTCTGAAATCAGGCCACATGTCGTGTGCAGCCAGTACGGACAATCCGCTGTTCCGTCCGGCGGAACAGCGACTCGACACCGGCACATCGCACTGAGGCGGTGAGAGCGGCCACTGATGCGATTGCTCGGTGGCGACCCAAGCCGAAGGATTTCCAGTCATGTCACGACCCCCTATGGAACCGCGAGCGCGCCAGGAACGGTCAACTACAACGGATCGGCCTGCACCATCTCGGCGGCAGCCCTGGTGGAACTGCTCGACACGGTATCGGACCTGCTCGCCCCCAATCCCCTTGCTCGAATACTTTTTTTGAATGTTATCAATGGCATACTCACCGTTGGTTCGCCGTACTGCGGGAGTACGAGCTTGTCGGTACTTTTCGTGGACATTGACGTCAATTGCCCGACATGAGAACAGGGCAGCCGGTAAATGTAGCGAATGGCGTGGACGACGCACTCGGATGCGACTTGGATGTCCACTGCCGGGAGAGCGTCCACCAAGCGTTCCGCTAATCGGAACACAGCTCTGTCGACGTTCGACGTGATCGGTAGGTGCATGGTTGGTGTGCCGGTCGGCGGCACGCGTGGTATCCGGCAGGCGCGCTGTGTGCCTACAGTCGTTCGCGCCTGTATCCGCAGGTTCCGGCGGTCCAACCTGAAGCTGGGGCTCTCGGGGGCCGACAGGTCATGATTCGAGGAGTGCCCATGAACGTTGGCACAGTTAGACGTCTGCTCGCCAGAGCCGGTGTGCTGGCATTGTTCGCCGGGATGTTGACGGCCGCCGGGGCCGCGCCGGCGAACGCGTTCGACACGAACACGTGCCTGTGGCACGGCAGCTACGCCCCCGACGGACCCGACAACGACATGTACTTCGACTCCGGCATCGGCTACTGGTCGGCGAAGTTCACCATCCCGACCGGCGCCAGGGTGTTCCTCGACGGGCAGTACCCGCACAGCCGCGCCTTGTCCTACAACGTGTATGCCACGACCGCTTCCTCGACGATCGCGTCGTCGATCAACGACGTCGACATCCACCCCGACGCCGACAGCTCGGTCAACCCATTCGTCGCCGGCAACGCCCGCAACGCCAGCCTGCGCAACTACACGCTGGAAGTGGTGCCCGGCAACGTGCCAGGGGGCGGACCCGCGACCAACACGATCTACTCCGGTACCAGCAACCGCACCGTCACGATGCTGATGCGTATCACCGTGCCCGACGCCGCGGGCGGCGTCACCGGCGGCGTCGCCCTGCCCGACATCATCGTCCAGAACGCCGACAACAGCACCACCACGGGTAGCGCGGCCTGCACCGCCGTGCAGGCATCGACCAGTGCGCTGAGCATCACGCTGCCCAACCTCATCACCTACCCCGTGTACGCGCTCGCCTCCCCGCTGACGAGTCCGACCACCTGGCAGAACACCCTCGTGGTCGCGATGGGCGCCACCATCCAGCTGTACGGCACCATCGGTAACACCTACCTCACCGCGCGGCTGCACCGCAGCCTCGGCACCGTCGTCAAGCTCACCGGCAAGGTCCCCACCACACCACCCACGCTGGGCGGCGACACGACCATGGGCACCGGACAGGTGCGCTACTGGTCACTGTGCATGTACGAACTCGGCTCCGGAGCTGTCACCCCGTGCGTACACGACCAAATCATCACCACCGACAGCAGCGGCAACTACACCATCGCGGTCAGCCGCACCGCCGACAAGCCGAGCAACGCCACCGCCGCGTGCGGCAAGAACTGGCTGCAATGGTCCAACAACGGCAACGGCATGAGCGGGCTGTACGCCGACGCCAATGACGGCACGCTCGTGCTGCGCAACCTCTACCCCGACCCGAGCTTCACCCAGGACATCAGCGACCTCGGCCTACCCTTCGTCCAGATCCCCGCGGGCGGCACCACCGCCATGGGCAACTACCTACCCACCGGCACCTACACCACCAAGTCCGGCTTCGAAGCCCTCGGCTGCTGACCACCTCGACCCGTGCCCCGCGGCCCGCCACCGCGGGGCACGGGTCACGCCATCGACGAATGCCATGCCCTAGTTCTCCGCCAACGGTCGAGAACAATGTGCCGGCGCGGAGCCGGGGCTCCGCGCCGGCACGGGCCGTCAGTTCAGCTCGTCCTCATCGGCGGGCATGTGGCGGATGGACTCGCCGCCCTTGTGGTCGTGTGCGCGCGAGTACTTGGTGTCCAGCACCTTCTCCAACTTCAGTGCGGCACCGCTGTACGCGTCGTCCACCGAACCCGCGTGATGGGTCACCGCGACCGGCTGCGCGCCGGCGGGACGGGCCTCGATCACGCAACGTTTGTCCTCGGACCGGCCGGCCGCGTCCTCACTGAAATGGACCTCCACGCGGGTCAACCACCGGTCGAACCGGGACAGGCTCGACGCCAGCTCGGTCGTCACGTAGGTGGCCAGTCCTTCGCCACCATGGATGTTGTGGTCGGTGTTGACCTGGATCTGCACGAACACCCTCCAACGGTCTGCGACATGTTGGTCAGCAACGGTACTCCGCGACCGGCGACCCGGCTGGACGGAAGAATGGGCCGAACCGCACGCGTGATGGAGAGGAGGCCGAGGTGGCCGAGACGACAGTGGAAGCGACGACCGTGGCCGAGGTGCTGGCCGAACTGGCCACGCTCGAGGACCGGAAGGTCCGCGCGGTGAACGAGAAACACGGTGACGACCACGGTGTGAACCTCGGCAGGCTGCGCGCGGTCGCGAAGCGGCTGAAGACCCAGCAGGAGCTCGCGTGCCTGCTCTGGGAGACGGGTGACACCGCGGCGAGGCTGCTGGCACTCCTGATCTGCCGCCCGAAGGCGTTCGAGCGCGCCGAGCTGGACGCCATGTTGCGCGAGGCGCGCACCCCCAAGGTGCACGACTGGCTCGTGAACTACGTGGTGAAGAAGAACCCGCACGCCGAACAGCTGCGCATGGCCTGGTCCGCCGATCCGGATCCGGTGGTCGCGAGCGCGGGCTGGGCGCTGACCACCGACCGCGTGGCCAAGAAGCCCGATGGCCTCGACCTCGCCGGACTGCTCGACGTCATCGAGGCGGAGCTGCGTGACGCGCCGGATCGCCTGCAGTGGGCGATGAACCACTGCCTGGCCCAGATCGGGATCGAGCACACCGGGTACCGCGCCCGTGCCATCGACATCGGTGAACGCCTGCAGGTACTCAGGGACTACCCGACTCCCCCGAACTGCACGTCTCCGTACGCGCCCATCTGGATCAGCGAGATGGTGCGTCGGCAATCTGACTAGTGCCCCGTCAAGGTGAAGTGGGTCGTTATCCGTGGATCCAGGTGGTCGCCGGCAAGGCGCGGGGAAGCCGCTCGTACCGGGTTGTACTTGGGCTTTCCCGCAACGCCGTCAGCGGCCGCCTGGGCCGTGGAGAAACGTGCCCTCTTCGCCTTGACGGGGCACAAGTAGTACTCCCGGGCCGCCGGCCGCCGACCTGGTTGCTAGCGTGTGCGCGGTGTCAGAGCGAGGACGGACCGGGCTCGTCGTGGACGGCCGGTTCGAGCTGCTTGAGCGGCTGGGCAGCGGTGGGATGGGAACGGTGTGGCGCGCCCGTGACGTGGGCCTGCACCGCGAGGTCGCCATCAAAGAGGTGCGCCCGGCCGACGCCGCGCTGTTCGAGAACAACCCCGCGCTGGCCGCCCAGCAGCGGGAGCGCGTGCTGCGCGAGTCCCGTGCGCTCGCCCGGCTGCAGCACCCGAACGTCGTGTCGATCTACCAGATCATCGACTCGGACGACTCGCCGTACCCGTGGATCGTCATGGAGCTGGTCCGCGGCATGCCGCTGGACGCCCGGCTCCACGACGGCGCGCTCGCGCCGGCGGAGGCCGCCCGCATCGGGCGGGACGTGCTCGGGGCGCTGCGCGCGGCGCACGCGGCAGGCATCCTGCACCGCGACGTCAAGCCGGGCAACGTCCTGCTGCGACCGGACGGCAGCGCCGTGCTCACGGACTTCGGTATCGCCGCTCTGCACGACTCCGCCCAGCTCACCGCGACCGGCGAGTTGATCGGCTCCCCGGAGTACATCGCGCCGGAGCGGCTGCTCGGCGACGAGACCAAGACCGCGTCGGACTTCTGGTCACTCGCGATGCTGCTGTACGTGGCCGTCGAGGGCTACAACCCGATGCGCCGCGCGACCACGATGGCCACCCTCGCCGCGGTGATGACCGAGCCGGTCCCGCCGCCACGGCGCGCGGGCGCGCTCGGCCACGCCCTCAGCGCGGTCCTCGTTCCCGAGCCCGCCGCCCGGCCCACCGGCGAGCAGCTCGACCGGATGCTCGCGGCTGCCGAGCAAGGGCCGGTCGGGCCGCTCGGGCCGCCAACCCCGGCCGGGCCCGCGTTCCCCGCACCGTCCAGCGGGCCGTGGCACCAGCAGCAGTACCCCGCCTACCAGCACCCCCATCCGATCCCAGCGCCCGCACGCAAGCACGTCGGTCCCGTGGTGTTCTCGCTGACCGCGGTGGCGCTGGTCGTCGTGGCCGCGCTGGTGGTCATCCCCAACCTTGGCTCGAAGGACGACCCGTCGGACACCGGCACAGGCTCGCAGGGCACGCAGGTCGCCACCCTGCCGAACATCAACGGGTCCGCCGGCCCGCCGCCGACGGAGACGACCACGGAGACGACCGCAGCACAGCAGGAGGACCTGCTCACCCCGGCAGGCGCGCGTAAAGCGGTGAACGCGCTGAGCGAGGTGATGGGCACCGGCCTGGTCTCCGAGCTGACCCTCTATCCGGACCGCGCGATAGCGACCGCGCCTTCCCCTGCGGTGAAGAACGGCTTCGACGACTTCGAGTACAGCGACGGCACCGCCACCAAGGTGGGGCCGGACACGGTGGACGCCGACCGTGCCGTGCTCGACCTCAACGTGGTCAACTGGGACGCGCTGCCCGGCTTGTGGGAGCAGGCGGAGAAGGACCTGGGCATCGACAAGCCCACCCTGCGCTACGTGGTCGTGGACACCGACATCATCGACGGCACCCCGTCGATGAAGCTGTATCTCAGCGACGACTACGGCGTCGCCTACCTCCTCACGAACCTCGACGGCGGCGTGCTCGATCTCTACCCCCGCGAATGAGTCCCTGGCCCGGGTCAGTCCTTGCCCAGGCCGGACTCGGCCATCGCGCGCACCAGTGACGACCAGGCGTCGTGGTCGTCACGCACGCTGCGGCTGATCTCCACGTGCACGAACGGCGTGTCCTGCCGGTCCGCGTCGCGGCCCTGCTCGTTGGTGGTGCCCTCCAGCCGGCCACAGTCCCGCCGCCAGGAGCGGCACACCTGGAAGTCCTCGTCGTCGATCCCCTCCGCGACCCGGCGGACGGTGTCGCCCGCGTCGCCGGCGCCCGGTGAGACCACCACGTCCGCGTCCGGCAGGTTGTCGTCGTGAAAGCCGTGCAACTGGACCTGGGGCAGGCCACGCTCGGCGAACTCGCCCGCCACGGCATGGAACATCGAGTCGGTGCGGTGCGCGACGTCGCCCGCGTCGTCGCCGACTCGCCGGTGGGTGCCCGCGACCGCCAGGACCGAGCCCGGCACCGCCTGGTACAGCGCCAACCCGATCTCCTCCGTGTGCAGGTCGGAGCCGGGATGGGGCACCTCGATCGCCAGCCGGACCGGCGCGGACAGGTCGACCAGGTACCAGCCCCAACCGCGCTCGTCCGCCGGGTTGACCGCGAGCCCGAACGGCCTGCCGGTCTTCTCGTCGACCCCGGTCCGCACCGTGTACCCCAGCTCGCGTGCCTCGTCCGCCGCGTGCGCCGGCTCCCCCGCCTCGAGAGCCCGCAGCGCCGACAGCAGCCGCCGCCGTTCCGCGGACCCGGGTGGCCGGTAGGGCGCGTCGTCGTCGAGACCGGCGGCGAACCGGCGGACCTCCGTGCCGAGGTCGGCGGCCGGGGTGGCCTCGCTCCCCTGGGCCGGGCGGGGCTCGTCCTCGTTCGCGGCGACGACGAGGAACGTGCCCGCGACGAGCACGGCGCCGAGGGTGACCCACAGGACAGGCTGTCGAAGGAGTCCTCTCATCGACGCGGAGTGTAGGGGGCGGCGCCGAATACTGGACCGAACCGCTTCGGGGTCGCCGTACGTATAGATCACGACGCCCCCGAGCACGGATCAGGATGAAACGCGCAACTATGGCAGGCCGAGCCCGACGACCGCGGCGCCCCAAACCGGGGCGCGCACTGACCGACCAGCTGCCGGAGAGCGGCTTTCCGTCGGGGGTCACCACCCCGTCGGTCACCGTGCTCATCCTGTTGCTGCTGCACGCCGGGCTGTGCGCGGTGCTGCTCGACGGCCGCGAGTCCGGCACGGTGCCCTCGGCCATCGCCGAGTCCCAGGCGCAGCTCGTCAGAGGCGCCGGTTCGGCCATCGGCGCCTCGGCCAGCCAGGGCATCGCGGACCTCCACGCGGTGACGGCCGTGCCCGCGGCCACGCCGGACGAGGTGCTGGCGAGGCTGTTGCGGAACGGGAACTGGCGCGGGGCGGCCGTGCTCGACGCTGACACCCGCGCGCTGGTCGCGTCCGGGGGTGAACCCGTCCCGGTGCAGTCGCTCCCCAAGACCGTGACCAGCACGATCGTCACCCCGGTCGTCGGCGCCGACGGCACGCTGCGGGTGGTCGTGGCCGAGGCGCTGCCCGACGCCAAGCTGCTCGTCGCCGCGCGTGGCAGCCGGCTCCCGAACACCACGATCGGCGGCGACCTCCGTGAGACGCTGCTGCTCACCACGAGCACCGGTCAGGTGATCGACTCGCGCGGCGCCCCGCCGACGCCGGCCGACGCGGATGTCAGCCGGTTGATCGAGCTGGCCAGTGCCGCCGCGGCGGTCGGCGAGTACGGCAACCTGACCGGCAAGTCGGTCACCGGCCCGAAGGGCGGCACGGAGCAGCCGACGGTCGTGTACTCCCCCGTGTCGTCCTCCCAGGTGGACGGGACGCTCGGCCTCGCCGTGGTGTCGGTGGTGCGTGCCCCGGTCACCGAAGCGGGACCGGGTGGCGACGGCATCGTGCCCTCGGTCGCGCTCGGCTGCGTGGCCGTGTTCGGTTTCCTCGTCCTCCGGCGAGTGCTGGTCAACCCGATCCGGCGATTGCGGACCGACGCGCTCTTCATCGCGGAGGGCAGGCTGATGACGACGCGCGTCCGGCGATCGAGGACCCGCGAAGTCGACCGGATCGCCGCCGCGTTCGAACAGTGCCGCGCGGAGCTGGGCGGCACACCGGCACGTCCCCGCGAACAGCGGCGCACGGGGATGGCCACCTGGGTCGCGACCGGGCTCACCGCCGCTGCCGTGCTCGGCTGGTCGGCAGGCGTGCTGTTGACCGTCGGCAGCGGGGACGTCGACGTGCCAGGCGCGGTGGTGACCAGCGCCCGCAACCAGACGGCGGCGGCGACGGAGGCCCTGCGGCGCAGCCTCAACGACGGGCTCGCCGACCTGACCTCGTTCGCCTCGCTCACCGGCGGCCGAGGCCCGGCCGACGTTCGGTCGAGCCTCGACGAGCTGGTCGCCGGGCAGTCCCGGTACCGCAGCGTGTACCTGGTCGACCAGTCCGGCGCCACCTCCTCCGTGGTCGGGCGCCCACCGTTGCGCACGGCAGAGCCGCTGCCTGCCGAGCCCGGCCTTCGCCTGCGGGAAGGAACCGCTCCGGTGCCCGTGCTGTTCGCCTCCGCGCCGATGGCGAACGGCCAGGCGCTCGTCGGTGAGTTCGACCTGGACCACATCGGCAGGCTGCTCGGTCGCGCGCCGGGCTCGGTCCAGCTGGTCGACAAGGATCTGCGCACGATCGCGGCCACGGACGGCTTCGTCGCCTTCGCCGATCTCGGCGCCGAGCTGCGGGACAGCGCCATCGAGGCCGGGAAGGGCGATCCGGTCGCCAGAACACAGGAGGGCACGGACGGCCGGGCCGTCCTCGTGTCGGCCGCCCTGCGCGGCGGGGCGAGCGGCAAGCTGGGGTGGACCGTCGTCGCCGAGCAGCCGGTCACCGATCTCGCGTTGCCCGGCAACGAGCTGCGGCGCAACGCCATGGTCGCCGCGCTGGTCGCCGCGCTCCTCGCGCTGCTGCTGTTCGGCTGGCAGTACCTGTTGCTGATCCGGCCGCTGCGCCGCGTGGCCGCGGCGGCCGACGAGATCGTCGCTGGCCGGCACCGATCGGTCATCTACCCGCAGCACCAGGACCAGATCGGCACGATCGCCTCCTGCCTGGAGATCTGCAGGCAGGCCATGACCGAGGGGGTGCGCAGGCTCGGTGGCGTTCGCAGGCCGAGCGGCGCTGCGACCGACGCCACCCAGCTGATCGCCGCGGTGCCCTCCGCGCCACGCCGTGGCAGTGAGCAACCCGCCCGCCAGGCGACACCCGGACCGGCACGGCCGAGCCCGCGCCCGTCCCGTGTCCGGCGAGGCGGCTGATGGTCTTCCTGTACTGCGTGCTGCTCGGCAGCTGCGTGCTGCTGCTGCTCGGCGGCCTCATCGAACAACGCCGCCACTACGCCAACCTGAACCGGATCCCACACCGAATCATGATCAACGGAATTCGCGGCAAGAGCTCGATCACCCGGCTGTGCGCGGGTGCGCTGCGCGGCGGCGGTCTCGTCACCGTCGCGAAGACGACCGGCACCGCGGCCCGGTTCATCCACCCGGATGCCAGCGAGGAACCGGTCTACCGCAAGTTCGGGATCGCGAACGTGATCGAGCAGATCGGCATCGTCCGGCGGGCATCGGCATACCGGCCGGACGCGCTGGTCATCGAGTGCATGGCGGTCATGCCGGACCTGCAGGAGATCAGCCAGGACAAGCTGATCCACTCGAACATCGGTGTGCTGTGCAACGTCCGCGAGGACCACCTCGCCGAGATGGGCCCGACCCTCGACGACGTCGCGAGATCGCTCTCCAGGACGATGCCGGTCGGCGGGGTGTGCGTGACCGCGGAGCAGGAGCGGTTGCCGCTGCTCAAACGCGAGGCCGCGCGCCGCGACTGCGCGCTGTACCTCGTGCGCCCCGACGCGGTCACCGACGAGGACATGGCCGGGTTCACCTGGATCACGTTCAAGGAGAACGTCGCGATCGCGCTCACGGTCGCCGAGCTGCTCGGGGTCAACCGCGCATCGGCGCTCGCGGGCATGTGGGCCGCGCCGCCCGATCCCGGCGTGCTCGAGGTCAAGCGGTACCTGGCGGACGGCAAGCTGCTCCGCGTCGCCAACGTGTTCGCGGCCAACGATCCCCAGTCGACGCTGATGAACGTGCGGCGCCTCCTCGCATCCGGCGGCATCGAGCGGCCGTTGCACCTGGTCATCAACTGCCGGCCGGACCGGGTGGAGCGCAACGGCCAGATGGGCGCGCTCGTCGCCGACATCGAGCCGGAGCGGGTCGTGCTGATCGGCGCCCCGACGCGCAGTGCGAAGGTGGCCATCCCTCAGAAGTGGCACGACACGATCGTCGACCTCGGCGGCACCCGCGACGCGACCGAGCTCGTCGACGAGATCGTGGACGGGATCGACGAACATGCCTCCCTCGTCGCCATCGGCAACATCCACGGCCAGGGCGAGCTGTTGCTAGAACAGCTCGACACGCTGCCGGTGGCCGCCGCGTCGGACGTGCCCGCGCCACGCGACCGGGAAGAGGCCCGGCCGACCCCGCACCCGCGATCGGAGCACGTCCCCGGCGGGGATGTGCCAACCGGGGGGCGGCTACCGAAGGCGGGTACGCACGTGACGCAGCCGCTGCCCCGCATCCAGCCCGGGCACGAGTCGTGATCGACTACGGCCTGCCGGCCGAGGTAGCGACCCTCGGTCTGGCCATCGGGTTGCTGTTCTCGCTGGTGTGCTACCTGACCACCAACCTGTCCCCCGGCGGGATGATCACCCCGGGCTGGGTGGCGCTGACCCTCGTCGAGGACTACCGGCGGGCGGCCATCGTGGTGTTGATGACCGCGCTCACCTTCGGTGCGAGCAAACTGCTGCAGCGGGCGGTGATCCTCTACGGCAAGCGCCTGTTCGCCGCGGTCGTCCTCACCGGCGTGCTGTTCCAGAGCACGCTGTTCCTGTTGATCCAGCGGGACTATCCGCTGCTGTTCGCCCACCAGACACTCGGCTTCGTCGTGCCGGGGCTGATCGCCTACCAGCTCGTGCGGCAGCCACCGGTGTCGACGTTGCTCGCCACCGGCACGGTCAGCTTCGCCAGCTACGGCGTGCTGGCCAGCGGGGTGCTCATCGGGCTGGTGCCCGCGATTTGAACCAACCCCGCGGCGCGGACGTGCGTGAGGGCATGGCACGCGCTGAGCTACGGACCGAACCCAGCAGGCAGGGCTCCCGCAGGGCCCTGCGGACCTGTGTTGTGCTCGCGGTGATCGGGCTGAGCGGGTTCGGAGTCGTGCAGTTCGCCCGTCAGCAGACGACCGGCGAGGCCGAGGCCGCACCGTCGGCGACCGCGGTGGCGATCAAGGACGGTGGCACCGCGGCACCGGTGGCACCGGTGGCCGATGGCCCGCGCTTCGACCGGCTGGAGAACCCGGGACGGACCGTGGTGCGGGACCCGTCGGGAGCGGTGGTCGCCACGTTCACCGACGGCGCCAGGACCGTCGCGCTGACCGGCCCGGCGAGGACGTTCACCGAGCCGAGGTTCACCGAGGCGACGATCACCACGACGACCTGGGTCCGGCTCGCGCCACAGGCATGGGCACCCGGCGCGGAGAAGGCCGCGTGGTTCGGCCCGTGGTTCGAGCAGGCGAGGAAGGACACCGGTCCCGACGTGTTCGCCGTCGCGATGCAGTACGCCGACGGCGCCAAGGAGGAGGCAGACGCCGAGGGCCTGCGGTTCCGCGGCGACGCGATCTTCGGCCCGGTCGCACCGTCGGGCTACGCGCGGCTGGAGCAGTCCGACTTCCTCGACTACCTCGGCGTCACCTATTCGTTCCCGGACACGGGAAGGAAGGCGCCCAAACCGGCACACACGGGCGCCCTCGACTGTTCCGGCTTCGCACGGATGGTCTACGGCTACCGGCTCGGCTACCCGTTGCTCGGCACCAACGATCCGGGCCCCGGCCTGCCTCGGCGTGCGTGGGCCATCGCCGAGCGCGGCCCGGGGGTCGCACTGATCCCCAACACCCGCGCCAGGGTCACCGACTACGACGCGCTGCAGCCGGGCGACCTGGTGTTCTTCGAGGTCGAGGGCGGCGAGGACGAACTCGACCATGTCGGCATCTTCGTCGGCATCGACTCGGCGGGGCACTACCGGTTCATGTCGAGCCGGGAACGAGCGAACGGCCCGACCTTCGGCGACCTCGGCGGCACCTCACTACTCGACGACGGCGGCATGTACTCACGCGGCTGGCGCGCCGCCCGACGCATCTGACACTGACTCGCCGACCGGGTCTCGCGGCCTGGTCCGGACCCCCGTGCCGCAGGGCGCTCACGTTGGTGTCCACAGCAGGCTGGAGCGTTTGACGAGGTTCGGCGCTCCGGGCGTTCCTGGTTCGGGCAGGCCGAGGATGTCGTAGACGACTTCCTGGAGATCTACACCTTCCTTCGACCAGACACAGCCGCCGCCGTACTCCTCGGCCAGCACGCGGGCGGCCGTGGTGTTGCTGCGGTCGAAGATGAAGATGGCGTCGGTGTACTGTTGCTCGGAATTGCTCGCAACGGGAAAAATGTTGCGGAAACGGCGCAATAGGGCGCTACTGGGCGGGAGACTGCTTGGAGAGGTCGTCTATGACACGGGTGATGACGGCGCGGGCCGCTCGGCCGTAGCTGGCAACTGAGGCCAATTCGTTGAAGATCGTGCTGTACAGCTCGATTTCTTCCGGCTGCGGAAGGTTCAGCCCGGCCGAAAAGGTTTCAACCAACACCTTCTCATCGTCAAAAATCCAAAAGCCGTGCCACGGCGAGGCCGTGTACTGGGTCTCGAATCCAATGATGCCGAGCTTGACGTTCGGCAACGCCGATAGTGACACGAGCCGGTCGAGCTGACCGAGCATGACAGGCAACGAACACATTCGGAAGCGAAGCGCCGCCTCAGTGAGGACGAAGTGGAATTGTTTGTCGGGTCGGTAAAATATGTCCTGCCGCTTCATGCGGCCTGCTACGGCTTCATTGATGTCGTTCTTCAACTTGTAGATACGGATAGCTTCAGCGAAGCGGGCGCGAGCGTATTCGGATGTCTGAAGCAAGCCGGGAATCACGCCTGCTTCGAAGACGCGAAACAGTCGGGTCTTCTGGTCCAGCTCGGCGAGCGCGTTCTGACGAGGACGGATGCCGCCGCGGAGCACTCGCTGCCATTCGGCACGCTGAACCTCCAACGTGTGGAGAGACGCAAGCAGGCCGGCGGTCTCGTCCTCGGAATTGGTGGCCCGTGCCCATTCCCTGATGTCGTCGCTGCTCGGTGTCTGCTTGCCGTTTTCGATCTTCGAGACCTTCGACGGCTGCCACGACAGTGACTCCGCGAGCTGTTTGCCGGATACCTCAGCAGCAACTCGCAGCTCGCGGAGTCGACCACCCAATGCCATGCGTGCCTCATCAACATTCGAGACACCGGTTTCCTTATTCCGCGACAAAATCTTCCCGTCGTACTGCCTGATGCCAAGCGGCGTCACGCCAGTGGTTGTGCTGCACTACCTCGACCGGGCTCTCGACAAATTCGGCTCCAAGGAAGACGGAGTTGTCATCGAAGTTCAGCCGCACCACCTGGCAAGAATCAAACATCCAATAGTCGTGGTTTGGCAGATCGATCGCATCGCGCCGAGCCACATAGCGGATATCCTCGCCAGCCTCGACCGTAAACTGAGAAGCCCAGAGGCCGAACCGGCTATTGTCGGTCAATGGCACGCTGACGACTCTGACACGGGAGAACGTCCGCCCCTGCGCCCGGCCTTCCCGCACGATTTGCAGCCAAGTGTCCGACCACTCCAGGTCATCGGGCTCTCCTGCGAGGAACTTCCGAACCGACTCGTTCTCGTGCGGGTCGTCGTACCGATCTCGAACTTCAAGGCGGAACGCCGTGTACTTGAACTCCCGGAACAGCTTCCTGAAGTCGGGGCCAGGCTTGATGAGCTGGCTCAGTTTTCTCCCTCCTCCAGATAGCGACGTGCGTAGAACTCCAAGACCTCTTCTGGGATCTCGATCAGGGTCTCGTGGTCCGGCACGGGGCCTACGTCCGCCAGCACCTGTGGGTCGGTGACCTTCCACCCTTGAGCGATGTAGGTGACGCGGTCGGTTCGGTCCGTGGCGAACAGCGTGGGCGAGTGCTCTACGTGCGACTCGGGGTCTTTACCGAGGAATCTGGCGCGCATCATGCCTCCTAGGGAGCAATCTGGGGAAATCCACATCCATCGTGGCGGAGGTGCGCGCGTTCGTCAACGTGGATGCCGTGCGAGGTGATGATCATGTGCCACTTTCGACAAACGCCGTTGTCCCGCCATCTCACCTGTCAAACGTGAGGACGAGCCGTCCCGGCGGCCCTAGCGTCGACGGGCTTGCCGTGTCGCACCGAGGGAGCCGATCATGCCGATGCCGTCGCCGGAGCGAGCAGTGATTGACTGGCGTACGTGGGGGCCGTATCTGAGCGAGCGGCAGTGGGGCACGGTTCGGGAGGACTACAGCGCGAGCGGCGATGCCTGGAGCTACCTGTCCCACGACGACGCGCGGTCCAGGGCGTATCGGTGGGGTGAGGACGGGCTGGCCGGGTTCAGCGACAACGAGCAGCGGCTGTGCCTGGCCCTCGCGCTGTGGAACGGGCGCGACGGAGCGCTCAAGGAGCGGCCGTTCGGGCTGACCGGCCCGCAGGGCAACCACGGCGAGGACGTCAAGGACTACTGGTGGTACCTCGACGCGTTGCCCACCCATGCATGGAACCGCTGGCGCTACCACTACCCGCAGGCCGCGTTCCCCTACGACGACCTGCGCGCCGAGAACGGCAGGCGCGGCAGGGACGACCCCGAGTACGAGTTGCTCGACACCGGCGTGTTCGACGAGGACCGGTACTGGATCGTCGAGGTGTGCCATGCGAAGGCGAACCCGACGGACCTGCTGATGTCCGTGCGGATCACCAACGCCGGTCCGGAGCGGGAGACGCTGCACGTCCTGCCGACCGCGTGGTTCCGCAACACCTGGACCTGGGATCCGGAGTCGCCGAGGCCGTGGCTCGCCGCGGCGGGTGACGCCGCCGTCCGCATCGACCACCCGTTCCTCGGCGAACTGGAGCTCCTCGTCTCCCCCGGCCCGGCATTGTTGTTCTGCGACAACGAAACCAACACCCAGTATCTCTACGACGTCCCCAACGCGACGCCCTATCCGAAGGACGGCATCAACGACCACGTCGTGTCGGGGGCCGCGAGCGTCAACCCCGATCGGCGGGGCACGAAGTGCGCTGCCTGGTACCGCGTCGACGTCGAAGCAAAGTCCACTGTGGAGCTGCGGCTGCGGTTGCGGCCATCGGGGTCGGGCCCGACACCGGAGGCCGCGCTGGGCGAGGACTTCGACCGGGTCGTCGCGACCCGCCGCGCCGAGGCCGACGAGTTCTACTCCGCGCTGACCCCGCCTGCCGCATCGGCCGACGAAGCGATGGTGATGCGCCAGGCCTTTGCCGGGATGTTGTGGAGCAAGCAGTTCTACGGCTACAACGTGGCCCGGTGGCTCGACGGGGACCTCGGTCAGCCGGTGCCCCCGGCCGAACGGCTCACCGGCCGCAATGCCCGCTGGCGCGAGTTCGACGCCTACGACGTCTTGTCCATGCCGGACAAGTGGGAGTACCCGTGGTTCGCGTCGTGGGACCTCGCGTTCCACTGCGTGGCGCTGGCCCACGTCGACCCGGAGTTCGCCAAGGACCAGTTGCTGCTGGTCTGCCGGGAGTGGTTCCAGCACCCCAACGGCGCGTTGCCCGCCTACGAGTGGGACTTCGGCGACGTCAACCCGCCGGTGCAGGCGTGGGCGGCGCTCGAGGTGTTCGCCATCGACGGCGGTCATGACCTGGACTTCCTCAGCCGGGTGTTCGACAAGTTGCTGGTCAACTTCACCTGGTGGGTGAACCGGCAGGACGCCGACGGGTCCAACCTGTTCGAGGGCGGCTTCCTCGGGCTGGACAACATCGGCCCGATCGACCGCTCGCACCTGCCGCCCGGCTGTGTCCTTGAGCAGTCCGACGCCACCGGCTGGATGGCGATGTACTCGCTGGCGATGACCACGATCGCGGCGATCCTGAACCGTTCTGGCCACCGCCCAACGCGGGACCTGGTGCACAAGTTCCTCGAGCACTTCGCCGCGATCCGCGCCGCGCTCGAGCGGCAGGGGCTGTGGGACGACGTCGACGGCCTGTTCTACGACCGGCTCATCAAGCCCGACGGCGAGGCCGTGCCGGTGAAGGTGCACTCCATGGTCAGCATCCTCCCGATGCTGGCGGTCGCGTTCGTCGACGAGCAGACCATGGATCCGGCCGTCGCGGCAGGCAAGCAGTTCGCCACTTTCCTCGAGCGGCACGGCATGCGCGATCCGGAGAAGCTCACCGAGGCCGGGTTCCTGCGCGGTAGGCCAGGGAACCGGCGGCTGCTGCTCGGCGCGGTCGGCGTCGACCGGGTCACACGCCTGTTCCACCGGCTCTTCGACCCCGGGGAGTTCCTGTCGCCGCACGGTTTGCGCTCCCTGTCGGTGTTCCATCGCGAGCACCCGTACACGCTCGACATCGACGGGGTGAAGTCCACCGTCGACTACCAGCCCGCCGAGTCGAACACGGCGATGTTCGGCGGCAACTCCAACTGGCGCGGACCGGTGTGGTTCCCGCTGAACTACCTCGCGACCAACGCCCTCGAGCGCTACCACCGCTTCTTCGGCGCCGATCTGACCATCGAGTACCCGACCGGTTCCGGCAGGCAGTCGACCCTCCACGACGTGGCCGCCGACCTGTGGGAGCGGCTGGTGTCGATCTTCACCGTCGACGCGGACGGGCGGCGGCCGTGCTTCGGCGGGGTCGAACGGATGCAGCACGACCCGGAATGGAAGGACAACCTGATGTTCCACGAGTACTTCCACGGCGACAACGGCGCTGGTCTCGGCGCCACACACCAGACCGGCTGGTCCGGGATCGTCGCGGACGTGATCCGCCGCAGGCACGGCATGGTGCCGTCCATCGCCGAGATCGTGTTCGGGTTGGAGGAGCCGCGATGACGGCGCGGGCACTACCCGGCACGCCGTTCCCGCTGGGCGCCACCCCGGAACCCGGCGGCACCAATTTCGCCGTCGCATCCGCCGCCGACGGGGTGGCGGTGTGCCTGGTCGACGCCGACGGCACGGAGACGCACGTCGTGCTGCCGGAACGCGACGGCGAGATCTGGCACGGGTTCCTGCCCGGTGTCAGGCACGGGCAGACCTACGGCTACCGCACCACCGGTCCGTACGACCCGAACCGGGGCGTGCGGTGCAACCCGGCGAAACTGCTGCTCGACCCCTACGCCAAGGCCATCGACGGCCTGGTCCGGTTCGGGCCGGAGGTGCTCGGGTACGCCGTCGGCAACCAGGAGACCGCGAGCACGCTGGACTCGGCCGGGCACGTGCCCCTCGGCCTGGTGATGGACACGTCGTTCGACTGGCGCGACAGTCCCCGGCCGCACATCGCCACCGCTGACACGGTCATCTACGAGGTCCACGTCAAGGGCTTCACCGCGGCCCACCCCTCGGTGCCCGACGAGCTTCGCGGCACCTACGCCGGGCTCGCCCACGAGGCCGCGGTCGCACACCTCGTCGATCTCGGGGTGACCTCGGTGGAGTTGCTTCCGGTGCACCACAACGTGTCCGAGGGTTTCCTCATCGACAGGGGGTTGTCCAACTACTGGGGCTACAACACGATCGGGTTCTTCGCACCGCACGCGGGCTACTCCGCCGAGGTCCAGGCCGGGCGGCGCGGTGGGCAGGTCGCCGAGTTCCAGGCGATGGTCGACACGCTGCACCGCGCCGGCCTCGAGGTCATCCTCGACGTGGTGTTCAACCACACCGCCGAGGGCAACCACCTCGGCCCGACGCTGAGTCACCGAGGGCTGCACAACCCGGCCTACTACCGGCTGCGTCCCGACGACCCCCGGTACTACGTGGACACCACCGGCGTCGGCAACTCGCTCAACGCCGACAACCCGTTCAGCCTGCAGCTGATCATGGACTCACTGCGCTACTGGCTGACCGAGATGCGCGTGGACGGGTTCCGCTTCGACCTGGCGCCCACCCTGGCCCGCGAGGACGGTGCCTTCGACCGGATGGCGGCGTTCTTCGACCTCGTGGCGCAGGACCCGGTCGTGTCGAGGGCCAAGCTGATCGCCGAGCCGTGGGACATCGGTCCCGGCGGCTACGACCTCGGTCAGTTCCCAGCGCTGTGGAGCGAGTGGAACGGCAGCTACCGCGACGTGATGCGTGACTTCTGGCGCAGCCATGACGGCCTGATCGACGACTTCGCCCGTCGCTTCTGCGGCTCGTCCGATCTGTACGGTGCGGACGGCCGCAGGCCGACCGCATCGATCAACCTGATCACCGTGCACGACGGGTTCACGATGGCCGATCTGGTCTCCTACAACGGCAAGCACAACGACGCCAACGGCGAGGACAACCGCGACGGGAACGACGACAACCGGTCGTGGAACTGCGGAGCGGAGGGCCCAACCACCGATCCCGACATCCTCGACCTGCGTGCCAGGCAGCGCCGCGCCATGCTCACCACGCTGTTCCTGTCGTTCGGCGTGCCGATGCTCCTCGGCGGCGACGAGCTCGGCCGAACGCAGCGGGGCAACAACAACGCCTACTGCCAGGACAACCCGCTCAGCTGGTATGACTGGTCGGCCACCGACAAGCAGCTCACCGAGTTCACCAGGACACTCATCGCGCTGCGCGGGGCGCACCCGGTGTTCCGGCGCCGCCGCTTCCTCACCGGCGTGGCGGCCGAGGAGCTGCGGTGGTTCACCCCGGGCGGTGCGCGGATGACCGACGCGGACTGGAACGACCCTGCCACCCGCAGCGTGGCGCTGTACGTGGACGGCGCCGACGACCCCGACCTCGCCGACGACGGCACGCTGCTCACCGACGACGACTTCCTCATCCTCGTCAACGCCTGGTGGGAACCGCTGGACTTCGCCGTCCCCGAGACCCGGCCGGACCAGGCCTGGACCCCCACGATCGACACCTACGAACCGACCGGCTTCTCCCTGGCCGCACCGCTGTCCCCCGGCGACCACATCACCGTCCACCCCAGGTCGATCATCGTCCTGCAAGGAGGGAATCCGAGCTGAGCACCGACACGGGTCAACCGAGGACGGTCTCTCCGCCGGGCTTGGACGGGGCGGGATCCGGTAGGCGCATCATGCGGAACGAGTTGAACAACCCGATGAGACCGGCGAGGATCGGCACGAGAAGTGCCACCTGCAGCGCGACCGGCCGTGCTTCCGTGTTGATGCGGACGATCTCGTCGCGGATGTTCTGAGGCTGGTCCGCGAGCAACTCGTCGAGACGCGTATTGCTCATCACTTCCGCGTCCTCCTCCAGCACCCGCGACACGCGCTGCTGTTCGGCCGACGACAGCACCGGGCTCTCCCCTGCCAAACCGGTGAAGCTCCAGGAGAGCGTTGCCAGCAGGATGGCGCCGGCGAACGCCAACCCGAACGACAGTCCGAACGACCCCGCTGCCGAGTTGACGCTGGCGGCCTCACTGACCCGCTCCTCCGTGATCGGGGAGAGCGTGTAGTTGTTGAGCTGGGACACCAGCAATCCCAGCCCCGTGCCCGCGATCAGCAGCGGGATCAGGAGTGCCCAGCCGAACTCGGCCCGTGGCACGATCGGGACCAGCAGGACCAGTCCGAGGGTGAGCAGGGCGAAGCCCAGACGGATCAGGCCGCTCGGCCGTCTGTTCGCCGCGACCTTCCCCGCGAGCAACGCCGTGCCGAACATGCTGAGCGAGAGCGGGGCGAGGGAGAGACCCGCCTGCAGCGCGTTGTACTCGAGCACCATCTGCAGGTAGATGGGCAGCGCGATCATCGTGCCGCCCAGTGCGATCTGCTGGAGCATCTGCTGGGAGATCCCCGACCTGAACATCTTGGACCTGAACAGATCCGGGTCCAGCAATGTCGGCTTTTCCCGGCGCTTGCGCCGGACGAGCCAGTAGACCAGCGCGGCCAACGCGATCACACCGGTCGCCAGGACCGCGGCGACGGACTCGCCGCCTTCCTGCCACACCAGGATGCCCAGCACGATTCCGCCCATGCCAAGGATCGACAGGATCGCACCGGCGAAGTCGATACCCCGTGCTCCGGTGTAGGGCACGTCGCGGACGAGCCGGATGCCGGACAACACGACCGCGATGATGACGACCTCGAGAGTGAACCCTATGCGCCACGAAAGGAAGGTGGTGATAAAGCCGCCGAGCAACGGCCCGACCGCTGCCGCGATCGCCGCCGCGGCTCCCACCAGGGCATAGACCTTCTTCTGCGCCGCTCCCTCGAAGTTGCCGTGGATGAGGGACTGCATGGCAGGCAGCAGGAGCGAAGCGCCGATGCCACCCAGCACCGCCCAGAAGATGACCACCGCGAGCAGACTTTGGGCGAATGTCATCGCGGTGGCGCCGATGGCGTACCCGATCAGGCCCAGTACATAGGCCCGCTTGCGGCCGATGAGATCGCCGATCTTGCCACCGATGAGGATGAACGCGGCGGATACCAGCGCCTCGAGCGCGATAGCCGACTGGACGCCGCTGACGGTCGTACCAAGATCCTCGACCACCGCCGATATCGAGACGTTCATCAGGGAGGTGTCGACGACGAGAACGAACATCGCCATGGACAGCAGAAGCGCGAGCAGCCGCTGTGAACGGCCCGATACCGGTTTGGCTCCGCTGGCGCTCGGTTCGCTGGTCATGGAGTCGCACCTTCTCGACCGTTCTGATGTGCCTCGGGATCTCACCCGCGCGATGCTCGTCTGCGACGCCCCCGCACTCTGTCACCAGGCAATCGGGCCCGCCATCACCCGGCGAGGGTGACAGGCGCGGACCCGCGACCGCGTACGGTGCCTGTTCCATCGGCCTGCTCCGACCCGAACCGGAATTCGGTGCGCAGGCCGGTGGAGCCATGATCGAGTCGCCGCGACCGGCAGACACCTCGAGAGTGGTGCTCAGCAAGGAGGCGAACCACCCGTGAGCGCCGAGCAGCCCCGCTGGTCGAAGACACTCGACCGGGTCCCACGCCGGCTGCTGCCCGCCGTCCAGTGGATCATGTCGCACTGGCCCGGCCGGATCCTGTTGCGCACCGGGGCCACGTTCGTCCGCATGGAACTGTTCGACCGCTCGATGACCCTCGCGGCCCAGCTGTTCACCTCGATCTTCCCGCTGCTCATCATGGCGGCCGTGTTTCTCGGGCGAGAGCACGGCGACCGGGTGGCCGACGCGGTCGACCTGCCGGAAAGGACCCGGCGCGTCATGGACGAGGCGCTGGCCAGTGGTGCCGGCTTCAGCTCGTTCGGGGTGCTCGGTGCCATGATCGTGCTGGTCTCGTCGACGAGCCTGGCCCGTGCGATGATCCGCACGTACGGGACGCTCTGGGCGCTACCGACCCCTCGGCGCAGCCTGCGGGGCGCCTGGCGGTTGCTGATCGCGGTGATCCTGCTGACCCTGTACGTCGTCGTCGTTCGCGTGCTGATCTGGGTGGGCGGCAGGGCGCCGCTGCCACACCTCGCCACGCCGGCACTGACGCTGGTCGCGGACAGCGCGCTGGCCATCGCGCTGCCCTGGATCCTGCTGGCCCGCCGGGTGCCAGCCCGCCTGTTGCTGCCCGGCGCCGTCGTCTTCGGGGCCGCGATGCTCATCGTCCGCCCGGCAGGCTCCCTGTACCTGCCGCACGCCCTCCAGGTGAGCGCCGACCGGTACGGCACGATCGGGCTGGCGTTCACCTACATCGGCTGGCTGTACATCCTTTCGTTCTGCTACCTCGGCGCGGCCATCGTGGGTCTGGTGCTCGCCCAGGACGAAGCGCGCCTTGGCCGGCTCATCCGCGGCGGGGCCGCGACGCCGCCCTCCGACCTGCCCGACCACGTGGCACCACGCACCGTCGACGCACCGGAACCCGATGCCGACCCCTGACACTGCCCAGTCTCCTCAGAACAACTCGAGGCAGGACGGCTCCTCGTCGTGCAGGAAGGCCAGCGACGCCCTGGCCAGCGCTCCTGGGCGGCATTCGCGAACCCGGCCCGCGCCTGCCAGCGTGCTCAGCCGGGTCCCGCCGAGGAACGCCGCGCCCAGTGTGGACACGTCCAGCGCCAGGTCGGCGGGAGCGTCGGTGCGGGTGACCTCGGCCCGCCCGTCCGGCCCGGCCGCCAGCCGCCACCGGCCTGCGTTCCACGGGCACAGTTCGTCGCCCACCTCCAGCACCAGGTCGAGTGGGACCAGGAACCGTCTGGCCATCAGCGCCCGGTCCACCTCGACCAGGCGCACCCAGAGCCCGTCGACCGTCGTGCGCACGGCCGCGCGCGGGTCGGCGAGCATGTGCACCAGCGGCTCGTCGGCGCCCAGCCGCAACACCACCTCGCCGACGAGGTCGATGTCCAGCAGGTACCGCAGGATCGCCGCGTACGCCGCCGGTGTCGTGGCCGCCAGCGTGTGCACGTTCACCGTCGAGCGCGGGCCGCGCTCCTGCCAGTCCGGCTTCGCGCGGTACACGGCGTACGCCTGCGGGTGGACCGCGAACCGGTACCCGGTCTGACCGTGGCGCCGCTCCTGCCCGTCGAACAGGTGGTACTCCCAGGCGGCGCCGGTGCGGTCGAGGTGACCCGCGCGGGTGTGCCACACCTGGTCATAGAGGTCGCGGATGAGCGGCAGCGCCCGCTCGCGCGGCAGTTCACGAACCGGCGCAGGATCGACCGCAACGTCGCGGCGGAACCGGGCGCCGCGCGGCAGGGCCACCCGGGTGACCTGCGTGCCGAGCCCGTACCCGAACCGCCCGTAGATCCCGCCCTCGGACGCCCACAGGATCGCCAGCGACTCTCCCGCCTCGTGCAGGAGTTCCAGCTGGGCACGCATGATCAGGCTCAGCACACCCCTCCTGCGCTGTCCCGGCGCGACCCCGATCGACGTCACCGCCCCGGCAGGCGCCGGGCCGCCACCGGGCAGGACGACGCGGCGGCTCAGGAGCTGCCCGGTGCCGATCATGGTCCCGCCGTCGAACACCGCGTGGCTGCGCGACGGCTCGAACACGGTGCGTTCCTCGACGAGGAACTCCTCGCTGGGATCGATCAGAAAGGCACTCGCGAGCACCTCACTGAACGCGGGCAGATCCGCGTCGGTCAGCGTGCGGATCGTGAGCGGCTCATCCCCGTGGGGCGTTTCGACCATTTCGCCTTGATACGCGGAGTGCCGCCGATCGCGCGACCCAATTTCAACCCTCGTCAGCCGCCCGCGCCAACGGTGGCCAGGTAGTCGAGCACGGCGGTGGTGTTCGCTCGCCGAGGACTCGACGTACGCCGGAACGGCGTTGGGCCATTCCTACCAGTATCTTCGATCATTCAATACATTCCCACCTTCCTGTGGAAAACCAACACTTGACGCTCATTGAGATCATTTGAGAACGTTTGTTCGTCTCGCGCGCCGCGTTCCTCATCGCCCACAAAGGAGTGGCGGATGGCTGTGGACATGTCGTTCCTGGTCGCCGACTCGGACTATTACGAACCGTGGGACTCCACCGATCCCGGTGCGCGGTTTCACGCCGTGCCGCTGCCCGGCGGGTGGGTACGGCTCGACGATGGTGCGTGGACCCATTGGGGACCGCCTGGGCTCGTCCTCCCGGACCAGGGCTGGAAGGTGCACGTGTCCAGCTCCCTGCCCAACGCACGGTCCGTGCTCGCGATCGTGTCGCTGGTGTGCGCGGAACTGGGGGTGCCGTTCAAGCACCTCGCGGGCGAGCGCACCTTTCTGATCGCGCACGACAAACACGCGGCCAGGCCGCAGAGCGGCAAGTTCTGCACCCTGTACCCACCCACCGAACAGGGCGCGCTGGCGCTGTTGCGGCGCCTTTCGACGGACCTTGCCGGAATCGGCGGACCCTACGTGCTCACCGACCGGCGTTTCGGCGAGAGCACGTGTGTCTCCTACCGATATGGCGCGTTTCGCGGGCGCACGAGGGTGGACGCGGACGGCAACCACGTGCCGACCATGACCGGTCAGGACGGCCGGGTAGTCGACGACGAACGCGGGCCCGTGTTTCGCCTGCCACCCGGCATGTCGGATCCGTTCCGCGAGGCCACACCCCCGGCGGCCGCCGGATCGGTGAAGCTGAACGGCTACGCGTTCGACACGGTGCTGCGGCACAGCAACGCCGGTGGCGCCTACCGGTTTCGCACGGCGGAGGACACCGTCGTGTTCGTCAAGGAAGCCAGGGCGCACAACGGGTACACCGCCGACGGCGCCGACGCGAAGACCCGGCTGGCCGCGGAGTACCTGGTACTGCGGGAGCTCCACACCCGCGCACCCGGCCTGTGCCCCCGGCCGGTGGAGCTCTTTCATCACTGGGAACACAGTTATCTCGTCTCCGAGTTCGTGCCGGGGGTGTCGCTGTACCGGTGGATGGTGACGAACAACCCCGCGGTGCTCGACCACACGGACGTGGCTGCGTTCGCCGGCTACCACAGCCGCTGCCTCTCGCTCCTCGACCAGCTCGACGCCCAGCTGCGCACGCTGCACGACCTCGGTCTCGTGTTCATCGACCTCAGCCCCACCAACGTCCTCGTCGACGACGACGACCGCGTCCGGCTGGTCGACTTCGAGGCGGTGCAACCCGTCGACGATGTGCGGCGGTTCATGGGCACGCCCGGCTACCTGCATCCGGACCCGAGGGCCGTGGTGAAGCGCGATCCGAGGGACCTCGACCGGTACGGGCTGGCCGCACTGGCACAGCTGCTCGTGTTCCCGGCACACGAAGCGGCCGAACTGCATCCGGCCGTGCTCGACCACCTGCACGCGGACCTGTCCGAGCTGGCGCCCGTGGAGCCGAGGTTGTGGCGATGGGCCACCCGCTGCCACGAACGCACCGAGGACACCAGCCTGCCCACCCCGTCCGCCGTGCGGGCGGACCCGGTCGCGGCACTGCGCGATCTGGCGGAGCGGACCGCCGACGCCATCGAGTCGATGGCACAACCGGACCACCCGGCACGGGTCTACCCGACGATCCCGCTCGGGTACCAGACCGACACCCTGGCGCTGGCCGCCGGCACCGCGGGCGTGCTGTACGCGCTGCACCGCGCGGGCCGCGCCTGCGATCCTGCCGTGGTTCGCAGGCTGCGCGACGAGGCGCTGGCGGCCGCCGGGACCAGTGCGCCCGGCCTGCTCCACGGCAGTGCTGGCATCGCGGGGGTGCTGGCGGAACTCGGCGAGGCCGACGCGGCGGAGACCCTGCTCACCGCGGCCGCCGCACATCCGCTCAACGACACCGCGGCCACGCTCGGCGGCGGCGCGGCAGGAACCGCGCTCGGCCTGCTGGCCCATCACCGGCACACCGGCGAGCAGCGCTGGCTGGACCTGGCGGCGGGGTTGCTCGAGAACGTGCCGGACGGCGAGGAGGAGCTCACCTCCCGGCTGAGCACGACCAACCGCTCCGGACTTGTCGGCGGGCGGACCGGCGTTGCGCTCGCGCTGTACCGCCTGCACCGCGCCACCGGAGACGACCGGCCGTTCGCCCGCGGTATGCGGCTGCTGGGCGAGGAACTCGCCTACGCCGTGCCCCTGCCGGGCGACGGCCTTGGCTTCCGCATCGCACGCGCCGATCGTCGTGTCTACCCGTACCTGTTCGCGGGCAGCGCGGGATACGCCGCGGTACTTTCCCGCTTTCTCGCGCACCGGCCGGACGCGGAGTTCGGCGTGCCCGTCGACGACGACCTCACCGCTGCCGAGGCGCTGGCGCGTTGCCTGCGTGCGTGCACTGCCCGCTTCACCGTGTTCCCCGGTCTGTTCCCGGGACTGGCCGGTCTCGTCATGACACTGGCCGACGTCGGTAAGCGGCACGGCAGGCCCGACCTCGTCGACGCCGCGCTGACGAGCGCACGGGGCCTGTTCCGGTACGCGGTGCCGCACCTGAACGGGGTGGGCTGGCTTGGCGAGCCGGGACAACGACTGTCCGCCGACCTCTGGTCGGGCGCGGCGGGCGTCCTGCTCTCCCTGCGGCACCTGGCCGACGCCCTGCCGGACCCCCTCGACACCGTCTCCACGTCGAGGGACACCGATGCACCGACACCGGAAAGGAGTGATCAGCATGGAGGAAGTCCTGCTCTTGCAGGCTGAAGTGGCTCAGGAGGACGATCTGCTGGCCTGCAACGTGCTCACCATGAGCAGCAAGGGCAGCATCTGTCTGTGACGCCACCGGCGTCATAGCGTGCCGGGTGCGGTCCCGCACCCGGCACGCGAGACCGCACAGGCGCAGCGCATCCGCCGGGTCAGACGGGTGGCACCGGGATCTCCGGGGAGTCGGTCAGGCCGAGTTTGCGGCGGGCACGCTGGTAGAAGGTCGTCATGCCGAGGCGGACGACGCGCGCGGCGCTCGGGCGGGCACGCAGCTCGATGCGGTCACCCGGCCGCACGTAGCCAGCGACCTCGCCGTCGACCTCGACGGCCAGCCTGCCGCTGGTCGGCAGCAGGTCCAGGGTCACCGTGTCGTGGACCGACAGCACCATGCCCCTGCTGTAGGCGGAGTGCGGCGCGGCCGGGGTGACCAGCAGCGCCTCCACGGCGGGGCTCGTGATCGGGCCGCCAGCCGAGAAGCTGTAGGCGGTCGACCCGGTTGGGGTGGCGACGATGACGGCGTCGGCCGCGTAGCTGACGAACCGCTGCCCGGCCACCCCCACCGCGACGACCGCGTTGCCGTTGCCGGGCACCCGCACCACGGCGACGTCGTTGAACGCGGTGACGGTCCGGTCGCCGAGCCGCGCGTCGACGGCCAGCCGCGGCTCGACGGTGTACTGGTGGTCGTCGATGGCCGACAACGCGGCGGGCAGGTCGGGCACGTCCACCTCGGCCAGGAAGCCGAGCTTGCCGAGGTTCACCCCGAGCACCGGGGCCCGCTGCCGGTCGGCCAGCCGCATCGTGCGCAGCATCGTCCCGTCGCCGCCGAGGCTGACCAGCAGATCCGACCGGCCGGCCAGCTCGTCCGCGCTCACCGCCACCGCCGCGCAGTCGAGCCGCACGACCTCCTCCGCGATCCCGAAGATCTCGATTCCCCGGTTCGCCGCCCATCCCAGCACGGCCTCGACCGCTGCCGAGGAGTCCCGCCTCGGGTGCAACACCAGCCCGGCCGAGTGCATCTCACCGTTCCCAGGAGGTCGTCATGCGTCGAGTCTCCCCCCGTCGTCCGGCCCCTGCGAGGCGGAGCAGGGTCCCGTAACCGGTTCCGGGACCCTACTTTCGTCGGGTGTGGCGGCCATCCGGCGCGTGGCATTTTTGTTGTACGCGACAACAAAAGATCACAGTCGGGGTGACGATGATGTCAACGCGCAAATCCAGGTTCTCTCAACGGTTCAGGCTCGTCACGGTGCTCGGCGCCGTGTCGGCGACAGCACTGACGACGCTCGTGGTCGGTCCGGCGCAGGCCGCCGAACAGGACGGTCCCCACGTCGCCGCCGTGACCTTCGAGGACAACTTCGACGGGCCGGGCGGTGCGCCGGTGGACGGCTCGAAGTGGCTCACGGAGACCGGCGACAACGTCAACAACCACGAGCGGCAGTACTACACGACCTCCACCAGCAACGCGGCGCTCGACGGCCAGGGCAACCTCGTCATCACGGCCCGCCGCGAGAACCCCGCGAACTACCAGTGCTGGTACGGCACGTGCGAGTACACCTCAGCCCGACTGAACACCTCCGGCCGGTTCACCCAGACCTACGGCCACTACGAGGCCCGCATCAAGATGTCGCGCGGACAGGGCATGTGGCCCGCCTTCTGGATGCTGGGCGACGACATCGGCAACGTCGGCTGGCCGCAGAGCGGCGAGATCGACGTCATGGAGAACGTCGGCTTCGAGCCGTCACAGGTGCACGGCACCATCCACGGGCCGGGCTACAGCGGTGCGGGCGGGATCGGCGCCGGCTACTCCATCGGCGGCGCGTTCGCCGACGACTTCCACACGTTCGCGGTCGACTGGTCCCCGAACAAGATCGTGTGGTCGGTCGACGGCAACGTCTACCAGACCCGCACACCCGCCGACCTGAACGGCAACCAGTGGGTGTTCGACAAGCCCTTCTTCCTGATCCTGAACCTCGCGGTCGGCGGCTACTGGCCGGGCGACCCGGACGGCAGCACCCCGTTCCCCAACACGCTGGTCGTCGACTACGTCCGGGTGACGGACACACCGGAGCACTGAGGGAGCACTGACGGGCCCGCGCCGCCGCCTTGTCTACTGACCGGCGGCGACGCTGGGCTCGCCACCGGTGCCGAGGCTCTGCTGGCTGATGCTCGTCAGCGCCGTCTGGATCAGCTCCACGACAGCCATCCCACCCTGCACCAGCTTCATCAGGTTGTCGCCACTGGCCAGCAGCGCCGCCAGCTTCGCCGCGATCCTCAGCGCGTACTCCACCGCGATCCCCACACACGGCGGGATCGCCTCCACGACGCTCTGGCCAAAAGTCTCCCCGGCCCGCGCGACGGCCTGGGTCATGATCGGCACGATCTGCGCGACCGCCTCCGCGATCAGCTGGGTGACCTCCGCGATCGCCTGCGCCACAACCTGACCAGCACCGATGATCGCATTGGCGGTCGTGTTGCTCGCCTCGCCGAGACCCGCGACACCCTCCGCGTGCTGCGCGGCGGACTCCCGGTACTCCGAGGCGGCCGCACCGGACCAGCCGGAGGTCTGCGCCTTGGTCGAGGCCCGGTACTCGTCGGCAATGCCCCCGATGTCCTGCCCGGCGGAGCCGAAGTCCTGTGAGCCCGACTCGACGGAGGCGCCGTTGCCGCCCTGCAGCTGGGTGAGCGGTTCACCGAGGAACGACACGAGCGGCGTGAACCACGACAGACCCGCCGCGGCAAGCCCGCTCAGCGGGTTGAACGAGGATCCCAGCAGACCCAGCGGAGCACCCGGCACGCCGAGGCCCGGCGCCACCCATCCCTTGGCACGCACGGCATCGTCGGTCGCCTTCAGGTCGGCGACCATCTGCGCCGTGTCCGCCATCAGGGGTACTCCCGGTTCAGGGTGGTGGCGTTGGTGTCGTCGGTGTCCTGGTAGCCGGTCGCCGTGCGGGAGATGCCGGTGCTCAGCTCGGCCACCGAGGAGGACGCGTCCGTGACCGAGTTCGCGACCTGCGTCATCGCGCCCTGCAGGCCCGTTGCGAGGAACTGGGCGAACACGCCGAGTGCGAGGTCGGCGAGGCCGCTCGGCAGTCGCCCGCCGATGGCGGAGAGCTGGTCGGCGACGTCGCCGACGCTGCCTGCGTGACCGTGGAGCTGACCGGGATCGACGTCGAAGCCAGGAGTCATTGAGTGATCTCCGGGTTCTCGAAGAAGTCGTCCTCGTCACGGTCCTTCGTCGGCACCCCGGCAGGCAGGTGCTTCTTGATCACGTCCAGCGCCGGGCCCTCGCCGAAGTACTTGGTCGAGATGCCGACGATCTGGGCGCTGACCGCGCGCCGCGCCTTGTGCGTGGTGTCGAGGATGAGCCGCGCCAGCTCATCGGCTTCGAGCGCGCGGGCCGCGGGGGTGAGGGTGAGGTCCTCGAGCGTGCCGCTGCCACTGACCCTCACCTCGACCTCGCCTCGGCGCGAGGTCGCCGTCGCGCCGACCTGCCGCAGGCGCTCCCCCGCCTGCTCGGCCCGCGTCGCCGCCTCGGTGATGCGCTTGTCGTACTGAGCGAGCCACTGCTCAGGATCCATCTTGTTCCCTCCTCGCGGTCAACGCCATGTGTTTGAGCGCTCGGCTCATGTCGTGCTGCTTCAAGGTGTTGACGCTGGTCCACCCGTCCGCCGCGCGGTGCACCCGCACCCGCCCGCGCGGACCATCCAACCAGGACAGTCCTGGTCCTGGCCTGGTGATCTCACCGTCGTCGCGGCAGGTCGCCCCGCACTGTCCCGCGCCGGTCAGCTCCGGGAGCACCACCTCGAGCTCGGCGAGCAGACCGGGATCGCGGCTGTCCGGCGGGACCGTGATCGGCATGATCACGGCCGGGGTGACCGGGGGCACCAGACTGATCAGTTCGTCGGCGAGCGAGTTCTGCGCGATCCGCCGGATCCGCACCCCGTTCGTCGCCGCGTCGCCGGTGAGCTGCTGGTGGCAGATCAGCGTCCAGGACCGGTAGACCATGGCCACGACGCCGACCGCCGCGGTCGGGCCGGTGAGCACGAGATCGACCGTGCCCCGGTACTCCCGCAAGGCCGTGACCACCTCGGCCGCGACACCGAGCGGACCGCGTTCGCCTGCCAGCCCACGGGCCCGCAGGGTCACCCCCGCCGCGGCCAGCAGCACCTCCCGCTCCCCCGCGATCCGGCCGAACTCCGGCACCCGCAACGGAAAGGGGAACCGCGAACCGGCGTGCGTTGCGAGCAGGTCCAGCTCCACGAGTCCGAAGTGGACACCGTCGCGTATGGTACGGGCCGCCAGGGTGGGTGCGGCAGTCATCCCACCGTATCCTGGTCGGTGAACTTCCAGGCGATCTCGCTGTCGCCGTCCTGGTACCGGTGCACGGTGGCACGCAGCGCCTGGTGGTAGCTGTTCAGCTCACCGTCGGCCGCGCTGACCTCACCGGTGAGCCCGGCCGGGCCGGCCGCCTCCCGCAACCGCATCGCGAGGTGCATCGCGGGCGGGGCGGTACCCAGCAACGGCTGACGCTCGGCCAGCCGCCCCGCAGAGGACACCAGGCCACTCGTATGGTCGCCGATGTCGGTCAACGCCCTGACCTGTCCGGTCAGCTCGTCGGAGAGGACCTCGAAGCCGGGCTGGGATGGCTTGTTAGAACTCAAGGTCGGCCTCCCTCTCTGTCACGCCCCCGATGACGGGGGCACTGGCTCGCTGATCCAGCGCGAAGAGCCCGTTGTCCACGTTGGGCAAGCGGTTCTCGTGGCTCCTGTCGCGGTCCTCCTCCGGGGGCCGCGCGCCCATGGGCGACACGAAGCCGCCCCCACCCATCGCGCGCTTGGCGGCCAGATCGGCCAGTGCGGCACGCTCCGCGGCCAGCACACTCCCCACCGGCGACGGACCGGCACCGACCATCCCGCCGGGCCCTGGCTGGGATCCACCGACCAGCCGGGACCATGGCACCCCGCCGGATCCGCCGCCCGCGCCCCGGCCCGATGACAACCCGCCGCCGGTGACCCCGGCCGGGGTGGTCGTGCCGTCCCGCCCGTCCACGGAGTAGGTCCTCGGCGTGGTCGCGTCGGGCCGCGCCGGGACGACCTGGTGGCTGCTGTTCTGCAGGCTTGCCTCGTAGGTCTGCATCACGCGCACGGCCTCGGCCTTGGCCACGCCCGACACGGCGTCGGCGGTGAAGATCCGTGCCGCGCCGATGATCACCGCGTTGAGCGGCGGCAGCGGGCCCGCGCCGACCGAGCTCGTCGCCAGCGTCATCGGGTCCGGGGGCGGCGGTGGCATGGTGTTCCGCGCGGTGGCCAGCGCGTCGCCCGCGTCACCGGTCGCCTTCTGGACGGTGCTCGCCCTGGCGCCGACGTTCCAGATCTTGTCGGACAGCTCGCCGAGCCGGTCGGCGGCCAGCTCGGCCGCCCGCCCCGCCCAGTTCGTGCGCAGCGCGTCCGCCTCGCGGCGCAGCGCGTCCGCGTAACCGGTCAGCTCGGTGCTGTGCCTGCCCCACTCGTCGGCGACCGCGCCGACGTCCCCGACGTCGGCGTCCTGCCACAGCATCCCGTGCAGCTGTTCATGGCTGTAGGCATTCCAGTTCGTGCCGCCCGGTGGGGTCGGCGAACCGAAGAACTCCGCCCACACGCTGTCCAGCGCGTCGGTCAGGGTCGAGGCCAGCGAGCCGAGCGGGCCGTCCGGACTCAGTATCGAGGTGACCGCGCCCACCAGGCCGCCCACCAGGTCGTCGACAGTATCTACCACGTCCACCTCTCAGATAATGGTGTGACCTGCGCACACCAGCCAAGGACTTGGCACCGGACATCTATGTCCGGTGCCAGAAGCCGCAGGTCAGTCATGGTTGGCCAGATGCGTCTGGAGACGGGCGTGGCGGAACTGGTAGACCGCGCCCGCCTGGCGCAGCACGCCGCGCCGGCACGCGTCGTCGAGGAAGGCCGCCACGGACCACGGCAGCCGTCCGGTCAGCGGCAGCCAGACCCGCGCGAACACCAGCCACTGCCCCCACGCGGTCAGGCTGGTCCCCAGCACGAGCCCGATCACGGGGCCGAGCACGAGGTTGAGAAGGAGAATGGCCGGCGCCACGTGCCCGCCCGTGAACACGATCACCAGCAGGTGGGCGACGGCGAGCACGAAGCCCCAGCCGACGAACTCCACCGCGACGGTCAGGCGGTTGGTGCGGAGCAGGTCGACCGGCCCCGCGGCGGACCGGATGTCCACCGGGACCTCGAACCCGGACATCAGCCCCCACCCGAAGCCGGCCAGCGCGCCAAGACCGACGCCGGCCGCGAAACCGCCGAGGAACCCGAGGCCCGAGAGACCCATGGGGTCGAGCCCGGCCAAACTCGCGAGCCCCAGCACCAGCCCGAGGCCTGCCCCGCCGACCATCCCGACCATGAGCCGGGGACCGAACTTCGCCCGCATCTGCCGCCGCACCCCGCCACGGGGTCGCAGCCGGACCCGCGACGGCTCGAACGCGCCGCAGCCAAGCGTGAGCCCGGCACCGTGCGCGAGCCCGAGCGCCAAGCCGAACGCGACCCAGTTCCCCACCCCGCCGACGAGCGCGACCAGACCACCCACGCCGATCAGCACGGTCACCAGCCAGGTCGCCAGCCCGCTGAACAGCCCGATCGCCAGTCCGGACACCAACCCGACGACCACCATGCGTGAGCGGCGGCGCATCGCACCACCCAGCTGCCACCATGCGAGGTCCTGGGTGTCGAGCCGGTCCATGTGCTGAGCGAGGTACCCGAGCCAGCCCAGGACCCGCTCGTAGTCCCAGCGCGGGTGCCGCTCCCCGTAGACCGTGGGGATGAAGCTGCCAAGCAGGTGGTCCTCGAGCTCGTACTGGCTGCCGAACCGGGTGGTGTCCAGCAGCTCAGCCGGGTCGCGACCGGACGGGTCGCTGTAGATGGCGCGCCCGAGCCCCACCATCAGCGGGGTGGTCAGGACCGCGCGGAGGTTGACGCTGGCCGGCCGCCCCGGATGGTCGCGCAGCTCGTCGAGGACCGGATCCCAGGCGGTCGCGCCGCCGTTCTTTCGCGTGGTCCTGGGAAGGTAGTCGACCAGGTCGGTCACGGTGAGGTCGGTCAGCCTGACCGCCGCGGCGGCGGTCAGGGGGCCCGCGCGTGCCACGGAGGCGTACTCGCCGGGACGGCTGGTCAGCAGCAGCGGCAGGGTCGTGGCGTTGAGGGCGTCCAGCGCGGCCCGGTGCAGCCCCGTCGCGAGCTCGTCGAACCCGTCCAGCACCGGCAGGATGCGACCGGCCTCGACCAGCGCGGTCGCCAGGCTCACGTCGTCGTGGCCGGTGGCCGCCAGCCCGGGATGATCACGCACCAGCTGACCGGCGACCCAGTGCCGGAACTCGGTGGTGGTCGGGTTCCAGGACCCGATGCCGAGCACGACCGGCACGGCGCCGTCCCGGTCGCGGGTCCGCAGCACGTCGAGGACGAACCGCGCGGCCAGCACCGACTTGCCCGATCCCGCGCGGCCGAGCACCACCAGCCGTCCGGACGGGATCCGCCGGTGGACCTCGGCGATCTCGGGCAGGCGGCCTGCCAGGTCCAGCGGTGCGGCGGACTTGCCTGGCGAGACCCGGCGGATGTTCTCCCAGTGGTCGGTCACGTCGTCGGGTGCCGGGGCCCAGCGGACCGGCAGCGGGAACGGGTCCTGGATCCGCCGCAGCTCCTCCTCCCGGTCCAGGCGTGCACCGACCGCGTGCGCGAGGTCGTCGGCGGCCTCCGCCAGCCTGCGTTCGAACGCCGACTCCGGCCGGCCTTCCGCGGCGCCGGGTGCCTCCGGCGGTTGCCTGCCCCCGGCGGCGGCCAGCAGCTGGGCCCGCTCGTCGGGATCGAGGCCCAGCGCGTCGGCGAGCAACCGCACCGTCTCCAGCTGTGGGTTGGCGCTCTCACCGTTTTCCAGCCTGCGAATGGTCCGTACCGACAAGCCAGTGCGTTCCGCCAGAACTTCCTGCGTCAACGCCTTCTGCCGCCGCAACTGCCGAAGCACCGCGCTGAACTGGCTTGTCACACTTCGCACCCTATCCAACGCGGGCAGCGACCATGAACGGAACTGGTCAGCAGGCCACCAGCCGGGCCACCGAGGACACGTCGTCCGGCGCATCGCGTGCGGCCATTTCCGCACGCACCAAGCTCGCGGCAGGCATCGACCGCCGCCTGCCGGTTGAGTGCGCTCACTCCAGGCAGGTGATGCGCTCGCGCCGGTGTCCTGGTCTGCTCACGGAACCAGACGACAACGAAAGGCCGCCGTGATGTCCCAGGTGGGTCCAGCGCCTGTTACGCCACGCAGGGCCGACGTGCCCGGATGGCTGCGCCGGGCAGGCACGACGGGCTGGCTGCTCACCGGAGTGATCGTGGCCGCCGCGCTCGTCGTGTTCGTGTTGATGGTCACGCGCCCGCTGTTGCTTCCGGTGGTCGTGATGGCCGGTGCCGCGACGATCGCCGAGCCGTTGGTCGGCTGGCTGGCTCGTCGGGGCGTACCGCGAGTGCTCGGCGCCGTGGTGGTGTCCCTGTTGGTCCTGGCGGTGCTGGCGTTCGTCATCGTGGTGTTCGTCATCGGCGTCGTCGACCAGTGGGACAAGATCGTTCAGGTGGCCACCGACGCGGTCGATCGGGCGAGAGATCTCCTCAGTGGCATCCCGTCGGGTACCGAGCTTGTCGACAACGCCGACGCGGCGACCAGCCGGCTGGGGCCGACGCTGGCGGTGGGCGTGCTCTCCCAGATCACCGCCGGGGTCGCCGGGGTCGCGACCGCTCTCGTCGGCGTGCTGGTGGCGGTGTACGTCCTGCTGCTCGTGCTCGCCGACGCTCCACGCATCCACGCCCGCATCGTGGGTTGGATACCGGGGCCACCCGGGTTCGGGAAGGAGGCCACCGAGCGAGCGGCGAACACCACGCGACGCTACTTCGTCGGCCTCACGTGGATCGCGCTGATGAACGCGGTCGTGATCTCCCTCGGCGCACTGGTGCTGGGGGTGCCGTTCGCCGTGGGGATCGGCGTGCTGTGCTTCGTCGCCGCCTACATCCCCTATGTCGGAGCGTTTCTCTCCGGCGCGTTCGCGGTGTTGCTGGCGCTGGGCTCAGGCGGGACCGGGACGGCGCTGGCCATGGTGGGCGTGGTCATCCTCGCCAACTCGGTACTGGAGAATCTCGCGCGGCCGTTGACCTTCGGTGCGGTGCTTCGGCTGCACCCGCTGGTGATCCTGCTGGTCACACTGGCCGGTGGCGTCCTGGGCGGTGCGATCGGCATGATGATCGCACCGCCGGTCGCGGCCATCACCTCGGACCTCGCACGTCAGATCCGCCAGGCACGCGCGGATGGTGACCGTGCCGACAGTGGCCGCCTCAGCTGATGAGCACCTGCGGTGCCACTCCAGTTCAGTGCTGACTTGCCCTTGGTGACGCCAGTCGACCCGCAAGCCGTCGGCATGCCCTCATCCGCGACGGGTGAAGCGGAGCGCCGATCCGCGTCCTCCGGCCAAGGGTGGCGGGGTCACCCTCGTCAGGTGATGACATGCGACGGCGAGTCACCACACTGAGGCGGTCACGGCGGATTGGTCCGTCGACGACGGTACGTGACGCACCCCGGAGGGGACTCTTGTCGGATTTCGTGATGGCCGCGGCGACGACGGCTCGTCACTCCCGCGCATGGAAGTGACGGCGAGCCTGATCGTCGTGACGGCGATCTTCCTGTGGGGCACGGTGTCCAAGCGCCTGACCCGCGCCGACCTCACGGCGCCGATCGTGTTCGTGGTGGTCGGCGTGCTACTCGCCACGACCGGCCTCATCGACGCGCCCACCGCCCCGGCGACCTTCAAACCGCTGGTCGAGCTCGCCCTGGTGTGGATCCTGTTCTCCGACGCCGCCCGGGTGCCGGTACAGGACCTGCGTCACGACCTCGGCCGGTATCTGCGGCTGCTTGCCATCGGTCTGCCGCTGACGATCCTGGCCGGCTGGGGCTTGGCCATCTGGCTGCTGCCTGCGCTCGGTGCCTGGCTCGCGCTGCTCGTCGCCGCGGCGCTGGCGCCGACGGACGCGTCCCTCGGCATCCCCGTGGTGACCAACCCCACCGTGCCTGGCCGGATCCGCCGCCTGATCACCGTGGAGAGTGGACTCAACGACGGGATCGCAACGCCCGTCGTCCTGCTCGCCATCGCGGGTGCCGCATCCGCCGAGGACCATGGCCCTGGTGTGGGGGAAGCACTGGCCGACCTCGCGATCGGCCTGCTCGCCGGTGCGGCCGTGGGCCTCGCGGGCGGCAGGCTGCTCCGGCTTGCCCGCGGCCACGGCTGGATGGCAGAGGAGTTCATCGGGATCGCCGTCCTCGCACTCGCCCTCGCCGCCTATTTTCTCGCGATCGTGTTGGGCGGCAACGGGTTCGTCGCCGCGTTCTGCGGCGGCATGGCCCTTGGCGCCACCGCTGGCCCGCGCGTTCCCGCCGAGCTGACCTTCCTCGAACAGGCCGGTGGCCTGATCTCGCTGTTGGTGTGGCTCGCGTTCGGCGCACTCGCCGTCCCCATCATGCTCGACCGGCTCGACCTGCCCACCGCGCTCTACGCGGTTGCCAGCCTCACCGTCGTCCGCATGGTTCCGGTCGCGCTGGCCACCTGGGGATCCGGGATGAGCCGCGCGACCGTCCTGTTCGTGGGCTGGTTCGGCCCGCGCGGCCTTGCCTCGCTGGTTTTCGCCCTGCTCGCCCTCGAAGAGCTCGGCCCGGACGCGGACGAAGCCATCGCGGTCATCACCCTGACGGTCCTGCTGAGCGTGGTCGCCCACGGGCTCACCGCCGCCCCGCTCGCCACCCGCTACGGCACAACCGCGAGCACCCCCACACAACCACCGACCGAACCATGACAGACGGGTCAGCCGAGCGGCCAGATCGCGGTGGCCACCGCCAGCAGGCGGTCGTCGTCGCCGGCCGGGGTGGACAGGAGCACGCTGCCGCGCAGGCCATCCGGCAGCGTGCCGTGCGGCAGCGCGACGCCGGGGAGTCCGAAACAGCTCAGCAGCATCGTCGTACGCAGCGCTCTGCGATTCGCCGACTCCATCACGTCCAGGTCCGCCAGCAGCGGGGCCACCCTCGGCGCCGGGTCGCGGACCGTCGGGCACAGCAGGACCGCGCCCGCCAGCTCCTCGGTCAGCCTGGCCCGCAACCCGGCCAGCGCGGCACGCACCGCCGGTTCACCGGCCGGGTCGAAGCGGGTCAAGCGCCGCAGTACCAACGGGTCCACGTCACCCGGGTCGGTCAGGAAGTGGCCGTACCGCCGGTACGCCTCGGCGACGGCCGGCGTGCCGTGGCGGTCGAGCAGGTCCTGCGCCTCAACGAGGGACGGCAGTGGGCGGTGCTCGATGTCCACTCCGGACTCCTCCAGTGTGGACAGTGTGGCGCGGAAGGCGCGAGCGACCGACGGGTCGCAGTCGTCGACCAGCTCGCCCGCCGGGACGACACAACGGAACCGGACCACCGGCGGCCGGGCGGCAGGCACGCCACGCAGCCACGCGTCCGCCCGCACCGCGTCCGCGACGTCACGGGTGAACACGCCCATGGTGTCCAGGCTCGGTGCCAGCGGCAGCATGCCGGTGCGGTCGTAGCGGTCGATGCTCGCCTTGTACCCCACCAACCCGCAGAACGCCGCCGGTACCCGCACCGAGCCGGACGTGTCCGTGCCGATGGCCAGGTCCACGATCCCGTCCGCCACCGCGACGGCCGAGCCCGACGACGAGCCGCCCGGCACCCGATCGGGTGCCAGCGGGTTGACCGGGTTGCCGAAGTGCGGGTTCAGCCCCAGCCCCGAGAACGCGAACTCACTCTGGTTCGTCTTGCCGACGCACACCGCGCCTGCGGCCGCCACCTTCCGCACGACCGGTGCGTCCACCACCGCCACCGGCGCGGTCCGGCGAGTCGCCGAACCGTTGGTGCTGCGCGTGCCCGCGACGTCGAACAGGTCCTTCCACGCCACCAGCGGACCCGGCCCCGCCTCGCGACGCGCCCGCTCGGCCGTCACCGTGATGAACGCGGCCGACTCCCCCGCCCGCCGCAACGCCTCCTCGATCCGATCGGACACGGGCACCCTCTCAGTCGTCGTCAGCTGGAACAGCTCCGGCCGCGAATACCGTTCTCCACAGCGATGTGCGGCATCGTCGCCGCCCACGTCTCCCACAGTCAACCGCACACCGGCGGCTGACCCCTTCCTTCCGTGCGTTTGGAAGCCGCGGTGAGAGCCGGGCCGAACCGACGATATTTCGGCATAAAATCGGACATCCATATAGGAGATTGAAGATACCTATGCCGTGATGCCCGGAATGGCGCTTTCGGATCGGTCGCGCTGAATCCACCGACGTTGTTCCCGGTTCGTGGTGCCGCTGATCACGCTGGTGTGACGCGGTCTAACCGAGGGGCGGTGCCGTGACGGTCGCCGGATCGGGGAGATATTCGGGGTGGTACAAGGCAAGCGCGGCGCCGACCAGCCACCAGCCCCGGTAGATCAGGGCGCGGCACAGGGCCGGGTCCATCTTGTCGAACGCGGTCGGCACGAGCGAAAGGTCCACTCCGTCAAAGGTTCTGTGCTCCGGATGCGCGGCCCGCCACACCGCGAGCATGCCGGTCCCGGCGCGAGGGACATCGGTCGCCAGCCCGACGAGCACGCCGCGACGGCCGTCCGGCGGAACCGGGTCGCTGGGCGGCACGGCGCGCCCGCGCTCGAACTGCGACACCATGTGCCGGGTCCGCAGCGTCGTGCTTTGCCGGTACAGCAACGCGTTGGCCCTGACCAGCTCCCGGACCAGCGGGATCCGCCCGTACGGACCTGGGCGGAGCAGTCCCCCGGCGTTCATCGTCACCAGGAACGTCTGCCGGTACCTGTCGCCGCTGAGTGCCTCCAAGCCCGTGTTGTCGTAGATGCCGCCGTCGAGCAGCACCGGCGCCTCGGTCGCACACGGCAACCGAAGCCCATCCAGTACCACTGGGGCGAACGCCCCAGGTACCGCCGAGGAAGCGGCGACGGCCAGACTCAGCCGCAGACCGGTACCGGCGGTCGGCGTCAATCCCGTCGTGTAGTCACCGACCACGTCCCGTTCAAAGGAAAACCGCGCACCGGTGACCAGGTTGGCGGCACTGATGATCCAACGAACCTCGGGGTCGAGGTTTTCCAGTACCGCGCCATCGAAGAACCACTTGTCGAAATGCCGGGCGAGCAGGTCGGTGCGGGTGGCAGGCCCGGCCGTCCGCCATATCCCGAGGATCAGCGCCACTTTGAGTGAGCGCCGGGAGATTCGGTGAACAACGGGGTCGACGACCAACTCGTCGTAGGCGGCCGAGGTGAATTCGCGACGACGCAGCGCGGGCCAGGCCAGCGCGGTCGCGGCGTTGGTGATTGATCCGCCGGATACCGACGACAGATAACGCAGCCGGCTCAGCATGCGAATATCGGCGAGGAGCCGCAACGCACCCAGCCCGGCGAGGGTTGCCCGGAACCCACCGCCGGACACGGTCACCGCGCACGACTTGCCTTCCGTCGCCGGCTTCGCGGGACGGAGCTGATCACCGCACGGCCTTGGTTGAAGTCCCGCCCCGATGGCGGGTGAATCGGCGGCCCAGCCGTTGCGCCCGTCCGGTGAACTCGCCGGCGTGGACATGAAATCACCTCACCTCCGAGATCGAAGCCGAACGGCACCGACACGTGTCCCCCCGGGCGCGCGTTCCGTGAACCTGGTATCGCGGTTTACGGCGTTTGTGTAACAGGCAATGCGGTCGGCCGCGAATTACTTCCATAGGTATTCGCCGGGTCCGACGGGATGGTCACGATGACGGATGACATCGGCTCGCTCGCGGTCGAGCTGCTGCCCGCGCGACACGGCGACTGCGTCCTGCTGACCTGGGGACGCGGCGAACACACGCACCGGATCCTGGTCGACGCCGGACCCGCGACCGCCTATGACGACATCGCCGCCCGGCTGCGGGCCATCGGCGTGCACGCGCTGGACCTGCTGGTGCTCACCCACGTGGACGCCGATCACGTGGAGGGCACCATCCTGGCCGTCAACGACAGGGAGCTTGGACTGGTCATCGGCGAGGTCTGGTTCAACGGCGCCCCGCAGCTCTCCCAGGACGAGCTGGCGCCGGTGCACGGTGAGATCCTCGGCGCGATCGTCGCCGCGCGCGGCCTGCGGTGGAACAGGGCGTTCGGCGGTCACGCCGCGGCCGCGCCGGCTGACGGGGTGCTGCCGAGGGTCCCCATGTGCTGCCGCCTGGAGCTGACCGTGGTGGCCCCGGACCACGCGACACTCCGTTCCCTTCGCGACCATTGGCAACGGGCGTGCCGGGAGGCCGGGCTCGACTTCGGAGACGAGGAGGCCGCGCTGGCGACCCTCCACACCCGCTCGAAGCTGCTGCCGGAGGACGGCTACCTCGGCCGCCCGCCTGCTCCGAACGTCGACGCCCTGGCACGGCAGCGTTCCGGTGAGGACAGGAAGGTCGCCAACGCGAGCAGTATCGTCCTGCTCGCGGAGTGCGGCGACCGGCGAGTGCTGCTGGCCGGGGACTCGACGCCGAAGGTGTTGCTACCCGGTCTCAACCGCCTGCTCGACGAGCGCGGAACCGGGATCCTTCCTCTGACGGCGTTCAAGCTGGCCCACCACGGCAGCGCGAACAACATCTCCAGGGAGATCATCCGGCTGGTACCGGCCGAGCACTACCTGTTCTCCAGCAATGGCAGCTACTTCCGGCACCCCGACGACACCGCGGTCGCCAGCGTCATCAAGCACGCGCCGCTCGGCGCCGAGCTCGTGTTCAACTACGCCAATCCCCGGACACTGCAGTGGCAGGACGACCGCCTGATCGACGACTTCAGGTATCGAGTGCGCTATCCCGATGGCAACGACGATGGCTCCGTGCGGCTGGCGTGGACGGTGCGTCATGGCTGACGTGCGGGTGGCGGTCACGGTCAGCCAAGACGGTCAGGTGCTGGCCCAGCGCCTCGACGACCAGCGGTCCACGAGCTGGCGGATCGGTTACAAGGGACTGGACAAGGACCTCATCAGGCTGTTCGAACGTTGGCTGACGCTTCGCGACCGAGTCTGGCAGGAGGTCGAGATCCGCGTGTTCGGCTCGCTCCTGCACCGGTGTCTCTTCGGCGAGGAGAACTGGGCATGGCTACAGACGATCATCGACGACGCGACACGGGTCCGCCTGGAGCTGAGCTTCCCCGACGACTCACGGCTCGCCGCCATTCCCTGGGAGTTCCTCTATCGACCCGACACGGACACCCGGCGCGGCGCGTTCCTCGCCACCGAGCGCAACCTCGTGCTGTCCCGGTACATTCCGCAGGCCGGCAGGCGCGGGCAGTTCTCCGCACAGGACACGCTCACCGTGCTGGTGGTGGTCAGCCAACCGGAGGATCCACGCATCGGACCGGTCGAGTACGAGACGGTGCTCGACACGATCGACGCGACCTCGGCGACCCTGGGCTTCACCACACTGAAACCCCTGCACAACCCGACGGAACGGGATCTTGCCAACGCCATCCGGTCGGGCGCGCCCGACCTCGTTCACTTCATGGGCCACGGAGAGTTCGACGAAACCCGAGGCGCGGCGGCGCTGGCGCTCGTGGACCCGGACGGCGGGGCGGACTGGGTGGACGATCGGCGGATCGCGGGCATCGTCAGCCGGGGAGACAAGATCCCGAGGGCGGTGGTCCTCCATTCCTGTGACGCGGGGAAGGCCGACTACGAGGCCAGCTTCGCTGGAGTAGCGCCACAGCTCATCCGGCATGGGGTGCAGGCCGTCATCGCGATGCAGTACCCGGTGAGGAACTCGGCGGCGACCGCGTTCAGCTCGGGCCTCTACGAGGCGCTCGCGGCAGGCGACGACATCGACACCGCCGCCCAGGAGGCGCGCTTCCAGATCAGTGGTACCGACCCGCGCTTGCTGGGTGTCCCGGTTGTGTACCTGCAGAGCAAGACAGCGTTGTTGCGTTCGAGAACGGACGACGCGTGATGTCGGGCCGCGAGTTTCACGTCATCGTCAGCGGTGACCGGATCGAGGGCAGGATCTTCACCCCTGGACACCAGCGCGCGGAGCCGGGCGGCACGGGGGAGATCAGGAGGAAGCCGCACCTGGAGACGATCAAGGTGCTGGAGCAGTGGCTCAAGCGGTGGCAGACGCTCACCCGGCTCCAGGAGCAGGACCGGGCGAGGTTCCACGAGCAGCTGCAGGCGAAGCTCCACGAGCACGAACGGGACACCAAGCTGGACCTGCTCGTCCCGGAGACCTTCAACGTGCTCGGGACCCACCTCTGGATGATGGCCTTCGACAACGACGTCGGTAAGGCGCTGGAAACGCACTACAAGATGACCGAGGACGGCAAACTGGACTATGTCCGGGTGCGCATCAGCTTCGACACCGACCCCGAAATCGCGGCACTCCCCTGGGAGTTCGTGTGCCACCCGAAGCAGTCCGGCATCAAGGAGTTCTACCTGGCCTCCGAGTTCAAGCTGATTCTCGGGCGCTACATCGAAGGGCTTGGCAACAAGGAGATCGCGCCCGCGGACGACAGAGTTCGGGTCCTGTTCACCACCAGCTTGCCGGATCGTCCCCGGTTCCGCGCGGCGCGTGCCGACGCCGACAAGCTGATCCATCGCCTCGAGGCCGGTGAGCGAACGGGCAAGGCGATGGAGATCAAGCGCGTGGACTCGTGGGACACCGACGAGGTCGGCGCCGTGCTCAGATCGCTCGCGCGGGACGGGCACCCCGTCGATGTCGTGCACCTGACCGCGCTCTTCCGCATCCAGGACAACAAGATGCTGGTCTATCTCCCCGACGTGGATACCGCGGACGCCGGACCGGCACACAATGGTGACCCGTCACCCGGAGTGCGCCGCTCCGACTCGTGGCAGCTTGCCACCACCTTTGTCAACGTACTGACGAGCCAGTACCGGCCAACCCTGCTGGTTCTCGCCTTGAGCGACTGGGAAGGCGAGTTTCCAGCGCACTTCGAACAACTCGCGCCCGACTTCGTCAACGCCGGCATCCCGGCCGTCCTTGCCATGCAGTATCCGATGAGCTCGACCCAGGGACTGACGTTCCTGGCCTCGTTCTATGCCGCGTTGACCGACGGCGTCCAGATCGGCGAAGCCGTGCAGACCGGCAGGCGGGACATGATGCTTCGCAAGGTGGACCGGAACTTCGGCACGCCGGTCCTCTACATGCAGAGCGCACAGGACGCGCAGTTGATGAAGACCGCCACCCCGCCGGACACCGTCGCGGAGACCGAGAGCCGCACTCGCGGAGTCATACCGCAGCCGCAGACCGGTTCGACACGTCGCCGGCCGACCGACGTGAAGAGCCGCTTGCTCGACGCCATCGCGACGGCGTCCTCCCTTCTCGACCCGGATGCGCTCGACGAGACCAAAGAATGGATCGAGGGCGCGGAGTGGCCCGACAGCAAGACAGCTCGGGTCGCCATTCAGGCGCGCAGCCGAGGAAGAAAGCCCGACGACATGTTCCAGAACATCGCGCGGTACCTCAACAAGGTCGTCGGCGACAGTACGGCCGAGGCCAGGTCATGACGAGCGCCGAGTTCGACGGCCGACGCCAGGAGATGGAAGCGGCACTCGCCGACGGGAAGGCACGGCTGGCCGAGCTCAGACTCTCCCGGCTCGGCCGGTACTCCGCCGAGGTCGCGTTGAAGCTGTTCCAGGGCCGCGATCCCGAGAACGCACTCGACTCGGTACAGAGCCTTCGGGTCGAGCTTGGCCAGATCCAGACCGTCCTGGCGGAAATCTACAACCGAGGTCTCGCCGCCGAACACCAGGAGGCGGCGCGGAATCCCTTCGGAGACGCTTGGACCACGGTGGCTCGCCGCAGGCTCGCGGGCATCACCGACGCGGAGGCATGGCGAGACGAGTGGCTGGCAACGTGGTCGGAGGCACTCGCCGCCCTGCGGTTCGAGACCGCGGATGCCATCGCGAAGATCGACAACACCCACGCGGACGTCGCGGACCTCCGCCCGCGCCTGCTGTCGGTAACGCACGATCTCGAATCGGCGGACTGGCAGAGCGCGGTCGCCGGCGTCGATGGGGTGCTGGGTCTCGGCATCGCGAGGACGGCGTCGGACACGAGACTGCGAGTCCTCACCTGCCGGATCCTTCGTCGCAGGCTCGACAACCTGGACGCCGCCGAGACCGCGGCCATCGAGGCGATGGGCCGGACCGCACATGCCGATGCCGAGTTCCACGACCTGGCCGTCGCCGCGGTCGCGGAGATCCGGTTCGACCGGGAGGAATGGGACGGCGTCCGCGAGCTGACCGACGACGCGCTGGACAGGGATGTCGGCGCCGCGGACCTGTTGATCGTCGCGGGCAGACTGGCCGAGGCGCAAGCGCGGTACTCCGATGCGCGCGACTGCTATGACGCGGTGGCGCTGCGGTTCGGCCCACCCGCCGGGGCAGGCGCACTGTATGTCGAGACACCGGGCACCCTGCTCTGGCGCCTCGCCCGGCAGATTCGCTGGCTCGATGGCTTCGGCGCACTGGACCTGATCGACCGGGCGCTGGTCGAGGGCGTGACCGGCAAGGGCGCCGACCCGGAGCGACGGGTGATCCTCGACCGGGCGCGGATCCTCGACCAGCTGGAGCAACGCACCGAGGCGGCGCGCGCCTACCACGAGGCAGGCGAGCGCTATGCCTGGACCGGCTCGGACCGCGCGCTCGACCTGTTCGAGCGTGCCGTGCACCTGGACGAGGACAATCCCCTGTTCCGGTGGTCCCTCGGTGAGTCACTGCGGCAGCGGGCGACGGCCCGGGAGTGGGCCATCGACCGCGACCGGCTCCAGCGCGCGAAGGTCGAGCTGGACAAGGGTTTCGCACTGGCACCGCCCGCGGCACACGACGCATGGGCGTTCGCCTCTCTCGCCCTCGTCGACGAAGCCCTCGACATCCCCGGTGATCCGGCGCTCCTCTTCGAACGAGCGCTGCTGCGAAGCCCCGGGTACGCCCGTGCGTACGCTCTGCTCGCCGTCGTGCTGCGCCTTCACGGTTACTACGCCGAGGCAATGACCATCGCGGCCGCCGGTTACTGGCGCGACCCCGACGACGCCTATATCGCGATGATCCACACGTACTCACTGCTGGACATGGGCGACATGGACACCGCCCAGCAGGTCGTCGACGAGTCCCGGCGCCACAACGGGTTCGACCTCGAGCTGTCCGTCGCCCAGGCCAACATCCACCTACGGCGGAGGAAGCCGGCAGCCGCGCTCGAGTCGCTGGAGGAGGCGGACGACGAGCCAGGAACCCGGTTCGAGCGTGCGGTCTGTCACGCGGCGTTGGGAAACCTCGACGAAGAGCGAAAACTGTACGAGCTGATCCTCGCCGACGCCGACGACACGACGCATCCCAGCCTGCGCGCCTGGGCCGACTACCGGCTCGGCTCCCCGGACCTGGCAATCGAGGAACTCTCCCTGATCGATGAGCTGCCGGGTCGACCGGTCACCACGAGTGGCATGGACCTCGCGCAGATGTTGCTCCTGCGTGAGTCGGCCGATGACGTCGAGGCGGGCCGGGAGCTCCTGCTGTCGTCGATCGAGGCGTCGCGGACCATCGGCAACCTGTCCCATCTCGCGTCCTACGAACTGCCGTTGCTGATCGAAACCGTGGCGGGCACACCGCGCGAGGCGGCGGTCCGGCACGCCTGCGCCGAGGCGACCGGCGCGTGCGACCGGCGCATCGAGGCCCTGCGAAACCGGCGAAGGCCCGATGACCGTCCGTCCGTCCGGCTCGCGCTGGCCAGGATGGCCATGACCGAGCACGACCATCGCCGGGCCGCGGCGCTGTACGTGCCGTTCTGCCAGGACGGGGATCCACCCGAGGTCACCGACCGGCTGAGCGAGCTGGCGGAGCGGTTGATGAGCGACGGCGACGCGCTGCTCTCCGCTGGTGACCTCGCGGCCGCCCAGGAAGTCTGGGAGTGGTTGCGGGACAAGGTCGTGGCCCTGCTCGGCGACCACCTCGGCGACGGTGTCCGGACCCGGCTCGCGCTGTGCGACGTCGACGCGGCCAGACCGGGCGCGGCGTCCACGGCCGCCCAGCTTCGGCGGACCGACGAGGGTTCGCTGTCGGAGGTCGTCCGGAAGTTCACGCGCGACGTGCCATCGCTGTGGACGCACGTCGACGGGTTGGGCGAGGTGTTCGCCGACGAGCCGACGTCATCGCCGGTCGCGGACGTGACCCGCAGGCGCGGGCTGTACTCGAAGGTCTACGCCCTCGGCCGCGACGCGGTGCCCGAGTTCGCGATGTCACCCTTCGTCAGCGCGATCGAGGTCGTGCTCGGCGGCGGGCTCGCGCATCTGACGGCGTCGTCCGAGATCGAGCGGCGCATCCGCGCCCAGTGCGACCGGATGACCGACGAGATGGGCGTCTTGGTTCCCGGTATCGGGGTCCGGGTTCAGCACGATCTCGGTCCTCACGCCGCGAGCTTTCAGGTCTACGGACGCACCATGGCCACCGTCACCCTGCCCGGTGACCAACCCGACGATCTCACGCCGGTCCTGAGCCGGCTTGAGGATGTGTTGCGGGACAACCTCTTCCGCTGGATCTCGGTCGAGGACCTCGAGTTGTGGAACGCAGGCTGGGACGCGTCGTCCTACCATGCCGACGGCGACCAGAGCTGGCTTCCCCAGGACCCCGAGGGGCGGCTCCGGCTCGCCAGGCTGCTTCGGCTGCTGGTGCGCGAGGGGGTGCCGATCCGCGATCGGGAGACCATCGGGCAGAGCTTCGCCGCCACCGCGACCACCGATCCCTATGAACTGCTGACCGCCGCCCGCCGCCGTCTGTATCCCTGGATCCTGGGCACCGCCGGTGGCGAGCCGGCGGAACCGGCACCGCTCCCCGGCGATCTCGAGGCACGCGTCGCGGACGGTCTCGACGGTGACGGGTCCACCTGGGCCATGTCCCGCGCGGGTGCGATCGGGCTGATCGACGATCTGCGGGCATGGCGCACGAGCGCCCTGCCCGATGTCCAGGTGGCCATTCGCACCGCGTCGCTCGCGATCCGGCCCTATGTCTGGCGGCTCCTGGCGGCGGAACGGCCCCGCGTCTTCGTCGTCGCCAGGGAAGAGCTGCCATGAACGCTCAACTCTGGAAGTCGCTCGGCGACTTCGTGCGCATTCTCCTGCCGCCCGCCCCGCTCACCGTCCGGGTCACCGTGCCCGACGTCGGCGAGGACGCGCTCGAGACGGCACGCACGGCACTCCATCAGGCGTTCAGCCTCGTGGTCGAGGAACTCGGCATCGAACGCGACGTCGTCGTGACCATGACCGGCCGCCACGACGGCGCCGACATCGTCGAGGTCGCAGCGGACGGCAGGCCCGTCGCCATCTTCCCGGCACCTCCCGTGGCCGGCTGGGCCGCCCAGGTGGGCGCCAGGACGCACAGCGCCCTGCTGCGCCGCGCCAGGGTCCTGCTCGACGACGCGACCGTCGACAAGATCGGCAAGAAGCTCTCCGGCCCGGCTGCCGATCCAGCGCGGGCCGCGCTTCGCCGCACCCTGGAATACCTTCTGGACAACGGAATCGGTGTCCAGCACCTCGACGGCGAGACCGCCTGGGACGACCAGGGCTGCGGCTACTCGCCCATCGAGGTCGCCGAGTGCCTGATCAACGACCTGGCCTCACCGGAGCTCGCCGTCACCGTCGCCGAGTCGGCCCTCCGTGATACCCCCGACGACCAACGCACCCACCTGGTCGACCTCAGGCTGGCGCTGTACGACGAGCACGGCATCCGGCTCCCCGAGGTGGCCATCGCCTCTCACGACATCGGGCCCTCCGAGGTGCGTGTCCGCCTCAACGACCTCACGACGCCGGCCCTGCCGCTCACCGCGCCCGCGACCTTGCCAGGCGTCCTGGCCGCCCTCGGTCCCGTCCTCACCGACCACGCCGCCTGGTTCCTCCGGGCCGACGAGGTGGCGGCCCAACGCACCGAACTCGCTTCCGTCGTCCCCGATCTCGTCCACCTGTCCGAGACGCAGGTACCCACCTGGCTCCTGTCCGCCTGTCTCCGCGCGCTGAGCGCCAACTCCGACAGCATCCGCAACCTCCCCCGGATCATCTGGCTCCTGCTCGATTCCGATCCGCCTCGCGACGGCATCGACGAAGTCACGCTGTCGAAGTCCGGCACCAGCCCCGTCCCCGACCTCACCTCGATCACGCACGAGCCCGAGTTCCTCGCCTCCGCGATCCGCAGGCTCATCGCCTACGAAGCCTGGGCAGGCGGCGAAACCCCGGCCGACACTCACCTCTTCGGCCTTCCCGCCGAGTGGGAGGACGCCCTCCTCCACGCCACCGACTCCCGCACCGTCGCCAAGACCGAATGGCGGATCGTCCGCGCCCTGTTCGCCTCCCCCGGCTCCTCGCTGATCGTCACCCACACCCTCGCCGGAGTCGCGCCCATCCGCGGGCTCCTCCGCGCCCTCCCCCACCCGCCGAGGGTCATCGCCTCCCAGGAGCTCCCCCCACACGCTCCCCTGCCGATCCCAGTCGGCTGGGGAGACAGCAGTTCCGTCAGTATGTGAGAAGTACACGGCGCCGTCACATCGAGACCGGGGCGCGGTCTCGCGACGTCCGTTCATGGACGGCGGTTCCGCATCGTGGACCGCGTCAACTGAAACGGTTCTCCGGACGATGGGTAGTCGTCTGACGACTCCACGATGATATCGGCCGTGTAAAGAGGCCGTTTGCCGCACTGGAAGTAACAGGTCGTACACACACTGTCCGCTGGCAACTGTCGAAAAAATCTTGCCGACGAGTCGGCGCTGGTCGCAGGCCCAACAGCACTCGTTCGTGGGTTTCGTCACTCTCTGCTTAACGATTCGTCCACGATCTGGCTCTAGAATCCCGCCGCCGGATCCAATAGGGATGGAGAGCTGATGACCGTCGCCACGCACACCGGCGTGGCCCCGAGGGCCGGGGCAGGACTCCTACTCGACGCCGTGGACCGGTGGGCCGAACTGTCGCCGACCGCGACCGCCGTCACCGCACCAGACGGAGCGCTGACGTTTTCCGAGCTCAGGCTCGAGGTTCGCGCGATGGCGGCAGCACTGCTGGCGGCGGGCGCAGGCCCCGGCGTCACGGTGGGGCTCGGGTTCGGGCGGTCGAGATCGACCGTTTCCGCACTGCTCGCGGTGTGGCGGGCGGGTGCGACCGCGGTGCCCATCGACGACCGCCACCCGGCCGACCGGATCGCCTACATCGTCGCGGACGCGCGACTCCAGCTCCTGCTCGGCGAGCTTCCCGCCACCGTGCCGCATCCCGGCGTTCGGGCGGTCGACTGGTCGTCCGCGCCCGCCGAGGACCACCACCCGGCGCCGGCACCGGATGACCCCGCCTATTTGGTCTACACCTCCGGTACGACCGGTCGGCCGAAGGGCGTCGAGGTGGGCTACGGCAACCTCGGCGCGTTCCTCGCGGCCATCTCCACGTTGGGTCTCACCCCGGGCGGCGTCGGCCTGAACCCGCTCTCGCCCGCGTTCGACGGCTGGTTCTGGTGCACGCTGCTGTACCTGCTGCACGGCCAGGGAGTGGCCATCGTGGACGTCGCGGGCACCGGGACGGCCGACCTCGCGGGCGCGATCGAGGCGGTGGCACCGCGCACCACCTGCATGAGCCCGTCGATGTACGCGGCGTGCCCCGACGACCTGCCGAGTGTGGAGGTCGTGGTCATCGCCGGGGAGGCCAGCCCGCCGACGCTGGCGCGCCGCTTCGCGGGCCGCCGCGTGCTCAACGTCTACGGCCCCACCGAGGCCACGATCGCCGCCACGTGGTCCGACAGCGAGGCGGGCGATGACGTGACCACGATCGGCCGCGCGATCCCCGGCTACCAGGTGTACGTGCTGAACGCTGACGGGCGGCAGGCGGGCGACGGCGAGGATGGCGAGCTGTGCGTCGCCGGGCCGGGCGTCGCACTCGGGTACCGCAACCTGCCGGAACTGACCGCGGCCAAGTTCGTGCCGAACCCGTTCGGCGACGGGCGGCTATATCGAACCGGCGACCGGGTGAGATCGCGCGCGGACGGACAACTGGAGTTCCTCGGCCGGGTCGACGACCAGGTGAAGGTCCGAGGGTTCCGGGTCGAGCTCGGCGAGATCGAGCGCACGGCCACCGACGCCGACGAGGTCCGCGCCGCGGCGGCGTTCGTGCTCACGAATGGTGACGCGCTCGGGCTCGCGATCGTGCCGGAGCCCGGGGTCGACCCGGTCGCGGCCGTCGAGGCGGTCACCGGCCGCTGCCAGCACCTGCTGCCGGACTACATGATGCCGGTCGTTGTCGACGCGATGACCGAGATTCCCGTTTCGCAGCAGGGAAAGGCCGACCGCGCCGTGCTCGCGACCCTGGTCGCGGCCGAGCGGCAGGTGACCGGCGTCCCGCCGAGGACCGACCGTGAGCGGCTCGTGTGCGAGGTGCTGAGCAGCGTCCTTCCCCGCCCCGTGTACGACGTCGACGCCAACTTCTTCGAGTCGGGCGGCCATTCGCTGCTCGCGTCCCGTGCGGTCGTCGCGCTGCGCAAGGCCACCGGCCTTCGGCTGTCGATCAAGGACCTGCTCACCCATCCGACGCCGGCCGAGCTCGCGAAGAAGCTGGACCGGGTCGCGGCGGAGAGCGGTCAGTGAACCTGAGCGGAACTTGCGGAGCGATCCGGCTGACTCAGCGCGGAACTTGCGAGGGTGCGTTGTGAGCTGGCTGATGCCGTTCGCGCCTTCGCGTGCACGGCCGGTGCTGGTGTGCCTTCCGCAGGCCGGTTCCGGCTGCGGGGTGTTCCGCTCGTGGCAGGACGCGCTCGGTGACACGGCGACGGTGGTCGGCGTGCAGCTCCCCGGCAGGGAGAACAGGTTCGCTGAGCCGCCCCCGGAGTCGTTCGCGCACGCCGTCGACGAGATCGTCACGGCGCTGGTGAACGCCGTCGGGCGACCGACGGTCCTGTTCGGCCACAGCCTCGGCGGGCTGATCGGCTACGAGGTCGCGCGTGCGCTGCCCACCCCACCGGACGCGCTGGTGGTCGCCGCGTCGCAGCCCCCGCACCGCAACGGGAAGATCGCGGGCATCGCACTCGACACCGACGAGGACCTCGAGGCGGCGCTGGCCGCCAAGGAGCTCGACGAGGACCTGCGCGAGCTGGCGTTCACCGTGCTCCGGCAGGACGCCGACATGGCGGCGACGTACGAGTCCCCGTCGGGCGCGCCGTTGCCCTGCGATCTGCACGCGTGGGGCGGCGAGGCCGACGAGCGCGTACCGGCAGGCGACCTCGACGGGTGGCGTGACTACGCGGGTCCGGCGTTTCACTCGCGCGTGTTCGCCGGTGGCCACGACTTCTGCTTGGAGAAACCGGAAGCGGCCGCCGCGGTGCGCGCGTTGCTGCCCACATGGCAGGAGGTCTGAGATGGAGATCGACCTGACGGCTCCCGGTCTGTGGGAACGCAACGAGTTCGGCGAGGTGTTCGCCTGGTTGCGTGCCAACGAACCGGTGTACCGGCACGAGGAGCGCGACGGCCCTGGCTTCTGGGTGCTGAGCCGTTACGCCGACGTCGTGCACGTCTACGGCGACGACGAGTTGTTCAGCTCGCGCTTCGGCATGCGGCTCGACAGCAACGCCGAGGCGGTGGCGGCGGTCGAGGACCGGATGCTGATCGTCACCGACCCACCGGTACACACGCGGATCCGGCAGCTCGTCGGCGCCGGGCTTGGCCGTGCCGCGATGCCCCGCATCGAGGCGTCCGTCAGCCGGGTGGTGTCCGACGTCGTCGGCGAGGCGGTCGAGCGGGGCGAGCTGGACTTCCTCGACGCGGCCAAGAAGATCCCGAACTACGTGGTGTGCGACCTGATGGGGATGCCGCGCGAGCACTGGGAATGGGTCGGCGACACCATGACCGAGTCGTTCGACGCGGACGGCGATGACAAGGTCGCGGCGGACGGCGAGCTGTTCCTGTTGTTCACCGAGATGCTGATGGACCGTCGCGAGAATCCCGGCGACGACTTCATCAGCCTCATCGCACAGGCGCGGCGCACGGACCGGGGTGGCGAGGAACGGCAGCTCACCGACGAGGAGATCATCGTCAACTGCCACGGCGTGCTCGCGGGTGCGAACGAGACGACCCGTTTCGTGATGTCCTCGGGGCTGCTCGAACTGGCCCGTGAACCGGGACACGTCGACTGGCTGCGCGCCGCGGGCACGCGCGGCATCACCACCACCGCCGAGGAGATGCTGCGCTGGGCGACACCGGCCGTGCACGTGCTGCGCACGGTCACCAGGGACACGGAGATCGGCGGCGTGCCGATCGCGGCGGGTGATCGCGTCACCTTGTGGAACCCGTCGGCCAACTTCGACGAGACGGTGTTCACCGACCCGGACCGGTTCCTGCCCGATCGCACACCGAACAAGCATCTCGCCTTCGGGATCGGACAGCATTTCTGCATCGGTGCGCGGCTGGGCAGGATGGAGCTGGCCGCGTTCCTGCGCGAGGTGCTCACGCGGGTGGACCGGATCGAGCTGACCGGCGAGCCGAGATACAACTCGTCGAACTTCACGTGGGGCCTGATCGAACTCCCGGTCCGGCTGGTCCCACTTGGCTGAGCGGCACAGCTCTGCCTTGCACGTGTTTCGTCCAACCAACAGGTTCGGTCAGTCGGGGGTAAAGAAGTGAGTTCGGTGATTGTGGCCTCTCCACCGGTGTTCGGTGAGACGGTGCCGGTGCTGGAGATCGCCGCGGGCCTGGTGAAACGAGGACATTCGGTGACCGCGCTGGTCGGCTCGCGGTTCGCCGGGTCGGCGACGGCGATCGGCGCGCGGCACGTGCCGTTGCCGGAAGGCGCCGACTTCGACGACCGTCAGCTGCTGGGCGCCAACCCCGAGCGGCTCGCGCTGCCGCCGGGGCCCGAACAGTTCAACTGGGATCTCATCAACGTGTTCCTGGCGGGGATGAACACCCAGCACGAGGTGTTGCAGCAACTGCTCGACGACGACCCCGACGCCTCGCTGCTCAGCAACTCGCTGTTCCCCGGCATGTGGCCGGTCGCACTCGGTGCTCCCGGCAGGCGGCCCCGCAAATGGGTGTCCGTGGTGGCCCCCGCCGTCATCGTCGAGGACGACGCGACGACGCCCACCGGACCCATCCCGGGTCTGAGCGGCGAGGAGGCGGTGCTCGCGCACCGCGCCGCCAACCAGGAGTTCCACGCCACGCTCGAGCCGACGAGGCGTGCCGCGCAGCAACAGCTCGAGGAGCTCGGCGCCACCGAGCCCATGCCGGCCTTCTACAACGCGGTGTACCGCCTGCCGGACTCGGTCGCCGCCCTCACGGTGCCCGAGTTCGACTTCCCGCGCGCCACGCCACCCGGCTCGCTCACCTACGCGGGCATCCTGCCGCCCCCTCGCGGCGCCGAGCCGGAGAAACCGGAGTGGTGGGACGATCTCGGCTCCGGTCGCCCGGTCGTCGTCGTCACGCAGGGCACCATCGCGAACGGTGACCTCGGCCAGCTCATCGAACCCACGCTGACGGCCCTCGCCGACGAGAACGTGCTGGTCGTCGCGACGCTCGGCCGCGACCCGTCCACGCTCGGCGTGGACCCGCCCGCCAACGCGCGCGTCGCGCGGTACGTGCCCTTCGACGACCTCCTTCCTCGGGCCGACCTGCTCATCACCAATGGCGGTGCGGGCGGCACGCAACTCGCGGTCGCCGCCGGGGTGCCGGTCGTGATGTGCGGGACCACCGAGGAGAAGCCGATGAACGCCGCCCGCGTCGCGTACCACCGCGTCGGCATCGACCTGGCGACGGCGACACCATCGCCCGAGCAGATCGTCGACGCGGTCACCACGATCCTCGGTGATCCCACCTATCGCGAGGCGGCGAGCCGGCTGAGCGGCGCCTACGCTGCCTACGACCCGATCACCACCGTGGAGACGCTCTTGCGCTGACCGGCGCCGGGCGGACCACGGCAGGTCCCGGACAGGAAGCGAGCCGCGTGGACATCTCTCTGGAAGTCAACGGCAGGACGGCGCGGCTGAGCGTCGATCCTGGCGTGACGTTGCTCGACGCCCTGCGGGAACGCCTGTCCATCACCGGGCCCAAGAAGGGCTGCGACCGCGGCCAGTGCGGGGCGTGCACCGTGCACGTCGACGGCAGGCCCGTGCTCTCGTGCCTCACCCTCGCCGCCACCGTGAGAGGACGGGTCACCACCGTCGAAGGGCTGTCGGACGGCGACCGGCTGCACCCGGTCCAACAGGCATTCGTCGACCACGACGCCCTCCAGTGCGGGTTCTGCACCTCCGGCCAGATCATGTCGGCGGTGGCGGCGGTGGCGCAGGACGTAACGGACGTCAGGGAGTTCATGTCGGGCAACCTCTGCCGCTGCGCGGTCTACCCGAACATCGTCGCCGCGGTCGAGCAGGCGAGGCGGACCAGTGCGGCCCTTTGAGCTCACCACTCCCGCCACCATCGAGGCCGCCATCACCACACCGGGGACGTTCCTCGCAGGCGGGACGACCCTCGTCGACCTGATGAAGCTCAACGTCCTGACCCCACGGCACGTCATGGACATCAACGACCTCCCGCTGCGGGGCATCGACACGCGGGACGGCCTGCGCATCGGGGCACTGGAGCGCATGAGCGACATCGCCGTGCACCCCGGCGTGTATCCCGTGATCTCCCGTGCCCTGCTGCGAAGCGCGTCCCAGCAACTGCGCAACATGGCCAGCATCGGCGGCAACCTGTTGCAGCGCACCCGTTGCGGCTACTTCCGCGACATCGCGACGCCCTGCAACAAGCGCGAGCCCGGCAGTGGCTGCCCGGCGATCACGGGTGCCAACCGGCACCACGCCGTGCTCGGCACGAGCGAGAAGTGCGTGGCGACCCACGCCAGCGACGTCGCCGTCGCCCTCGTCGCCCTGGACGCGGAGCTGCGCCTGGCCGGTGCCGACGGCACCCGAACGGTTGCGCTGGCCGACTTCTACCGCGTGCCTGGCGAGACGCCCGAGGTCGAGAACGAGCTGCGACCCGGCGAGCTGATCACCGAGATCCTGGTGCCACGGCTGGCATGGGCGCGGCGGTCGACGTACGTGAAGATCACGGACCGGTCCTCGTACGAGTTCGCGTTGTGTTCGGCGGCGGTCGCGCTGGACCTCCACGACTCGCGGGTCGTCGACGCCAGGGTGGCGGCGGGTGGCGTGGCGACCGCGCCGTGGCGACTCACCGCGGTCGAGGAGGCGCTGCGTGGCACGCCCGCGACCGTCGACGCCTTCGAACGCGCGGCCTCGGCAGCCGTCGCCGGGGCCGCTCCCCTGTCTGGCAACGGTTTCAAGCTCTCCCTGCTGAAGCGGACCATCGTCCGCGCGCTGATCGAGTGCGGCCGAGGATGAGCGGCCGGGTGGAGGGCCGGTTGAAGGTCACCGGCCAGGCCAGGTACGGGGCCGATCACCACCTGCCTGGCATGGTGTACGGCTATGTCGTGCTCAGCACGATCGCGCACGGCGAGATCCGGCACGTGGACGCCGCGGTGGCGAGGAGTGCGCCAGGGGTGCTCGGCGTGTACTCGCCGTTCGATCCTCTCGAACTGCGCGCCGCGACCACACCGATGTTCGGCGACTCGTGGGTTCCCTTGCAGGACAAGGAGGTCGCACACTACGGCCAGCCGATCGGGCTGGTCGTGGCGGACACCTTCGAGCACGCGCGGGACGCCGCGATGACCATCGAGGTCTCCTACGACGAGCGTACGGCCCGGACCTCGTTGTCCGGCGGACTGGCGACCGCGGAGGAGGCACCGCCGAGCCAGCACGGGTCGTACAGCATACTCGCGCCCGGTGTCGGGTCCATAGTGGACGCACTGGCGGCCAGCCCCGTCGTGGTCGAGGGCACGTACTCCACCGCGACACAGAACCACGCGGCGATCGAGCCGCATTCGGCGGTCGCCGGATGGGACTCCGGCGAGCTGACCGTCCACAGTGGAACCCAGGGCGCCGACCTCCAGGCGGCGGAGCTGGCGCACGCGCTGGGCGTGGACCCGGCTCGCGTCCACGCCGTCAACCCGTTCGTGGGTGGGGCGTTCGGGGGCAAGGGACGCACGTCCGTCGCGGCGTTCCTTGCCGCGGCGGCGGCGAAGGCGCTTGACCGGCCGGTCAAGGTGGTGCTGAGCCGGGAACAGGTCTTCACCGCGACCGCGACCCGTCCGGCGACGGTGCAGAAGATCGCCCTCGGCGCGAGCGAGGACGGCACGTTGATCGCGGTGTGCCACGACTCGTGGTCGGCGACACCGGCGGACCGGTCGTTCGTCGAACCGACATCGAGCAGCACCAAGATGTTCTACGCCGCCCAGAACCTGGCGGTCAGCCAGCGGATGGTGCCGCTGAACATCCCGCCTGCCACGTACATGCGAGCGCCGGGCGAGGCGGCGGGTTCGTTCGCGCTGGAGAGCGCGATCGACGAGCTCGCCGTCGCACTGGACATGGACCCGATCGAGCTGCGCCGCAGGAACGACTCGACCGCCCCGCTGGGTTCGGACCTGCTGTGGTCGAGCAAACACCTCGACGAGTGCTATCTGCGTGGCGCGGCCCGGTTCGGCTGGGCGAGTCGCGCGCCACGCGGCCGCGAGGACGGTGACTGGCTTGTCGGGATGGGGATGGCGACGGCGATGTTCCCGGCACGCAGGCTGCCTGCCACGGTGCGTGTCACGTTGCGGGACGACGACACGGCCGAGGTCGCCACCAGCGGCGCCGATCCCGGCACCGGTCTGCTGACCGTCATCTCCATGGTGGCCGCGGAATCGCTCGACATCCCGAGGTCCCGGATCGCCCCCCGGCTCGGCGACTCGTCCTTCCCGCCAGGTGGCACCTCCGGCATCTCCACCGCGACGGCGAGCACCGGCACGGCGATCATGGCCGCCGCGGCACAGGTGATCGACGACGTCCTGGCGTTGGCGTCGGGTCCTGGTGCGCCGTTCGACGGCCTCGATGTCAACTACGCCAACGGTCGCGTGCTGGCGGCGGACCGTGCCATGACGTTCGGCGAGCTGCTGAGGGCGACGCGGCGGACCGGGCTGTCGGCGAACGGTTCCTCGGCACCGGGCGAGGAGATGACCAAGCATTCCTTCAGCTCGTTCGGTGCCCAGTTCGCCGAGGTCCGGGTGCACAGGTGGACCCGGGAGGTCCGGGTGTCCCGGCTGCTCGGCGTGTTCGACGCAGGCCGGATCATCAACCACGAGGCGGCGCGCGGCCAGCTGGCCGGGGGCATGATCTGGGGCGTGTCGGCCGCCCTGCACGAGGGGCTGGAGATCGAGGAGAACGGCAGGCCGGCCAACGCGGACCTCGCCGGCTACCTGCTCCCCGTCAACGCCGACATACCGGAGGTCGACGTGGTCTTCGTGGAACACCCGGACACCCTGCACAACGCGGTCGGCGCCAGGGGCGTCGGTGAGCTCGGCATAGTGGGCATGGCCGCGGCCATCGCCAACGCGGTCCACCACGCCACCGGCATCCGCGTCCGGCACATCCCGATCACCGTGGCGGACCTGCTGGCGTGACAGGCGCGTGGCGGGTCGGAAGTGGACAGTCCGCTCGACGACGCGGACACCGGCGACTTACGTGACGGTCGCGTCGACGTTCTCCAGGGGAACGACGGTCTCCACCTCCGAGATGTCCACAGTCGCCTGCGGTTCCAGCTGGTCCGGCGCCGCGGCGCCGGTCAGTATCGTGGGGTCGGTGGCGAGCCGCTCACGGCAACTGGCCGCCAACCGTCGACTTCCCACAGTCATGGCAACCTCCTCGTCAGATCCCGTGATTACCCCGAACTCGGCGGGTTTAGCCATCCGTGGCCCCAGTTAACGGTTCAGTTGGTGGTTCAATGAGCACGTGTCCGATCCAGCCGACCGACTGGCTGCCCGGCGCGGGGAGACGAGCCACCTGGTCGAGGCGCTCGACCAGCGGCTGGCCGGGATCATCGAATCCTCCGCGTACAGCGCGGGCGACGACGAGCACGACCCGGAAGGCGCCACCGTCGCGTTCGAACGCGCCCAGGTAGCGGCCCTGCTCGAGCAGTCCCGCGCGGAGCTGCGGGCACTGGACGCGGCGAGCGAGCGGCTGGCGGCCGGGACCTACGGCACGTGCCTGCGCTGCGGCGGGCCCATCGGGGCCGAGCGACTCGACGCGCTACCCGCGACCACCACCTGCATCCGATGTGCCGACCGCCGCTGACGGCCGCCTCCACATCCCACCAGGCGATCCGCCCCGCCCGGGCGCGGCTGTGCCGCCACGCCCGGGCCGAGAGCGGTCAGGGTGTCGCGGGGGCGGCCGGTGGTGGCGGCGCCGTGGTGGTGGTGTGCGAGCCCACGCGGCTCCGGCTTGGCGCGAAGGCGCCGACGATGCCGGTCAGGCCGACCACCAGCAGGGAGAGCCCGAACAGCCAGATCATCGTGTTGACACTGCCGACCGGGTAGGCCAGCACGACGATGCCGACGATGATGCTGACGATGCCGCCCGCGATCGCCCAGCCGCCGCCTCCGGTGGCGCCGTGGAAGAGCTCCAGCGCTCCGGTCACGATGCTGGACAGGCCGAACAGCAGCACCAGCAGGGCGATGGTCTGCAACGGCGCGCGCAGGCACAGGATGCCCGCGATGATCAGGAGCACACCAAGCAGCAGGAACAGGATCCGGCCACCAACGCTGTCGGCGTCATACGTGAACGCCGTGACGGCGCGGACGATGCCCGCCATGATGAGCTGGATTCCGAGCAGGACCGCAACGGCGAGCAACGTGCCGCCTGGCCACGCCAGAATCAGCGCGCCCGCCAGCGCGGTCACCACCCCGAGCGTTATGCGCAGGCCCCGCGACTGGCCCAGCAGGACATCGGTAGCGCTCATCCGGACACCTCCACGTAAGCGGGGCAGTACCTTCCAGAACCGTCCCCGTCCGGGGACGTGATCTCATCGCCCGCATCGGGTGAGGTCATCCGGCCGAGGGGTGCGGGCTCCAGTCATAGATCACCGTGGTTCGCAACAGCAGGTCCTGGACCGACCTGCGGTTGGTGTCGACCGCGGCCCACAGCAACCCGATGGGCAGGACGGTGCAGAAGACGGCGCGCAGCACCGCGATGCCCAGGTGCAGCTGTTCACCGCGCCTGCTGACCACACGCAGCCCGAGCACCCGGTCCCCGTAGGTGCGGCCACCGCCGGCCCACGAGATGGTCAGGTACAGCACCATCAGCGCCGCGGCGACGCCGACCACGAGCAGGCGCGACGGTACCGGGAAGCGGAACGACACGGGGTTGGACAGGAACGCGAGCCCGGCGATCCCGAGGTAGCCGCCGGTGAGCACGGTGAGCACGACGGTGAGGTCGATGGCGCAGGCCAGTACCCGGCTGACGACACCGGCCCGGTCGCCCTGACACGACCTGACCTCGGCGGGCAGCGACAGGAGCCACGCCGCGCGCGAGGGTTCGGTCATGGGTTGCGCCTCGGCCGCAGGACCCGGTCGGCCAGGCGCGACACGACCTGGTCGGCGTGGATGGCCCCGACCCGGACGTCACGGACGGTCTCGGCGGCCACCGAGCCGGTGGACGCCCGGATGATCTCGGGAAGGTCGACGTCGCGGATGACACTGTTGGCCACCGCGGTCAGGTCGAGCTGGTCGAGGAGGTCGGTCACGACCAGCGGGACCACCTTCCGGTACAGCCGCGCCGCCTCGGCGATCGCCCGCTGACGCTGCTGGTACCCGGTCTCGGCGAGGTCGCGCAGCCGCTTGGATGGCCAGTTCTCCGGTCGCAGCACGAAGGAGGTGACCGGCGCGACGACGTCGGCCACCGCGCCTGCCGCGCGCAGACCGGTGCGCACCCCGAGCACCGCGATCGCCAGTGCCGCATCCGCCGCGACGGGTCTGTTCTCTTGTGCCACAACCCGATCGTCCAGACCCGGACGCATGGCGGCTCATGCGCCACGGGTGAGATCGCGGGTCCTCGCCATGAGCAGTTCGTCGATGACCAGTGCCGTGACGGCCGCCAGGATGACGATCGGCATCTGGCTCGCCGCGGCATCGCCGAGGAGGAGCACCACGAGCACGACGCTGGTGATGGGCAGGCGGGTCACCGCGACGCCTGCCGCGATGCCGACGGCCAGCCCGGAGACCGTGCCGATGCCGGGCAGCCACATGCTCGCCAGGATCCCGAACGCCGCGCCGAGCAGCACCGCGGGGAACACCGGGCCGCCGCGGAACGTGCCGAGGCACACGCCGTAGGCGATGCCCTTGCAGATCAGCAACATCACGAGCGCACCGGCCGACCACTGCTCAGGATGAGTGGCGAGCTCCGGGAGCGTCACCTGCCCGGACAGCGCGGCCTCCTCCGGCGAGTGGCCGGTCACCACCGCGTACACGGCGGCGCAGCCGCCAGCGAGCAGACCGGCGGCGACCGTGACCACCATCGTCCGCGAGGCGGCCAGGCGCGCCGTCCGCCTGCCGAGCGCGAACACGGCCCACGTCGCGACGGCCACGACGGCCGCCACGGGCAACGTCCACACGACGCCGGCCATGCCGAGACCGGCCGGTTCGAGATCGGGGATGGTCAGCGCGCCGATCTCCAGACCGGTCCAGTCGCCGAGCCCGGTGAACACCAGCGCTCCCACGCCGCTGGACACCAGGCAGGGCAGTACGAGCAGCATCGTGTCGCGCCGTGTCAGCCCGAACACCTCGAGGAACAGGACGACCGGGACGAGCGGGTTGCCGAAGACCGCGGAGGTCGCCGCGGCCGAACCCGCGGCCGCGATCATCGCGTGGGCATCGTCGGACAGCTTCGTGCGCCGGACCGCGAGCAGCGCCAGACCGCTGCCGACCGCGACCAACGGCGCCTCAGGGCCGACCACCGCGCCCAGCACCAGGCTCGCGGTCCCGGCCAGGGCCGTGCCGAGTACCTGGTTGGGCGGGGTGACGTCGACGGTCAGGCCCGTCGCGGGCACGTGACCGCCCCGGCCGGGCAGCCGCGTCACCGCGAGCGCCACGAGCACCCCCGCCACCCCGAGCGTCATGACGGGCCACCACGCGGGCAGCTCCTCGAAGCCCAGACTCGCCGGAAGTGTGTGCCACACCAGGTGTTCGAGCTCGTGCACCGCCGTCAGGAAGCCGAAGACGACGATCGAGAGCGGGATGCCAAGCAGCGCCGCGGCGAGCAACAGCGCGAGGTAACCCTGACTGTGCAGCAGCACACCGGTGTCCGCCTCGGGAACCCGGCCGGGTCCGTCGGGTGGCGGCTCGCCGTCCATCGCCGGCGGTCAGGCCGCCGGACGTGGCGGCCCCGTGGTGCGGTCACCGGTCACCGGCTGGTCGAGGAACTGGATGACCACGAGACAGAACACGAGCAGCAGACCGATCATCACCACCGCGAAGCCGCTCGGCTGGTCCAGGAACACCAGGATCAGCACGGCCAGTCCGAGCGCGGCACCGCGCAGCACGCCACGGTAGGTGTGCACCCAGACACCGACCCGGCCGGACCGCAGGCCGGTCCGCGCACGGAGCCAGGCAAGCGATCGCACGGTACCGCCGCGGATCCGTACCGCGGTGACGGACGGCCCGGCGAGGAACGCACCGAGGGCGACGACCAGGCCGAGCACGAGCAGCGCGCGGAGTCCGTCGCGGAGGTACCGCACCAGGATGTCGTAGGACGCCGCCGCGGCGGCAACGGACCGGCCGGGCACCGCGTCGATGAGGAGGGCACGCGCGATCAACAGGCCGGCGCCAAGGACCAGCATGCCGGCCGCGAACCCGAGCCCGGCGCCGACCAGCGCCCGCCGGTGACCTCTGGCGAGGTAGACACCCAGTGCGATCAGCGCCACGCTGATCCACGGCAGCCAGGCGGCGAGCCGGTCAAGTGCCGTATAGGCCGACTGCGCCTTCACCAGGGTGTCGGCGTCGGCGATGGCGATCGTGGGATGCACGTCAGGCACCCGGTTGGCGGCGGTCAGGCCCGCGTCGACGAGTTGCTGCTTCGCCACGGCGATGAACGGGGCGAGATCCAGCGTCACCTGGTCGCCGCGGATCGCCACCGAGGACGCCGAGCCAGACAACACGGCGTCGGCCTGCTCGTGTGCCACCCGGATCGTGCGGTCCCACGCCTGGGCGAACTGCTCGCTCGCGAACAGCTCCGCCACCCGGCTGCGCACGAACTCGCGCACGCTCGACGCGAGCGGCCCGGTGAGATCGTGCAGGCGGTCCACGATCCGGGGCGGCAGCCCCTGCGCGGCGAGGGCGTCCACCGCCTCGTTGGCCAGGCCCTGCACGTCGACGTAGCTGAACACGGTCTCGGTCACCCGGTTGGTGAGCGCGGCCTGCACCGACGGCTCACGGATCAGCGGGGCGACCGTGGCGGCGAACCGGTCGGTGTCGGCCACCTGGCGATGGACCCACACCGTCGCCAGCGCCACCGGGGCCAGCGCGCAGCCAAGCACGATCACCACGGCGGCCACCGTCGGCTTCCAGGCGAACCGCCGTCGGGGCCTGGTCTCCGTGGTGGTCGTGCGCATGGCCGCCACCTCACCGCGCAACCGTTCGAGCTCGGCGCGTTCGTCGCTGGTCAGTGCCGGGGCGACACCGTCGCCACTCCCGGTCGGCTCTGACATGGTCGACCTCCCACTGGGCTCGGCGTCGGTGTCAGCGTCCGGCCCCACGTGGCGCGCGCGCCTCCCCCACCGGTGATGAGCCGCCACGCGTCCTGGCCATGATGGTCAGGAGCGTCGGGGTCAGGCCCCGGCCTCCTCCTCCGCCGCCGGGTCGCCGTGCACGATCACGGCCCAGATGATCAGGACGTCGAAGCCGATCGCGATCAGCGACCACACCGGGTAGACCGACATGAACGCGAGCTGTGTGACGGCGTTGAGCGACGCCAGGATGACGGTGACGATCCTGGCCCACTGCGAGCCGCGGGCCAGCGCCACGCCCGTGCCGACCACCACCAAGCCGAGGATCAGCTGGATCCAGCCCCATCCGGTCAGGTCGAAGACCAGCGTTCCCTCGGGTCCCACCGCGTAGAAGTCGTCGCTCATCAGCGCCACCAGCCCGTACACGATGTTGAACGAGCCGAGCATGACCATCATCGTGGCCGCGAACCCGAGCCAGCCCATCCACCCGGCCTCGGCACTCGCCGAGCGCCTCGGTCGGCCGATGTCCGCGGGTACGTCACTCATGTTCGACTCCTGTCCTCGATGATCGAGAGGGAAACCGTCGCGATGGCACTCGCCTATTCGGCGGGCGCCGCGGTGATCCGGCCGTGCCGGATCGCCTCGACGAGCGCGGAGTGGTCGCGTTCGTTCTGGTCCGCGTACGCGTCGGCGAACTCGCGGACGGCTTCGTCGAACACGTCGCCGGAGCCGAGGTAGGCGGCGATCGCGATGCGGTCGCCGGAGCGTGCGTGGGCTCTCGCGAGGGTCCATCCACACAGCTCGCCATACGCCTGCATCGCCGATGGCACCATCGTCTCGACCGACGCGGACCCCTTCCAGTCCCGCAGCTGCCGCAGGTAGAAGTCCCTGCCTCGGCCGTCCATGCCGTGCTCGACCCGGATCCAGCCCAGGAAGATGTCGCTGACCGCCTGCATCAGCCGCTGCCCGACGACGACCCGCCGACCCGCGTTGTCGTACACGCTGGGGCTGGTGAACTTCTCCAGCACCGACGGGCCCGCCTCCTTGGCCTGCAGGAACAGCGGGTCCCGGACGTCGTCACCGAGCATGAGGATCATCCACGATCGGGTGCCGACACTGCCGACGCCGACGACCTTGTGCGCGAGGTCGACGAACCGGTAGCGGTCCAGCAGCGTCCGCCGCTCCGGCTCCAGGCTGCTCCGGTAGGCACGCAGCAACGTGCGCATGCCCTCCACGACCTCGACGATGTCCGTCCCCGGTTCGACCACCTCGTCCATCGGCACGATCAGCGGTGGATCGGCGACGATCCGCAGTTGTCCGTCGCGTACGGCGGTGAACCGGCTGAGCGCGCCGAGGTGGTCCCTGGAGTGTGCCTTCGCCATCGCATGCTTGATTTCCTTGCGGCGCGCCTGGTCGGCCTTCGCGTCGAAGCGGTTCCGCACGGCGGCCACGTCGGCGTGGGCGTACCAGACCTCGAGGGTGGTGAGGTCGGCGAACTCGATCATCGCGTTGCGGTAGGCGGCGACGGTCGCGAGGACGACCCTCCTGCGTGTCCCTGCCGAGTAGTCGTTGTTCCGGCCGGCGATCTCCACGCTGGTCGCGAGCCGCTTCACGTCCCACTCCCACGGTCCCGGCAACGTCTCGTCGAAGTCGTTGATGTCGAACACGAGACGCCGCTCCGGCGAACCGAAGAGGCCGAAGTTGGACAGGTGGGCGTCCCCGCAGCACTGCACGGTCAACCCGGTGACCGGTGTGGCCGCGAGGTCGCTCGCCATCGGCAGGGCGGCGCCCCTGAAGTAGGTGAACGGCGAGGCGGCCATCCGTCCGTAGCGGATGGGCAGCAACTCCTGCACGCGAGAGGCGTCCTCGCGGTCGAGCAACGCCAGCGGATCCGCTCGCGTCGGACCGGGATCGAACGCGGCGTGGCTGGTCCGGTGCACGGTCGCACGCAGAGCCTTGCCCTGCTCGATCCGTTGCTCACGGGTCAGCCTCGGCTGCTCGCTCGGCGTGTTGTTCGTCGTGTGATTCGGCGTGTGGTTCGTCGTGTGGCTTATCACCGACGCCTCCTTGGTGTGCCCGTTCATTCGAAATGGGGCGGGGTCGTCGCGGAGAGTGCGTGCGTGAGCCACGGCCGCGCACCGGGTTCGAGCCGCAGTGCCTGGACGACCATCGGGTCGAACCAGGCCGCGTCGCGCGTCTCGACCAGATCGGCGGCCGGACGTCCGGATACCGGCGTCGCGTGGAAGACGACCACGAACTGCTGCCGGATCTCGTCCCGCGCCGCGGACACGACGACATGTCCCGGATCGGTGAACAACCCCGCCAGACCGGTGATCCGCACGCGCAGGCCGGACTCCTCCTCGACCTCCCGCACCGCGGCCTCGACCGCCGACTCGCCGACGTCGACGCGCCCGCCGGGCAGCTCCCACCCGCCGCTGTCGTTGCGCTGGACCAGCAACAGGTGCCGTCGTGGG
>NZ_JBARWZ010000045.1:0-13582 GCF_049647105.1 Actinophytocola sp.
GCGCGGGGCACCTGCTGCTGGTCAGCCGCCGAGGCCCCGCCGCGCCCGGCGCCGCCGGACTGGCCGACGAACTGCGTGGCCTCGGCAGCGAGGTCACCATCGCCGCCGCCGACCTCGCCGACCGGGACGTCCTCGCCGGACTGCTCGCCGACCTGCCAGAGGAACACCCGCTCACCGCCGTGTTCCACGCCGCCGGCGTCGCCGACTCCAGCATCGTCGACGCACTGACACTCGACCGCGTCGACGACGGCCTGCGCGCCAAGTTCACCGCCGCACGCAACCTTGACGAGCTGACCCGCGACCTCGACCTGTCCGCGTTCGTCCTGTTCTCGTCGCTGGCCGGGGTGTTCGGCGCGGCGGGCGAGGGCAACTACGGCCCTGGCAACGCCTTCCTCGACGCGCTCGCCGCCCACCGCCGCGACCGGGGACTGCCCGCCACCTCGGTGGCGTGGGGTGCCTGGGCGGGCGGCGGCATGGCCGACGGCGCGCTCGGTGACGCCATGGGCAGGCACGGCATCCCGCGCATGGACCCGGCGCTGGGCGTCGCGGGCCTCCAGCAGGCCCTCGACCACGACGACACCGCCGTCGCCGTCGCCCACCTGGAGTGGGACACGTTCTCCTACTTCTTCTCCGCCACCCACAGCACCCGCCTGCTCGACGTCATCGCCCCAGGACCGGCCATCGGAGTGTCCACAGCGGACACCGGCGCCGGGCAGACGCCGCTCGCGGCGCAGCTGGCCGCCGCCACCGAGGCCGACCGCAACCGCGCCCTACTGGCGCTGGTCCGCGAACAGGTCCAGCAGGTGCTCGGCTACGCGTCGGTGGCCGAGGTCGAGCCAGGCCGCGCGTTCTCCGACCTTGGCCTGTCCTCGGCCGGGTCCGTCGAACTGCGCAACCGCCTCACCCTGCTCCTCGGTGTCCGCGTCCCCGCGACCGTCGTCTTCGACCACCCCACCGCCACCGCGCTCGCCCGCCTGCTCGCCTGCGAGCTGACCGGCGGAACCCGGGCGGAAACCGTCGCCCCGGTCGCCGTGTCCGCTACCGACGAGCCGATCGCCATCGTGGCGCTGAGCTGCCGCTTCCCCGGCGGGGTCGGCTCGCCGGAGGACCTGTGGCGGCTGGTCGCCGACGGCGTCGACGCGGTCGGCCCGTTCCCCGCCGACCGCGGCTGGGACCTCGACGGCCTCTACCACCCCGACCCGGACCACCCCGGCACCAGCTACGCCCGCGACGGTGGCTTCGTCGCCGAGGCCACCGGCTTCGACCCGGCGCTGTTCGGGATCTCGCCCCGCGAGGCCATCGCCATGGACCCGCAGCAGCGGCTGGTGCTGGAGGCGTCGTGGGAGCTGTTCGAGCGGGCCGGGATCGACCCGCTGTCGTTGCGTGGCAGCAGAACCGGCGTCTACGCCGGGACCGGCGGGCAGGAGTACACCGCGCTGGTCGCCGGTTCCCAGGAGGGCGCGGAAGGCTACCTGGCCGTCGGCGGTTCGCCGTCGGTCGTGTCCGGCCGCGTCGCCTACACCTTCGGTCTGGAAGGCCCCGCGGTCACCGTCGACACCGCGTGCTCGTCGTCGCTGGTGGCCCTGCACCTTGCGGTGCGGGCACTGCGCGCCGGCGACTGCGACCTCGCCGTCGCGGGCGGTGTCAACGTGCTGTCGAGCCCCGGCATCTTCGTCGAGTTCTCCCGCCAGCGCGGGATGTCCGCCGACGGCCGCTGCAAGTCCTTCTCCGACGCCGCCGACGGCGCGGGCTGGGGCGAGGGCGTCGGCGTGCTCCTGGTCGAGCGGCTCTCCGACGCGCGCCGCAATGGGCACCCGGTGCTGGCGGTGGTGCGTGGTTCGGCGATCAACTCCGATGGCGCGTCGAACGGTCTCACCGCGCCGAGTGGTGCCGCGCAGCAGCGCGTCATCCTGGCCGCGCTGGCCGACGCCGGGCTTGTCCCGTCGGAGGTGGACGCGGTGGAGGCGCACGGCACCGGCACCACTCTTGGCGACCCGATCGAGGCCACCGCGCTGCTCGCCACCTACGGCCAGGACCGGGAGCGGCCGCTGCTGCTCGGCTCGGTCAAGTCCAACATCGGCCACACGCAGGCCGCCTCCGGTGCCGCGGGCGTGATCAAGGCCGTCATGTCGGTCCGCAACGCGGCGCTGCCCGCGACCCTGCACGTCGACCGCCCGTCCACCCACGTCGACTGGACCACCGGCGCGGTAGAGCTGCTCACCGAGTCCCGCCCCTGGCCGGAGACCGGCCGCGCCCGCCGCGTCGGCGTGTCCTCCTTCGGCGTCAGCGGCACCAATGCGCACGTGATCATCGAACAGGCGCCCGAGGTTCCCGCCGCGCCCGCGCCGCGCACCGTGTCGTCCGCCGTGCCGTTCCTGCTGTCCGCCGCCACCCCGGCCGCGTTGCGGGCCCAGGCCGCCCGCCTGCGCGACCACCTCGCCGACCATCCCGCCACCGCACCTGCCGACATCGCGTTCTCCCTGGCCGCCACGCGCTCCGCCCTGGCGCACCGCGCCGTGGTCGTCGGCACCGCGCGAGACGGCCTGGCCGCCGGTCTCGACGCACTGGCGACCGGCGGGCACACCGCCGCGGTGATCGAGGGCACCGAGGGCACCGCGGACGCGGTCGCCATGGTGTTCCCCGGCCAGGGCGCGCAGTGGGCCGGGATGGCCACCGCCATGCTGGCGGAGTCACCCGCCTTCGCCGACCGGATGCGTGAGTGCGCCGCCGCGCTGCGCCCCTTCACCGGCTGGGACCTGTTCGCGGTCCTCGACGACCCCGCCGCCATGGCACGGGTCGACGTCGTGCAGCCCGCGCTGTGGGCGGTCATGGTGTCGCTGGCCGAGGTGTGGCGTGCCTGCGGCGTCCCGGTCGCGGCGGTGCTCGGCCACTCCCAGGGCGAGATCGCCGCGGCCGCCGTCGCGGGCGCACTGTCCCTTGACGACGCCGCCCGCGTGGTGGCCCTGCGCAGCCGTGCGCTCACCACGCTCGCCGGACGTGGCGGCATGGTCTCCGTGCCGCTGCCGGCCGACCGGGTGCGCGACCTGATCGCGCCGTTCGGTGACCTGCTGTCCGTGGCCGCGGTCAACGGGCCGTCGTCGGTGGTCGTCTCCGGCGCGCCAGAGGCTCTCGACACGCTGCTCGCCGACTGCGCCGCCGCCGACGTCCGTGCCCGCCGCGTCGCCGTCGACTACGCCTCCCACTCCGCCCAGGTCGAGGAACTGCGTGACCATCTGCTGGCGGTACTCGCCCCGGTCCGGCCCCGGCGCGCCGCGACGCCGATCTACTCCACCGTCACCGGCGAGCTCGTCGACGGGTCCGGCATGGACGCCGAGTACTGGTACCGCGGCCTGCGCGCGTCCGTCGAGTTCGAACGCGCCACCCGCGCCGTACTGGGCGCAGGCATCCGCGCGTTCGCCGAGGCGAGCCCGCACCCCGTCCTCACCGTCGGCCTCCAGGAGACCGTCGACGACGCGGGCGTGACCGCGGTCGTGGCCGGTTCCCTGCGCCGCGACGACGGCGGCCTCGACCGCCTGCTCAGCGGCCTGGCACAGGTCCACGTCCACGGCGTCCCGGTCGACTGGTCCCCGGTCCTGTCCGGTGCCCGCCGCGTCGACCTGCCCACCTACGCCTTTCAGCACCAGCGTTTCTGGCCCACCCCGGCCCGGCACGTGCCTGCCGGGGGCGGGGACGACGCCCGCTTCTGGTCCGCCGTCGAGGCCGGCGACCTCGACCGCATCGCGGGCGAGCTGGCCGTCGACCCCGGCGCCACCCTCCGCGACCTCCTGCCCGCCCTGTCCGCCTGGCGTGACCGGGAAACCGGGGACGCCACGGTGGACGGCTGGGCCTACCGGACCGTGTGGCGGCCCCTCGCCGTCGATGGCGTGCGGCAGGGCGTGGCCGCCGCCCCCGGCTGGCTCGTCGTGGCCCCGGCCGGACACGCGTGGGCCGACGCCGCGTGCGCCGCCATGTCCGGCCGCCGCGTCGACCTGCCCGCGTGCCGGGAGGACGCCGAGCTCGCCCTGCTCGCCGCCATCGGGGACGACGCGAACCCGCCCGGTGTCCTCGCCTTCGCCGACAGCGACGGCGTACTGACCCTGCTGCACGCACTCGCCGCCGTCGCCCCCGGCACGCGCCTGTGGTGCGCCACCAGCGGCGCGGTCACCACCGGCCGCGCCGACCGGCTGCGTGACCCGGTCCAGGCCGCGGTGTGGGGTCTCGGCCGCGTCGCCGCGCTGGAGCACCCCGGGCGCTGGGGCGGCCTGATCGACCTGCCCGCCGAACCGGACGAGCGGGCGGCGGCCCGTCTGGTCCGCGCGCTCGCCGGGCCGGAGGACCACGTCGCCGTCCGCGCCTCCGGCGTCTTCGGCAGGCGCCTGGTCCGCACCAGCGCGGGCCCTGCCGAGCGCGTCCAGGTGACCGGCACCGCGCTGATCACCGGCGGCACCGGCGCACTCGGCGCGCACACCGCACGCCTGCTCGCCGAACGCGGCGCCGACCGGCTCGTCCTGCTGAGCCGCAGCGGCCCGGCCGCGCCCGGCGCCGCCGACCTGGCCGCCGAGCTGACGGCCGAGGGCACGACCGTCGACGTCATCGCCTGCGACGCCGCCGACCGCGACGCGCTCGCCACCGTCATCGCCGCCATCCCCGACCTGACGGTCGTCGTGCACACCGCGTGCGTGCTGGACGACGGCGTCGTGGACGCCATGACCCCCGAGCGCATGGCCACCGTGTGGCGGGCCAAGGCCGACGCCGCGCGGAACCTGCACGAACTCACCTCGGGCACCGAACTGGCCGCCTTCGTCCTGTTTTCCTCCGCCGTCGGCACCCTCGGCAACGCGGGACAGGGCAACTACGCCGCCGCCAACGCCTACCTGGACGCACTCGCCGAGCAGCGTGCGGCCGACGGCCTGCCGGCCACCTCGATCGCGTGGGGCGCCTGGGGTGGCGGCGGTCTCGTCGCCGACGGCGCGGTCCGCGAGCAGCGGGTGCGCGGCGGCGGGTTCCGCGCCATGCGCCCGGAACTGGCGGCCGCAGCACTCGACCGCGCTCGCACGGGAACCACCCCCGCGCTCGTGGTCGCCGACATCGACTGGGCCCGCTTCCGCCCGGCGTTCACCGCCGTGCGCCCGACCACCCTGTTCGACGAGCTGCCCGACGCCGCCCCGGCCGTCACCACGGCGCAGACGGGTTCGCCGCGCGACACGTTCGCCGCCCTCACCGGCCCCGAACGCGACCGTGCCCTGCTCGACCTGGTCCGCGAGCGGGCCGCCGCCGTGCTGCGGCACGACTCGCCTGCCGCCGTCGAGCCGGGAAAGCCGTTCCGCGACGCCGGTTTCGACTCACTGACCGCCATCGAGTTCCGCAACCTCGTCGCCGCGGCGACCGGACTGAGCCTCCCGTCCACCCTGGTCTTCGACCACCCGACCCCCGCCGCGCTCGCGGCCTTCCTCGGTACCGAGCTCGGTGGCGAGACCGTCGCGCCGGTCACCGCCGCGCCCGTGACCGCGCGGGACGACGACCCGGTCGTCGTGGTCGGCATGGGCTGCCGCTTCCCCGGCGGCGTGTCCGGCCCGGAGGACCTGTGGCGGCTGCTGCTCGCCGAACAGGACGCCGTCTCCGTCCTGCCCGCCGACCGCGGCTGGGACATCGAGGGCGGCTACGACCCCGACCCGGACAAGGAGGGCACCTTCTACGTCCGCGAGGGCGGCTTCGTCCACGGCGCGGGCGAGTTCGACCCCGGCTTCTTCGGGATCTCGCCGCGCGAGGCCGTGGCGATGGACCCGCAGCAGCGACTGCTGCTGGAGACCACGTGGGAGGCCATCGAGCGCGCCCAGATCGACCCGGCCTCGTTGCGTGGCACCGCGACCGGCGTCTTCGCCGGCATCAACTACAGCGACTACGGCTCGCTGGCGGGCCGGCCCGACGGCGTCGAGGGGCACATGATGACCGGCAACGCGGGCAGCGTGCTGTCCGGCCGGATCGCCTACGCGCTCGGCCTGGAAGGGCCCGCGGTCACCGTCGACACCGCGTGCTCGGCGTCGCTCGTCGCCCTGCACCTCGCCGCCGCCGCCCTGCGTGCAGGCGAGTGCGGGCTCGCGGTCGCGGGCGGCGCGACGATCATGTGCACGCCCGGCATGTTCATCAACTTCAGCAGGCAGCGCGGCCTGTCCCAGGACGGCAGGTGCAGGACCTTCGACGCCGCCGCCGACGGCACCGGCTGGGGCGAGGGCGCGGGCGTCGTCGTCCTGGAACGGCTCTCCGACGCCCGCCGCAACGGCCACCCCGTCCTGGCGGTCCTGCGCGGCTCATCGGTCAACTCCGACGGTGCGTCCAACGGCCTGACCGCACCGAGCGGCCCCGCGCAGCAGCGGGTCATCCGGTCCGCGCTCGCCGCCGCCGGTCTCGCACCGTCCGATGTGGACGCGGTCGAGGCGCACGGCACCGGCACCGCGCTCGGCGACCCGATCGAGGCCCAGGCGATCATCGCCGTCTACGGCCAGGACCGCGACGAGCCGCTGCGGCTCGGCTCGCTGAAGTCCAACATCGGCCACACCCAGGCAGCGGCCGGGATCGCCGGTGTCATCAAGACGGTTCTCGCGCTACGCAACGGCATCCTGCCCAGGTCGCTGCACGTCACCAACCCCACCCCGCACGTCGACTGGTCGGCGGGCGCGGTGGAGCTGCTGACCGAGACCACGCCGTGGCCCGCGACCGGCCGCCCCCGCAGGGCGGGCGTGTCCGCGTTCGGCATCGGCGGCACCAACGCCCACGCCGTCTTCGAACAGGCACCGGACCCGGTGCTGGAGCGGACGGCCACCGCGCAGGACGTGCTGCCCTGGCTGGTGTCCGGCCACACCGAGGCCGCGCTGCGCGAGCAGGCCGCCCGCCTGCGCGTCCACCTCGACGCCCATCCGGAGCTGACCGCGGCCGACGTCGCCTACTCGCTCGCCACCACCCGTTCCGCGCTGGAGTACCGGGCGGTCGTCACCGGCCGCGACGAGGACGACCTGCGCATCGGGCTTGCCGCGGTCGCGGGCGGCGCCGCGAAGCTCACCGCCCGCGCCCGTCCCGACGAGCCCCTCGCCATGCTGTTCACCGGCCAGGGCGCGCAGCGCACCGGCATGGGCCGCGAGCTGTACGCCACCCACCCCGTCTTCGCCGACGCCTTCGACGCCGCCTGCGCCCGCCTCGACGCCGCACTGGACGTCCCGCTGCGCGACGTCGTCTTCGAACCGGAGCACGCGGAGCTGCTGAGCGACACCGCCTACGCGCAGGCCGCGCTGTTCGCCGTCGAGGTGGCCACCTACCGGCTCCTCGAGCACTTCGGGGTGCGGCCGGACGTGCTCGTCGGCCACTCGGTCGGCGAGATCGCCGCCGCGCACGTCGCCGGTGTCCTTTCCCTCGACGACGCGGCCACCATGGTCGCCGCCCGGGGCGCGCTCATGGCCGCACTGCCCGGCGGCGGCGCGATGTGCGCGGTCGAGGCCACCGAGGTCGAGGCCGCCGAGCTGGCCGACGTCGCCACCGGTGCCGTCGGTATCGCCGCCGTCAACGGGCCCGCGTCGATCGTGCTGTCCGGCGCGGAGGACGCCGTCGCCCGCGCCGCGGAGGAGTTCGCCCTGCGCGGCCGCCGGGTCAAGCGCCTCACCGTGTCGCACGCCTTTCACTGTGCGCTCGTGGACCCGGTCCTTGACCGCTTCCGCGCCGTCGTCGCCACCCTGCGGCTCGCCCCGCCGCGGATCCCGGTCGTCTCCGGGGTGACCGGCGCCAGGCTGACCGGGGACCAGGCGTGCTCGCCCGACCACTGGGTCGCCCACATGCGGGACACGGTCCGCTTCCACGACGCCGTCTCCTCGGCCGGGGCCACCCGCTTCCTTGAGGTCGGCCCGGACGGCGTGCTGAGCGCTCTCGTCCAGGAGGCCCTGACCGACATCGCCGCGGCCGTGCCGGTCCTGCGCGGGGACAAGCCGGAGGACGAGACCCTCATGACCGCGCTCGCCACCCTGCATGTCCACGGCGTGCGCGTGGACTGGCGGGCCGTCCTCGACGGTGCGCTGCCCGTCGACCTGCCGACCGCCGCGTTCCAGCGCACCCGTTACTGGCTCGGTGCCACCACGGCCCCGGCGGCGCCCTCGGCCCCGGCGGCCGACCCGCTGTGGCAGGCGTTCGAGCGCGAGGACGTCGGCATGCTCGCCGACCTGCTCGACCTCGACCGCGCCCACCTCGACGTCGTCGTCCCCGCGCTCTCGGCGTGGCGGTCGCGGCACGACGAGCAGACCGCCGTCGACGCCCTGCGCTACCGCGTCCGCTGGCAGGCGGCCGACGCCGCGGTGACCCCGCAGCTGCGCGGCACCTGGCTCGCGGTCACCTCGGGCGCCGGGCGGCGCTGGACCCGCGCGGCACTGGCCGGTCTCGCCGAGGACGGCGCGACCGTCGTGGAGGTCCGCCTCCCCGGCGACGCGACCCGTGCCGGGATCGCCGGACTGCTCGACACCGCCATGGCGGGGCACCCGCTCATCGACGGGGTCGTGTCCCTGCTGGCGCTGGACGAGAGCCCGCACCCGGCCGCCGCCTCGGTGGCCGAGGGCGCGGCGGCGACACTGCTGCTCACCCAGGCGATGGGCGACCTGGACGTCGACGCGCCGCTGTGGTGCCTGACCCGGCGCGGCGTCTCGATCGGCCACGGCGACCGGCTGGCGGGCCCGAACCAGGCCCAGGTCTGGGGCCTCGGCCGGGTCATCGGCCTGGAGTGGCCGGACCGCTGGGGTGGCCTGGTCGACCTGCCGGACGATCTCGACGCCCCGACGCTGGCCCGGCTGCGTGGCATCCTCGCGGGCGCCATCGACGACGAGGCGTTCGCGATCCGGCCCTCCGGCGTGTTCGTCCGCAGGCTCACGCACGCACCGGCGGGCTCGGCCGCCTCGTGGCGGCCGACCGGCACGGTGCTCGTCACCGGCGGCACCGGTGCCCTCGGCGCCCACGTCGCCCGCTACGCAGCAGGAGCTGGCGCGCGGCGCCTGGTGCTGACCAGCAGGCGCGGCCTCGCCGCCCCCGGCGCGACCGAACTGGTGGCGGAGCTGACCGCGCTGGGCGCCGAGGTGGTCGTCGCCGAGTGCGACATCGCCGACCGCGCCGCCGTGGCCAGGGTGCTTGACGACATCGCGGCCGACGGCCAGGAGCTGACCGCCGTGCTGCACGCAGCGGGCGTCGGCCAGCTCACCCCGCTCGACCAGGTCGGCCTCGACGAGTTCGCCGCCGTCGCCGACCCGAAGGTGGCCGGTGCCCGGCACCTCGACGAGCTGCTCGGCGACACCCCGCTGGACGCGTTCGTGCTGTTCTCGTCCATCTCCGGGATCTGGGGCAGCGTCGGCCAGCCCGCCTACGCCGCCGCCAACGCCCATCTCGACGCCCTCGCCGAGCACCGGGCCGCCCGCGGCCTGGCCGCCACCTCGGTCGCCTGGGGTCCGTGGGCCGAGGGCGGCATGGCCGACGGGGCCAGCGCCCTGCTGCGCCGCCAGGGCCTGCGCCCGATGGCCGTCGACCGTGCGGTCACGGCACTCGGCCAGGCCATCGCCCGCCGTGACACCACGGTCGTCGTGTCCGATGTGGACTGGACCGTCTTCGCCGACGTCTACACCCTGGCCAGCCACCGGCGCATGCTCGACGAGCTGCTCGCGTTCGCGGGCCGGGACCGCCAGACCGGGCAGGCCGGGACCGAGGGGACCGCCGTGCTGCGCGGACGCCTCGACGCCGCGGCACCGGCCGAGGGACCGGCCCTGCTGCTGGCCGCGGTCCGGGCCGAGGCGGCGACCGTGCTCGGTCACCCCGGCACCACCGCCGTCGAACCCGACCGTGCCTTCCGCGACCTCGGGTTCGACTCGCTGACCGCGGTCGAACTACGCAACCGCCTGCAGGAGCTGGCCGGGGTCACCCTGCCCGCCACCGTGGTGTTCGACCACCCGAGCCCCAACGCGCTGGCCGCCGACCTCCTCCGCAGGATGACCGGCGAGGACGGCCCTGATGACACCGGTGACCCGGTCGCGCCGCTGCTCGCCGGGCTCGCCAAGTGGGAGGACGCGCTCGCCGCGGCCGCCGCGCCGGCGGACAAGGCCCGGATCTCCCTGCGGCTGCGCAGGATCCTGGCCAATCTCACCGACGCCGACGACGGGCCGCCCCCGGCCCTGTCCAACCTCGACGAGGCGACCGACTCCGAGCTGTTCGCCCTCGTCGACCAGGACCTGGGGGTGGCGTGATGGAGCACCCGATGTCTACAGAGGACAAGTTACGCGGCTACCTGAAGCGGGTCGTCGCCGAACTGGACCAGACCCGCAAGAGACTCGCCGACGCCGAGACCCGCGTGCCGGAACCGGTCGCGATCGTCGGCATGAGCTGCCGGCTCCCCGGCGGTGTGCGGTCGCCGGAGGACCTGTGGGGGCTCGTCTCCTCAGGCGCCGACGGGCTCGCCGGGTTCCCCGCCGACCGGGGCTGGGACCTGGCCGGGACGGACTTCGCCAAGGTCGGCGGCTTCGTCTACGACGCCACCGGGTTCGACGCCGCCCTGTTCGGCATCTCGCCCCGCGAGGCGCTGGCCATGGACCCCCAGCAGCGCCTGCTGCTGGAGGCGTCGTGGGAGCTGTTCGAACGGGCCGGGATCGCACCGGACTCGTTGCGCGGCAGCCGAACCGGCGTGTTCGTCGGCGCGTCGCACTCCGGCTACGGCGCGGGCGTCCCGCTGACCCCCGAGGTCGCGGGCCACGCCGTCACCGGCACCGCCGACAGCGTCCTGTCCGGCCGCGTCTCCTACGTCTTCGGGCTGGAGGGCCCCTCGGTCACCATCGACACCGCGTGCTCGTCCTCGCTGGTCGCGCTGCACCAGGCCGTCGCGGCGCTGCGGGCGGGGGAGTGCTCGTCCGCGCTGGTGGCCGGGGTGACCGTGATGACCACCCCCGCCGCGTTCGTGGAGTTCGGCAGGCAGAACGGGCTGGCTGGCGATGGCCGCTGCAAGTCCTTCGCCGCCGCCGCCGACGGCACCGGCTGGGCCGAGGGCGTCGCCGTCCTGCTGGTCGAGCGGCTGCGTGACGCCAGGCGGCTCGGTCACGACGTGCTCGCGGTCGTGCGTGGTTCCTCGGTCAACTCCGACGGCGCGTCCAACGGCCTCACCGCCCCCAACCGCCAGTCCCAGCAACGGGTCCTGCGCGCGGCACTGGCCGATGCCCGCCTCACGCCGTCCGATGTGGACGTCGTGGAGGCGCACGGCACGGGCACCCGGCTCGGCGACCCGATCGAGGCGCAGGCCCTGCTCGCCACCTACGGCCAGGACCGGGCGACGCCGCTGCTGCTGGGGTCGCTGAAGTCCAACATCGGCCACACACAGGCCGCGTCCGGGCTCGCCGGTGTCATCAAGACCGTCCTCGCTCTCGGCCACGAGCAACTACCCGCGACACTGCACGTCGACGCCCCGACCCCGCTCGTCGACTGGTCGGCCGGCGCGGTGGAACTGCTCACCGACGCCCGGCCGTGGCCCTCGGGGGAGACCCCGCGCCGGGGCGGCGTGTCGTCCTTCGGCATCAGCGGCACCAACGCCCACGTCATCATCGAGGAACCGCCGCGCCACCCCGCAGAGCGGGCGCCACGTGCCGTATCACCCGTCGCCGTGCCGTTCGTGGTGTCCGGCCGCACCCCGGACGCCCTGCGTGCCCAGGCCGATCGGCTGCGCCGCCACCTCGCCGCCCAGCGGGCGACCGACCTGGTCGACACCGGCTTCTCCCTGGCCACCACCCGCGCCGCGCTGCCGCACCGGGCTTCGGTCGTCGCGGCCGACCGGGACGCGCTGCTGCGCGGCCTCGCGGAGATCGCCGCCGCCGCGCCTGGCCCGGCCGCCACCTCCGGCGCGCCCGCCTTCCTGTTCTCCGGCCAGGGCGCCCAGCGCGCCGGGATGGGCCGCGAGCTGTACGCGGCGTTCCCGGTGTTCGCCGCCGCCATGGACGAGGTGACCTGTGCGTTCGCCGCGCTGTCGGTCGCGCTGCCCTTCGACGACGCGGTCCTGTTGCGCCGCACCGACTGCGCCCAGGCGACCCTGTTCGCCCTCGAGGTCGCGCTGAGCCGGCTGCTGGAGTCCTGGGGGATCGTGCCCGGCCACGTGGCAGGGCACTCCGTCGGCGAGATCGCCGCGGCCCACGTCGCGGGCGTCCTGTCCCTCGACGACGCCTGCGCGCTGGTCGCCGCGCGGGGCAGGCTCATGCAGGGCCTGCCCGAGGGCGGGGCCATGCTCGCCGCCGAGGCGGTCGAGGCGGACGTGCCGTCCACCGTGGACATCGCGGCGGTCAACAGCCCGACCTCGCTCGTGGTGTCCGGCCCCGCCGCCGAGATCGCCGAGCTGGCGCGGGTCTGGCGGGCCGATGGCCGCAGGGTCACGCCGCTGACGGTCTCCCACGCCTTCCACTCCCGGCTGATGGACCCGGTGCTCGACGAGTTCGCCGCCATCGTCCGCGCCATCGACCTCCGGCCGCCGCGCCTGCCGATCCCCGGCGAGGTCACCGACCCCGACCACTGGGTTCGCGCGCTCCGCGACACGGTCCGCTTCGGCGACACCGTCGAACGCCTGCGAGCCGAGGGCGTCACCACCTTTCTGGAGCTTGGCCCCGACGCCGCCCTCTCCACGCACGTCGACGAGGCGCTGCCGCTGCTGCGCAGGCGCCGCCCCGAGGTCGAGTCCCTGCTGGCCGCGGTCGGTCAGGCGTGGGCGCGTGGCGTCGCCGTCGACTGGGCCGCCGTCTTCGCGCCATGGGGCGGCGCCCGCACCGAACTGCCCACCTACGTGTTCCAGCGGTCCCCGTACTGGCTCAGCTTCGACCCGGACTGGGCACCGTCCACCAGGGACACCGGCTTCTGGGCCGCCGTCGAGGCCGGCGACACCGCCGCCGTCGCCGGTGCCCTCGACCTCCCCGACACCGACGCCCTCGACACCGTGCTGCCCGCGCTCGCCCGCTGGCGCGCCGACCGCGCCGCCCAGGACGACGTCGCAGAACTGCGGTACCGGGTGCGCTGGGAGCCCGCCACCGGGACCGGCCCCGCCACGCTGAGCGGCCGCTGGCTCGTCCTCGACAACCCGGTCCTCGCCGCCGCGCTGCGCGACCGGGGCGCCGACGTCTTCACCTCCTTCGCCGACCTCGTCCGCCCCGTCGACGGCGTCGTGTCCACTGTGGACGACGTGCGCCAGGTGCCCGCGTTGCTGCGCGCCATCGCCGAGTGCGACGTCGACGCCCCGCTGTGGTGCGTCACCGGTGGCGCGGTCTCCATCGGTGACTCCGACCCGCTGCTCGCCCCCGGCCTGGCCCCCGTCTGGGGGTTCGGCCGCGCCGTCGCCATGGAGGCCCCGCACCGCTGGGGCGGGCTGATCGACCTGCCCGGCCCGCTCGACGCGCGCACCGCGGACCTGCTCGCCGCCGTCCTCGGCGGCACCGAGGACGAGGTCGCGCTGCGACCGGCAGGCGCGTTCGTCCGCAGGCTCGTCCCGGCCGGGCCCGCCATCGACCGCTGGCGGCCGCACGGCACGGTCCTGGTCACCGGCGGCACCGGC
>NZ_JBARWZ010000046.1:0-7193 GCF_049647105.1 Actinophytocola sp.
GGGGGCCCCGCCACCTCTTCCCTTGCGCGCCCGGTCAGGCTTTGGACATCTCCCACGGGGCGTTCTGCCCCAGGTTGTCTTTGTGGCTCGCGTCGCCGATGTCGGTCGTGAGCTGCGGCCAGTGGCCGCCGGGGAAGCCCTCGTTGTTGTTGATCCGCTGGTTCAGGTCCTTGATCGACGGGAGCAGCGAGCCCGCCACGAACGCCTCGAGCGCGGCCAGTGCGGCCGCGATGATGCCCCACACCTTCGCCGCCGACACCCCGGCCGCCGCGGCTGCCGGAGGTGCGCCGACGCCGGTCGCCGCGGCGCCGGCCTCCGCGGTCAGCTCGATCACGAACGACACGATCGCGGCGACGATGGCGAGCCACGCGACGCCGATCGCGATGGCCATCTTCGTCAGCAGGTCGTCGATCTCGTCCGCGGCGGACTTCACCGCGCCGAGTGCCTTCTGTTGCAGCGGCAGGATGTTGCGGTACGCGTCGGCCGCGCCGCCCTTCCACTCGTCGTCGGTCTTCATCGTGCCGACGTGGAACATGTCCTGCCAGGTGCTCGCCGTGCCGCCGACCTGTTCGGTCCACGTGGTGCCGTGGTTCCACAGCGTCCACGGCACACCCGGCTGTGTGATGATCTTGCCGATCTCCGTCAGCACCTTGCCGACGAAGTCGCCGACCGCATCGAGCGCGTCGTTGATGCGGTCCATCAGGAAGCCAGGCAGCCAGTCCAGCACCGAGTTGATGTTGTCGATCAGCCTCTGGAGCTGCGTGGGGATCTCACCAAGCGCCTCCTGCACACGCCGCAGGATGTCCTGGAACTCGCCATCGCTCAGTACCCCGCCCATGTCTCCCTCACCAAACGTTGTTCATGCGGTGGACGCCGGCTTCTTCTTCTTGCTGATAGGTCTGTGCCGCCGACTCCAGCGCGTCAGCGACGCCCCGGCTCATGGTTTCGCCCTCGCCGAGCAGGCCGACGAACTTGCTCTGGAACTCGGCGTAGAGCCGCGTGAGACCGCACTTGTCCGCGAGGTACGAAAAGTGCAGCGCCTCGAGATCGAGACCGTCCGCCGTGGACTTGGCGGCGGCGAGGGCGTCGGCGCAGCCGGTCCACTGTGTGGCGTCGTCACGCAGTGCGGCCAGCGCCACGTTGTACTGGTCCGGGGTCGGGGCCATCGGAAGGGTCCTCTCTGCTTCAGCGGTCGAGGCCGAACAGCCTCGCCACGAACTCCTGCGGGTCGGCGGTGCGCGCCCGCAGTTCGGCGACGGCGCTGTCGGACCGGCGGGCCGGGGCCTCCTCTTCGGCCCGCAGGTACGCGGCCTCGAACGCGCTGCGCAGCTCGCTCGCGACCTCCAGATGGTTGGCACCGCCGATCCACATGGTGTTCGTCTCGACACGCACCTCGGCGACCGTCGTGCCGTCCAGCGCGACGACGACGTGGCGGCCGTCGCTCCTGCCCTTCGTCAGCCGAGGGCGGTCCGGCTCGTCGCCGGGATCCCGTCGGCGGCCGGTGCGCTCCGGCGGCCTGGTCTCCTGGCCGACGCGATGCAGCAGGTACAGCAGGTCCTCGATCGCGGCCGTCGACGGGTTGATCGTCACCGGCGCCTGCGTGCGTGGCGGCGCGGGTTCCGCTGGCTCCTCGCCTGCCTCGGCCACGCGGTCCGCCCACACCGACACGCGGCAGGCGGTCGCGGCGTGCACCGCCTCGACGACGGCGGCGCCGAGGTTGCGCGGGTCGATCGCCTCGTCCCAGTCCTGGGCCAGCTCGACGTCGGTGACCTGGCCGTCGGCGTCCACGGACACGGTGACCCGCGCGGTCTCGTCCTGCCCGGTGAAGGTCTTCTCCGAGTCCTGTTCGACCGAGAAGATCCGGGCGAACCGGGCTGCCTCGCCGGCGAGCCGGTGCAGTTCGTCGAAGCCGGCGGGTGTGGTCACGGACTACCTCCAGGTCGTGATCGGCCCTGCGACGAGGAGGTCTTCGAGGCCGTTCCCGGCCGTGACCGATTGTTCGCCGAAGCAAACCGAAACCTGGCAGACTGCCGGCGGAACCGCCGGCGCGGCCCGCGCATCTATTCTCCGAGATCCAGACCAGAAGCCCCCGGGGGAGCACATGCCCGACATCGAGTACAGCTTCGGCACCGGAGAAGGCACTCCGAACGTCCACCACTCGGACGCGAACGTCGACGTGGACGGCGATGGGGTCACCGACGGTGTCGCGCTGGACTTCGACGGTGACGGCCGCGTCGACGACGTCATGTGGGACTCCGACGGTGACGGGACCGCGGACACCGCGCTGCTCGACCTGGATGACGACGGCATCGCCGAGGACGCCTACAACGACCCGACCGGTCTCGGCACCTGGAACGCCCACGGGCAGGGCGGCACGCCACAGCCGACCACGCAGGAGCCGCAGCCAGCACCGGAGCCGGACCCCGAGCCCCAGCCGTCTCCCGGCCCTACCGACGAGGACCCGGTCGACCCGACCGACACGGACGGTGACACGGAGCCGGACCCCGAGGACACCGACGACACCGACGACACCGACAACGGCTACGAGCCCTACGGCGACGGCGAGGACGGCGACAGCACCGAGGCGCCCGAGGACGAGGAGCCCGCTGGTCCTGAGGACACCGAGGACGGCGACAGCACGGACGGTTCCGCCTACGAGCCGGACGAGAACGCCGACGACGGTGACGAGGACGCGACCGGTCTGTTCGACACCCTCGAGGACGCCCCCGACGTGGACCGCGACGCGATCAGCGGGTGGTACGACGACCTGTCGTCCTAGTCCTCTTCGTCGTCCTCTTCGCCGTTGTCGTCGGCCCGGGTTCGTAACGGCATCACGAACCACAGCGCGACGAACATGACCGCGATCAGCACGGTGAACACCGTCGCGACCACGGGGCCCGCGACAACCTTGAACAGCAGCAGCACGGTCGCGACCATCGCCGTCGCGAGGCACGCGAGCCCGGCGACCATCAGGCGGTTGGCGACCCGCAGGATCTGCGGGCGCTGCCCCTGGCGGAACAGCAGCCGGTGCCACGCGGCGGGCGCGGTAAGCAGCGCGACCGATGCCGTCGCGAACACGACCGCGACCAGGTGCACGACCTGCTCGAACCCGGACGCCCGCGCGTAGTGCTCGGTGAACGCGACCGCGAGCAGGAAGCCGAACAGGAACTGAACGCCCGCCTGGGCGACGCGCAGTTCCTGCAGGAGTTCACTCACGTTGCGGGCCAGCCGCTCATCACGGGACTCGGTCCCAGAGGTGCCTTCGTGGGGTAACGCCGCCATGCACCTGTTTACCTCGTTCCGGCCAGGGCGAAACCGTCATGCTGCCGATCGGCTGAAGCGGCGATGAGGCGCCTGGCATCATGAATCGGCACGAGCGAGCATTGTTTCTCTGGGGGGAGTTCTCTGGTTGGACGACATGACTGGCGACCAGTTTCCCAGCCAGCCCGAGCTGGCGGACCAACTACCGCAGTTCCGGCTGATCAGGAAACTGTCGGAAACCAGAATGAGCGTCATCTACCTGGCGGAGGAAAAGCACCTCGGCAACCGGCCGGTGGCGCTCAAGGTCATCGCACCGTCGCTCGCGTTCGAGCCATCGTTCCGCGAGCGGTTCCGCCGGGAGATGCAGTCGGCCGCGAACCTCAGCCACTCCAACATCGTCCCGGTGTTCTCCGCGCCCGCCGACGACGAACTGCTGTACCTGGTCATGCCCTACATCGACGGCTCGAACCTGCGTGACGTGCTCAAGGCGGGCCCGCCGGACCTCGCGTGGACGGTACATGTGATCCGCTCGGTCGCCTCGGCGCTGGACTTCGCGCACACCGCCGGGGTCGTGCACCGGGACGTCAAGCCGGGCAACATCCTCGTGGAGCACCGCTCGGGCCGGATCCTGTTGTGCGACTTCGGGATCGCGGCACCGGCGCTGGGTGAGCGGCTGACCGAGGTCGGCCGCCGCGTCGGCACGCCCGGCTACCTCGCGCCGGAGCTGATCCCCGGCAGCGAGGCAGAGGCCGCACCCATCGACCCGCGCGCGGACGTGTACTCGCTCGGCGTCGTGCTGTACCAGTGCCTCACCGGCCGCGCACCACACCGGCACTCCGACACCGGCGCGCTGCTGTGGGCGCAGAGCCACGAGACCCCACCGCCGGTGACGACGGTGCGCCCGGAACTACCCACCGCACTGGACAAGGTCCTGGCGACGGCACTGGCGAAGCGGCCTGCGGAGCGGTACGCGTCGTGCACGGAACTGGCTGAGGAGCTGGCGAACGCGGTCAGCGGCGGCCGGGTACGCGGGGTACGGCACCCCAACCCGCCGCGCAGCAACACGAAGTGGAAGCGGCCCACCGCGATCGCCGCCGCGCTCGCGGTCGTCGCCGCCACCGTGGTGGTCGTGGTGAACGCGACCGGCGGGAACTCCGGTGCCAGTCCCGCCCTCCGGATCCCGGCGCCGCTGCGCGGGAACTGCGCCGCCGTGTCCCCGGCCCTGCCCGGCGCCGAGAACACCCAGGACTGCCGGGACGGCGACCAGCACGTACGGATCAGCCTGTTCCCCGACAAGTCCACAATGGACATCGCGTACGGCGGGCTGGTGCGGGAGTCAGGCATCGCGCGCGACCGCGGTGACTGCACGGTCTCGACCGACGCGGAACACCGCTACCCCTACGCGGGCGGCCAGATCGGCCGCGTGCTCTGCGACACGACGGGCGATGTCACGCGTCTCGTGTGGACGGACGACGAGCAGCGCACGATCGCCCAGGCGGAGATCCGCGCGACGGACGACCGGCGGCTCATCGAGGAATGGCAGGACTGGGTGCGCATCCCGGCCTTCCCAACCCCGGCCGAGGAGTCGCTGAACGACCTCGTGGAGCTGAACGGCTGCGAACGGACGCAGGCAGGCACGCTCGCCACGTTCCGCGACCTGGAGGCGGCCATCGACTGCGACCCGGCCGACGACGGCGTGATCGCCGTGTCGTACTACCGGTTCAGCGACATCGACGCGCTGCAGCGCACCTACGACCAGCACGCCGACGGGACGAACGCGCCGACCGGGGTGCCGTGCACCGAGGGGGAGATACCCCAGAACTTCCTTGGCAGCAGAGCGTTCGACCTGCGCAGCGTCGACCTCGGCTGGATGCTCTGCTACCAGGGTGCGCGCGGCACACCCATGCTGGAGTGGACTATCGAGCCGCTGCGCCTGATGATCCGCGCGACCGGCAGCAACACACCGGAGGACCTGGTCGCGTGGTTCCACCGCACCAATGGGGTGCCGCCGCAGAAGGTCGTCGAGGCCGCGAACGACACCGCGTCGCCGCCGTTTCCGCAACCTCGGGAGTCCGCGTTGCTGCGGCGCGTCCCGGAGAACACCCGCAACCACTGCATGCGGCCGTCGTCGGAGCAGGCCAAGGCCAACGTGGCGTTGCGGAGCACCGCAATGGTGGCGTGCGGGCCGTCGCCGGGCGGGCGTGTCGTCTTCTACTACCAGTTCCCGGACAAGGCCTCGATGGACGACGCCTACCAGAAGCAGTCCACGGTGAGCGGCGGCGACTGTCTCGCGGGCCCGCCCGGGTTCCGCGCCGACGCGCCGTACACCCGAGGTGGTGACACCGGCAGTCTCCTGTGCGGGACGGCGACCCACGACAACTACTTCCTGATCTGGACGTCGGACCGGACCAACATCCTGGGGGCCGCGTTCCATGGCTTCACGCCGAACGACCTGATCACGTGGTGGCGCGACGGTGCGGGGCCGGTGATCTAGCGCGTGCCGATGGTGCTGGGCAAGCCGGGAGTCGACGGCCTGAGCGAGGCCGTTGGCGTACTGCGGGAGTGGCAGGACGACGGGGCGCCGACGCAACTGCATCCGGGGGATCTGGGGTGGTTCTGGCGGTTCGGTGCGGAGGCGACGGCCGCGGCGGTCCGGACGTGGCGCCGGGACGGGCGGATTCTCTCCGTCGGGCTGCTGGATGGACCCGGGCTGTTGCGGCTGACGATCGCGCAGGACGCCGCGCGGGACGAGGAGCTGGCACGGCGACTGGTCGACGACGTGAGCGGCGTGCTGCCCGAGGGGAAGGTGTCCGTCGAGGCGCCCAAGGGCGCGCTGGTCCACGACGTGCTGTCCGAGAAGGGCTGGCACACCGACGAGCCGTGGACGCCGCTGCGCCGCGATCTCACGGAGCCGGTGCGGGACCCTGGCATGCGGATCGAGGTGATCGGGCCGGAGCGGGCCGACGTGCGGGCCGCGGTGCAGCGGGCGGCGTTCGACGGGTCGACGTTCACGGCCGAGCGCTGGCACGCGATGGCGGCCGGGTCGCCGTACGCCGACGCCCGGTGCCTGGTCGCGCACGACGACCGTGGCAACGCGGTGGCGGCGGTGACGGTGTGGTCGGCCGGTCCCGGCAGGCCCGGGTTGCTCGAACCGATGGGCGTGCACCGGGACCATCGGGGTCACGGCCACGGCACGGCGATCACCGTCGCGGCGGCGGCCGCGCTCCGGGAGCTGGGCTCGTCGAGCGCGATCGTCTGCACCCCGAGCGCCAATGCCGGCGCCGTCGCGACCTACGCGTCGGCCGGCTTCCGGCGCCTCCCCGAGGTCCGCGACCGGTACCGGGACGCCTAGTCGCTGGTCTCGGCGGGTTCGCCGGTGGGTTCCTTCTGCACAGCGGTCAGGACGACCGCGAGCACGGCACCGACGGTCAGCGCGATGTCCGCGACGTTCCCGACGAACCACCCGTTGTAGTCGATGAAGTCGACCACGTGCCCGCGTGCGAAGCCGGGGTCGCGGAACAGCCGGTCGAGCAGGTGCGTGGTCGCACCGCCGAGCAGCAGCGAGAACGCGATCACCTGGCCGACCGGGTGCGGCTTCGTGACGTACCAGAACAGCCAGCCAACGGCGATCGCCGCGATGATCGTGAAGACCCACGTCGCGTTCTCGCCCATCGAGAACGCCGCGCCCGGGTTGTACAGCAGCCGGAACCCCAGGAAGTCCCCGAACACGGGGATCGGGTCGCGGCCGGTGAGTGTGCGTTCGGCCCAGAGCTTCGTCGCCTGGTCGACGACGAGCACGACGGCCGCGATCCCCATGGCGAGCGGCAGGTGGCGAACTGGTTTGGCGTCCATCGCACGCCAGCCTATCCACGCCTCCTCGGGACCCGTGTCCGAACGGGACAAGCCGGTGGTTTCGTGCACACCCCCTGTGC
>NZ_JBARWZ010000047.1:0-4212 GCF_049647105.1 Actinophytocola sp.
GTGCTCGGACTGCGCGGAGCGGACCATGCCGCGCACCGCGGCGCCGGGCAGCCCGCCCCGGGTCACGACGGCGAGCGTCGCGGCGGGGTCGCGGTCGCCGTCGAGCCAGGCGTGCAGCAGCGACAGCGTCTCGGTGACGGCGTGCCGGACGGCGGCGGGCGGCTCACCGGCCGGTGCGGGCACGACATGGGCGGTGACATCGGCGGTGACATCAGCGGCGCCGTCGGCCGCGAGGAACGCCGCGACATCGGGGTAGGTCCGCGCGTCGGGACCGGCCGCCTGCCCGCCGATGACCGCCCAGCGGCCGACGGTGCCGGTCGCTGGGTCGCCCGCCACCGGCACCGCCTGCCAGTCCACGCGGTACAGGGGCGCCGGTCGCGCACCGAGATGGCCGGTGTCGAGTGGCCGCAGGGACAACGACGCCACCGACAGCACCGGGGCGTCCGCCTCGTCGGTCAGCAGAACACGCACCGCATCGTCCACAACGGACAGTCGGACCCGCAGCCGCGTGGCACCGCCCTGTGCGCGGGCGCCGCGCCAGACGAACGGGAGGCCCTCCTGCCGCGTGTTCAGGCCGATCGCCTGCAGCGCGGCGTCGAGCAGGGCGGGGTGGATGCCGTAGCGGGCGGCGTCCAGCTCCGCTCCCGGCGGCAGCGCGACCTCGGCGAAGGTCTCCGCGCCTCGGGTCCACGCGGTACGCAGCCCACCGAACAGCGGCCCGTACTCGAACCCGGCCGCCACGAGGGTCGCGCGCAGAGCGGCGACATCGGCGGGCACGGCGTCGCGGGGCGGCCACTCCCCTGGCTCCGCGAGGATGTCGGGACCATCCGGCTCGCCAAGCGAGCCGCTCGCGTGCCGCTGCCACGGCTCGTCCCCGCGCCGGGCGTGCAGCTCGACCGGTCGGTGACCGTGCTCGTCGGCGTCGCCGACGGTCAGCTGGAAGCCCACCTCGTCCGTGTCGTCGGCGAAGACGAGCGGGGCCGCCAGCATCAGCTCGGCCACCCCGGCGGCACCGGTGTGCGCCGCGGCGTGCAGCGCCATCTCCAGCACGGCGGCGCCGGGCAGCAGGATCGCGCCCGCCACCCGGTGCCCGGTGAGCCACGGGTGGGTGCTCGGGGACAGGGTGCCCGTGAACAGCACACCGCCGGAGGTCGCGAGGGGCACGGCCGCGCCGAGCAGGGGGTGCGCGCCGGGCGCCGTCCGCTGCCCGGCGGGGGCGTCGAGCCAGAAGCGGTCGCGCTGGAACGCGTAGGTTGGCAGGTCGGCCCGCTGGGCGCCGGTGCCCGCGTACACGGCGGGCCAGTCGACCACGCAGCCACGCACGTGTGCCTCGGCCGCCATGCGCACGGCGTCCGCGCCGTGCTTCGGCACGGTCAGGTAGGTGATGCCGTCGCGTTCGGCGAGGCAGTCCTGCGCGGCGCTGGTGAGCACCCGGTCCGGTCCCAGCTCCGCGAACACGGTGACCCCCGCGTCGGCGAGCGTGCGCATGCCGTCGAGGAACCGGACGGGTTCGCGGACGTGGCGCACCCAGTACTCCGGCGAGCACAGCTCCTCCTCGGTGGCGGGCTCGCCGGTGACGTTCGAGACGACCGGGATGCGTGGCTCGTGGTAGGTGAGCTTTCCCGCGACCGCGGCGAACTCGTCGAGCACGGCGTCCATCCGGGCGGAGTGGAAGGCGTGGCTGACGCGCAGCCGCTTGGTCCTGCGCCCCTCCGCCGCGAACGCGTCGGCGACCGAGGTCACCGCGTCCTCGTCGCCGGAGACGACGACGGCGAGCGGGCCGTTGATCGCGGCGAGGTCCGCGCCCGGTATCAGCGCCGGGACGACCTCGGCCTCGGCCGCCTCGATCGCGATCATCGCGCCGCCCCTTGGCAGCTCCTGCATGAGCCGTCCCCGCGCGGCGACCAGCGTGGCCGCGTCGTCGAGGTCGAACACCCCCGCGACGTGGGCCGCGGCGAGCTCGCCGATGGAGTGGCCGATCAGATGGCCGGGTCGCAGGCCCCACGACTCGGCGAGGCGGAACAACGCGACCTCGACGGCGAACAGGGCGGGCTGGGTGTAGCCGGTCTGGTCGAGCAGGTCGGTGTCCATGACGTCGGGCAGCGGGCGGTCGAGGTGCGGCGCGAGGCTCGCGCACACCGCGTCGAACGCCTCGGTGAACGCAGGGAACGCGAGGAGACGTCCCATCCCGGGCCGCTGGGCTCCCTGCCCGGGGAACAGGAACGCGACGTGCGGTTCGCGTGCGGCCGCGACCACCGGGGACTCGCCGCGCGCCAGCGCGGACAGCCCGGCCACCAGCTCGTCACGGGACGTGCCGACGACGGCGGCACGCTGCTCGTGCGCGGTGCGGGTGGTCGCGAGCGAGAAGGCGACATCGAGGTCCCGCTCGTCGTCGAGATGCGCCAGCAGGCGTGTGGCCTGTGACCGCACCGCGGCCGGGGAGCGGCCGGACAGCAGCCACGGCGTGGCGGGCAGGTCGCGCCGTGCCGCGGTCGCCGAGGGCCCGGCGGGTGCCTCCTCGATGATGGCGTGCGCGTTGGTGCCGCTGACGCCGAACGAGGACACCCCGGCACGGCGCGGCCGAGCACCGGCAGGCCACGGCCGCGGCTCGGTGAGCAGCTCGACGGCACCCGAGGTCCAGTCGACCTCGCCGGCCGGCCGGTCGACGTGCAGGGTGGCGGGCAGTGTGTCGTTGCGCAGCGCCATGACCATCTTGATGACACCAGCGACCCCCGCGGCGGCCTGGGTGTGCCCGAGATTGGACTTCACCGAGCCCAGCCACAGCGGCCGGTCCCGGTCCTGCCCGTAGGTGGCGAGCACGGCCTGCGCCTCGATCGGGTCGCCGAGCCGGGTGCCGGTGCCGTGCGCCTCAACGACGTCGACGTCCACTGTGGACAGCCGGGCGGCGGCGAGCGCCTGCCGGATGACCCGTTGCTGGGCGGGGCCGTTGGGTGCGGTCAGGCCGTTGCTGCCACCGTCGGAGTTGATCGCGGTGCCTCGGACCACGGCGAGCACGGGGTGACCGGCCCGGCGCGCGTCGGAAAGGCGGGCCAGCAGCAGCACGCCGACGCCCTCGCCGAAGCCGCTGCCGTCGGCCGCGTCGGCGAACGACTTGCAGCGGCCGTCGCCCGCGAGGCCGCCCTGGCGGGCGAACTCGACGAACGTGGTCGGTGCCGCCATCACCGTGGCACCGCCCGCGATGGCGAGCGTGCAGTCGCCATCGCGCAGGGCCTGCGCGGCCAGGTGCAGTGCGACCAGGGAGGACGAGCACGCGGTGTCGACGGTGACCGCGGGGCCCTCCAGACCGAGCGCGTAGGCGACCCGGCCGGAGGCGACGCTGTTCGCGGTGCCGTTGGACAGGTGTGCCTTCAGCTCCTCGGGAACGTCGCCGAGCCGGGCCGCGTACTCGCTGTGCATGACGCCCGCGTAGACGCCGGTCGCGCTGCCGCGCAGCGACGCCGGGTCGATGCCCGCGCGCTCCAGCACCTCCCACGATGTCTCCAGCAGCAACCGCTGCTGGGGGTCCATCCCGGCCGCCTCGCGTGGCGAGATGCCGAAGAAGCCGGGGTCGAAGTCCGCCGCGTCGTACAGGAACCCGCCTTCGTGGACGAACCCACCGGGCACCGGCCGGGACCGCCAGCCTCGGTCGGCGGGGAACGCCGAGATCGCGTCGCCGCCATCGGCGACGAGGGCCCACAGGTCCTCAGGGCCGCGCACCCCGCCGGGGTACCGGCAGCTCATGGCGACGATCGCGATCGGCTCGGCCGGGTCGGCGGCCCGCGTGCCGGTCCTGGTGGTCCGCGCGGCGGCGGCCCCGCCGGTGAGCCGCTCGGTGAGCAGCCCGGCGAGCGCGACCGGGGTGGGGTGGTCGAACACGAGGGTGGCTGGCAGGCGCAGACCGGTGGCGGTGTTCAGCCGGTTGCGCAGGTCCACCGCGGTGAGCGAGTCGAACCCGAGCTCGCGGAACGCGGTGCCGGGGCCGACCGCGTCGGCGTCGCCGTGGCCGAGCACGGTGGCGGCCTGGGCGCGGACGAGCGCCAGGAGCGTGCGGCGCGCCTCCTGCTCCCCCTGACCGGACAGCCGGGCGGCGAGGGAACCGTCGGCCTGCACGCTCGCGGCCCGCCGGACCGCGGCGGGCACGAGCCCGCGCAACAGGGCGGGTGGCGGTTCGGTGCGGCGGCGCAGTGCTGCGAGGTCGAGCCGCACGGGCAC
>NZ_JBARWZ010000048.1:0-5889 GCF_049647105.1 Actinophytocola sp.
GGCTGGAGCAGCGCATGACCCCATTTCACGCTGGAACAGGCCGTGCTCCACTTCTGCTCCAGAAACCGCTTCGCTAGCACGCTAACTGTCCACTTGAAACAATGATTCAAGATCAAAAAAAGTCCGCTGACCTGCGATGAATCGCCTGTCAGCGGACTATGCACGATGTGGAGCTGAGGGGGTTCGAACCCCTGACCCCCACACTGCCAGCCCGGCCCAATCATGCCTCTCACCAGCACAAACAGAAAACCGCAGGAAATCCTACGCCGTTCCACTCCAGCGAACACCGTCCAACGCCGTTCGGGGCGCACCCGTGCTCCACATCTGCTCCACATGATCAGGTGTGAAACGGACATCCGACAGACCGTGCAAGCTGGCAAGAGCGGACGTTCGACGGTGTGCTCGACAGCTAAGGACTAGCTATGTAGAGTACGACATATGTCGGGAAGCCCTAGGATGACGTTGCAGACTCAGTTGGTGCTGCGTGCCCTGTTGCAGCGGCCGACCGATGAGCAGTATGGCCTGGAAGTGTGCGCGGAGACCGGGTTGCCGAGTGGCACCGTCTACCCCATCATGGCGCGGCTGGAGCAGGTCCGATGGGTGGAAAGCCGCTGGGAGGATCCGAACGAGCACATCACCCAGAACCGACCGCGGCGCCGGTACTACCGCCTGACCGACGAGGGCGCGGAGCAGGCCCGCACCGCGCTCGCCCGGGCACACCGGCCGTCGCGGATGCTCGGCCTCGGCATGACCGGAGAGTTGGCATGAATATCGTGCCTGAGCTGGTCGCCGAGATCGCCGGCCAATACCCGGACGCTGACGCCCGACTGATTGAACACGCCTACATGTTCGCCGCGTACTGGCACCGGGGCCAGGCCCGGCGCAGCGGTGACCCGTATATCTCCCATCCGGTCGAGGTCAGCGTCACTCTGGCCAGGTCAGGGTGTGACGTCCCGCTCGTGTGCGCGGGGCTGCTGCACGACGTCATCGAGGACACAGACTGCCCGATCGACCTCCTACGCGCGGAGTTCGGCGAGGAGATCACCGCTCTGGTGCAGGGTCTGCTCACGCTGCACAAGAGCGGTTCGCTGGACACCGCCGAACGCCGAGTGCTGATCCTCAAGCTAGCCGACCGGCTCCACAACATGCAGACCATCCGATTCGTGTCACCTGCCAAGCAGCAGCACAAATCCCGGGAAACTCTCGAGATCCTCGTGCCGCTGGCCGACCGGCTCGGCCTCGATACGATCCGGACGCAACTGGAAAGCCTGGCCCTGGCCACGCTCTACCCGGAACGGTTCACCGTCCACAGTGGCCTGGCACGCAGCCTGCGGATTTCACGCCGAGTACTGGCGATCTCGACGGTGCTGCTCCCCACCGCGGCTCGCGCCCGATGGCTCGAAGAGTGGACCGCCGAACTGCACGCGCTCCCCGACCGCCGCACTCGAGCCCGATTCACCCTGCAGCTGCTCGGCGGAATGACACGGCTCGCGGTCGTGGTGCGACGAACCAACACCGGGCCATGAGAAGACCACCGCCGCACGTGCCCCGCCACCGGTCAATCATGGCCGTGGACATCGAGGCGTCGACGACCAGGAGCAACCCGGACAAGGTCGTGCTCCGCACAGCGCTGTACCAACTGTTCGAGGCAGCCCTGCACACAGGCGGAGTCACCCGCCGACGCCGAGACCCCCTCATCAACACCGGCGACGGCATCCTGACCCTGATCCCCCCAGCCGACCACACACCAAAGACTCTGCTGCTCAACCAGGTGATCCCCACGCTCAACCGGCTGCTGGCCGAACACAACACCCATCGCCCGGACCACCGTCTGCGACTACGCGCGGCAGTACACACCGGCGAGATCCACTACGACCGCCACGGCTGTTTCGGGGAAGCCCTGGACCTCACCTTCCGCCTACTGAACTCCCCCGAGCTGAAGACGACACACAGCCGATCGAGCACACCACTGGCCCTGGTTGTCTCCGACATCATCTACCAGACGATCATCCGGCACGGCTACGACAGCATCAACCAACACACCTTCCAGCCACTGGTACACGTCAAAATCGCCGACCAACACCACCACGGCTGGGTACACCTACCCACAACCGAACCGCCAACCCCCGCCCCGTTGCCAAGAGCCCCGACCATGACCGACATCCACTCCTCGACCCCGCTGACGGCCGGAAACGACGTTGACTCGCCACTCGGCACTTGGGCACACTCCGCCACCAACGCCGACCATGGTTATCGATCATCAACGAAGAAGCCGAGCTGAGGGGTTCGAACCTGACCCCCACACTGCCAGTGGCCCGATCATGCCTCTGACTAGCACGAACAGAGAACCTGCAGGAAATCCTAAGCCGATCCGCTCCAGTGAGCACCGTCCAGCGCCGTTCAGAGCGCACCCATGCTCCATATCTGCTCCACACGTCCAGGTGTGAAACGGACGGTCAGCAGACCGGACAGCGGCATGAGAATGCGTTTGCAAGCCGATCTCGCGCGGCGCGCGGGTCGTGCTCGCGTGGGTCCGCCAACCGGCCCGCGGTCACCTCGGTGATCCTCGGGGGGCGTACGGTCGAGCAGCTCGACGACGATCTCGGCGCCGCGCGGCTCACCGAGGTCAGCGCTCCGGTCGTCGCCGACTACCCCTTACGGCGGATCCGGTGTGCGGCAACGGGATCGCGCACTTCCTGTCACCCGGTGAAGAAGTAGCCGCTGACGTCCACGAGCAGGTCGACGTTCCCGTCGCTGCCGTTGTAGAAGGTGCCGCTCGAGCCGCCGGTCAGCGCCATGTTCGACACCGGACCACCCGCTTGGGTGAAGTTCAGCGTGGACTCCGCCGCCCCGGCGAGCGCGTACGCGATCAGGTAACCGGAGCGCCGGGCGTTCACCACGGTCACGTTAGACACCACCGACCGTGGAGTGACGCCGAACTGAGGCGGCGGGGCGTTCCCGTCCAGCGGGTAGGTCACGTCCGCGCGCGGGGCGACTGGTGTGCCGCTCGTGCGGGTGTCGACCGCGCGCTCCGGCCGCACCGGGACGAAGTAGCCATCGCCGCCGGGTGTGTAGTAGCCCAGGATCGTGACGATCAGATCGGTCCTCGCGTGGGCGTAGAAGCTGACCCGGCCGTCCTGTCCGACCGGGACGGTGACGGCCTTCCCGATCGTCTCGCCCGCGGCGAAGTTGACGTTCGACGCCGTCGGCCGCGCCGTGCCCGCCGGGTAGGCGGTGACGAAACCGGACGCGGCCGGGTTCACGACCGTCACGTACAGCACGACCGAGGTCGCTTCGCCCGGCGCGAGGTCCGACGGGTTCGACGTCGCGACCACCGGGCTCACCGTGCCCCCGGCGGGGATCACCGCGGGCACACCGGCGTCCTGTCCGTACCCGGTCCGCGTGTCCAGTACCCGCTGCGGCCACAACTGGGTCATCGCGTTCACGGACTCACCGCGCACGTAGTACCCGAGCACGTCGGCCACCAGGTCGACCGCGCCGGCGCTGCCGTTGAAGAGATCGAGGTACCCGCCGGTGCCCAGCGCGACCGTGGCCGAGTTCGACACGGTCCGGCCCGCCGTGTAGTTCAACGTCGACACCACTGGACGTGTGGCACCGTCCGGGTAGGCCATGACGAAACCGCTCGATGACGGGTTGGTGGCCGTGACGTTCACGATGACCGCCGCCGCGTCGGCCGGGATGCCCTGTTGTCCGCCCACCGCGAGCCGGACCGTGCCGTTCGGTCCGACCTTGCGCGCGGTGCCACCGGCGCGCGTGTCGAGGAAGCGGGTCGGACCGTAAGCGACGAATCCCGAGCCGTTCGTGGTGAAGGTGGTGGCCGGCGTGGTGGCCACGTTGCCGGCGACGTCGGTGACCGTCGCGGTGACCGTGTAGGTGCCGGGCCGGTCGAAGCGGCGCGTCGTCCCGAGTGCGTCTCCGATGGTCCAGGAGGGTTGCCGTCACCGACGTCGAACCGCACGGACTTCCGGCTCCACGGATGGTCGGGTCCGAGATCGACGGAGAGCCGCGCGGAGACCCCGCCATGGGGTCATATTTGCGCTTGTGCCCTCACCGGCCCCAGGCGGACTCACGGAACTGCCGCACCTCGGACGCGCTCGTTACCCACTGGGAGATGCGATTCCCGTCCTCGTCGACTTCACGGTGAGGCTCTACGTGCCGCCACGGCGCTTGCGAGTCGAACGGCTCATCGAGCTCATTCAGGAAGATAAGCGAATTCTGAACGTGGATCACATCACCGTCTCGGTACATCGGCCAGCAGGAAATGAAATTGCTGACTGCCGGGTCAGTGATCGAAGCAATGAGACAGGAGGTCGCCTTCGCGAAGCGTTCGATTTCCCTCAGGGCACTCTCCCAGCTTCGACTGGGCTTCACTACGTTCCCAGCACCAACACACCCACGATCAACTGGTCAGTCCAGCAACCCCGAACCTACAACCCCTACCCACCAACACATCCAGACCAGGATGAAAACCGTTCAGTGAGGACCAGCATAGTGCCTGTACTGCACTTCAATCTCGCGGCGTACCGGACCTTGACGCGGTATCCTTCCCCACCACCAGGAAAGACCTACGGACTCCTTGCCGATAATTCGACTGGTACAGCCGTCGTGATCCTCTTCTGTGTAGCCCTTGAACAATGAGTCGATATCGTTCAACAGCACCCTCGCTATCTTTCGATCCTCGACACCAAGTAGATCCATTCCTGCTTCAATCGAATCCCTAAGAACCAGCGCAGCCACGTAGTCATGAGCACCCCACAGGGTGCGATCCTCCGATGAACGAAGCATGTCGCCGACGAGCTTGGTTATGTGCAATTTCCATGCATAAATAAGCTCTCCCAACGAGGAAGTTCTTGTCATACTTAAATCAACTCTGGCTTCACTCAGCGCCGCAAGCTGACCACAATCGAGCACATCACTCAACCATGACTTCCACTCCTCAGACAAGAGTCACCCTCCAAGATAGTACGTCGTGCTCCTCCATGGTACATCATAATTGATTATTACACGAACGCCCCGATAGTTAAACTCGGCAGCATTCTGCCCTTCGCGTTGAACAGGACCAGCATTTCTTAGAGCGTTCTCAATCTCAGAGAGCCCCGGTCTATTCATCGCAGGATTACCGTCGTCTACATGACCATTAACGAATTCGACCATCTCATCCAACGAATATCCCGAGCCATGGAAATCTGAATCACCAGAGGCCTTCTTGCCGATAGGTTTGCCACAGAAAGGTCCCTCATTGTGAACAAGCACAGGCGAGCTGCCCGCCAGGACATAGAATGTGTGGATGCCAGCGATCGTGAGGTTGTGAACACCCTGCGACTGTTGGTACGTGCCGACGGCCAGGACGTCGACTGTCGTGCCACGCACACCACGCAAGCTCTCACCTGCATGTACGGCCGCTGCATCTAGCCAGCGCCCCTGTGCTGGAATCCAGAACGGATGAGCTGCGGTAGCGACGATCATGCCGGTCTTGTCTCCTTCGGCACCGTCGGTGTCGACGGTCAGCTTCACAAGGTCCTTCCATCCCTGCGTGGTGATGGTGCCGACTACTGTCTTTGCGGCGGTTTCTCCGCTGATGGGCTCGGTGGCCAGGACCTGGTCGCCGACGTTGATGTCTTCGATCGGCTTACGGGTGCCGTCCGCCATGAGGACTTTGGTGCCGGGGATGAAGCTGTTGGGCCCGCAGGCGCGCGAGCCTTTGCGTGCCGCGTTGGCGGCGTCTGCCAGGTTGTCGGCGGCTCTGACCCGTATCCGCGAGTAGTCGGCTGAGTTGATCTTCAGGTCCTGGAGTCGTGTGGTGGAGCGGTTTTCGGGTGTGTGGGCATGCTAGCGGCCCGGGGTGTCGCGCCGGGTTCACGTGTGGGG
>NZ_JBARWZ010000049.1:0-7137 GCF_049647105.1 Actinophytocola sp.
CTATCGGGCGGGTGGCGCTGGTCATCGACCAGCGCCACCCGCCTTGTGCCGTGCGCGTCGCTCCCTCGACGGCCCCGCCGTCACCCCGCGACGTGCCGGCACGGTAACGGCCGCCTGCCCCACGCACCCCGTGTCATCGGGCAAGCGGCCGTGAGTCCTTCGTGGGCTTAAGGACAGCGGCTCCGCGCTTTCGTCACGCGGTAATGGCCACAGTCACCCGCAGGGGTTACCTCGGAGCGGGGATAAGGGCCAGCCGAGCGTGCATGCCGGTCACCGCCATCGCCCGGCGCACCGCCCTGCTGCCCGGCACGATCAGCAGGGCGCTACCCAGCGCCAAACACCTTTCGTGATGGTCGACCAGAACCGACAAACCGGCCACGCCGAGAAAGCTCACCCCGGTCAGGTCCACGACGACCGGCGCGGGCGGCGACACGGCGGCCTCCGCGTCCACGAGCGTCGCGTTCAACGTGCCCGACGTGACGCTGTCCAACTCGCCGACGACGCGCACGAGCACCAACTGCCCCTCGATGACCTGCTCGACGCACAACTCCCCCGACGACGAGCCGCAAAGAGACCGCACGTGCTCCCAGGACCGCATGTCGCTCGGCATGTGACAGACTCCCTACCAGTGCAGATAACACTTTGCACTTTCGAAGTCACCCTAAGCACACGAGTGTGCGGGGCGCCAGTCGGCGAGCGCCGGACTCAGGCGAGCAGTTCGTGGGTGAGCACACCCTGCCACCGCTGCTCGACCCGAACGGGCGGCCAGCCGCGTTCGGTGGTGAGCGTCGTGTACGCATCGATCGTGCGGAGGGCCGGGCGGTCCGCCAAAAATTGCGGGCCACGAATTTTTGCGGAGCACGCAAGAATCAGTGTACGGTGACCGCATGGACATCGGGGAGGGTGCGCGTCCCGGGCTGCGGGAGCGCAAGAAACGGGAGACGCGGATCGCGCTGAGCTGGGCCGCCATCCGGCTCACCGTGGAGCGCGGCTTCGACAACGTGCGCGTCGAGGACATCGCCGCCGAGGCCGGCGTGTCGCCGCGCACCTTCAACAACTACTTCGCGAGCAAGGGCGAGGCGGTCGCCGCCCGGCAGCTCGAGCGGGCCAGGGCGATCGCGGACGAGCTGCGTGCCAGGCCCGCGTCCGAACCGTTGTGGGAGGCCATCACCAACGCCACGATGGCCCGGTTCGCGCTGGGACAGGACGACCACCGGGGGGCCGAGGACGAGCGGTGGGCCGAGGGCCTGCGGCTGATGGTCGGCGAACCCGCGCTGCAGGGCGAGTTCATGAAGACGAGCGCGGCGGTGGAGGCCGAGTTCGCCGCGGTGATCGCCGAGCGCACCGGCACGGACGCGGACACCGACCTGTACCCGAGGCTGGTGGCGAGCGCGGTGGGCAGCGCGATGAGGGTCGCCATCCAGCACTGGCTGCGCGCCGAAGCGCCGGGCACCATGGCCGACCTGCTGCGGGACGCGTTCGCGCAGCTGGCCAACGGGCTGCCGACACCCTGATCCCGTAACACCTTTCTCCCCAACCCGGCGCCGCCGGGTCGCTTCGCCATGCCCGAAACCGAAGGAGATCATCATGACCACCGAGGACGTCGTCATCGCAGGAGCCGGGCCGAACGGGCTGATGCTGGCCTGCGAGCTGAGCCTCGCGGGTGTCCGGCCAGTGGTGCTGGAGCGGCTTTCCGGCCACACCAAGGAGCACCGGGCCAACGGCCTGGTCGGACAGGTCGTGCGGCTGCTCGACCGCCGGGGGCTGCACGAACGCCTCAGCGGGAACCAGGACCCGCCGTTCGCGGTGCCGAGATACGTGTTCGGCGCGCTGCCGCTGGAGCTGAGTGGGCTCGACGACAACCCGCTGACCATCCTCCCGGTGCCACAGCACCGGATCGAGGAGGTTCTGGCGGAGCGGGCGGTCGAGCTGGGTGCCGAGATCCGCCGCGGCCACGAGCTGACCGGTCTGCGTCAGGACGCCGACGGGGTCACCGTCGAGGTGGCGGGCGGCGACCGGATCCGCACCAGCTACCTGGTCGGCGCGGACGGCGGGCACAGCACGACCCGCAAGCTCGCCGGCATCGGGTTTCCCGGTGTCACAAGGGACAACACCATCTCGCGGCAGGCGCACGCCTCGGTGCCCGCCGAGCTGATCGACCCGGCCACCGGCGGGTTCACCGTGCCGGGCTACGGGCTGATCCCGCCACTGATGCACCACCGCACCGAGCGCGGCCTGTTCGTGTACGCGCCGATGCGGCACGGCACGATGGTGATCACCATGGAGTTCAGCGCGGACTTCGGCGCGGACGTCCCCGACGAGCCGATGACGCTGGACGAGCTGCGGGCGAGCGCCCGCCGGGTGCTGGGTGTCGACGTGCCGATCCTGCCGCCGGAGGGCGACGGCCCGCACCTGGTGCGCAGGCTGACCGGCGGCAACACCCGCATCGCCGACCGGTTCCGGGACGGCCGGGTGCTGCTGGTCGGCGACGCGGCACACGTGCACTCCGCGATCGGCGGGCCGGGGCTCAACCTCGGGCTGCAGGACGCGGTCAACCTGGGCTGGAAGCTCGCCGCGGAAGTGCGCGGCCGGGCGCCCGCCGGGCTGCTGGACACCTACGAGAGCGAGCGGCGGCCCGCCAGCGAGCGGGTGGTCATGCACACCCAGGCGCAGTCGGCGCTGATCGCCCCAGGCAGTGACGTCACCGCGCTGCGCGAGCTGTGCACGGAGCTGTTGCGGGACAAGGGAAACGTGCGGCACATCGCGGCCATGATGGCGGGTGCGGACCTCCGCTACGAGGTGGGCGGCACGCATCCGCTGGCGGGCCGGTGGGCGCCGGACCTGGTGCTGCACAACGAGAACGGGCCGGTGCGGCTCGCCGAGCTGACGAGGAGCGCCCGGCCCCTGCTGCTGGACCTGACCGAGGACGGCACGCTCGGCAGGGAACTGTCCGGCGGGCACGACCGCGTGGACACCGTGACCGCCCGCGCCGAGGCCGCACCGGCGACGGCGCTGCTGGTACGGCCGGACGGTTACGTGGCTTGGGCCTCGTCGTCGGCCCGCCCGGACGGCGGCGCCCTCCGCGCGGCCATGGCCCGCTGGTTCGATGCCTGAGAATACTGTCCCACTTCTGTCATGTTCTCCCCGATTGAGTGTGGCTTCCCAATGCGGGTAAACCAGGGTTGATATCGTGCGTCATCACACGATGAAACAATCCCGTGGAAAGTCCTTTTATGACCGCGGCACCGCAGCCCGACTCACCGCCACTTCCGCGCGTGTTCGTGTCCTACGCGCACGACTCCAGGGCGCACAAGAGACAGGTGCTGCGGTTCTGCGGGCTGCTCCGTCACCTCGGGGTTGACGTCCGGGTCGACGAGTGGGACAACGACCTGCGGAGAGACTGGTACTTCTGGATGATCGACCAGCTCCGGTGGGCGGACAACGTCATCGTGATCGCGTCTGGGCAGTACCGGACCGCGGGCGACGGGGAGGCGTTGCCCGACTGCCACCGCGGGGTCCAGACCGAGTCCGCGATCCTGCGGGACTTCCTGCACGGCGACCGTGCGACGTGGACCCGCAAGATCCTTCCGGTAATACTCCCCGGCAGGTCGGCGGCCGAAATTCCGCGGTATCTCCAGCCGGCCAGCGCGAGCCATTACCACGTTCCGAAAATCACCCCGGCCGGTCTCGCGGAACTCCTTGGGGTGATCACCGGACGGCCGCGGCTGGGCACGGTGCCCGCGAGCGCGCGGCACGACGTGCTGCGCAGCGCGGCGCCGGAGGTCGTGTCGACGCTGCCGAGGGACGTCGTGTCGTTCACCGGCCGGGACACCGAGCTGGCCGAGCTGGTCACGCGGATCGACCGCGCGGTCGATCAGGGCGACGCGGCGATCCACGTCGTGAACGGCATGCCAGGGGTGGGCAAGACCGCGTTCGCCGTGCACGTCGCGCACCGGGTCGCGGACAAGTTCCCCGACGGGCACCTGTTCCTCGAGCTGCGGGGCCACACCCCTGGCCAGCGGCCGGTCACGCCGGTCGACGCGCTCGGGTCCCTGCTGCTCGCCGTCGGCGTCGCCGCCAGGCACGTGCCCGCCGCGCTCGACGACCGCGCGCGGCTGTGGCGGGACCGCCTCGCCGGCCGGAAGATGTTGCTGCTGCTGGACGACGTGGCCGACCACGAGCAGGTGCGGACGTTGCTGCCCGGCACCGCGGGCTGCCAGGTCGTGCTCACCAGCCGCCACCGCCTCGCCGGGCTGGAGGACGCGCGGCTGCTGCCGCTCGGGGTGCTCGCGCCCGCGCAGGCCGTCGAGATGTTCCTTCGGCTCGCGGGCAGGCAGCCCTCGGGTGACGAGCCGGAGCTGGTGCGGCTGTGCGGGCACCTGCCGCTGGCGATCGCCCTGGCGGCCGGCCGGCTGCGCAGCCACCCGACGTGGGACGTGCGGTACCTGACCGAGCAAATGGTGTCCACGCGTGACCGGCTGTCCGAGATCCGCGCCGACGACCGTAGCGTGGTCGCCGCGTTCGCCGCGTCCTACCGCGACCTGCCCGCCGACGTACAGTGCCTGTTCCGCAGGCTCTCCATGCACCCCGGCATCGACTTCGACCTCGACGTGACCGCCGCGATGGGCAGCGGCACCGTCGAGGCGACCAGGGCGCAGCTGGAGACGCTGTACCTCAACCACCTCGTCGAGGAGTCGGCGCCGGGCCGGTTCCGGCTGCACGACCTCATCCGGCACTTCGCGGGCACGCTGATCGCGGCGGACCCCGACGAGGACCCGGACGCGGTGGTGGAGCGGGTGCTCGACTACTACGTGCACGTCGCGACGACGGCCGCGGAACTGTTGCCCCAGCACGACCGGGTGCTCGATCCCCGGTGCGGCACACCGCCCGCGCACGCGCCGAGGTTGGCGACCGCGGCCGACGCGGTTCGGTGGTTCGCGGCCGAGCGGATCAACCTGAGCTGCTGTGTCGAGTACTCCCGAGGCCACGGCCGGGCCAAGCACACCGTGCACCTCGCGGCCGTGCTGCACTCCTACCTCGCGCAACAGGGCCACTGGGACGACGCGCTCGCCATCCACGACGTGGCCTGCCGCGTCGCCGAACGCGTCGGTGACCTGCGCGGCCTCGCCGTGTCGCTGCGCAACCGCGGCGTCGTGCGGCACCTGCTCGAGGACCACGGGGTCGCGATGACCGACCTGGTGCGCGCGCACCAGCTCCACGCACAGCACGGCGACCTCATGGGTGCGGCCGACGTGATCCAGTGCCTCGGCACGGTGCAGTGCGCGATCGGCGACTACGCGGCCGCGACCGCCAACCTGTCCGCCGCGCTCGCGCTGTGTGAGGAGGTCGGGGACCGCTTCGGTGTGGCCAGCGCCCGCTACCGGCTCGGCATAGTGGCGCACCTGACCGATGACTACCGGGCCGCCGCGTCCGACCTGGCCCGTGCCTACGCCGTGTTCACCGAGTGTGGCAGCGGACAGGGCCAGGCGGACGCGTTGAGCTACCTCGGTCTCGTGCTGGCGATGGCGGGCGACCACCCGCTCGCGCTGCGCGGCCTGACGAGGGCGGCGGCGATGTGCCAGGAGGTCGGCGACCGGCGAGGCATGGCGAACGCGTTGTGCCGCCTCGGTTTCCTGCTGAAGACCGTCGGCAGCTACCAGGAGGCGGTCGCCGTGGGGGAGCGGGCGCACGCGTTGTTCGCCGACCTCGGCAGCAGCCACGGCCAGGCGGCGGTGCTGACCGACCTGGCCATGTCCAGATACCTCGGCGGCGACCGGACACCGGAGGACCACGCGGCCGCGGTCGACACGCTTGAGGAGGCGCTCACGCTGTGCGGCAAGGTCGGCGACCGGCTGTGCGAGGCGTCGATCCACAACGGGCTCGGCGTGCTGCAGCTCGTGGCGGGCCGATGCCACGAGGCGACCAGGAGCCTCGACCGCGCGCTGGAGCTGTGCACCGAGATCCGCGACCGCACCGGCATGGCCGAGACCCTGAACAACCTCGGCCGCCTCGCGTGGGACTGGCCGGAGGCGGGGGACGCCTTCTCCCATCACAAGCAGGCACTGGAGCTGGCCCGTGAGATCGGCAACCAGCTGGAGGAGGCGCGGGCACTGGAAGGCATGGGCCGCTGCCTGGTCCGCGACTGCCACGTCGGCAACGGGCACGCCCACCTCCGGGAGGCACTGACCCTGTACGCACGCCTCGGCGTCCCGGAGGCCAGGGGCGTCCGCGCGGCGCTCGCCGTGCTGGGGTGAGTGGCTCGGGCTTTCCGGAATCAGTGTTCCGGTGGCCGGTCGGCCGAGGTGAGCCATGACAGTTCGTCGGTGAGGTCGGCCTGTTGCCGGGCCGCGGTGGCCAGCCGGGCCCAGGTGCCGTCGGCGTGCCAGCGTGCCCACCGCGCGTACAACGTCTGCCACGGCCCGAACTCCGGGGGCACCTCCCGCCACCGCACGCCTGCCCGGTGCTTGTACGCGATGCCCTCGAACAGCTCGCGATGATCGCGGGTCCGCCCCCGCCGCCGCGTCCGCTCCCGCAGCAGCGGCGCCAGCGCCGCCCACGCGGCGTCCGACACCTGTCTGCCGACCGCGCCTGCCGGGGATGGGTCCGGTGCGGACGGCTTGAGCCGGAAGCCGAGCTCGGTGATGGCGGCGGCCACCGCGTCCTGGCCGGCCAGCCGAGGGTCCAGCGTCACCAGGATCTCCCGGGTCCGCGTCGTCGCGTGTGCGCTGGTCACGCCGGGGAGCGCCATCAGCGTCTCGTCGATGAGGGCCGCGCAGTCGTCGCAGTGCATGGTGACGACACGGAAGACGTGGGTCTCCATCGCAGCCTCCTCACCGATGCTGATTACTATCATGCATCGTAGGTAGCTGCGGTCGGCGGACCACACGAGAGGCTCAGGCCGGGCAGACCACCACCGCGATCGCCACGAGCAGGCCCGCGCCCGTCACGAACGGCAGCGACACCGCCGTGAGCGCGGTCAGCCCGCACGAGATGCCCCGCCACACGCGTCCCGGCACCGGCATGTCGTGCCGCAGCCGCGCGATCCGGAGCCCGACCGCGTCCTGCGCCATGGGCAGCGCGGCGCTCGGCGCGCCGTGCTGGGTGACCGTCAGCAGCGCGGTCCGCACGGCCGATGGC
>NZ_JBARWZ010000050.1:0-2276 GCF_049647105.1 Actinophytocola sp.
AGTACCAGCGGGTGTCGAAGGTCTGTGTGTGTTGCGGGGAGGTGACCACACCCGGCTGGGACCAGGTTCGGGCTGATGATCCGCGGCGGGACGTGGTGGCCGGGTTGGGCTCGCCGGTGCGGATCGGTCCCGCAACCCTGGCTCGCGGGGCGTTGTTGACCTGCGGGCATTCCTGCCGGTGGGCCGGGCACGACAGCTGCTGGAGGCACTGGCTGGAATTGATGTGTCCACCGGGTTCCTCGCTGGCGTTCGGGGTCGTGCCGCCCGGAAGCTGGAGAAGCGGTTTCTGGCCCATGTGCGGGACCTGTTGGTGACCGCGCCGGTGTTGCACGCAGACGAGACCTGTGGTCGGGCCGCGGGCGGGTTGTCGTATGTGCACGTCGCGTGCACCGAGTGACCCTGATGCACGTCGGTGGCCGCACCCGCGAGGACATCGACGCCGGCGGCGTACTCGCCGAGTACTCAGGTGTGCTGGTCCGCGACGGCTATGCCGGCTACGAACACCTCACCCAGGCCATTCATGCCTGGTGCGGTGCACACTTGCTGCGGGACCTGCGGTCGATCTCCGACGCCGACCCGCAGGGACAGCTCTGGGCACTGGCCATGGCCAACACCCTGCTCGACGCCCATCACACCGCGCACGCGGCACGAGCCGAGGGCGCCGACAGTCTCGATCCCGCCACGCTGACCCGGATCCGCAACCTCTACCGCGGAGCGCTGGCCCGCGGCCAAACCGACAACAAGGGCAAACGCGGCACACTCGCGACCGACGCGCGAACGTTGATCCGCCGATTCCGCCGCTACGAGGACATGATCCTCCGCTTCGCCACCAACCTGACGGTGCCGTTCACCAACAACACGGCGGAAAGAGCGGTCCGCCCGGTCAAGGTCCAGCAACGCACCTCCAGCAACGCACCTCCGGCGGCGCCTGGCGCACACTTCAAGGACTCGTCGACTTCGCCATCGTCCAGTCCTACCTGGACACCGCCACCAAATGGGGCCTCGACAAACTCGACGCCCTCCACAAGCTCTTCACCACCGGAGCCTGGCTACCACCAGCACTCACCCCAGCTGAATAGCTACCCGCCGATCTCGTGCTCGGCGTTACGGGACAGGTCGCCACGGCTGCTCCGGTCGGAGCTTGTCAGTTATCGATCAGCTTCCTTGCTCGTAGAACCGGCTGATCATGTTTGACAATTCGTGGGCTTCCGGGTTGTGCTTGCGTTTCTCTGCCTCCGCGAACAGCGGCATGAGCAAGCGGCGCACCCGGGTTGATCGCAATCGCTGTGCCAAGTCAATGGCCTGAAGGCCGACCTTCGCGCCATAGTCGATATCGCCTTCGAGCAGATGGTTCGTCGCCAGCAAGCCAAGGCCGTGTGTCTTGCTGCGGGCCATGTCGTCGCCGTAGGAGTCGATGGCCCGGTGCAGTGCGGGGATCGCGGACTTGGTGTGCACGGGATCCACCTGCTGGGCCAGCACGGTGTGCACCGTGCCGATCATGGCATAGACGTCGTCCTCGTTGAAGAACTTCACCCAGTCCGCCGCCGCGCCCCCATTCGCTCGACAGAACTCGTCCTGAGCCTGCCCGATATGATTGATCGCCTGCTCCTCGTGGCCCATCATCGCGCACGCCCATGCCTGATTGATGCCGATGACCGCCACCGCGAGCTCCGAACCGGACTCCTGGGCGGCGGTCTGTCCGAGCTGGAAGATCTTCAGCGCGGCCTTCGGGGCATTGTCCTCCAGGTAGACTCGGCCCATCCGGTACAGGATGTTGGCCACGAGCTGGTTGGAGTCCCCTGCCTTGGCGAGCTCGAGCGCGCGTCCGAAGTGGTTGCGCGCCGAGTCGATGAGTCCGATGTCGAAAGAGGTCCAGCCGGCAAGGTTGTGCAGGTCGGCGAGCGCGACGTGCAGCCGCTGCTTGACCACCTCGGAACCCGACGCGCTGAGCATCTGCTGGCCCCACGACAGCTGGGCGACCACGGCGTCCCGGCAGAACCCGCCGCCGTACTGGTAATCCAGCGCCCGAAGCGCCCTGGTTGCGGCCTCGACCTGCCGGACGTCGGTCATGCCGATCCGACCAGGAGCGGGGGTCAGCACCGGGCTGGACACCCACGATCCTGAGTGGGCGCCGAGCCCGTGCGTACCGACCGCGACAGCGGCCGCGTGCGCAAGGAACTTGCGACGCTTCACGATCTCCGGCTCCTCAGCCTCCGGGGACTCCCGTGAGTCGGCCACCCGTTGAGCGGTGACTTCGTCGTACGCGAGGCCCATGT
>NZ_JBARWZ010000051.1:0-13916 GCF_049647105.1 Actinophytocola sp.
CTCGGCGCCCGCGTCGCAGGCTGGCTGGCCGGTCACGGCGCCGGGCATCTCGTGCTGGTCAGCCGCGGCGGCGCGAGCGCACCGGGCGCGGCGGACCTTGCCGACCGGCTGCGTGCCGATGGCGCCACCGTCACCGTCGTCGCCTGCGACGTCACCGACCGGGCCGCGCTCGCCGCCGTGATCGAGGCCGTCGGCCCGCTGACCGCCGTCGTGCACGCCGCGGGCGTCGCGGACGGCACCGGGCTCGACGCGCTCACCGACGAGCGGCTGGCCGCCGTGCTCGCCCCCAAACTCGACGGCGCCCGCCACCTCGACGCGCTGACCGCCGACCACCCGCTGGCGGCGTTCGTCCTGTTCTCCTCGGCCGCTGGCGTCTGGGGCGGGTCCGGCCAGTCCGCCCACGCCGCCGCGTGCGCGGGCCTCGACGCCATCGCCGCCGACCGCCGCGCCAGGGGCAGGACCGCCACCGCCGTCGCCTGGGGCCCGTGGGCCGAGCCGGCCGGCCTGTCCGGTGGCGCCGCCGACCGCCTCGCCCGCACCGGCCTGCCCGCCATGGACCCGGACCGCGCCATCACGGCGCTCGCGGTGGCCGTCGCGTCCCCCGCCGACAGCGTCGTCGCCGACATCGAGTGGGACCGCTTCCTCCCCGCCGTCACCGGCACCCGGCCCCGGCCCCTGTTCGACGCCATCCCACGCTCCGCGACGGCACCGGAACCGCTGCCACGCCCGGCCGCCGACCTGGCCGGACTGGTGCGGTCCGAGGCCGCCGCCGTGCTCGGCCACGCCGACGCCGCCTCGGTCGACCTGGCGAGCGGGTTCCTCGAACTCGGCTTCGACTCCCTCACCACCCTGGAGTTCCGCGACCGGCTGCGCGCGGCCACCGGCGTCCGCCTGCCCGCCAACCTGATCTTCGAGCACGCCACCGTCGGCGCGCTCGTCGAGCACCTGCGCGCCACCGTCGGCGGCGGCGCGCAGGGACCCGCCGGGGTACTCGGCGTCTCACCGGAGGACCGCGATCCGGTCGGCCTGCTCAACTCCCTCTACAAGGTCGCCGTGCGGGACCGCAAGGTCACCGAGTTCCTGGAGTTCCTCGGTGACGCCGCCGGGTTCCGCCCGGCCGCCGAGACCGCGGCCGCCGTCGGCGCCGCCCCTGGCGCGACCCGCCTCGCGGCGGGCGCCGAGGAGCCGGTGCTCATCGGTTGCAGTGGCATGACCGCCATCGGCGGCCCGCACGAGTTCGCCAGGGTCGCCGCCCCGCTGCGCGGCCTCCGCGAGGTCGCCGCCGTCCCACTGCCCGGCTACGGCCGGGGCGAGCGGCTGCCCGCCACCATGGACGTGGCACTCGACTGGCTCGCCGAGTCCGTGCTGACCTACGCGGCAGGCCGCAAGTTCGTCCTCTTCGGACACTCGGCGGGCGCGATCGTGGCACACGCGCTCGCCCGCCGCCTGGAAGCCGATGGCGACTGCCCCGCCGGGCTCGTGCTCGGCGACCTGTACCTGCCAGGCGACACGACGATGTCGGGCTGGGACAACGAACTGTCCGAGGGCGCGTTCGCCCGTGAGGACGAGTACGTGCCCATGGACGACCTGCGGCTCACCGCGATGGCGTGGTACGCCCGCATCTTCTGGCTCTGGCAACCGGCGCCGGTCGAGGCCCCGACGCTGCTGGTCCGCGCGAGCGAGCCGCTCGGCCCCGTGCCGGAAGGGCAGGACTGGCAGAGCTCCTGGGCCGGTGCCGAGTCCGTGGTGGACGTCGCTGGCAACCACTTCTCGATGGTTGGCGAGCACGCCCCGGCCACCGCGCTGGCCATCGACTCCTGGATCCGCAAGACCCTGTGACCCGGGCCAAGCCCCGAAACCCGTCAAGGAAAGGAAACACCGCGATGAATGAGGTCCTGGCCCGCGCAGTCGGAGTCACCCGCCGCTACGGCGACGTGACCGCCGTCGACGACGTGAGCATCGAGATCCCCGCCGGGCAGGTGCTCGGCATGCTCGGCCCCAACGGGGCGGGCAAGTCCACCCTTGTCAACATGTTCGTCGGGCTGCGCCGTCCGACCAAGGGCAAGGTCGAGCTGTTCGGCCACGACCCCCGCGACGTCGCGGCACGCAGGTCCATGGGCGTCACCCCACAGGAGACCGGCATGCCGCTGACGGTCCGCGTCGGCGAGGCGGTCGACTTCGTCGCCTCGCACTTCCCGGACCCGATCAGCACGGACGAATTGCTCGACCGCTTCGCGCTGAGCGAGGTCGTCCGCAGGCAGACTGGCGGCCTCTCCGGCGGCCAGATGCGCAGGCTCGCCGTCGCGCTGGCCTTCGTCGGCAGGCCCAAACTGGTGTTCCTCGACGAGCCGACCACCGGCCTCGACGTCGAGGGCAGGCACACGCTGTGGGCGGCCATCCGCGAGTTCAACGCCGGTGGCGGCACCGTCGTGCTCACCAGCCACTACCTGGACGAGGTCGAGCAGCTCGCCGAGCGCGTCGTGATCATCGACCGCGGCCGGGTCGTCGCCGACGACAGCGTCGACAGCCTCCGCAGGCTCACCGGCCTGCAACGCGTCAGCGTGTCCATCCCCGAGGTGCCGCCGCTGCCCGGCGTCGAGGGCGTCGAGCACGCGGGGGACCGCACCCACCTGGTCACCCACGACGCCGACCAGCTGGTGCGCGACCTCGTGCACACCGGCATCCCCTTCAGCGGCCTGGAGATCCACGCGGGCTCGCTGGAGGACGCCTTCCTCGCACTGACCGCCAAGACCCCCGCCCTCTGACCACCCCGACACGGAGTCCGTCACCATGAACTCGATCGTCGTCTACTCCAGGTTCCAGCTCCTGCAAGCGATGCGCATCCCGATGATGTACGTCGCGCTGCTGTTCATGCCCAGCGTCGGCATGGTCCTGTTCGTCATCCCCGCCGTCGGCGACGACCCGGTGGCGGCCACCATGTCCACCGCGTCGATGTGCCTGTTCGCCGTGCTGACGATCTGCGCGGCGCAGTACGCCATGGACATCTCCATCGGCCGCACCCAGCCATGGGGCACCTACGTGCGGACACTGCCGGGCGGCCCGCTGCCCAGGATCGTGAGCATGCTGGTGTTCAGCACGGTGCTCGTGCTGTTCTCCTGCGCCCCGCTGATCGTGCTCGCGGGCGTCACCACCTCGGCGAGCGTGTCCGTCGACGGCCTGGTGCTCGGCTTCGCCGCGCTGCTGCTCTCGGTCATCCCCTTCGGACTGTTCATGACCGCGGTCGGCTACTCCGTGACCCCGATGGCGATCGGCCCGGTGACCTCCCTTGTCCCGATCCTGCTCGCGTTCGTCGGCGGCTACTTCACCAACCCGAACGAGACCGAGGGCCTGCTGGCCACGCTCACCCAGTTCCTGCCGACCAGGGGCCCTGCCGAGCTGGTGTGGTCCGCGGTCGGCGGCTACTCGGTGCACGTGATCTCGATGGTGTCGTTCGTGGTGTGGACCGTGGTCTTCGCGGCCTGGGCCTACCGCGCCTACCGCAACGACGAGGGCAAGCGGTTCGCATGAGGCGAGGAGGGCAGTGCACGTGAGCAGTCACATCGTCGTCGTCAACAACCCGGGGCTCGGCCACGTCCTGCCCACCGTCGACACGGTCGCCGAACTGGTTCGCCGGGGACACCGCGTCACCTACACCGCCACCGGCGCGGCGGCCGGGCTCGTGGCCGCCGCCGGGGCGGAGGTACTGGAGTTCGAGTCCGTCCTGGCCGGGATCGACCTGGCCGCAGTGGACACCGAAGGCGAGTCGCATCGGCTGCTTCCGTTGCAGGTGCGGGAAAGTGAGGCGATCCTGCGTGCCGTCACCGCCCGGTTCGGCACGGGCGGCCACCCGGACCTGGTCGCCTACGACACCACCGTCTACCACGCTGGCCGGATCCTGGCCCGCGCGTGGGACGTGCCCGCCGCGGCCCTCTGCGCGACGTTGTCCTCCAACGAGCACTTCTCGTTGCTGGACAAGTTCGTCGAGGTCACCGGCGCGGCACTGCCGAGGAACCACCCCGCCCTGCGCGAGTTCGGCACCCGGCTGCTGCGGCTGCTGGCCGCACACGGGCAGGGCGACCAGACCATCGAGGAGTTCGTCAGCCGCCAGGAGGGCCTGCATCTCGGCTTCTACCCGAGGTCCTTCCAGTACGCGGGCGACACCTTCGGCGAGGCACATGTGTTCGTCGGCCCGCACCTCGGTGTCCCGGCCGCCGACCCGTGGACCCCGCCGCCCGGCGACCGTCCGCTACTGGTGGTCTCGCTCGGCACCAGCGTCCACCGCAAGCCCGGCTTCTTCCGCACCTGCGCCGAGGCGCTGGCGGAGCTGCCGTACCGGGTACTCATGGTCGTCCCCGACGGACTGGACGGGCCGTTGCCCGCCAACGTGGAGACCCGCCGCTGGCTGCCGCTCACCGAGGTGCTCGCACACGCAGCGGGCTTCGTCTGCCACGGCGGGCTTGGCAGCATCATGACCGCGCTCGCCAACGGTGTCCCGGTGGTCGTGGTCGCTGACGGGCCGGAGCGCCACGTCAACGCCACCCGGGTCGAGGAACTGGGACTCGGGCGGTCGGTTCCCGAGTCGCGGCTGACCGCGCAACGGCTGCGCGCCGCCGTTCTGGAGACGGTGACCGATCCGTCGGTGCGCGAGGCCGCCGAGGCGATGCGCGCCGACATCCGGGACGCGGGCGGCGGCGCGCACGGCGCCGACGCCGTCGAGGGCTATCTGAAGGTCGCGGGCGACCGCGCGCGGGAGGACAACATGAGCGGAGCTTGCGGAGCCGTGAGCGGAGCTTGCGGAGCCGTGAGCGGAGCTTGCGGAGCGAACCATCAAGCAGAGCATCAAGCAGAGCATCAAGCAGAGCATCAAGCAGAGCATCAAGCAGAGCGTCAGGCACAGGGCGACCGCGAGCGGCTCCCCGGAGCCTGCGAGGGGGAATCGTGAGCCACATCGTCATCGCGGGGTGCGTTGGCGTCGGGCACGCGATCCCGACCCTGGACACCATCGCCGAGCTGGTCGCGCGGGGACACCGGGTCACGTGTGTGACCGTGCCGCTCGCGGCCGCGACGCTGGCCCCGACCGGCGCGCACATCGTCCCGATCGACTCCGTGCTCGCCACGGTCGACCTCACCGTCATGGACACCGTGACGGAACTGGACCGCCTCATGGTCCTCGGTGTCGAGGAGGACCGGCGGTTCATCGCGGCCGTCGAGGAGTACGCCGAGCTGCAGGGCCGTCCGGATCTGCTGGTCTTCGACGCCACCCGGTTCGCCGTCGGCCGGATCCTCGGCACCAAGTGGGGCGTGCCGACCGCGGCGTTCTGCACCGTCCAGCTGTCCAACGAGCACTTCTCGTTCCAGGAGCGGGTCGACGCCAAGCGCGGCGCGCTGCCACGGCGCCGTCCCCACGTCGCGCGGGCGATGCGCGGCCTGATGTCGCTGCTGGCCGAGCACGGGCAGAGCCACCGCTCGCTGGACGAGTTCTACCGCGCGGAGGAAGGGCTCTACGTCGCCTTCTACCCGAGGGAGTTCCAGTTCTCGGGGGAGACCTTCGACGACCGGTACACCTTCGTCGGGCCCAACCTCACCATCGGCACCGACCCCGGCGGGTGGCGACCGCCCGCCGACGGGCGCCGGGTGCTCATGGTGTCGCTCGGCACCAGCGTGTTCCGCAACCCGGGCTTCTACCGCGCCTGCGTCGACGCGTTCCGCGACAGCGACTGGCAGGTCGTCCTGCACGCGCACAAGGGACTCGATCTCGACGCGGTCGGCGAGCTGCCGCCCAACGTCGAGGTGCACGGCTGGCTGCCGCAGCTGGCGGTGCTGGCGCACACCGACGTCCTGATCTGCCACGGCGGGCTCGGCACGTTGATGGCCGCGTTCGCCGAAGCCACCCCGGTCGTCGTGGTGCCCAACTCCGGCGAGCAGATGGTGAACGGGGACCGGGTCGCCGAACTCGGGCTCGGCCGCGTGCTCGCCCAGCAGGAGATCACCGCGGCAGGACTGCGTGCCTCGGTGGAGGAACTACACGCCGACCAGGGTGTCCGCGCCCGCGTCGGGGACATGAGCGCCGCGATCCGGCGAGCCGGTGGCGGCGCGCACGGCGCCGACGCCGTCGAGGGCTATCTGAAGGTCGCGGGCGACCGCGCGCGGGAGGACAACATGAGCGGAGCTTGCGGAGCGAATCGTCGAACACAGGGCGACCGCGAGCGGCTCCCCGGAGCCTGCGAGGGGGAGTCATGAGCGGAGCTTGCGGAGCCGTGAGCGGAGCTTGCGGAGCGAACCATCAAGCAGAGCATCAAGCAGAGCATCAAGCAGAGCATCAAGCAGAGCGTCAGACACAGGGCGACCGCGAGCGGCTCCCCGGAGCCTGCGAGGGGGAGTCATGAACCACACAACTGAGACCCGCACCCGCGTCGTCGTCCTCGGTGCCTCCGGTTTCATCGGCACCGCCGTCGGCCGGGCACTGGCGCGGCGGCCGGTCCGGCTGCGGCTGGTGTCGCGCAGGCCGCCGCCGGTCCCGTACGACCCGGTCGCCGACGTCGAGATCCGCAGCGCCGACCTCACCGAGCCGGGCGCGCTGGCGGCCGCGGTCGGGGACGCCGAGGTCGTCATCCACCTCGTCGCCCACTCCTGGCGGGCCGAGGACGAGGCCACCGTCGGCGAACGCGTCAACGTCGGCCTGGTCCGGGACCTCGTGTCCGTCTGCCGCGCGACCCGCCGCAACCCGTTCGTGGTGTTCGCGGGCACCGGCCTCAACGGCGACGACCACATCGACCGGGTGCCCGCCGTCCCGCGCAGTGCCTACTGCACACAGAAGCTCACCGCGGAGCGGGCGCTGGAGCTGGCCACCCTCGATGGCGCGCTGCGCGCGGTGACCCTGCGCCTGCCGCCGGTCTTCGGCTACGAACCGGGCACCCGCCCCAACATCGTGGAGACCATGGCCCGCAGGGCACTCGACGGCGACGCGCTCACCCTGTGGAACGACGGCACCGTCCGCCGCGATCTCGTGCACGTCGACGACGTCACCGCCGCCTTCATGGCCACACTGGACCACCTGGACGCGCTCACCGGCACGTACTGGCCCGTCGGCACCGGCCGAGGTGCCCCGCTCGGCAAGGTGTTCGCCGAGATCGCCCAGGTCGTCGCCGACCTCACCGAGCAGCCCTCGGTCGCGGTGACCTGCGTGCCGCCGCCTGCCAACTCGCTGTGCACCGACCGGGTCGACGTCGACATCGACCCGGCCCGTTTCCACGCCGTCACCGGCTGGCGGCCGAGGATGTCCGTGCGCGACGGCGTGATCAGCACCGTCGCCGCCCTCACCGGCGCGCTGGTGGAGACGGCGGGTGCCAGGTGAGCCACATCGCGTTCCTCAACAACTCCGGCTACGGCCACGTCATCCCGACGCTCGGGGTGATCTCGGAACTGGTCGCCCGCGGCCACCGTGTCACCTACGTGACCGGTGACCGGCTCGTCGACACGGTCGCCGCGACCGGCGCCCGCGTGGTCGGCTACGACTCGCGACTCGTGCACGTCGACCTGTCCCAGGTGGTCGACGCCGACGCGACCTCGCGGATGCCCGGCATCTACCTGCAGGAGGCCGTCGACATCCTGGCCGCGGCCGAACCGGTGCTGGCCGGCGACCGGCCGGACCTGATCGCCTTCGACATGACCGTCTACCACGCCGGCCGCATCCTGGCCCGCAAGTGGGACGTGCCAGCAGCGGAGTGCTTCCCGTGCCTGGCGTCGAACAAGCACTTCTCGTTCCTCGACGCGATGCTCGCCACGATGGCGGACAAGGGCAGCTGGGGCCACCCCGCGCTGCGCGCGTTCTTCGCGCGGCTCAACGGGGTCCTGGCCGACCACGGCCAGTCCGACCGCACCGTCGAGGACATCATGGGCCAGGTCGACGATCTGAACCTGGTCTTCCATCCCCGCCGGTTCCAGCCCGCCGGGGGCTCGTTCGACGACCGGTTCACCTTCATGGGGCCGTGCCTCGACCACACCGAGCGCGCCGAGGCGCCGTGGCGGCCGCCGGATGGCGCGGGGCCGGTCGTGCTGATCTCGTTGGGTACCAGCGTGAACCAGCAGCCGGACTTCTTCCGGATGTGCGTGGACACCTTCGCCGACACCCCGTGGCACGTCGTCCTGGCGGTGCACAACGCGGTCGACCCGGCCGACCTCTCGCCCCTGCCCGCCAATATCGAGGCACACTCCTGGATTCCGCATCTGTCGGTGCTGGAGCACGCCGCCGTGTTCGTCTCGCATGCCGGTCTCGGCAGCATCATGGGTGGGTTGCACAAGGGGGTGCCGCTGGTGCTGGTGCCGTCCTCACCGGAGCACAAGGTCAACGCGCACCGGGTCGCGGAGCTTGGGCTCGGCCGTGTGGTGCGTCAGGAGGCGCTCACTCCGCAGCGCTTGCTGGCCGCGGTCGGCGGTGTCGCGGCCGATCCGCTTACCGGCAACCGTGTCCGGCGGATGCGGGAGGAGATCCGGCAGGCTGGCGGGCCCGCCGTGGCCGCGGACGCGGTCGAGCGGTGCATCGCCGCGCACCGGGGAGTGGCCGCTGTCGGCTGAGTCGCCCCTTTCCGTGGTGTGCGGTCACCGGGACAGGCGTAGTGGTAGCTCCTCGAGCATGCGGAGGTTGAAGTGCTCACGGTAACGCGGCTCGTCCACCGCCTGCTCGATCTTGGGGTAGCGCGCCAGCATCGTGCCGAACACCCCGCCCGCCTCGACCTGGGCCAGCATCTTGCCGATGCAGTGGTGCGGCCCGGCGCTGAACGCCAGGGACCGCACCCCGGTGCGGCCGAGGTCGAGGCGGTCGGGGTCGGCATAGCGTTCCGGGTCGCGGCCGACGGCGTCGAACGCGACGAACACCGCCTCGCCCGCCGGGATCTCCTTGCCGCCGATCTCGACGTCGTCGGTGAGGACCCGGCAGGCGAACCGTGCCGACGGGTCGAACCTGGACAGCTCCTCGACCGCGGTGTTCATCAGCGACGGGTCCTCGCGCAGCGCGGTCAGCGCGTCGGGATCACGCAGCAGGGCGAGCATGCCGTTGCCGATGAGGTTGGCGGTCGTCTCGTGGCCCGCGTTGTAGACCAGACCGACGTTGGCCGCGATCTCCTCCTCGGTGAACGCGGCGTCCGAGCGGGCCATCAGCGACACCAGGTTGTCCTCTGCTCCGACGTCCTTCAGCATTCCCGCCGTGTAGGCGCGGATCCTGGGTTCGGCCTTGTTCATCGCGATGAGGCGGCGCGGGGTCACTGTGCGGTCGATGACGTGCCCCATCGACTCGCTCCACACCCGCAGCGTCTCGCGGTCGGGCTCCGGCACGCCGATCAGCTCGCTGACCACCGCGATGGGCACCGGGAACGCCAGCGCGGACATCAGGTCCACCTCGCGGGTGTCGTCGACCCCGGCCAGCAGCCGGTCGACGATCTCCGGTACCCGGGTCCGCATCCGCTCGATCACCTTGGGGGTGAACAACTTCCCGATCACCCGCCGCAGCCGCTTGTGCGCGGCCCCGTCCTGCATCAGCAGCCACTTGCTCGCCGCCCGCACCACCGGGCTCGTCGGCCCGCCCCGCGCCAGCGCCCAGTTGGGGTTGGCCGGGAAGTCGCTGGACGCGGCTGGCGACTTGAGGAGGGCCTCGGCGTCCGCGTAGCGGAACAGCATCCAGTAGCCGTGCGGGGTCTGGTGGACCGGGTCGGTCTCCCGGAACCGCCGGTAGTAGGCGAACCGGTCGGCCCTCAGTGCGGGGGCCCCGAAATCGAAATGCTCGCTCATGCCGTCCCCAATGGAGGAATAACGCGGACGCAGCCGATGATGTGTGCCGGTGCCATCGCCGGTCAACTCCTATCCGTATTTCCGGGGCGTGGTGCCCGATAACCCCTGTGGTCCACCGGACCGGCCCATGACTAACCCCTGCCGACCACTATGAGACGAATGTCTCTTCGTTGTTCTGAGCGTTTCCACGATTGCTTTATTTCTGCCAACATCGTGAGTACGTGATTGATTCCCAATAAATCGGAGGAAATCGTGAAGTCCGTTTCCCGCGTCCTGTCCGCAGTTGTCGCCACCACCGCGGCAGGCCTGATCGCGGTCGTCGCACCGGCGGCCGCCGCCGCGGCCCCGGCACACGACGACGTGTCTGCGGCCGCGTCGTTCTGCACCGCGAGCACGTCCGGTAGCACGGTGTCCGGCAACTGCACCATCGACACCTTCCTGGGCCAGTTCGGCGCCACCTTCAACGGCACTGTCCAGAGCGACGGCTACGGTTCCGGCGCGATCACGATGAAGGCGGGTGTCCTCGGTAACCGCACCGGCACCTGGACCGGCGGTCCGTTCCACAGCGGCCAGACCGCCACGATCACCTACTCGATCCCGAGCCCGGTCGGCGCGTTCACCGGCACGCTGGCGGTCGACATCGCGTAGCGCGGCGCCCTGGCCCCGTTGACCAGCCCGGCTGCCGCACGGCAGCCGGGCAGGAGCGGGGGACGGGGGAGAAGTGGTCAGCGGAACCCGCCGCCCGTCTTCCTGCCGAGCCTGCCCGCGGCCACCAGCTCGTCCAGCTGCCGCGCGGGCAGGAAGTCCGGTTCGGGAAAGGCACGGTGCAGCTCACGCAGGATGGCGAGCGACACGTCGAGGCCGATCACGTCGAGCAGGGCGAACGGGCCGAGCGGATAGCCGAACTCGGTCGTGACCGCGGTGTCGACGGCCTCGGGATCGGCATCGGCGCCGTCGCCGAGCAGTGCGACGGCCCGGTTCAGGTAGGCGAACAGCAGGTAGTTGACGATGAACCCGGTCCGGTCACCGCACTCGACACCGGTCTTGTCCATGCGCGTGCAGAGCGCCAGCGCCGTGGCGACGACGTCGGCCGAGGTCGTGCCGGTCCGTACCACCTCGACCAGCCGCATCGCGGGCGCCGGATTGAAGAAGTGCAGTCCCACCACCTCCCTCGGCCTGCCCGAAGCAGCCGCGCACTCGGCGACCGGCAGACTCGACGTGGTCGTCGCCAGTACCGCGCCGGGCGCGCAGATCCGCCCGAGGTCGGCGAACAGTTCCCGCTTGACCGCCAGGTCCTCGACCACCGCCTCCACGACCAGGTCGGCACCGGCCAGCACGCCGCGCTCCCCGGCCGGTGTCAGCAGGCCCAGCGCCCGGTCCCGTTCCGTCTCGGTCATCCGCCCCTTGCCGACCGACCGCTCCATCGACGCCGCGATCGACGCCACGGCCCGCTCGGCCCGCGCGTGGTCCCGGCCGACCAGCACCACCGGCAGCCCTGAGGTCACCGCCACCTCGGCGATCCCGCGCGCCATGGTCCCGGTGCCGACCACCCCGGCCCGGTCGATCCGCCGCGCCGCGACCGGCTCCGTGGCCCGCGCGCAGGAAGCGGGCTGGCCGACACCCGCGAACAACGGCGCGGGCGCGAAAGACGGGTCACCGGTGGCGTCGTGCATGCGCGCCAGCACACCGCGCACGACGTCCGCCCCGATCATGTCGATCATCGCGAACGGCCCGGAGGGCAGCCCGCATCCCAACCGCATAGCGGTATCGATATCCGAAGCCGACGCGTATCCGGTCCCGAGCAGTTTCGCGGCCCGGTTCAGATAGGAGAACACCAGCGCGGCGGCGGACCCTTCGGAAGCCACGCCGATCGGTAATCCAGGGGAGTAACTCAGTTCGGTGGACATAACGTCGATCTCCTCCAGTATGAGCCCACGCAAGGCAGCCGATTCACGACTGACCGCCGTGTGGAGTCCTCCCCCGCACCGTAAGGACCCCCGGCAACCCCCTGTAACCCTTAACTCCCCCTAGCGGCCGAGCATGCGTTGATGCGCGACGGTCCAGATCGGGCACGGATGCCGCCGGTGCCGTAACCATCCCGAGCATTGGGGGCAGTGGCCACGGCTGTCCGGCTCGTGCTGGATCAGCATCGCCCGCACGGTTTCCGTCAGCCGGGCCATCTCGGTCGCGGCGAGGGCGCGGAGGGACTCCGCGTCGGCGTCGTTGACCAGATCGTCCACGTAGTCCAGCCGCCCGTAGACAGCTTCACTCAGTGTCGAGGTCAGGATCTCGTCCATGTCACTCCTTCGCTGGGACACCACGCTCACCGATGCCCCTGGCTGCGTTCGGCCGTTGTCCTGGTGATGGGTGCGTTCATCAGTCGGCGGCAGTGGTCGCCGAAGCCGAGCGTGTCGTGTGCGAGTCCGAACGCGAAGGCCTCGGCGTCGACGGGGTCCGCGACGGCCAGCACGAGGGCGGCTCCGCCGTAGTCGATCACCAGGCGCGGAAGGCCGGTCGCCGGTGTCACCAACCGCGAGAAGCAGTGCGACGTCAGGCTGACGATCAGCCGGGTGTCGTCGATGATCGGTTCGGTCCGTGCGTGCCGGCTCATGCGGTGTGCCGCCACCCGGGAGAGGTGCGTCGCGGGTTCCCGCCGCGATGCGGCAGGTGGTGGTGTCCGGTCACTGCTCGTCCTCCCATCGCACGGGCTGTTGGAGCACGGCGAGGACTTCGTTGACGGTCCCCGCGAAGTCCGAGGGGGACACGACGCGTGCGGAACCGCCGCGTATCGGGCTGCGGTTCAGGCCGACGTTGTTCTCGTCGATGATCCACAACGATTCGGCGTACGCGTCATGGATGCGCTGGCACGCGAGGGAGTCGGGCGCCATCCACCAGAATCGCCATGACGGACCGGGCAGTACGACGATCGGCGCCAGGAACGGCCATCGAGCGACGACCTCCGCCTCCGTCAACGCGGACAGGCGTCCGCTCCGCGAAGGTGGCGGCGGCGCGAGACCGTCCGTCGGCCACCCTTGGCCCGCACGTCGGTGGTGCTCACCACGAATCGGCCGGTCGTCGAGTCGCGTCTCGAGGTCGGCGAGCAACTCCTCCCCAGCGGTGGTCATCACCACCTGCGGATCGCCGCCCTGCTGTGCCCCGAGCCGGACCTGCCCGTGCGCGAACAACTCGCGCAGGAAAGGCACGAGCTCGTGCGGAAACGCCGCACCGCCGTCGAGGAGCGTTTCGCCCGCGTGCACGGTGACGTGCCCGTACCGGACTCGCCGCAGGGCCTGCCGCGGGCCGGCTCCGTGCGATCCGTCAGCCGGGCGCATCACGAGGCCACCGGGGTCGGCCCGCCGCCTACGCGACACGGCGGGCGCCGATTAGCCGCTTCCGGCCAGTGCCCGGCTGGTAGTGCCGCTGGTCGAAGCGTGGCTCCTCGATCAGCACCTTCGCGAAGGTGCAGTCGCAGTCCGCGCACGCGCAGTGCTCGCGCACGAGTCGCAGGAAGTCCGTCCGCCAGCTGTCGCGGTCCAGGTCGTGGTCGCCCGCCAGGCAGTCGCCGCAGCAGCGGACCCGGCGTTGGTGCGAATCCATGGAGATCACCTCGTGCGGTAGGGGCGGCGGGGCCGGGAGTTCGGGGGCACATCCGGCCCCGCCGCCGTACCAGCGCGGGTGCGTGCCGGGCCGCCGCTGACGTGGCGCCACAGGTCGCGATCACCCGCAGGAACGCCGTTCCCCTTGGGGAGGTGGGAACGGCCGGCCGGGACATACATGCCGAGAGGGACGCCGCTGAGAACAGGCAGGTCGTTGGCACCTGACCCATGGGCCTCATCCCCTCCGGGGTCGACATGTGTTCCGGTCGCTGGGTCGGCGGGGCCTCGGGAACTTCACCACCACGCGATGACCCTGCCTCAAGGGCACGACCCCGCCGACATGTGCACACTAAAACTCGTACGTACGGATGTCGATAACCCATATGGGTAAGTGTGCGTTGGACGCACGCGTCGTAGGCTGCGGGTGTGGCGACTCCGACGAGGTTGAAGAAGCGGCTGGGTTTGTTCCTGCGTGAGGTGCGGCAGCGGTCGGGTAGGTCGATGGATCAGGCGGCGGGTCATCTGCGGGTGGAGCGT
>NZ_JBARWZ010000052.1:0-30572 GCF_049647105.1 Actinophytocola sp.
ACGCCGAGCACCCGCACCCGGCTCGCGTGCAGTTCGCGGGCGAGGCCGACGTAGCTGACCGCGCTGCCGCCCGCGAAGGGCACGCACACCAGCGTGCACACGGGGTCGGCGAGCGTCCGCCCGGCCGCCGAGGTCAGATCGACCAGCAGGTCGCGCTGAGTGTCTTCCCGCGTGCGCAGGTGCCTGGACAGCGAGCGGACGGTCGGGTGGGTCAGCAGGTCGCGCAGCGTGACCGCGCCGCCAAGCCTGATCGCCACCTTCATCGCGGCGATCGAGTGCCCGCCGATGTCGAAGAAGTTGTCGGTCGCGCCGACCTCGGCGGCGTCGATGCCGATCACCTCGGCGAACGCCGCGACCAGTGCCCGCTCGTCGTCGTCGGCGGGTGGCTCGACGGTCCGCGTCACCGGCACGGCCGCCGCCGCGTCAAGCAGGGCCGCCCGGTCGACCTTGCCGTTGCCGGTAAGGGGAAAGGCGTCGAGGCGCCGCACGGAGTCCGGGTGCATGTAGCTCGGCAGCGACGTGGACAGCCCGTCGCGGACGGTCGTGACGTCGAGGTCGGCCGATCCCGTGTAGAACGCCGCGAGCAGTTTCTCCGCACCTCGCGCCCGCACCACGACGACCGACGAGTCGACGCCGGGCAGCTGCCCCATGGCGCCCTCGATCTCCGACAACTCGATGCGGAAGCCACGCACCTTGACCTGGTGGTCGATCCGCCCTGCGCAGTCCAGCACGCCGCCGGGCAGCCAGCGGCCGACGTCGCCGGTGCGGTACATCAGCGCGGACCGGTCGTCGAGCACGTTCGGCCGGAACGCCGCCGCCGTGCGCTCGGCGTCGTTGACGTAACCGGCACCGACGCCGACGCCGGTCACCACGATCTCCCCGTAGGTGCCGATCGGGCAGCGGCGGTTCCACCGGTCCACCACGTGCAGGCCGGTGTTGCGCACGGCCCTGCCCACCGGCACCCGGTCGCCGTCGACGGCCGCCGACAGGACGTGGTGGGTGACGTCGTCGGACGCCTCGGTCGGCCCGTACGCGTTGACCAGCGGGACATCGTAGGCGCCGAACCACCTGCGGGTCAGGCCCGGCGGCAGCGCCTCGCCGGTGACCAGGTTGTACCGCAGCGCTGGCAGGGCGACCGGGCGCACCTCCGCCTCCGCCAGCATCGCGTCCAGGTAGGACGGGACGACCTCCAGGACGGTGATCCCCTCGGCGGCGACCGTGTGCAGCAGTGCGCGCGGGTCGGCGAGCACGTCCTGGCCGATGACGACGGTTCGGCCACCGACCAGCCAGGCCGCGACCAGCTGCCACACGGAGATGTCGAAGCACTGGGTGGCGGGCTGCGCGATCCGGTCCGCCGAGGTGAGGTCCAGGTCGGCGACCTTGGCGAGCAGGTGGTTGAGCATGCCGTCGTGCCGGATCACCGCGCCCTTTGGCTCGCCGGTGGAACCGGAGGTGAAGATGATGTACGCCGGGTCCTCCGGCCGCGGCCGGGTGGCGGTCCTCGGCGGGTGGGCGGCGCGTGCGGCCGCCGGGGTCAGGATGGCGGGCACCTCCCCAACGACCGCCGTCAGCGCCGTCCGCACGGCCTCGGCGGCGCCATCGTCGACGAGGACGTGCTTACTGCCGGACCGGCGCAGGACCGACCCGAGCCGCTCGGCGGGGTAGGACGGCTCCTGCGGCAGGTACACCGCGCCGAGCTTGAGGATCGCCAGCACGGCGACTCCCCAGTCGACACCGCGGTCGAGCAGCGTGGTGACCACGGTGCCCGCCGTGACCCCGTTGCCGGTCAGGTGGCCTGCCATCCGGTCCGACGCGTCGTCGAGATCGCGGTACGTGAGACGGGTGTCGCCGTGCTGGAGGGCGACCGCGTCCGGCGTGGCCGCGGCCTGGGCGGCGAACCGGTCGACGAGCGTGCCATCGGGTAGCCGGTGCGCCGGACCCGCGAACTCCTCGGCCAGCTCCGCCGAGCCGAGCAGGGTCCGCGCCAGCACGCTGTCGTCCGGCGCGGCGGCGAGCAGCCCCAGCGCACTGGCGTAGTAGCCCGCGATGCGGGCGACCTGCTCCGTGTCGAACGCGTCAGCGTGGTAATGCAGCGACAGCGCCACTTCGTCGGTGATGGCGTCCTGCGAGAACTCCGCGCGGAACGGGAACTCGGTCTGAGCGTTGACAACCGAGCGGACCATGCCGAAACCGTCCCGTGTGGACAGATCCTTGAGCACGTGGAAATGGGTGAAGTTGAAGACCGACTCGAACAACGCCTCCCGCGCGCCGGCCGCGCGCTTCATCTCCACCATCGGGAAACGCCGGTACGGCAACAGTGCGGTCTCCACCCGGTAGACCTCGCGGACCAGCTCGGCCCACGTCCGGTCCCCGACCTCGACGCCGAACGGCACGGTGTTGAGGAAGAGCCCCGGCAGCCGCTCGCCGCCAAGCACCTCGGGACGTCCGCTGTGCTCGTAGCCGGTGAGCACGTCGTCGGTGCCGGAGACGAACGCGAGCACCGCGGCGTGCGCGGCGAGCAGCACGGACTTGACCGGCACCCGCAGCGCGGCCGCGGTCGCCACCAGGCCGCCCGCCGTCTCACCGGTCAGCTCGACGTCGTGGATCTCCACCCCGGCCGCCCCGCCGGTGCGGCCCAGCCGGGGCAGCCGCGTGCTGTCGAACCGGCCGACCACGTCACGCCAGTACGCCGACTGCCGAGATGACCCGACCGCGTCACGTTCGGCCCGGACGAAGTCGGCGTAGGTCACTGGCAGGTCCGCCACCGAGGGAGCCGTGCCGTCGAGCAACGCGAAGTAGGTCTCGAAGACGTCGCGGTGGATCGTGTTGACGCTCCACCCGTCCAGGGCGGCGTCGTGATAGCTGAGCGTGTACTGGTAGCCGCGGTCGCCGAGCAGGTGCAGGTGCACCCGCACCAGGTCCGGTGCGCCGGGTGAGAAACCGTCGGCCAGCTCGCGTGCGGCGAACGCGTCCAGCCTGGCGTCCTGCTCGGCCGTGGACAGCGCCGCCAGGTCGACGACCGCGCACCGGGCCGGCGCGCTGCCGTGCACGACCTGGACGGGCTCGCTGAACCCGGCCAGGTGGAACGACGTGCGCATGATCGCGTGCCGCGCCGTGACGGCGCCGACCGCCGCCCGGAACACGGCAACGTCCACCGCGCCGTCGATGTGGTAGCTCAGGATGTCGTGGTAGAGCCCGCTTCCCGGCTCGGCCCGCGCCGCCTCGTACATCAGGCCGACCTGGAGCGCCGACATCGGGTAGGCGTCGATGGCGTCCTCGGGCAGCAGCGCCCGGTCGGCGTCCGCGAGCAGGGTGAACGGCCGTGCCGGGGCGTCGGTCGCCGCCCCGGGGTCGCGGTGTGCGACGACGGCGACCAGTTCGGCGATGGACGGGTTGGCGAACAGTTCCTGGAAGGTGAAGTCCAGCCCGGCGGCGCGGGCGGCCGCCAGCACGGCGATGAACTTGATGGAATCGCCGCCCAGCGCGAAGAAGTTGTCACCGACGCCGACCAGGTCGACGCCGAGCACGGACCGCCAGATGTCCGCGAGCGTCCGTTCGAGGCCGGTGCTCGCGGCGACGTGGCCGGCTCCGCCGCCGGTGCGGTCCGGCGGCGGAAGCGCGCCGAGATCACGCTTTCCGTTGTGGTTGGTCGGGATGGCGTCGACCTCGACGACCCACTGCGGCACCATGTAGGAGGGCAGTTCGGCGGCCAGCGCTGCGGTGAACGCCGCCCGCTCGAACCCCTCCCCTGGCACGACGTACGCGCACAGCGCCTTGTCGCCCGCGCTGTCGGCGACCGCCGCGACCGAGCAGTCGGCCACGGCGCCGAGCCCGCTCGCGACGTGCTCGATCTCGCCGAGCTCGATGCGGTAGCCGCGGATCTTCACCTGGGTGTCGATCCGGCCCAGGTACTCCAGCACGCCGTCCGCCGTCCACCGGGCGAGGTCACCCGTCCGGTACATCCGCTGCCCCGGCGCCAGCGGGTCGGCGACGAAACGCTCCTCGGTCAGCTCGGGGGCGTTGAGGTAGCCGCGGGCCAGGCCGACGCCCGCGATGCAGAGCTCACCGGGCGTGCCGACCGGCGCGATCTCCCCCGCGGTGGTCAGGACCCGGAGCGCGATGTTGTCGATCGGGCGGCCGATCGGCACGGGCCGCCGGGGGTCGGCGTCCGCCGTGTCGTAGCTGCTGACGTCGACCGCGGCCTCGGTGGGGCCGTAGAGGTTCACCAGGTCGGCGTGCCCGAGAAGCGCCCGGAACCGCATGGCCTGTCCCGTGCCCAGTGCCTCGCCGCTCGCGAACACGGTGCGCAGGCTCGACAGCTCGGCCGTGGCCGCGGTGATGTCGACGGCGTCGACGTAGGTCAGGAACGCCTGCAGCATCGAGGGCACGAAGTGCATCGTCGTCACGCCGTGCGCGGCGATGTGCTCGACGACCCGCTCCGGGTCGCGCTCGGCACCCGAGGGCAGCGTGACGACCGAGGCGCCCGCGATCGACCACCAGAAGATCTCCCACACCGAGACGTCGAAGGTGAACGGCGTCTTGTGCAGGATGACGTCGCCGGGGCCGATGGGGTGGGCACGCTGCATCCACACGAGACGGTTGACGATCGCCCGGTGCTCGACCATGACGCCCTTCGGGCGGCCGGTGGAGCCGGACGTGTAGATCACGTAGCAGAGGTCGCCCGCGCCGGTCACCGGGACCGGATCGGTGTCCTCGGCGGCGGCGGAGGCCGGGTCGTCGAGGTCAACGAACACCTCGACGGCACTGACCGCGCCACGGGTGCCCGCGTCGCCGACGACGATGCGGGTGCCGCTGTGGCCGAGCACGTAGTCGATCCGGTTGCGGGGCAGGGTCGCGTCGACCGGCAGGTAGGCACCGCCCGCCTTCAGCACGGCGTGGATCGCGACCAGTTCCCTGCGCGACCTCGGCAGGCAGACCCCCACGACGTCGCCAGGCCCGACGCCGAGCGCCCGCAGGTGGTGCGCGAGCCGGTTGGCCTCACGGTTGAGTGCGTCGTAGGTCGTGCCGTCGTCGGCGATCGCGACCCGGCCGGGGTGGCGCCGCGCCTGTTCCTCGAGGAACCCGTGCAACAGCGCGTCCGCCGGGAACTCCATGGCGGTGTCGTTGAACCCGGCGAGTGCCAGCGTGTCGGTGGCGTTCGCCGGAAGCAGGCCGGTGACGTCGGTGCCCGGGTCCGCCAGCACGGTCGCGAAGAGCCAGGCGTAGTCGCCCGCGAGGCGGCTCGCGGTCTCCTGCGCGAACAGGTCGGCGCGGTAGGCCAGCTCTACCCGGTCACCGGCGACGGTGAAGCGCAGCGGACAGCCATCGTCCACCCCGAGCGCCACGTCGGTGGGACGCACCCCCGCCCGCTCGTACACGAGCCAGAACGGGATGCCCGCGTGCGCGGCCGCCTCGAGGTAGGCGGCGCGGGTCGCGCCGAGCAGCTCGCGGAACGTCCCGGCCACCTCGACGGTCACCGGAAGGGCCGAGACGGCGGCGTCCGCCGGGGCCGCCGCGAGCACCGTCACCCGCCCTCGGTCGGTCGCCCTGGCGGTGACCATGGCGAGCACGGCCGTGTGGAGCACACGCAGCAGCGTCGGGTCGCCGCCCGTGACGCGGGCGGCCGCCGTGCACGCGGCCGGGTCGAGACCGGCGGAGCGGACCGTCACCGGCTCGTCGGCGTCCTGGCCGAGGTGGTCGCGGACGAGCACGGTGGGCTCGCCTGTCTCCGCGACGATCCGCTGCCAGTGGTCAAGGTGCTCGGAACCCGTGATCAACTTGCGGTTCTGCTCGAAGATCGTGGTCATGCCGGGTGCTCTCCTAGAACGTGAAGTCCGCGGCGGACACGGACACCGCGACGCGGGCCGGGGTGAACACGGGCGCGTCCCCGCCATCGGCCAGCTCGGTCAGCGCCGTCACGCACTCGCCGAGCAGGTAGTCGGCGGAGGCGGTGTCGTACAGGTCGGTGGCGTGTTCGAGGTCGAGCACGAGCCGGCCGGGCCGCCGGTGGACCTGCAGGTTCAGGTCGAACCTGGTGGTGCCCGGATTCACCAGGTCCACGGAGGCGTCCAGGTCCTCGGTGGCGAACTCGTGGAACCCGAGGTCCTGGTAGGCGAACAGGGTGTCGAACAGCGGATTGCGGGCCGGGTCCCTCGGCACCCCGAGCGCCTCCACTAGCCGCTCGAACGGGAAGTCCTGGTGGGTGAGCGCGTCGATCTGGGACCGGCCGAGCCGGACGGCCAGCTCCCCCAGACTGGTCGGGTCGTCGATCCTGGCACGCAGGCACACCGTGCTGACGAACATGCCTGCCACCGAGTCCAGGTCGGGGTGCGTACGGCCGCTGACCGGCGTGCCGACCACCAGGTCGCGCTGTCCACTGACCCTGGCCAGGGTGGCGGTCCAGGCCGCGAGCAGCACGGCGAAGGTCGTCGTGCCGAGGCGCCGGGCGACCCGGTCGAGTTCGGCGACGCGTGCGGTGTCGACGGTCCTGGTGGTCACGGCACCGCGCATCGCACGGGTGCGGCCCCGGGGCCGGTCGGTGGGCAGGTCAAGGCCGGCAGGCGCGCCGGCGAGCTCGGCACGCCAGAACGTCTCGTGGGCCGGGTCGGGACGACGGTCGCGGCTCCACCGCGCGGCGGCGGCGTAGGACACCGCCGGAGTACCGGGTTCTCTGCCCTCGTAGCGGTCGAACAGCTCGGCCAGCAGCACCCGCAGTGAGATGCCGTCCATGACGATGTGGTGCGCGTCGAGGTACAGCTCGTGCGTGCCGGGGCCCGTCGGCGCGACCAGCCCCCGGATCAGGGGTGGCTGGTCCAGCAGGAAGGGACGGACGAAGTCCGCCACCACGTCCTCGGGCAGCTCCGGCGGGCAGGCCAGCTCGGCGGTGACAGGCGCGGCGGCCTGGCGCACGCCGTGCTCGGTCAGCGTGAACCGCATCCGCAGCGCGTCGTGCCGTGCCACCAGCGCCCGGAACGCCGCGTTCAGTCGTGCGACGTCAAGCGGCCCTCGGATGGTCACCCGGACCGGGATGTTGTAGGCGAGAGAGCCGGGGTCCACCTGCCACAGCGCGTACATGCCGACCTGCTGCGGGTGCAGCGCCACCGCGGCGCCGTCGGTCACCGGCGGGATCGGTGCCACGACGGCGTGTCCCGCCGACGCCACCGTGGCCGCCATCGCGGCGAGGGTGGGGGCGGCGAAGGCGTCCGCGAACGTCAGCTCGACACCCAGCTGCCTGCCGATGCGGCCGATCAGCACCCCCAGCGTGATCGAGTTGCCGCCGATCTCCGTGAACGACGCGTCGGCGGGGATCGTCGCGGGGTCGACGCCGAGCACGGCGCCCCACAGTTCGGCGAGCGCCTCCTCGGCCGGGGTGTGCGCCGCCGGTTCGGCGGTCGGCTCGGGCAACGCCCGCACGTCGACCTTTCCGTTGGCGTTCAACGGCAACCGGGGCAACGTGAGCAGCTGGTCCGGCACCAGGTAGCCGGGCACCCGGGCGGCCATGGCCCCCCGCACCCCGGCTGCCGCCATGCCCGTCGCCACGACGTAGCCGACCAGGCGCTTGTTCTCGGCCTCACCCGCGACCCGCACGCAGGCGTCGGTCACCCCGGGCACCGCGAGCAGCGCGGCGGTCACCTCGCCCACCTCGACGCGCTGGCCCCGGATCTTCACCTGGTCGTCGGTGCGCCCGTGGAAGTGCAGCAGGCCGTCCGCGTCGGCGTGCACGGTGTCACCGGTGCGGTAGTAGCGTTCGCCGTCGATGACGACGAAGCGTTCCCTGGTCAGCTCCTCGTTGTTCAGGTAGCCCCTGGCGAGCCCGGCGCCGCCGGTGTACAACTCCCCCGCCGCGCCGACGGGAACCGGCCGCCGCCGCTCGTCCAGCACGGCGACGGTCGTGCCGGGGATGGGGTAGCCGATCGGCACCGGCCCGTCGACACTGTCGTCGATGCGGTACGTCGTGGTGAACGTGGTGTTCTCGGTCGGCCCGTAACCGTTGTGCACGGCCAGACCGGGATGCCTGGCACGCAGGAGCCGCATGTGCCGTGGCGAAAGTACGTCGCCGCCGGTCAGGAGGGTCCGCAGCGGCGCGAAGATCTCGACATCCTCGTCGACGAGCTGGTTGCACAGGGCGGAGGTCAGCCACGCGACGGTGACACCCCGCTCACGCAGCTCCGCGCCGAGCCGTTGTGGCACCAGGCTGGTCTCGCGGTCGACAACGCACACACGGGCGCCGCTCAGCAGCGCACCCCAGATCTCCCAGGTGGAGGCGTCGAACTCGAGCGCGGACATGTGCAGGAACCGGTCGTCCGGCGTGATGTCGACGTAGCCGGGACGGGCGGCGAGCCGCACGATGCCGCGCCGTTCGACGAGCACGCCCTTCGGACGGCCCGTGCTGCCCGAGGTGTACATGACGTAGGCCAGTGCCGACGGTGGCACCGGGACCAGCACGCCCTCCTTGGCGGCGAACTCCGCGACGGACCGGACCAGCACGTCGTCCGGCGCGGCGGCACGGACGGCAGCACGGACGGTGGCGGCGCCGTGGTCGTCGCACAGCACGACCCGCACCCGGCTGTCGTCGATCAGCGCGGCGATCCTGGCGGCCGGGAACGCCGGGTTGAGCGGGACGTACGCACCGCCCGCGAACACGATGCCCAGCATCGCGACGATCGCGTCGGGCGACCGCTCGAACGCCATCCCCACCAGGGTTTCCGGTCCCACCCCGAGTTCGGCGAGACCAGCGGCGACCCGCGCCGCCCGGTCGTGCAGCTCGCGGTAGGTGATCGCGGCACCGGCCGACTCGACGGCGACGGCGTCCGGCCGGGCACGCACCTGCTCGGCGAACAGGTCGACGAGTCCTGCGCTCATCACACGCCCCCCACGAGCGGCGAGATCAGCTCACCCGGCCGGACATCGGGCTCGCTCGGCCCGGGTCGAAGCGACGCGAGGAACTCGGCACCGAAGTGCTCGGCGACCCACATGTCGTTGTAGATCGTGTCCAGGTACCGCTCCCCGAGATCGGGGGAGATCGCGACCGCGCACGTGGCGGGCCCGCCGTTCGCGGCCAGCCAGCGCTGCGCGCCCACCAGGACCGTGCTGGTCGACCCGCCGAAGAGGAAACCGGCCCCGGCCAACGTTCTGCACATCCTGATGGTGTCCAGTTCGGCCACCATGACGATGTCGTCGATCACCGACTCGTCGACGATCTCGGGGCGCTTCCCGGTACCCAGCCCGGGAATGTAGCGAGGCGACGGCAGTCCGCCGAAGGTGACGGACCCGATGCTGTCGACGGCGATCACCTGGGCCGGGTGCCCGATGTCCCGGAGATAGCGGGCGCACCCGGTGAGGGTGCCGGTGGTGCCCGCGCCGACGAAGAGCACGTCAAGGCCGGGCACGCGGCGGACGATCTCCGGCGCCGTCGTCGTGTAGTGCGCGCGCCAGTTGTGCTCGTTCGCGTACTGGTTGAGCCAGACGTAGTCCGGGTTGTTCTCGCACAGGTGCCGCACCCGCCGGAGGCGGCTGCCGAGGAAGCCGTGGTCGCCGTCCGGCTCGGTCACCACGATCACCTGGCCACCGAGTGCCTCGATCTGCCTGCGGTTCTGCACGCTCGACCGGGGGTCGGTCACACACACGAACCCGTAGCCCCTGCTCGCGGCGACCACGCTCAGCGCGACCCCGAGGTTGCCGGACGACGACTCGACGATCACCGAGTCCGGCCGGAGCCGGCCATCGGCCTCGGCGGCGGTCACCATCGACACCGCGGCCTTGAGCTTGACCGAACCCGCGAAGTTGAAGGACTCGCACTTGACGATGACCGGCCGATCGAGCACCTCGCCGAGGTCGACGTAGACATCGTCGGCGTTCAGGTCATACGGACGACGAACGTACCCCACTCGAGCACTCCCCGTCTCTCCACTACGTTGACGAACGGCTTTCGCGCAGTGGTTCACCGCTGACGCGTTCGGTCCCCGACGAACCGGTCACGCGGACCCGGCAACCCTCGGACTCGCGACAGCGGGACCGGTGTTGCCACCTCAGGTTCTCTCCCGCCGATCGCGCACCGGTTTAACTGCGGTCGCACACCGATCCACCGGGCAGGCCCGCGTTCGCACGAACCGGGCGTGCACGGGCACGGACTCCCGTACAGTGCGGCTGACCGATCCAGGGGTGGAGGTCACGGGCTGTGAGCGGATACGAGGTTGAGCTCGGTCAGCTGCGGGATGCCGCCGCCGCTGCGGGATCTGCCGCGGACCAGGCCAGGGCGGTGAGCCCGGGTACCGGCTTGGACGCGATCGCGGTGGCATTGCCAGGTGGGGATGCCGCGAAGAACGCGCCCACCCTGGCGTCGACGTTCAATGAGCGCGCGAACGGGTGGTCGGGCGAGATCGACCTGTGGAGCGAATCGGTCACGTCGTCCGCGAAGGCGTATGCCGAGAATGAGGGCGATGCGGAAAGGGCTTTCCGGAAATGACTGTCGGCTACGATGACGTCCGCACATGGGACGCGGAGGCGCTCGACACGTCAGCCACCAACCTGCGTGGGCGGCGGGACAAACTCATCGGGCTGCAGGACGAGCTCGATGACGCCGGGAAACTGCCTGGCTGGCACGGCGTTGCGGGAGAGCGCGCACGTGGTTCGCTCGGCGACACCCGGAACAATGCCGAGATCCTGGTCGCGGAGCTGTCCGCCGTCGAACGCGCCATGAAGGACGCGTCGGACGACGTGTCCGCCCTGAAGAACCGGGTCGCCAACAACGACTCCCTCGCTGACACCTACCAGTTCCGCATTGCCAACGACGGCGCGATCGTGGACAACAAGCCGGCCGACCCCCCGCCGAGGTCGCGGTTCGAGGCCGAAGACCAGGCCGAGACCCAACGGCACCGCGAAACCATCAGGAAGCAGCTGGCGCAGGAGACCAAGGCGATACTCGCCACGGCGAACAACATCGACGCCGCCCTCGCCAGGGTGATGCAACTCGCGCAGGACCGCAAGATCAGCGATCACGGAGCGAACACCCTCGCGGACGCCAGGCAGGGTGGGGAGATCGACGCCCAGGTGGCCGAGATGGAGCAGTCGCTGCGTGACGCCGGCCTGCTGACCGGGCCGCCCGTGTCCGGCCACTACCGGCAGTGGCTCGAGAACGCCGTGCGCCGGGGCGTGTCGATCGACACGATCAAGGAAATCGCCGCCGAACACCACATCACGCCGGAGGACTTCGAGATCCTCGACGGGATGGAGGAGATCCGCGAGGACGAGGACGGCGACGGGACCTTCAAGTCGTACTTCCTGATGCCGACCGACATCAGCGGGGACGACGCCGCCTCGGCGGTGCGGATGACCTACATCATGAACGCGGGCACCGACTACGGCACCGAAGGCGAAGCGACCGACTTCGGTCCGACCCCGTACGGCTCCGAGGAGCTGCGGCGGATCACCGATCGGCAGCGGGAGAACTCCTGGAGCTACGACGATGATGTGGGGTTCGTGCACGGCAACGGTGGACGGCTGGTGACCACTCCGAACGGCATGATGATGGGCCTGGGAGGGAACCTCATCCAGGACCAGTTCAGCCAACAGGGCGGAACCACCTGGGGCGACACGTTCATGCTGAACATCGACGACCCGCAGGATCCGGCGCAACAGCTTCGCGAGGCGGCGAAGTCGGGCCATGCGTGGTACGAAGGCGATGACGGCCCGTACCGAGGCGCTCTCGACATGGACCGGCTGCTGCACCACGAGGAGCGCCACTCCCAGCAATGGGCGCGGGAAGGCTACACGGGCTTCCTCGCCTCCTATGCGTGGGAGCGGGCGACCGGCGGCAACGAGACCGAGGACGACGCGGGACTTTCCGATGGCGGATATCGTTAGGTGGTCGCGTGTCGCCTGCGCTGCCCTACTCGTGGTGGCGGTAACCGTGGCATGCGACACCAAGGCCCAGTACGCGCCGTCGCTGCCACCGGCGGCCGGGTTCCGCGTCGAGGACGGCGTACTGAAACTGTGGACGGGCACCCCGTGCCACGGCGTCACCGGCCTGACATTGATCTTCGACTCCGGCACGCGGGAGAGCACGGAGCAGGTGTGGACCGCGCCGAAGCCGGGAGTGCTGGTGGAGCGCATGGACCTTCTGAGGGTGCCCGGGGCAACGCCCCCGGACACCCTTGGTCCTCTCCAGGTCCAGAAACCACTGCCTGCGGACTACGACTGGACCAGGGCAGGCTCGATCGCCTTCTCCGTTGACGGACCGGAGGCGTACGGTGCCAGGGTCGACGTCGCCCAGGTGCTGCGCGAGTCGGCCCAGCACCCGTCCGGGAGCTACCTGTTCGGCCAGCGCGGCTGGCTGGAGGCATCGGACGTCCGCCGCGAGAACCAGAAGTCGTTCCTGACCGTCTGCACTCCCGACCCGGAGTGATCGCGGCACGCCAACCCGCGCGATGGGCAAGGGATGGCGAACTGAGACGTCCGTCCTGTTGCGCGACGCGGCTTTTCATGGCCTGTGTGGATGGATTGCTGTTGCGTGAACCGGAATTTCGTGTCCTCTGTGGCAGGTCGATAGCGTCGGATTCATGGAGTGGAGCTTTCAGCCGGCCGAGAAGCTCGTAGCCGCGTTGCGTGCCGGCGCGGTGACCTCGGTGGAACTGACCGATGAGGCGATTGCCCGTATCGAGCGTGACGACGAGGTGATCAACGCGATCTGTGTGCCGGACTTCGACCGTGCGCGGGCCGCCGCGCACCGTGCCGACCAGGCACGCGCGCGTGGCGAGGACCGGCCGCTGCTCGGCATTCCCATGACGGTCAAGGAGCCCACGGGCCGGTCCCCCGACGGCCTGCCGGTCGGGATACAGCTCATCGGCCCGATGTTCGAGGACCGCACCCCACTACGGCTGGCCGAACTCCTCGAGCACAAGACGGGCGGCTTCCAGCCACCCCGGTAGGGGCACAGCCGACCGGGACAGGATGGCGGCCGGGCAGTAGGTTGCCAGGGTGAGTCTCCTCGATGATGTGGCCGAGCGCGACGGCTGGCGATGCTGGGTGTGCGACGAACCGGTCGACCCCGACATGTCGGTGAACGACCCAAGAGGGCCCAGCGTCGACAGCCGGACCGCCGACCGGAAGGCCAAGGTCGCCGAGCGGCTCGCGCACCGAGGGTGCAACACCCGCAAGGGCGCGGTCAAGGTGGTCATCGCCTGGCCGGACCGCCTGCACGTGGCCGAACCCGCACCGCTGATCACTGTCGCCGGCAGGCTGGAGCGCAAGGGCGGCCGCGAGATGGTGGCCCGCTGCCCGACCAAACAGGACGCCCAGGAAGCGGCCGACTGGCTCGTGGACCGGTTCTCCCGACTGGTACCAGGACTGCCGGTGACCGCCGCCGTCGAACCGGGCGGCGGCCAGTTCCTCGTCATCCTGACCACCGGCCGCCGCTGACCGGGCTCACCAAGCGCGCCCCTCGCGTGGAGCGGTCATGGTCATCGATCCTGCCACCGGTACGAGAGCGAAATGAGCTGGTCCCCCTCTTGTCCGGGGTGACATCCTGGCGCGCATGGACCACCTCCAGCGCCTTACCAGGGCCGCCATCCGCGAGAGGCTTGGTTACACAGTCGGGTCGGATCAGCTGATCCAGATGGCCCTCGACGCGTTGATGGCCGACCTCGACACGCCCGCCCTCCGCCGGCTGGCCGGGCTCAACCGCAACGAAGAGGCCGAGGCCCACGACCTGTTCGATCAGGTCATCCACGAACTCGAACTCGCCCCATCACTGCCCGACAATCCGACACAGGCCCGTTGGGAACTCGTCCGCTGGTGGTGCCGTCTCATCGTCGACGGCAGCCTTCCACCCGAAGAGGGCGGGCGACTCATCTGGATAGAAGGCTGGGAGAAGCTGGGGCACTCTCCCGCATTACTGCCGCTGATCAGCTCGGTGTGTGGGTATGAAGACTGGAATGAGGACTTCACCGATCCTCGCGAGACCTGCCTGGAGTACATCGTCACCGACGCCAGGCAACTCCTCACCGGCCCGTGGCCGCCCACGAACACCCCGGACGCAGTGACAGAGGGACACTCGCAGTCGTGAGCGGAGCCCCCTGCGGCAGATCGACCGCGATTGTCTAAGAGTGGAACAGGGTTTCGCCCCAATGACCGTTCTCCGACACGCCGGGTGGCACCGCGAAAAGGCCTGAGCCGGTGTGCTCCAGGTATTCCATCATGGAGTCCTTCGAGGACAGTGCCTTCTGCATCGGGACGAACTGGGTGGGGGAGTCCTTGTTGAAGCACACGAAGAACAGCCCCGCGTCGAGGTGTCCGAGACCGTCGGTGCCGTCGGTGAAGTTGTAGCCTCGGCGGAGGATCCGGACCCCCTTGAGCTGCTCCGCCGACGCCAGGCGGATGTGGGCGTCCTCCGCGATCACGGGGATGCCGCCTTCGCCGCGTACGTGCAGGTCCGGTTCGTCGAACTCCGCCACCTGGCCGAGCGGGGCACCCACGCCCTTCGTGCGGCCGACGATCAGTTCCTGTTCCGCGAGCGGGGTGCGGTCCCAGATCTCGATGTGCATGCGGATGCGTCTCGCGACCAGGTAGGTACCGTCCACCAGCCAGTCCGGGCCGTCGGCCTTCCCCACCCAGACGTGTTCGGCCAGGGCGTCCGGTTCCTCGGCCTTCAGGTTTCTCGTGCCGTCCTTGAAGCCGAACAGGTTTCTCGGGGTGGCCTGGGTCTTCGACGTGGACGACGTGCGCCCGAAACCCAGCTGGGACCAGCGGACCGCCACCTTGCCGAAGCCGAGCCGGACCAGGTTGCGGATCGCGTGCACCGCCACCTGGGGGTCGTTCGCGCAGGCCTGCAGGCAGATGTCGCCGTCGGACCGCGCCGGATCGAGGTCGTCCAGCGGGAAGGCCGGGAGCGGGGCCAGCGCGGGCGGTAGCTGATCAGCCAGCCCGAAGCGGTTGTCGAAGAGGGACGCGCCGAAGCCGATCGTCAGTGTCAGGGCCGATGCCGGGAGGTCCAGCGCCTCGCCCGTGTCCGCCGGCGCCGCCTCCGGGAGACCGCCCACCGCCCCGTCCGGCTTGGCTTCGAGCCCCCGGGTCATGCGTTCGGCGGCTCTGGTCCAGTCCTTGAGCAGTTCCACCAGTTCGGCGCGATCGTCGGTCCGCACGTCCAGTGCCACGAAGTGCATGCGGTCCTGGGCCGGGGTGATGATCCCGGCCTGGTGGCGGCCGTGGAACGGGACCGCATCGGCCGCCCCCGACGTCGTGGTCACCGGGTCACCCGACAGGGCCTGAGCCGTCAGCGCACCCGCGGCGGCGCCGGCACCGGCCACCGCCGCGCCGGCGCCGACCACACCGAGGAGCCTGCGCCTCGACAGTTTCCCCGGCTCGGTCACTGGCCCGCCACCACCTCGGCCACCTGGCTGATCGGCTCACCAAGTGCGTCGACGGCCTCCGACATCTCCTTGATGTCGGCCGGTGTCAGCTCCGTGTACAGCTTGAAACCGTCGCCGGCGCGGTGCTTCTCCAGCACGGCGTCGACCGCCGCGAACCGCTCGTCCAGTGTGGTCAGGAGCTTCGGGTCGCGGTCCTCGATCACCGGGCGCAGTGCCGCGATCGCCGCCTGGGAACCGTCCACGTTGGACCGGAAGTCCCACAGGTCGGTGTGGGAGTAGCGGTCCTCCTCGCCGGTGATCTTGCCCGTCGCGACCTCGTCCAGCAGTTCCTTCGCGCCGTTGGCCAGCTGCAGTGGCGTCAGCTCCACCGTCTTGGCCCGCGCCGCGAGGTCCTCGATGTCGGACTGCAGCTGGTCGGCGATCGCGTTCGAGTCGGGCTGCAGGCCCGTGGTCCACAGGTCCTTCTCGAGGCGGTGGTAGCCGGTGAATGCCATGCCGGGGTCGAGCGCGTCCTCGCGGCCGTCGACCTTGGGGTCGAGGTCACCGAAGCTCTCCGCCACCGGCTCGATGCGCTCCCAGTAGATGCGCGACACCGGGAACAGCGCCTTGGCCTTGTCGACGTCGCCGTCCTTGACGGCGGTCGTGAACTCCTTCGTCTTGTCCACCAGCGCACCGGCCTGCGAGTTCACGTAGCGCTGGTAGCTCTTCGTTGCCTCGGCGAGCTGCTCATTCTCGTCGGTGGACTTCTTCGCGTCGCCGGTCACGGTGAACGCGTCGCGGATGCCCTTGCCCTGCATGCCCGGCTTGCACGCCGTCTCGTACTTGCCGGAGTCGGTGACCTCGATGATCAGCCGCCGGGTCAGGCCGGGCGTGACGTTCTCGACCTCGCCCATGATCCGGTCGCCCTCGGCGTACAGGTAGAACTCGGTGACACGGCTGCCCTTGTTGGTCACCTCGAAGGTGATCGTGCCCGCGTCGGCGGTGCCGCGAGCCACCTCGCACTTGTCGTCACTGGCGGACACGGCGATGGCGCCACCGGACTTCTCGGACGGTGTCGCGGTGCCACAACCGGTCAACACGACGGCCGCGAGGGTTACGACGACCGCCGTACGGGTCGAAATCACGAGTTCTCCTTGACGGGGACTGCGGATGGGACGGAAGAGACCGGCGCCGGTTGTTCCTTGCGCGGCCACAGGAAGACGGTCAGCACGACCGCCACGTAGAGAACCCACACGACGGCCTGCAGGACCGTGGTCTGGGCGGAGTAGTTGAACAGGCCCTTCAGCAGGGCGCCGTACCAGGAGTCCTCCGGCAGCGGGCCGGACAAGTCGAACGCGAGCGTGTTCAGGCCCGGCAGCACACGCGCTTCCTGCAGGTCGTGCAGGCCGTAGGCGAGGATGCCCGCCGCGACGAACACCAGCAGCACACCGGTGTAGTTGAAGAACTTGCCGAGGTTGAACGTGATCGCACCGCGGTAGATGAGCCAGCCGAGGACGACCGCGATGAGGATGCCGACGATGAACCCGATCAACGGCTGGTGCGTGCCACGCTCGGCCGTGCGCACGTTCGCGTAGAAGAACGCCATCGTCTCCAGGCCCTCGCGACCGACCGCGAGCAGCGCCATCACCGCGACCGCCACCGGCCCGACCGCGAGCGCGTCGGACAGCTTCCCGCGCAGCTCCTTCGCGAGCGTGCGGGCCGTCGCCCGCATCCAGAAGATCATCCAGGTGACGAACCCGACCGCCACGATCGACAGCGACCCACCGACGATCTCCTGCTGCTCGAACCGCAGCTCACCGATCGTGTACGCGACGAAGGTGCCGATCGCCACACAGATCAACAGCGCCGCCGCCACCCCGCCCCACACCCACTTCAGCGACGACCGCTGCTCCGACTTCACCAGGAACGCGATGAGGATGCTGACCACCAGCGCGGCCTCGAGCCCTTCACGCAGCCCGATGAGCAACGCGCTGAACAACATGACGACCTCCAGAAACTTCTCCAACCACGCAGAAGTTAACTGAGCCTGACCTTACCTGTCGACAGTGACCCCCGATACACCGGCTGACCTGCGGTTTAGCTCCACACTGCGACAGCACGACAAAAAGGTAAAGCGGGATTTACTCGCCCATTTTGTACCATTAATCCCATATATGCCTGGGTGGCTCCCGGACCCGCCACCAGCACGTCGCCGCCCGGCCCCACCGTTCCGTTGGGAGCGGTGGGGCCGGGCGGGTACCGGGTCAGCGAACGGCCGGCACCGTGAACGTGGCCGGACCGGCGGGCAGTTCCACCCCGTACAGGCCGAGGTAGTCGTCCAGGTACGGCGCCCTGGCGCCTTCGGTCGCGGTGTCATCGGCCGGGTCGTCCAGAGCCAGGTCGAGCCGCGCGTCCCTGACCTTGATCGTCTCGCGGGAGGGCGTGTCGATCCAGTCGCTGTGCGGGCCGGCCTGGATGGTGCCGATCTCGACGGCCAGGACATGCCCCGCCGCCAGGGTCCAGTCGGCCGACCTGAGGTCGAAGGCCGTCCTGCCCGAGCTGAGTACCGAGACCTGCTCGTCGAACATGACGGCCTTGCCGTCCGGGGCGACGTCGTACAGCTTCACCATGACGTTGCCGTTTCCCTTGGCGTTCACGGAGAGCTTCGGCGTGCCGGTGATCCGCGTGGCCTTCTTCAGCGGCTCGGACCTCTGGAAGAAGCTCGCCCTGCTCTCGGCCTCTCCTCCGTGGTCCACATAGGACCCACCATCGAGCCGCAGCGCGGCGGATCGCTCCACGACCGGCCACGTGTCCTGGGCGCGCCAGGTGCCGGTGCTGTCCTGGATGGCGTAGGCCGGGTACTCGACCGACGGCTCGATGCCCTTGAGGTACTGGTCGTAGAAGGACATTGTCTCCTCGTACCAACCCGTGCGGCCCATGGCGAGCCGCCCGTCCGCGAGGACGTCGTCACCGCGCACGTGATCCCACGGACCAAGCCACCCGCGCTCGGGACCCTCGTGGTTGTCGAGGTACTCCTGCATTCCCTCGGGCTCGGTGTTCCACTCGAGGAAGCCCTGGGTGAACAACAGCGGCGTGTCGGTGCCCTCGGCCCGCTTCGCGAGGTCACGGGTCTGCCAGTACTCCGACTCCTGATCGGCGGTCTGGTACCCGGCGATGTTGTCCGCGAGGCATTCCAGATGGGTCTCCTCGTACCTGGAGTTGGCCAGGTAACGGGCGTCGTCGTCCGGCAACTGGGGCATCATGACGAGCCCGTTGTAGAAGGTCGAGATGCCGACGATGGTCGTGCGGGGCACACCGTTCGAGCGGATGTCCCGGTACGGGTCCCAGATGGGTTCCTGCGCGACGACGGCCTTGAGCGCGTCCTGGTTCAGGTTGTTGCCGACCAGACCGGTGATGGCGTCGTAGGACTTGCCGTACATGCCCACGGCGCCGGTCGACCACGGCTGGCTCGCGGCCCAGTCGATCGCCGCCTTGACGTCGGCCTGCTCGCCGTCGCCGACGAAGTCGAGACAACCGGTGGAGCCGCCGAAGCCGCGCAGGTCGACCCGGACGAAGGCGTAGCCGCGGGCGAAGAGGTCGGTGCCCTCGATGAACTCGTCGAAGCGGTCGGAGGGCCCGGTGTGCGTCCAGTCCTTGGGCGCCAGGTCTCCCGCATGCGAGAAGTACGGGCCGACCGACAGGATGACCGGCACCTTCTCGCCGTCGGGCAGGTCCTCTGGCAGCAGGACATCGGCGTGCAGTTCGGCGCCGGAACCGTCCGAGGACGGGAAGTAGTGCTGCGTCCAGGCCCCACCCTCCGGGACCCGGTCGTTCTGCTCGTGCGTGATCGGGTCGCTGCCGGTGGCGGGTGGTGCCGCCGCGGCCGCCGGGCCGGCCAGCGCGCCGGTCAGCGCGATGGCGGCGGCGAGCACGCAGGCCGTACGAAGGTTGCGCATGAGTCACTCCAGAGTGTTGGTGGTTCCCAGCGGAACGGCCGGGACGCGAGCGCGATGGCGACGACGACCCAGCTCAGGGTCGAGGTCTTCCCCGCCCCGTTCGTGCGAGCAACGCGTAGAGCTCTCCGCGACGAACCTGGAAGGACAGATCCCGGACGGCGTGGAAGTCGCCGTAGGTGAGGTTCAACCGTTCGACTTCGATGACTGGCGTGGAGGTCATGGCACTGATTCCAGTCGCAACGGCGCCGGTCCGGCAGTGCGACCACGTCACCACTTCGCGATGACGTCTCCTCGACGAAGACATGACGTGGCGTCACTGGTACCACCACGGGTTCCGAACGATACTGGTCAGGAATCCGCTGATCGACCATGTCGACCATGGAGAACCGCATTGGACACCGGCTCACCGCGCACGCTGGCCGCGCGCGCCGAGGCGACACGGGGACGGCTGCGCAGGCTGAACGTCGGCACGCAGCTGGCTGTCCTCGTTCCGGTCGGGGCGCTGCTGATGATGGGCGACGCCACAACCTGGTGGGACGCCGCCGTCCTTGTCACGGGCGTGGCGGCGGCCGCGGTGGCTATCGTGCGGTGGAAGGAGAAGACCCTCTCCGGCGTGGCGCTCCCCTGCCTTGCCGTCACCGCGGCGGTGTGGGTGTTCGGCGTACTGGTGGCCGACAGCACGACGGCGTTCTATGGCCTCACTGTCGTGGGTCCCATGATCGTGCCGCAGCTGCCGCACCACCGGATCGTGGCGGCCCTCGGGCTGGTCGCCTTCGTCGCCGGGGTGGGCGCGACGAGGTTGCTGGTGTCGCAAGAGGACATTCGCGGCGTTCTGCTCGACTACGTCTTCGTCCCCGCGGGTGTCGCCGTGGTGTCGATTGCCTTCATGTTCGCCAACCAGGCGTTCTACAACCTCATGGCGGAGGTGGAGGAGGCGCGGGAACGCGAGGCGGAGCTGGCCGTTGCCAGGGAACGTATCCGGTTCGCCAGCGAGCTGCACGACATCCAGGGCCACACACTCCACGTGGTGAAGCTGAAGACCGCGCTCGCCGAGAAGCTGGTGCGCACGGACGCGGACCGCGCGGAGGAGGAGCTGCGGGAGATCCGTGCACTCGTCGGCGACACCATCAAGCAGACCAGGGAACTCGCATACGCGCAGCGGCGGCTCAACCTGTCCGCGGAGCTCGAGAACGCGAAGAACCTCTTCGAGGCCGCGGGAATCCGGGTCCGCGTCGTCCGCGAGGCCGAGGTCGACGCCCGCGCGAGCGAGCTCCTCGGCCAGGTCCTCCGCGAGACGACGACCAACATCCTGCGGCACGCGCAGGCCGGGCAGGTGCGGATCACACTGTCGGGGGCGGGCATAGTCATCGTCAACGACGGCGCGCGGCGCGAGCCGCTGCCGGAGCTGAGCGGACTCTCCACTCTCCGGGACCGGGTGGCGAGCGACGGAGGCGAACTCATGGTGTCACAAGAGGACGGCCAGTTTCAGACCGCGGCGACGTTCCCGCACCTGCGCACCGAGGAAGCTCGGGGGTCTCGATGACCACCGTGGTGCTCGCCGACGACGAAGTCCTGCTGCGCAAGGCACTTGCCGCGTTGCTCCCGCTGGAGGGCGACATCGCCGTACTGGCCGAGGCAGAGGACGGCGAGGAAGCCGTGCGGGCCACACTCCAGCACCGGCCGGACGTGCTCGTCATCGACCTGGAGATGCCCAATGTGGACGGTCTGGCCGCGGTCGCGGAGATTCGCCGTGCCCGGCCGGACCAGGTGATCCTCATGCTGACCCGCCACGCGCGACCCGGTGTGCTCCGCAAGGCACTCAGGCTCGGCGTACAGGGCTTCGTCAGCAAGTCCGCCGAGCCTGCGCACATCACGACGGTCATCGCCACCCTCCACCGGGGCAAGCGGTGGATCGACCCGGACGTGTCGGCGCTGGCGGTCGTCGACGACTGCCCACTCACCGACCGCGAGATCGACGTCCTGCGCGCGACCAGGGAGGGCTACTCGGTCGCCGACATCGCCGCGCAGCTCCACCTTGCCCAAGGCACCGTGCGCAACTACCTCTCGAACGCGATGCAGAAGACGCAGACGAAGACCCGCCACGAAGCCGCCCGCTACGCCCGTGAACACGACTGGCTGTAGGGCCGGTCAGTACCACATCCCGGCCCAAAGCGATATGCGACGAACCGGGCAGCGCCGTTGGACCGGACAGGCGTGTGCCCAACCGGCCAGGTGGACGGACCATCGACGACTTTCGCGCGCCGGACAGTGTGGATCCATGCCTGGCGGTTACTGCTTTCGCGGGACGATGTTGACCAGGCGCGGTGCCCGCACGATGACGGTCTGGATGTCCGCGCCGCGCAGGGCGGTGGTCACCTTCTCCGACGCCAGCGCCAGTGCGCGCAGCTCGTCCTCGGAGATGTCCGGGGCCACCTCCAGGCGGTCGCGAACCTTGCCCGCGACCTGCACGACGCAGGTGACCGTCTCCTGGGCGACGAGCGCGGGGTCGGCCATCGGCCAGCCGTACTCGATGACGGACGCGTCGCGGCCAAGGCGTGCCCATGCCTCCTCCGCGGTGAACGGCGCGAAGCAGGACAGCATGCGGGCCAGCGCTTCTGTGCCTTCGCGGACCGCCGGGTCGGCCGCGCCGGGGCCGCTGTCCACGGCCTTGCGCAGCAGGGAGGTCAGCTCCATCAGGCGGGCCACGGCCACGTTGAGGCGGGTGCCCTCCATCAGCCGGGTGGTCTCGTCGACCAGGCGGTGAACGCCCTGGCGGGTGGCCAGGTCACCGGTGGCCAGGTCGACGTCCTTGCTCGCCGGGTCGAGGTCGCCCGCCAGCCGCCACACACGCGCCAGCCACTTCACCGACCCGGTCGGCGAGACGTCCGCCCAGTCGATGTCCTCCTCTGGCGGGCCGGCGAACAGCATGGTCAGGCGCACCGCGTCCGGGCCGAACTCGCCCAGCTGCTCCTGCAGGTTGACCAGGTTGCCCAGGGTCTTGCTCATGGCCTTGCCGTTCATGATGACCTGGCCCTGGTTCGTCAGCCGCGTGAACGGCTCGACGAACGGGACCATGCCAAGGTCGTGGAAGACCTTGGTGATGAACCGCGCGTACATGAGGTGGCCGGTGGCGTGTTCCTTGCCGCCGACGTAGTGGTCCACCGGCAGCCAGCGGCGGACGCCCTCCGGGTCGAACGGGCCGTCGGTGTAGTCCGGGTTCGGGTAGCGCAGGTAGTACCAGGACGAGTCGACGAAGGTGTCCATCGTGTCGGTGTCCCGCTTGGCGGCGCCGCCGCAGGACGGGCACGCCACGTTGACCCACTCGGTCGCGCTGGCCAGCGGCGAGATGCCACCCGAGGGGCGCAGCTCGTAGCCGGACTCGGGCAGCTTCACGGGCAGCTCGTCGTCGGGCACCGCGACCTCGCCGCACGCGGGGCAGTGCACGATCGGGATCGGCGTGCCCCAGTACCGCTGCCGGGACAGCAGCCAGTCACGCAGGCGGTAGACCACGGTGGTCTCGCCGACGCCGTCCCGGGTCAGCTTCTCGGCGGTGGCCGCGATCGCCGCGTCCTTGCGCAGGCCGTCGAACTCACCGGAGTTGACCAGCACACCGTCGCCCGACGTGGCGACCCCGGTCTCCGCCGGGTCCGCCTCGCCGGTGTCCACGACGACCCGCACCGGCAGGCCCATGGCCTTCGCGAAGTCCAGGTCGCGCTGGTCGTGCGCGGGCACCGCCATGATCGCGCCGGTGCCGTACCCGGACAGCACGTAGTCCGCGGCGTAGATCGGCATCCGCTCGCCGTTGAGCGGGTTGATCGCGTACCGGCCAAGCGGTACGCCCGTCTTGGGCCGGTCGGCGGCCAGCCGCTCGATGTCGGTCTGGGTACCCACCTGCCTGCGGTAGGCCTCGAACGCCTCCCGCTGCTCCGGTGCGCACAGTTCGTCCGCCAGCTTCGCGTCCGCGGCCACCACGAAGAACGTCGCGCCGTACAGGGTGTCCGGCCGGGTGCTGAACACCCGCACCGGCTCGTCCCGGCCCTCGATACGGAAGTCGATGTGGGCGCCCTCGGAGCGGCCGATCCAGTTGCGCTGCATGGTCAGCACGTCGTCGGGCCAGCGGCCCTCGAGCTGCGCCATGTCGTCCAGCAGCCGCTGTGCGTAGGCCGTGGTGCGGAAGAACCACTGGGTCAGCTCACGCTGCACGACCTCGGCGCCGCAGCGCTCGCACTTGCCCTGGATGACCTGCTCGTTGGCCAGCACCGTGTTGTCGTTGGGGCACCAGTTGACCGGCGAGGCCCTGCGGGTCGCCAGGCCCTTCTCGAACATGCGCAGGAACAGCCACTGGTTCCACCGGTAGTACTCGGGGTCGGAGGTGTGCAACCGGGTCCGCCAGTCGAACGAGACCCCCAGCCGCTCGAACGACTCGGCCTGCACGTCGATGTTGGCGTAGGTCCAGTCGCGCGGGTCCAGGTTCCGCTTGAACGCCGCGTTCTCCGCGGGCAGCCCGAACGAGTCCCACCCGATCGGGGTCAGCACGTTGTTCCCGCGCAGCCGGTCGAACCGCGCGATGGCGTCGCTGATCGAGTACACCTCGCCGTGCCCCATGTGCAGGTCGCCCGACGGGTACGGGTACATGCTGACCACGTACGAGCGCGGCCGGTCGTCACCATCGTCCTTCGTGAGGCCGCGCGCCTCGAACACGTGCCGCTCGCGCCACACCCGCAGCCACTTCTCGACGATCGAATGCGGGTCGTACCCCTCGGGCTCGGTACGGCCGTCGGGAGCGGTGTTCTCCTGCACGTGCATCTCTCAACCTCATCGCGGAACGCGGGAATGTGATGTCCACCAGGTGGGGCGCCCGCAGCGAGCACGCTGTCCACCTGTCTGACAGGTCACCGGCACAACGGGCCTCCGCCACGCTGACTGTGCCGGCTTACGCCCAGGTCAGCGCGGCCTGATAAGGCGCAGGCCATTCATGGTCGTCACGCACGCATCGTAGCGTGCACGTACTGGCGACAGAGATTCAGTGTCGGTTGCGCCGCTCAGATGGTGACGGCGATCAGCAGCACCACGTCCAGGACCGCGAGCGCGACGGTGAGCCGGAACGCGAGCGGGCTCCTCGGGGCCAGGACCGCGGCCACGGCGGTGGCCGCGACCAACACGATCCCGGCCGTCACGACCGTCACCGTGTAGCGGACCGAGGCTCCATCGGGTGCGAGGCCGAGCGTGACTGACGCGGTGGCCAGTGCGGCGGCCATGACGAGCACACCGTTGCGCGGGCCGAGACGGTGCGGGAGCCCGCGCACGCCCGTCTCGGCGTCCGCACGCAGATCCGGGAGGACATTGGCGAAGTGCGCCCCGAACCCGAGCAGCGCGCTGACGACCGGCACCCACCACGGTGGCCACGGCTCCCCCGGCGCCGCCGCGTACACGCCGACCGGCAGCGCGGCGAAGGCGAACAGATAGGTGGCACCGGACCAGATCGTGGCCTTGAGACCGAGGTTGTACGCCCAGCCCGCCGCGACGCCGAGCAGCAGCGCGACGCCTGCGAGCCATCCGAGTAGGAGCGACAACACCACCGTGGCCACCGAGGCGGCGACCGCCGCCACCGCGACGGCACGCACCGGGACGCGCCCGGCGGCCGCGGGCTTGTCCACACGGCCGGTGGCACGGTCCCGTGCCGCGTCCACCCAGTCGTTGGACCAGCCGATCGACAACTGGCCGGTGAGCACCGCCGCGCCGAGCAGGACCAGGCCCGGTCCGTCGAGCCCGGCGCCCACCCCCAGGAGCACGGCCACCACCGTCACCGCCATGCTGGGCAAGGGATGGCACGCACCCGCGAGACCACGCAGCAGCCCCGGCCACGTCGCCTTCTTGACCGCCGCGCCGATCATCTGCCGAGTGTAAGCGGAAGCCGTACCGTGGACGTGGTGACGACAATTTCGGCGGTACGCGGGGTGCTTCCGCCGCATCGCTATTCACAGGCACGGCTCACGGACCTGTTCGCACGGCTGTGCCTTCCCGACTCCACCGCGCGTGCGGTGGCCGATCGGTTCCACCGCAGCGCCCGCGTCGGCACGCGACACCTGGCGCTGCCCATCGAACGATACGACGAGCTCGACGGGTTCACCGCGGCGAACGACGCTTTCCTTTCCGTCGCGGTGGATCTCGGCTGCGATGCCGCGCTGGCCGCGCTCGCCGCCGCCGGCCTGCGACCGTCCGATGTGGATCTTGTGGTGTCCACTACGGTCACCGGCATCGTGGTCCCCTCCCTCGACGCGCGGATCGCGGCACGCATCGGCATGCGGCCGGACGTGAAGCGGATCCCGATCATCGGCCTCGGCTGTCTCGCGGGCGCGGCGGGTGTCGCGCGGTTGCACGACTTCCTGCGCGGCTGGCCGACCTCGGTGGCGATGCTGGTGTCGGTCGAGCTCTGCTCGCTCACCGTGCAGCGGCAGGATCCCAGCGCGGCCAACATGATCGCCGCCGGCCTGTTCGGCGACGGCGCGGCCGCGGTCGTCGCCGTCGGCACGGACCACCCGGCCGCGGCATCGGGGCCACAGGTGGTGGACTCGCTGAGCCACCTGTACGCGAACTCCGAGCGCGCCATGGGCTGGGACGTCGGCAGCAGTGGCCTGAAAGTCGTGCTGGGGGCGGAAGTGCCCGACCTGGTACGCACCCACCTCGCCGACGACGTGAAACGCCTGCTGGCCCCGCACGGTCTGGAGATCGGCGACATCGCACGCTGGATCTGCCACCCCGGTGGCCCGAAGGTCATCGAGGCCATCCAGTCGGTACTCGGCCTCGACGAGGACGACCTCGCGATCACGTGGCGTTCCCTGCACGAGATCGGCAACCTGTCCTCCGCGTCCGTGTTGCACGTCTTCGCCGACACGCTCGCGAGCAGACCCGCCTCCCCCGGCGACTGGGGCGTGGTGATGGCGATGGGCCCGGGTTTCTGCGCCGAGCTGGTGTTGCTGCGATGGTGAGCCAGGCGTGGTACTCGGTGCTGGTGGGGCTGGTCGCGGTGGAGCGGCTGGCCGAACTGGTCGTCGCCAAGCGCAACATGGCGTGGAGCCTCGCCCGTGGCGGGCGCGAGACCGGCTTCGGGCACTACCCGTTCATGGTCGTGCTGCACACCGGGCTGCTGGCCGGGTGCCTGCTCGAGGTGTGGCTGGCGGACCGGGATTTCACGTCCGCGCTCGGCTGGCCGATGCTCGTGCTGGTCGTCGCGTCGCAGGCGCTGCGGTGGTGGTGCATCCGGACGCTCGGGCACCAGTGGAACACCCGCATCGTCGTCGTTCCCGGGCTGCCCCGCGTGACCGGCGGCCCCTACCGCCTGTTCCAGCACCCGAACTACGTCGCGGTCGTGGTGGAGGGGTTCGCCCTGCCGCTGGTGCACGACGCGTGGGTGACCGCCATCGTGTTCACCGTGCTGAACGCGGGCCTGCTGACGGTGCGGATCCGCGCGGAGGACGACGCACTGCGGTCCGTGCATGCCTGACCGGATGCACGACGTCGTCGTGGCCGGTGGCGGACCCGCCGGCCTCGCGGTCGCGCTGGGCTGCGCACGAGCGGGCATGGACGTGGTGGTCTGCGAGAGGCGGTCCGGCGTGCTCGACAAGGCCTGCGGGGAAGGGCTGATGCCCGGCGCCGTGGCCGCACTCGCCGCGCTCGGCGTGGACCCGCCGGGACATCCGATCGACGGCATCACCTACCGGCAGGGTGACACGGTCGCGCACGCGCCGTTCCGCAACGGCACCGGACGCGGGGTCCGCCGCACCCAGCTACACGACACGCTGTGCGCGGCGATCGGCCGCGCCGGGGTGCCGGTGCTCGCCGCCGCGGTCACCGACATCACGCAGTACGACGACCACGTGCGGGCGGGCGCCCTGCGGGCGCGCTACCTCGTCGCCGCCGACGGGCTGCACTCCGCGATCCGCGACCTCGTCGGTCTCACCGCCCGGCGCACGACGCCGACGCCGCGGTGGGGCCTGCGCCGCCACTACGCACTCGCCCCGGCCTGCGCCTCGGTGGAAGTGACATGGGCGCGGCGGTCCGAGGCGTACGTGACACCCGTGGCGCCGGACACGATCGGCGTCGCGATCCTGTCGTCGGTGCGGGGCGGTTTCACCGAGCAGCTCGCCGCCTTCCCCGAGCTGGCGGCACGGCTGGCCGGCGCTCGACCGGTCTCCCGGGTCCTCGGCGCCGGGCCGCTGCGGCAGCGGACCACGGGCCGGGTGGCGGGCCGGGTACTGCTCGCCGGGGACGCGGCTGGCTACGTCGACGCGCTCACCGGCGAAGGGCTCGCGCTGTCGCTGACCACCGCGGCCGACCTCGTCCGGTGCCTGCGCGCCGGGCGGCCAGCCGACTACGAACGTGCCTGGATCCGCACGTCGCGACGGTCCCGCTGGTTGACCGAGTCCTTGCTGTGGGCCAGAACCCGGCCCGTGCTCGGGCGGCGGATCGTGCCTGCCGCCGCCCACGCGCCGTGGCTGTTCGCCGCCGCCGTCGACCAGCTCGCACGCTGATGGCGGCGAGCACGGAGTGGGACCTGGTCGTCGTCGGGGCCGGGCCAGCCGGTGCCACGGCCGCGATCGCGGCGTTGCGCGCGAACCCGGCGGCCAGGGTGCTGATGCTGGACGCCGCGGCCTTCCCGCGCGACAAGGTCTGCGGTGACGGCGTCGCACCGCACGCCATGGACGTCCTCGCCGGCCTCGGCGTGGACGTCGCGGCCCTGACGGCCGGTACCGCCCCGGTCCACGATCTGCGGCTGACCTCGCCGCGCGGTGTGACGGCCGCCCGGCGGTTCGCGCGGCCTGCCTCGGTCGTGCCCCGCGCGCTGCTGGACGCGCGGCTCGTGGACGCCGCCAGGAACGCGGGCGCGGAGCTGCGACGGCACCGGGTCCGCACGCTCACCCCGGTCGGCGGCGGGGTCGTCATCGACGGCACCGTCCACGCACGGACGGTCATCGGCGCGGACGGCGCGGAGTCGGTCGTGCGACGGCAGTGCGGCGCCGGGAGCGCCCCGGCGGGCACGACCGCCATCGCGCTGCGCGGGTACACCGGCGCGGACCCGTGGCCCGCCGGGGAACAACGACTCGTCATGACCGCCGCGCACTGGCCCGCGTACGCCTGGGTCTTCCCCGTCGGCGACGGCACCGCGAACGTCGGCTACGGCGAGCTCATCCGCGCCGATCCCCCGCGCCGGGCACAGCTGACCGAACGCCTGCACGAGCTGCTGCCGGACTGCCCGCCGGTGACGCTGCGCGGGCACCGGCTGCCGCTGTCACCCGGCAGGCCCGACGTCGGTCACGGCCGGGTGCTGCTGGCGGGTGACGCGGCGTCGCTGATCAACCCGCTCACCGGCGAGGGCATCTACTACGCGGTCCTGTCCGGTGCACTCGCCGGCGCCGCCGCGATGACAGCGGAACCCGCCGACCGGTACCGGCGAGCGCTGCGCCACCGGCTCGGCAGGCATCTCCGGCACACCGACGCGCTCGCCCGGCTCACGCGCACGCCGTGGCTGGTCGACCTCGCCACCACGGCCGCCCGCGACCATCACCGCGCATTCGCCGACCTCGTCGAGATCGGCCTTGGCGCGGGCACCGTCCGCCCGGCACTCGCCGCGGCGATGCTCACCACGCTCGCACGCCCGCCCAAACGCCGGGAGACCTCGGCCTCATCGACCGCGCGTCCGCGTCCCGGAACGAGCACGCGGAACACCTGAACTTCCTCGCGAAGCCGGCCGAGCTCGCGGCACCAGTGTCCGTCGCGATCCCCGGCGCAGGCCTGGTGATCGACGACGCGGTCACCGTGGTGGACCACCTCGAGTCACCGTCCGCGACGCTCAACGGACCGCAGGAGGCGTTCGTCCGGCTGGTCAGCGGCCGTCTCAAGGCACCGTACGTCAACGGCGTCACCGTCGAGGGCAGCGTCACGCTCGACGACCTGCGCCGGGTGTTCCCCGGCTTCTGACCAGATCAGCGCCACGACGACACAGCACCACATTCCGGGGGACCTGACGGTCGACATCACCCAGCCGCCACGCGTGCGGTAGACCGGTGCACTCACCTCAGCCACCATCGTGACCGCCCTTGGCGGCAAAGAAAGCGTTCCGGCACGCGGGACGATTGCTTGCGTCTCGAACGGACTTCACCGAAGACTCGGGTCCGGATCTCCCTATTGTTTGGAGGATCGGATGTTTCGGACCCTTTTCACTCTACTGGCGGCCGTAGCGGTCGCCGTATTCCTGTTACCGGCCAACGCGTACGCGGCAGGCGCCGACGGGTTCGCCTACGTGGTCAACGGTTCTGACGACACGGTCTCAGTGATCGACGTCGCTACCGGCACCGTCACGGATACCGTCGGTGTCGGCAGCGGGGCGAGCGCGGTGGCGGTCAACGCGGCCGGCACGCTGGTCTATGTCACGAACACGGGAGACAACACCGTGTCGGTCATCGACGCCTCGGACAACTCCATCGCCGACACCATCGGTGTCGGCGACGAGCCGAACGGGGTGGTGGTCAACCCGGCCGGGACCCGGGTCTATGTCACGAACATCTTCGACGACACCGTGACGGTGATCGACACCTCCGACAACAGCATCCTCGACACGATCAACAGCGGCAACAACCCGCTCGACATCGCCATCAACCCGGCCGGCACCCGCGTGTACGTCGCCAACGGCCTGGACGACAACGTCGCGGTCATCAACACCGCCAACAACACGGTCCTCACCACGGTCGCGGTCGGCGTATTCCCGAGCGGGGTGGCCGTCAACCCCGCGGGCACCCGCGTGTACACCACCAATGGTGGCAGTTCCTCCGTGTCGGTGATCGAGACCTCCGGCAACACCGTCATCGACACCATCGGCGTCGGAGTCGGCCCGATTGGTGTGGCGGTCAACCCGGCCGGCACCCGCGCCTACGTCACCAACGCCTTCGACGACACCGTGTCGGTGATCGACACCACGGACAACTCCATCGCCGACACTGTCGGAGTCGGTACCACCCCCGCCCGCGTGGCGGTCAGCCCGGACAACGTGGCCGTCTACGTGGCCAACATCAACAGCGCCGACGTCTCGGTCATCGATCCGGCGACCGACACGGTCATCGACACCATCGGTGTCGGCATCGGCCCCCGCGATGTCGCGTTCGGACCGGCCGAGCCCGAAGCCGACCTCGACATCAACCTCACCGCCGCCACGGTCTTCCTACAGCCCAGCCGAATCGACTACACCGTCACCGCCACCAACGACGGACCCGACGCA
>NZ_JBARWZ010000053.1:0-80747 GCF_049647105.1 Actinophytocola sp.
CGCTGTCGGATCCGAACCGCTTCAAGTTCGACGGTGACGGCTACTACCTGAAGTCGGCCGAGGACATGCGGGAGTACTGGGACTCCGAGGTCCCCGGTGCCGCCGACTCGACGCTGCTGATCGCCGAGCGGGTGGAGTCCTACGAGGAGGTCTGGGCGTACGCAGACCGGATCCCGGCGTTCGAGGTGCCCGAGGGGGAGGACCAGGCCAGCTGGCTCGCCAAGGAGGTCCAGCGCGGCCTGCACTGGCGGTTCCCGGCGGGCATCCCGGACGGGTACGGCGACCGCGCCGAGTTCGAGCTCGGCGTGATCGTGCAGAAGGGCTTCCCGGCGTACTTCCTCGTCGTCGCCGACCTCGTGACGTACGCGCGCAAGGTGGGCATCCGCGTTGGCCCTGGCCGTGGTTCGGCGGCCGGCTCGCTCGTCGCGTACGCGCTCGGCATCACGAACCTGGACCCGATCCCGCACGGCCTGCTGTTCGAGCGCTTCCTCAACCCGGAGCGCGCGTCGATGCCCGACATCGACATCGACTTCGACGACCGCCGCCGCGGCGAGATGATCGCCTACGCCACCGACAAGTACGGGCACGACAAGGTCGCCCAGGTCATCACGTTCGGCACGATCAAGACGAAGGCCGCGCTCAAGGACTCGGCCCGCGTCATCCACGGCCAGCCCGGCTTCTCGATCGCCGACCGGATCTCCAAGGCGCTGCCGCCGCCGATCATGGCGAAGGACATCCCGCTGTCCGGCATCGTCGACCCGAAGCACGAGCGGTACAAGGAGGCCGCCGAGGTCCGCACGCTGATCGAGACCGACACCGAGGTCGGCAAGATCTTCGAGACGGCCCGTGGCCTTGAGGGCCTGATCCGCAACGCGGGTGTGCACGCCTGTGCGGTCATCCTCTCGAAGGACCCGCTGATGGAGTCGATCCCGCTGTGGCAGCGCGACGACGGCTCGATCATCACCGGCTGGGACTACCCGTCGTGTGAGGCCATCGGCCTGCTGAAGATGGACTTCCTCGGCCTGCGGAACCTGACCGTCATCGGCGACGCGATCGACAACATCAAGTCCAACCGGGGCGAGGACATCGACCTCGACCGGCTCCACCTCGAGGACAAGAACACCTACAGGTTGCTGTCCAAGGGCGACACGCTCGGCGTGTTCCAGCTGGACGGCGGCCCCATGCGTGACCTGCTGCGGCGCATGCAGCCGACCGGGTTCGAGGACATCGTCGCGGTCGGCGCGCTGTACCGCCCCGGCCCGATGGGCATGAACGCCCACAACGACTACGCGGACCGCAAGAACAAGCGGCAGCAGATCAAGCCGATCCACCCCGAGCTGGAGGGATCGCTCAAGGACATCCTGTCCGAGACCTACGGCCTGATCGTCTACCAAGAGCAGATCATGTTCATCGCCCAGAAGGTCGCGGGCTACTCCATGGGACAGGCGGACGTGCTCCGCAAGGCCATGGGCAAGAAGAAGCAGGAGGTCCTCGACGCCGAGTTCGAGCGTTTCGAGGCCGGCATGAAGGCCAGCGACCTGCGGCAGGGCGGGTTCTCGTCCGCCGCGATCAAGGCGCTGTGGGACACGATCCTCCCGTTCGCCGGGTACGCGTTCAACAAGTCGCACGCGGCCGCGTACGGCCTGGTGTCGTACTGGACGGCGTACCTGAAGGCGAACTACCCGGCCGAGTACATGGCGGCCCTGCTCACGTCTGTCGGTGACAACAAGGACAAGTCCGCGGTGTACCTGTCCGAGTGCCGCCGTTCCGGCATCAAGGTGCTGCCCCCGGATGTCAACGAGTCGAGCCTGCGCTTCGCCGCGGTCGGCACCGACATCCGCTTCGGCATGGGCGCGGTCCGCAACGTGGGCGCCAACGTGGTCGAGTCGGTCATCAAGACCCGCGAGGCGAAGGGCGCGTACACGAGCTTCACCGACTTCCTCGACAAGTCCGAGCTGGTGGTCTGCAACAAGCGGGTCATCGAGTCGCTGGTCAAGGCCGGCGCGTTCGACTCGCTCGGTCACACCAGGCTGTCGCTGGTGCAGGCACACGAGGAAGCGGTGGAAGCGGTCGTGGGCCTCAAGCGCCAGGAGGCGATGGGCCAGTTCGACCTGTTCGGCTTCGGCGACGACGAGTCGTCCACCCCGTCGAACGACTCGAGCCCGTTGGCGCACCTGAAATTCACGCCGGACGAGTGGCCGCGCAAGCAACTCCTGGCCTACGAAAGGGAGATGCTGGGCCTGTACGTGTCGGCCCACCCGCTGGACGGCGCGGAACGCCTGCTGCGCAAGCACGCCCCGAAGCCGATCGCCGAGATCCTGGACAACCCGCCCAAGGAGGGCGAGCTCGTCCTGTCCGGCATGATCTCCTCGATGGAACGCCGTGTGAACAAGCAGGGCGAACCGTGGTGCATCTGCACGATCGAGGACCTGGACGCCTCGATCGAGGTCCTGTTCTTCGCGAAGAGCTACTCGGTCCTGTCGCAGGACCTGATCGAGGACGCGGCGGTGGCGGTCAAGGGCCGTGTGAACTGGCGCGAGGACAAGATGTCGGTGTTCGGCTCGGGTCTGGTCCCGCTGGACATCACCGACGCGGACCTGGCCGCCCCTGGCGAGGAAGCCCCGTTCATCCTGCTGTGCAACCCGGTCAAGCTGAACGACGAGGTCGTCGGCGAACTGAAGAACACCCTGTCCGCCCACCGCGGCGACACCCCGGTGCACCTGAAGTTCGCGCACAAGGAGAACGGCATCACCCTCGCCCTGGACGACTACCCGATCAAGGTCTCGCCTGCCTTCCTTGGCGAGATCAAGGCGATCCCGGGCGTGGCGGTCGACGCCTGAGCCACTCTGTCAAGGTCTGCCCAACTGTCGTCCATTGTGGTTAGGTGCCACCCATGTGGACGAGGAAGTCGGCCGTGCTGGCCGGAGCTGCCCTGCTTGCCGCCACGGTGCAGTCGCCGCAGGCGGCCGCCGCGCACGACCGTGGTCTCCCGCTGGGGCCCGGTGACCTGACCGAGAGCCGCTCGGTGCAGACACTGCAGCCGGGCGTCACGTTGACCACGATCGTCCGGGGTGCGCCGGATGCGGCGAACACCTGGACGGTCGAGGTCGCGATCCCGGGTGGCAGTGGCTCGCCGGACCCGGACACCCCGCCGACCGCGGTGTCCGACCGGGCGCACGCGGACGAGCTGGCCGCGGCGCTCACCGAGGCCGGTTTCGGCCCCCGGGTCGAGGAGGTCACGACTCCTCGGCTGGCCGACTTCCCGGGCGGCACCCTCGGTTACCGGGTCCGCGTCGGCAACCACCCGACCAAGGAGGCGGCCGACGCGGCGCTGGCCGCGATCCGCGCTGCGGAGTTCACGGCGTCCACGGTGTTCACCGGCTGGGACGGCGACAGTGCCGATCGCGGCCCGTGGGAGGTGCGGGTGCTGACGATCGACCCGCGCCGGTTCGCCGGCGACCTCGTCGGCGACTTCGGCCCGGACCTCGAACGCCGCGAGACCACGAGCGCACTCGGCGCGGCGCGTGGCGCGACGGCGGCCGTGAACGCGGGCTTCTTCGTGCTGGACCCGGCGGCCGGCGCGCCAGGCGACCCGGCTGGCGTCGGCGTGTACGCCGACCGGCTGCTGAGCGAGGCGACCAACGGCCGTCCCGCGTTCGTGTTCTCGGCCGACGGGCGGCACGCGGACGTCGCGCGGCACACGTGGACCGGAACTGTCCGAAGTGGACACGAGGTGCTGACGCTGGACGGCATCAACCGCGTCCCAGGCCTGATCCGCAACTGCGGCGGCACCGGCGACCAGCCGACGAACCACCCGCTGCACGACACGACGTGCACCGACGAGGACGAGCTGATCCTGTTCACGAGCGACTACGGCGCGAGCACCCCGACGGGCCCCGGCGTGGAAGTGCTGGTGGACAACAAGAACCACGTCACGGCGGTCCGCGAGCCGAGGGGCGGCCCGCTGCCGGCGGGCATCCGCTCGATCCAGGCCACGGGTGCGAAAGCGGGCGAACTGCGCGAACTGGGCGCCAAGCTGACGATCACGAGCCGTCTGAACGGCCGCGGTGGCGACTACGTACTGAACGGCGGCCCGGAACTGGTGCGCGACGGCAGGCAACACGCGACCCCGGCGACGGACGGCATGGTCCGCCAGAACGACCCGAGCTTCTACTACGGCTGGGTACAGAAGCGAAACCCGCGCACGATCGCCGGCGTCGACGGCCGGGGCCGCATCCTGCTGGCCACGATCGACGGCCGCAGCACCACGAGCCTGGGCCTGTCGATCGCGGAAAGCGCGGCGGTGGCACAGGCACTGGGCATGCGCGACGCGATCAACCTGGACGGCGGCGGCTCGACCACGATGGTCACCAACAACCAGGTGATCAACAAACCATCGGACGCGACCGGCGAACGCCCGGTGGGCGACGCGATCCTGATCCTGCCGTAAGGCGTGGCCTCCGGCCAGGAGCAGGATGGGCGCATGACAGCACGCATGCGGGCGATCAGCGCCCAGCGAGCAGGCGGCCCCGAGGTCCTGGCGGAGATCGAACTGGACCGTCCGGCGCCGGGCCCCGTCGAGATCCTGGTGCGCGTGCACGCGGCAGGCGTCAACCCGACCGACTGGAAGGCCAGGGCCCGCGGCGGCACGCTCGGCAGCCCCGGTCCGTTCGTCCCCGGCTACGACGTGTCGGGGGTCGTGGCGGCCGTCGGGCCCGGGGTGCGGATGTACGCACCGGGTGACGAGGTGTTCGGCATGCCGCTGTTCCCGAAGCCGCCTGGCGCCTACGCCGACTACGTCGTCGCGCCGCCCCGGCACTTCGCCCGCAAGCCCGCGAGCCTGGACCACGTCACCGCGGCCGGACTGCCGCTTGCCGGGCTGACCGCCTGGCAGTCCCTTGTGGACTGTGCGGGTCTCCTTGCTGGGCAACGGGTCCTGGTCCACGCCGCGGCGGGCGGCGTCGGCCACCTCGCCGTGCAGATCGCGAAGGCACGCGGTGCGCACGTCATCGGCACGGCGAGCGCGGCCAAGCACGACTTCGTCCTCGGCCTTGGCGCCGACGAGGTGATCGACTACACGACCACCGACTTCGCGACCGCGACCGGCGACCTGGACGTCGTCCTCGACACCATCGGCGGCGACTACCGTGCGCGGTCCCTTCCGCTGCTGCGCGCGGGTGGCACCTATCTCGCGCTCACGCCGGGTGAGGACTTCCTGCTGGTCGAGCCGGACCACGCCGGCATGCTCGCGCTCGTCGACCTCGTCGAGAACGGGCGGCTCACGGTCGCGATCGACTCGGTGTTCCCGCTGGCCGACGCGGCGAAGGCCCACGAACGCGGCGAGACCGGCCGTGCGCAGGGCAAGATCGTCTTGCGGGTGGTGTGACGCCCTGGTCCGCCTCCCCGGCATTCACAGTGTTGGTATCGACCCCAGCGACAGCTGCGGACCGTGGGTGGTTGGGTGCCGTCACGTTCCCCTGAGGTCACCTTTGGGCAGGTCCAGACCCTCGCGCAAAGATCCATTGGACAGGACCTAGCCTCCTGAGGTGACCGAAGATCTCGTCGCTCTCGACCGTGCGCACGTCTGGCATCCGTACGGCCCGATGCCGGGCGTGGTCGACCCGCTGGTGGTCGAGTCGGCGTCGGGTGTGCGGCTGCGGCTGGCCGACGGGCGGGAGCTGGTCGACGGCATGTCGTCGTGGTGGGCGGCGGTCCACGGCTACCGGAATCCCGTGCTGGACAAGGCTTTGGCCGACCAGGCGGGCCGGATGAGCCACGTCATGTTCGGTGGCCTCACGCACGAACCGGCGGTACGGCTGGCGACCACGCTCGCGGAGATCACACCCGGTGACCTCCAGCACGTGTTCCTGTGCGACTCGGGGTCGGTGTCCGTCGAGGTCGCGGTGAAGATGGCGCTGCAGCACTGGCGGTCGCTCGGCAGGCCGGAGAAGCGCAGGCTGATGACGTGGCGCGGCGGGTACCACGGTGACACGTTCCACCCGATGAGCGTGTGCGACCCGGACGGCGGGATGCACAGCCTGTGGCGGGGCGTGCTGCCGTCGCAGGTGTTCGCGGACGCGCCGCCATCGGCGTTCGAGCACGACTACGTTGCGCACCTGGCGGCGGTGCTGGAGTCCCACGCCGACGAGCTGGCCGCGGTGATCGTGGAGCCGGTGGTGCAGGGCGCGGGCGGCATGCGCTTCCACGACCCGCGCTACCTGCACGTGCTGCGTGAGCTGACCCTGGCGCACGACGTGCTGCTGATCTTCGACGAGATCGCGACCGGCTTCGGCCGCACTGGCACGCTGTTCGCGGCCGATCACGCGTCGGTGGCGCCGGACATCATGTGCGTCGGCAAGGCGCTGACCGGCGGCTACCTGTCGATGGGTGCGACGCTGTGCACCCCGGCGGTGGCGGACGGGATCTCCCGAGGCGGTGTCCCGGTCCTGGCGCACGGTCCGACGTTCATGGGCAACCCGCTGTCGTCGGCGGTGGCGAACGCGTCGATCGGCCTGCTGATGTCGCAGGACTGGCAAACGCGGGTCAAGCGTATTGAGACAGGTCTGCTGGCGGGCCTGGAACCGGCGCGTGCGTTGCCGGGCGTGCGCGACGTCCGTGTCCTTGGCGCGATCGGCGTCGTGCAGCTGGACCACGAGGTCGACATGGCGGCGGCGACGGCCGCGGTCGTGGCGGAAGGTGTGTGGCTGCGCCCGTTCCGGGACCTGATCTACACGATGCCGCCGTACGTCACCGAACCAGAGGACCTGGCCAGGATCGCGGAAGGCGTGCTGGCGGCGGCGCGCGCCGGATGACCGGCGTGGCCGCCGGCCCCCTCGAACCACGCTACGGCACGGCACCGACAGGAACGGCCACCGTCGCGGTGCACTGTGGACAACCTCCGCGGCTGTGGACAACCCCGCCCACGCGCCCGCTCGTTGTCGGTCCCGCCTCGTAGGCTGGTGACCGGGGGCGCAGCCCACCTGCCACCGCGCCGCGCACGGCCAGCCGCCGCAACACCACCTCGGGCGCGCCATCGAACAAACCGTCGATTCCGTTGCCCCGGCCCCACGGCTCGCGTACTGCCAGCTCATCCGCCCGACGCTCTCGGCAGGTACGGGGCAGTCGAGTTCGCCGGGAGCGGGTGGGTCTAGCCTGTCGCCTCGTGAGTTTCATGGTGCTCACGGGTACCGGTACGGGAGTCGGGAAGACGGTCGTGACGGCGGCCGTCGCCGCGCTCGCGTTGTCGCAACGGCGCAGTGTGGCGGTGCTGAAACCGGCGCAGACCGGTCTCGAGAGCGGCGAACCGGGGGATGTCGACGAGGTCACGCGCCTCGTCGGGCCCGACGTCACCACCTGGGAGCTGGCCAGGTTCCCCGACCCGCTCGCCCCCGCGACGGCCGCGCGCCGCGCTGGCATCATGCCCGTCACCCCCAAGCAGGCCGCGGCGGCCGCCGTCGAGCTGTCCCGAGGGCACGATCTAGTGCTGGTCGAGGGCGCGGGCGGGCTGCTGGTCCGCATGGACGACCAGGGCGGCACGCTCGCCGACGTCGCCTGGTCGGCGGCCGCACCGGTGCTGATCGTGGCGAACGCCGGGCTCGGCACGCTCAACGAGACGGCGTTGACCGCCGAGGTGCTGCGCCGCAGGGGCATCGAGTGCGCGGGTGTCGTCGTCGGCTCGTGGCCCGCCCAACCCGACCTCGCGGCCCGTTGCAACCTCGACGACCTGCCGGTGGCCGCCGACGCGCCGCTGGTCGGCGCCATCCCCGCCGGCGTGGGCACGCTGACCAGGCCGAAGTTCCTCGACATGGCGATTCGCTCGCTCGCGCCGTCGCTGGGTGGCGAGTTCGACGCGACCGGTTTCGCCGCCAGGCACGCCGCCTAGAAGCGTCGCTTCGCCGCGTGAGAAACATCGCGTCCGACGGCGGGAGTCGTGGGGCAGACTGAAGCCGATCAACGCGTCGACGACGAACATGGAGGCACCGTGACCGCAGCTGCCGAACGGACCGGGGCAGAGTCGGTATCCGACCCGCTCGCCGCCGCCAGGGAGCAGGTCCTCGAACGCGGTACCGGTCTCGGCGAGGAACAGCTGCTGGAGATCCTCCTGCTCGACGAGGAGCGCATCCCCGAACTGCTCGCACTCGCCCACAAGGTGCGGATGCGCTGGTGCGGGCCCGAGGTCGAGGTCGAGGGCATCGTGAGCCTCAAGACCGGCGGCTGCCCGGAGGACTGCCACTTCTGCTCGCAGTCCGGCCAGTTCCAGTCCCCGGTGCGCTCGGCGTGGCTGGACATCCCCGGCCTGGTCAAGGCGGCGCGGGAGACCGCGGCGACCGGCGCCAGCGAGTTCTGCATCGTCGCCGCCGTGCGCGGGCCGGACAAGCGGCTGCTCTCGCAGGTGCGGGACGGCATCAAGGCCATCCGCGAGGACGGCAACGACATCCAGATCGCCTGCTCGCTGGGCATGCTCACGCAGGCGCAGGTCGACGAGCTGGTCGAGATGGGTGTGCACCGCTACAACCACAACCTCGAGACCGCCCGCTCGCACTTCCCGAGTGTGGTCACCACGCACTCGTGGGAGGAGCGGTGGGACACGCTGAAGATGGTCCACGCGGCAGGCATGGAGGTGTGCTGCGGCGGCATCATCGGCATGGGGGAGACCGTCGCGCAGCGTGCCGAGTTCGCCGCCCAGCTGGGTGAGTTGAACCCGCACGAGGTGCCGATGAACTTCCTGATCCCGCAGCCCGGCACGCCGTACGAGAACTACGAGATCGTCGAGGGCAAGGACGCGCTGCGCACCATCGCCGCGTTCCGCCTCGCGCTGCCGCGCACGATCCTGCGGTTCGCGGGCGGCCGCGAGCTGACACTCGGTGACCTCGGCGCCGAGCAGGGCATGCTCGCCGGCATCAACGCGATCATCGTCGGCAACTACCTGACCAACCTCGGCAGGCCGGCACAGCAGGACCTGGACATGCTGGCTGACCTGAAGATGCCGGTGAAGGCGCTGAGCGAGCACCTGTGAGCGAACCGTCGAGCGCCGCGACGTACTGCGTGCACTGCGGCAAGCCGCGAGACGAGGGTGATCATCCGCGGTGTTCGGGGGCCAGGGCGGCCCTCGAACCGCCGCGGTTCTGCGCCGAGTGCGCGCGGCGCATGGTCGTTCAGGTGACTCCGGCAGGCTGGTCCGCCCACTGCAGCCGCCACGGTGGCACCAGCCCGCCTCCACGGAACTAAAAAGTGTTGGTCGCGCCCCAGCGAACGTCGCGGATGTCGGGTGGATAGTGGCTGAGTGCCGTCACGGTCCCCTGAGGTTCCGTGGGTTGGCGCGCGGCTGTGTCAATCCACGCCCTAGGCTTTACCACGGGCCGTTCCGGCCCTCGTGGGACTAGTGGGAGGTTGGGCGTGGCGGAACAGCCGGTCGGGGAGCAGGCAGCGCCGGACCGGGGGCCCGAGTACCCGAACTTCCCGCCGCCCGAGTACGCGTGGCGCCCGCCCGTGCCACGGGTCGTCGTCAAGCGTGACCTGCTGCCCGCGGTCAGCGTGCTGGCCACCGTCATGGTGCTCGGGCTCGCCGTCGCCTGGCTGTGGTCACGGCTCGCTCCGGCGCAGCGCAAGGTCATCACCCAGGACGGCGAGCAGGTGACCCTGACCGACGAGAGCTACCACCGCTTCGACGGGCTCGCGATCTTCATGCTGCTGTGCTTCGCGGCAGGCATCGTGGTCGCGGTCGCCGTCTGGTACCTGCGGGAACGCCGTGGCCCGGTGGTCATGGTGGCGGCCACCGCGGGTGGCGCGCTGGGCGGCTGGCTCGCGATGTCGGTCGGCACGGCGCTGGGCGACGGCCGCTGGCCCGCGCCGGAGTCGGTGAAGCCACTGGACATCGTGTCGGTGCCACCGGTGATCGAGTCGGCGTGGGCCATCATGCTGTGGCCGCTCGGCACCGCGCTGGTCTACGGCGTGCTCGCCGTGATGAACGGCATGGACGACCTGGGCCGCCGCCTGGGCTGAGGTGCCGCGCCCGAGTCCGCTCAGTTCTCGATCGCCTGCTGACGCAGGTCCGCAGGGGGAGCCGGGATCGCGTGCAGTGCCGCGAGTATGCCCGCCTCCCGGCTTAACAGCTGGGTCACGAGGCGCAGCCGGTGCAGTGGCCGGGTCTCCTCCAGGATGTGCTGCCGATCCTCCAGTGGCAGCAGGCAGTCCGTGGCGAGCAGGTGCGCGAGCGTCGCCACGTCGACGTCCTCCGCAGGCTCCGTCCAGTCGCCCTGTTTCCACGCCGCGTGGCAGTACCGCCGGTACGCCGCCCGCGCCGACGCGATCAGCTCCCCGATCTTGTCGCCCGCGGCGCGCTGCCCTGGAATCCTCGCGGGTGCGTCCGGCAGCCACTCGACCGTGCCCATCAGGTACGGCGCCGCCTCGCTGTCCACCGACAGCAGCCGGAACCGGCCCTCGCCGAGCGTCACGATGTCGAAGCGGCCGTCCGGCAGCCGTGCCGCCTGACGCAGGATCGCCGCGCACCCGACCGGTTTGAGCTGGTCGAGCGAGGTCACCTCGAAACCGGCCGACGGCGCGAGCGCGACCACCCCGAACCGCTTCTCCGGCACGGTGCCGGTCATCAGGTCGACGGTCAGCTGCCGGTACCTCGGCTCGAAGATGTGCAACGGCAACGTGACCCCGGGCAGCAACACCGTCTGCAGCGGGAACAGCGGCAGCGGCGTTGGTGGCTGTTGTGACGGACCCCTGGGCACGACCCAAGGTTAGGTTGCCGCGCCGCCTCTCGCTTGGTTCGGCGGACGGAGCACCGCGAACGGGTCCGTGACCTCGATGCCTCGTTCGGTGAATCGGAACAGCGCGGCGGGGCGGCCACCCGCCTTGCCCGGCGGCGCGGTGTCACCGGTCGCCTCGAGCAGTCCTCGGCGCGAAAGCACCCGCTGCAGGTTCGTCGCCGACACGCGGTACCCGAGCGCCGCCGAGTACAGCCCCCGCAGCGCCGAGATCGTGAACGTCGGCGGCGCGAGCGCGAAACCCAGGTTCGTGTACGACAGTTTCGCCCGCAGGCGGTTCCGCGCTCGACGCACGATCGACTCGTGGTCGAACGCGGTGCGGGGGAGCGCGTCGACGGCATGCCATGCCGTGTCCGGCGGCAGCGCGGGGTCGACGTCGGAGGGCACCAGCCCGAGGAAAGCCGACGCGACCACCCGCTCGCCCGGTACCCGGTCGGGCGCGCTGAACACCGCGAGCTGTTCGACGTGCGACAACTGCCGGACGTCGACCTTTTCCTCCAGCTGGCGGCGGATCGAGGACTCCACGTCCTCGGTCGCGCCGAGCCGCCCGCCCGGCAACGACCACCGGTGCGCGTGCGGTTCCTGAGCGCGTTCCCAGAGCAGAACCTGGAGTGATCCCGCTCGCACCTGGAGCACCGAGGCCAGCACTTCGTGGTCGGCCACGGTTAACGCGGTGGTAGCATTGCGCATGTTTTCGATCCTAAGGCGAAAACCTCTGGAGAGGAAACCGGACAAGCGGACCGTAGCCCAGGGAGGGACAAGTGGCCGCAACTCTCGAACAAGATCTCACGCCCTACACCGGGGTCGCGCCGGATGCGGCATGGCGCGACGAGGTGCGCGGGCTCGCGAAGGAACGCGACGCCGTGCTGCTCGCGCACAACTACCAGCTGCCGGAGATCCAGGACATCGCCGACCACACCGGCGACTCGCTCGCGCTGAGCCGCATCGCCGCGGCCAGCGACGCGTCCACGATCGTGTTCTGTGGCGTGCACTTCATGGCGGAGACCGCGAAGATCCTTGCGCCTGAGAAGACCGTGCTCATCCCGGACGCGCGTGCCGGCTGTTCGCTGGCCGACTCCATCGACGCCGCCCAGCTGCGCGAGTGGAAGGCGGAGCACCCCGGTGCGGTGGTGGTTTCCTACGTGAACACGACCGCCGAGGTGAAGGCCGAGACCGACATCTGCTGCACCTCCTCCAACGCCGTCGACGTGGTCCGCTCGATCCCCGCCGACCAGGAGGTGCTGTTCCTGCCGGACCAGTTCCTCGGCGCGCACGTCAAGCGGGAGACCGGTCGCGACAACCTGCACATCTGGGCGGGGGAGTGCCACGTCCACGCCGGCATCAACGGCCCTGAGCTGGCCGAGCGCGCCGCCGCGAACCCCGACGCGGACCTGTTCATCCACCCCGAGTGCGGCTGCGCCACCTCGGCGCTCTACCTCGCGGGCGAGGGCATCGTGCCGAGCAGCCAGGTCAAGATCCTCTCCACCGGCGACATGGTCACGCAGGCCCGTGCCACCTCGGCGAAGTCGGTGCTCGTCGCGACCGAGATCGGCATGCTGCACCAGCTGCGCCGCGCCGCCCCGGAGATCGACTTCCGCGCCGTGAACGATCGTGCGTCCTGCCGCTACATGAAGATGATCACTCCGGCCGCCCTGCTCCGAGGGCTGCGGGAGAACGCCGACGAGGTGCACGTGGACCTCGAGACCGCCGCCCGTGCGCGCGGCGCCGTGCGGCGGATGATCGAGATCGGCAAGCCCGGCGGTGGGGAGTGACGTCCTCGGCGCGACCCGGTCCCCGCTGGGAGGCGCAGGCGGACCTGGTGATCGTCGGTACCGGTGTCGCCGGGCTGACCGCCGCGCTGCGTGCCCGTGAGCTGGGCCTGGACGTCCTGGTCGTCACCAAGGACGCCGCCGACGGCGGCAACACGCGCTGGGCTCAGGGCGGCGTCGCGGTCGTGCTGGGCGACATCGAGGCGGACTCGGTCGCGCGGCACATCGACGACACGCTCATCGCCGGGGTCGGCCTGTGCGACACCATGGCCACGTCGCGGATCATCGGCGCTGGCCCGGCGGCCGTGGCACGCCTGCGGAAACTCGGCGCCGAGTTCGACCGTGACAGTCACGAGGGTGACCGCCTCGCGCGCACCCGCGAGGGCGGCCACACCGCGTTCCGCGTGGTGCACGCGGGCGGCGACGCGACCGGTGCCGAGGTCGAGCGGGCGCTGCTCGCCGCCTCCCGCGACGGGCGGGTGCCGATGCTGGAGCACCACACCGCGGTCGACACGCTGCGCACCCCGGCGGGGGAGGTGGCCGGGCTGCTCGTGCTCGACGCGGACGGGGTGCCGGGAATCCTTGTGGCACCGGCGGTTCTGCTCGCCACCGGAGGTCTCGGGCAGCTGTACCAGGCCACGTCCAACCCGTCCGTCGCGACCGCGGACGGCGTGGCGATCGCGCTGCGGTCCGGTGCGCCGGTGGCGGACCTGGAGTTCGTGCAGTTCCACCCAACCGTGCTGTACACCGGTGCCGGCGCGCGCGGGCGGTGCCCGCTCGTGACCGAGGCCGTGCGCGGCGAGGGTGCGGTGCTGGTCGACGCACGCGGCGATCGCGTGATGGCCGGTGTGCACCCGCAGGAGGACCTGGCGCCGCGCGACGTGGTGTCCGCGGCGATCACCAGGAGGGCGGCCGCGCTCGGCGACGACCACGTGTACCTGGACGCGACGCACCTGTCCCCGGCGGAGTTCCGGCGGCGGTTCCCGACCGTGCTCGCCGCGAGCCTCGCGGTGGGCGTAGACCCGTCCGCCGCGCCGATCCCGGTCGCGCCGGCGGCGCACTTCTCATGCGGCGGCGTGGTGGCCACTGTGGACGGACGCACCGCGGTGCCGGGCCTCTACGCGGCGGGGGAGGTGGCGCGGACCGGTCTGCACGGCGCGAACCGGCTGGCGTCCAACAGTTTGCTGGAAGGGCTGGTCGTCGGCGCGCGGGCCGCGGAGTCCGTCGCGGCCGACCTCGCGCTGGGGCTGCCGCCCGAGCGGCGGCTGGCGGCGTGCCAGCCGGTGCCGACCGTGCCCGTCGCCGACCGGGACACGCTGCAGCGCGTGATGAGCCGCTACGCCGCGATCGGCCGCGACGCGGAGGGGCTGGCGGTGGTCGGCTCGGTGCTCGATGTGTCCACAGTGGATCGTCCGCTGGAGACGCGGGAGCTGGTGGAGGACGCGGCGCTGACGCTGACCGCGCGGGCGCTGATCGCGGCGGCCGCCGCGCGCCAGGAGTCCAGAGGCTGCCACGTGCGCGACGACTTTCCCGGCACCGCGCCGGAATCGGCACGCAGCCTGACGGTGCGACTGACACCGTCGGGCCAGCCGATGATCGCGGCACCCGCGATGGCGAGGGGGGCGGCATGAGCATCGACACCGACGATCTCCTGCGCGTGGTGCGGACCGCGCTGGAGGAGGACCTGCGGTACGGCCAGGACGCGACCACCGAGGCGACGGTTCCTCGGGACGCGGTCGCCACGGCGTCGATCTCCCCGCGCGCGTTCGGCACGGTGGCCGGGCTGCCGGCCGTGCTGGCGGTGTTCGACGAGGTCATCGGCGACTACCAGGTACTGTCCACAATGGAGGATGGGGCGAAGGTCGGGCCGGGCGACGACGTGCTCGTGGTGCGTGCCCCGGTCCGCTTGCTGCTCACGGCGGAGCGCACCGCGCTGAACCTGCTGTGCCACCTGTCCGGCGTGGCGACCGCGACGGCCGAGTGGGTCGAGGCGGTCGCGGGCACCGGCGTCGCGATCCGTGACTCCCGCAAGACGCTGCCCGGCCTGCGGTTGCTGGAGAAGTACGCGGTCCGCCTCGGCGGCGGCGTCAACCACCGCCTCGGCCTCGGCGACGCGGTCCTGATCAAGGACAACCACGTCGCCGCGGCGGGCTCGGTGACGGCGGCCCTGCGCGCGGCGCGGGACCGGGCGCCGGACCTGCCGTGCGAGGTGGAGGTCGACAGCCTCGACCAGCTCGACGAGGCACTTGCCGAGAAAGCGGAACTGGTGCTGCTGGACAACTTCACGCCAGAGCGTTGCGTGACGGCCGTCCGGCGGGTGGCGGACCTGGGCGCCACGACGAAGCTGGAGGTGTCGGGCGGTCTCAGGATCGCCGACGCACGCGTCTACGCGGAAACGGGCGTCGACTACCTGGCGGTCGGCGCGCTGACCCACTCGGCGCCCGCGCTCGACCTGGGGCTGGACCTGCGCTGAGCGGTACCCGGGGGTCGGCCTCCGGCCCCCGGGTACCAGCCTCTCATGGGGCACCGACAGTCCCGATGGTCCGAGGCCGCCGCCGGGGCAGGTTGTCCACAGCCCTGGTCCGCGCGTATAAAAATGGCATGGCCACGGTCGAGGCACCACCGGGAACCGCTCTGCCACCTGGGTCCAACCTGCCGTCGCTCGTGCAGACGATCCTGTTCCTGGCCTTCCGCCGCCAGGTCCACGCGCGCTGGCGCCGCCGCTACGGCGAGTTGTTCACGACGCGGGTGGCCGGTGACCGGACCATCGTCACGCTGAGCCGCCCCGAGCACATCCGGCAGGTCTTCGCGGGCGCACCGACGATCTTCCACGCGGGCGAGGGCAACGGGCTGCTGGCGCCGGTCATGGGCGAGCACTCGCTGCTCACCACCGACGAGGGCGAGCACCTGCGTGCCCGCAAGCTGCTGATGCCCGCGTTCAACGGTGCGGCCTTGCGCGGCTACCGCGAGCTCATGACCCGGCTGGCCGTCGCGAACGTCGAGCGCTGGCCGGTCGGCACGCCCTTCGCCGTGCACCCGCGCATGAACGCGGTGACGCTGGAGATCATCCTGCGGGTCGTGTTCGGCATGTCCGAGGGCCCGCGCCTCGCCGAGCTGCGCCCCCGGCTGCGCCGCATCTCCGACATCGGCCCGCTCACCGTGCTCGGCTGGAGCTACGCGAAGCTGCGCGGGTTCGGCATCTGGAAGCGCAACTGGGAGAACCTGCACGCCGCGGATCGCCTGCTGTACGCGGAGATCGCCGACCGCCGCACGGCTGGCGACCTGTCAGAACGCGGCGACGTGCTGTCCCGCCTGCTCACCGCGGCTGGCGGCGAGCTGTCCGACGTCGAGCTGCGCGACCAGATGATCACCCTGCTGCTGGCCGGCCACGAGACCACCGCGACCGCGCTGGCCTGGTCTTTCCACGAGCTGTCCCGCCGCCCGGACCTGTTACGCCGCGCGCAGCAGGCCGCCGACGACGGCGACGACAACTACCTCGAGGCCGTGGCGAAGGAGGCCATGCGCCGCCGCCCGGTGATCCAGAACGTGGCCCGCAGGCTGACCGAGCCGGTCGAGATCGCCGGCTACCGCCTGCCGGAGGGCACCGTCGTGGCACCGAGCATCTCGCTGGTCCACCGCGACGCCAACGCCCACGTGGCGCCGAAGGACTTCCGCCCGGACCGCTTCCTCGGCAGGACCCCGGAGTCGGGCACGTGGATCCCGTTCGGCGGCGGCGTGCGCCGCTGCATCGGCGCGGGCTTCTCACTGCAGGAGGCGACCGCGGTCCTGAAGGAAGCCCTCACCCGCTACGACATCCGCGCCGCGAGCACCACCGAGGAGTTCCCAAAACCCCGCAACATCACCCTGGTCCCGTCCCGAGGCGCACGAATCATCGCCACCCCCCGCAAGGCCACCCCCGGCAAGGACACGCCCGGCAAGGACACGCCCAGCAAGGACAACCCCCGCGGGTCTTTGCACTGAGGCCCGCACCTGGTCAGCAGTTACCTCAGGGGAACGTGAAGGCACGCAACCACCAACCATCTGCGGTCCGAGGGTGCGCTGGGTTGGGACCAGCACTGTGAATTCCGGGGAGGCGGACCAGTCAGATTCTGCGGTTTGCCAGTACCGGGATGTTCTCGCGGGTCTTGGCCACGCGCTCAAGGTCGAGGTCGACGACCAGCAGTCCGGGCTCCGCGCCCAGCGACGCGAACACCGACCCGTCCGGTGCCGCGACGAGGCTGTGCCCGATCCCGGTGGGTGCCGTCGACGGCGTGCCAGGGTCGGCCTGCCCGCAGGCCACCACCCAGCACGTCGAGTCCAGCGCCCGCGCACGCACCAGGAGCTCCCACTGCTCCCGTTTGCCCGGCCCCGCACCCCATGAGGCACCCAGCAACACCGCCGAGGCACCCTTGTCCGCGAGCCCGGTGAACACCCCGGGGAACCGCACGTCGTAGCAGGTCGCCACGCCGACATCGCCGAGCACCACGAGTTCGTCACCCGGTGCGACGGTGCGTGATTCCTGGAAGCCGAACGCGTCGTACAGGTGGATCTTGTCGTAGCCCACGTGCCGGTCACGCCCCGTCGCCAGCAGCGTGTTGAACACCCGGCCGTCCGGTGACGGGGTGAACATGCCCGCCACCACGAGCACGTCGTGCTCGGTCGCGATCGCACGCACCTCGGATGCCCACGGCCCGTCCACCGGCTCCGCGAGCGGGCCGAGCGACGTGCCGAAACACGCCATCGTCGCCTCGGGGAACAGGACCACCGACGCCCCGTCCGCCGCGGCCGCCTTCACCTGCGCCGCCACCAGCTCCAGGTTCGACGACGGCGATGGTGAGGACGTGATCTGGCTCAATGCGACACGCACGGCAACCGACCTCCCGGAGCGAGAATGCGTAATCCCTCCCCGCGAGGATATGTGGCCCGGCTAGGGTCGGGCCTCGTGCCCAACAAGTCGCGCCTCCTCGCGCCGCTGCTGCTCGTGGCCGCGCTGGCGGGTGCCTGCATCGGTGACCCGGCGCCACCGGCCTCCGGTGACCCGGACGGCACGTCGATGGTGATCGCCGTCGCAGAAGAGCCCGCCGACGTGAACCCGCTGTCCGGGTTCGCGGAGAACGGCGCCGCGAAGCTGTTCGACGGGCTCGTCGAGCACGAGGCCGACCTGGCGCTGCGGCCCGCGCTGGCGGTCGACCTGCCGGTGCCCGCCGCCGACGGCCGCTCATGGACGGTGCGGCTCCGGTCGAACGTCACGTTCGCGGACGGGTCGCCGTTGGAGGTCGACGACGTCGTGGGCACCTACCGCGCGATGCTCGACCCGGCACGGAAGTCGCCGGTGCGCGGCCGGTTCCCGATGCTGAAGAGCGTCAGCGCGGTCAACGCGGCGACCGTGCGGTTCGACCTGACCGCGCCGTACGCGCCGTTCCCGGAGCTGCTCGTGCTGGGCATCGTGTCCAGCGAGTCGGTCACCACGGAGAAGCCGGTGGGCACCGGGCCGTACCGCCTGGAGTCGTGGACGCGCGGCAAGCAGATGGTGCTCGCGGCCAACGCGTCGTACTGGGCAGGCCCGCCCGCCATCAAGAACGTCACCGTCGAGTTCATCCCCGACGACGACGTCCGCGCCGCCCGCCTGCGCGACGGCAAGCTCGACGGGGCCGCGCTGCCGCCACCGCTGGCCGCCGGGTTCGAGGACACCGACGGCCTGCTTGTCGCCTACCACAGCGCCGCCGACGTGCGGGCCGTCGTGCTGCCCGCGGGCAACCCGGTCACCGGCGACCTCGACGTGCGGCTCGCGCTGAACCACGCGGTCGACCGCGAGACCATGGTCGAGGACGCGGTCGCGACGAAGGCGCGGGTCGCGCACACGCCCATGCCGAACGTGCTGGCCGAGTTCGTCGACCCGGACGCCACCTTCGAGTTCGACGTGACCACCGCGCTCGACACGCTGTCCTCGGGTGGCTGGGTGCCGGGCGAGGCCGGGGTGCGGACCAAGAACGGCGTGCCCGCGTCGTTCACGCTGCGCTATCCGGCCGGTGACACGGTGTCCGCCGCGCTGGCGCAGTCGTTCGCGGCCGACGCCCGCGCCATCGGCGTCGACGTGACCCCCGAGCCCGCGACCACCGAGGGGACCGGCCCGTCCGTGGTGCGTTTCGGCGACCCGTTCGACCCGGACCTCGAGCTGTACCGGCTGGTGCACAGCGGTTCCGCGCTCGGCGGCTACGGCGACGATGCGGTCGACGATGCGGTCGAGACCGGCCGCTCCTCCACCGACCCGGCGGAACGGGCCACGGCGTACCGCAAGTTCCAGCGGTCGTGGGTGAACGCCCCGGGCATGGCGGTGCTGGTGGCCCCGAACCACACGTACGTGATGCGCGAGAGCTGGGACGGCTACGAGCCGGTCGTCGACGCGGCGGGCTCGGACTTCACCTGGGGAGCATGGTGGAACCTCGAAACCTGGACACCGCAGTGATCGACCTCGACGCCGTGGTGGCCGACACCCCCGGTGCCCATCGCGGCGTGTTCCTCGACAGCGCCGGTTCGTCGCTGCCGCCGGTGCGGGTACTGGACGAGGTGGTGAACCACCTGCGCCGCGAGGCCGAGGTGGGCGGCTACCGCGCCGCGGCCGAACGCGACGACGACCTGTCGGCGGGCTACGAGGTGCTCGCGCGGATGCTGGGTTGTGACGCCGACGAGGTGGCGTTCACCGACAGCGCGACCCGCTCGTGGCTGGCGGCCTTCGACGCGATCCCACTGGCGCCCGGCGACCGCATCCTGTCCACCGAGGCGGAGTACGGGGGCAACGCCGTCCCACTGCTGCGCAGGGCGGCCGAGGCAGGCGCGACGGTGGAACCGATCCCGTCGGATTCCTCCGGCGCCGTCGACGTGTCCGCGCTGCGTTCGATGCTCGACGACCGGGTCCGCCTGGTGTCCCTTGTCCACGTCCCGACGAACGGCGGCCTGGTGAACCCGGCCGAGGCGGTCATCGAGGCTGCGCACGAGGCGGGTGCGCTGGTGATGCTGGACGCATGCCAGTCGGTCGGGCAGGTGGCGCTGACGGGCCTTGACGCGGACATCGTCACGGGCTCGGGCCGCAAGTGGCTCCGTGGCCCGCGCGGCACGGGGTTCCTGGTGGTGCGCGGACGGATCCGCGACCGGCTGCTGCCACGGCAGGTCGACCTGCACAGCGGCACGTGGGAGACCCCGGACCGGTTCTCGCTGCGGCAGGACGCCAGGGTGTTCGAACTGTGGGAGTCGAGCATCGCGGATCGCCTCGGCCTGATCGCCGCGGTCCGGTACGCGCTTGACCTGGGCATCGACAACATCGAGGCGACGGTCCGGTCCCGCGCGGAACACCTCCGGGCGGGCCTGGCCGAACTGCCGGGCGTCACGGTCCACGACCTGGGCACCCACCGGTGCGGCCTGGTCACGTTCACCGTCGACGGCGTCGCCCCGGCCACGGTCCGCGACCACCTGCTGGACCACCACATCACGGTGACCCTCTCGGCCACGACGTCGACCCAGTACGACATGACCCGCCGCGGCCTCGACGTGATCGTCCGAGCCTCCCCGCACTACTTCATCACCCCGGCCCAACTGGACGACGCCATCGCCGCGGTGGCCGCGATGACATGAAGGGCACCTCCGGGACGCTCGTCCCGAAGATGCCCTTCACGGTCATGACCCAGATCAGGTCGCGTTCGACAGGAGGATGTCGACCGCGCCGTCGTTGCGGGTGGTCTGCGGGACGATGTCCTCGTCCGGCGGGTAGAAGCCGTCGATGCCGCCGCCCGACGGGTACATCTCGAAGCAGTAGGAGAGCACCTTGTGCTGCCCCCACATCCAGTCGTTGATGTCACCGTCGGTGATGTACAGCCCGGACGACTGGTCCGGCGTGTAACCGTTCGAGGCGGCCATCTCCTGGCCGATCGACTGGAAGCGGTCGTACTCCGCCTGCGTCATGCCCTCGGTCACCGTGTCGTAGGTGTGCCCGAACGGCCACAGCACCAACTCGGAGAACGTGTGGAAGTCGATGTGCCCCTTGATCTGCTGCACACCGCCGATCACGCGGGAGTTCACGAAGGCCTGCACGGCGGCCACCTCGGGTGCCGACGAGGCCGCCGGGCCGCGGTAGTCCTCCGCGGACGGTGACGTCGACGAACCGTCGCAGCAGCCCCACTTGTACGAGAAGTTCCGGTTGATGTCGGTCCCGACGCTGCCGTCGTCGTTCGGCTGCCGGTTCTTGCGCCAGCCCGCGTACTCGCCGCCGGAGATGTCGAACTCCGCGCCGTCCGGGTTCTGGGACGGGACGACCCAGATCTCCTTGGCGTCGACGTTGGCGGTGACGCCGGCGTCCGACCCGTAGCCGGACGTGAACCGGTCCACGATGCGCAGGCACATCTCGAGGGTCAGGTGCTCCCGCGCGTGCATGTTGCACGTGAACAGCACCTCGGGCTCGTCCTCGTCGGTCGCCGCGTTGTCGCTGATCTTGATCACCGGGATGTCGCGGCCCTCGTAGGTGGTGCCGACGCTCGACACCGCCGTGATGTCCGGGTGCGCGGACGCGGCCGCCTGCACCGCGGCCACCATCTCGTCGTAGGTGTGGTACGCCTCGTCACCGGCTGGGAAGTCCGCCGCCGACGCTCTGGAGACCCCGCCGCCGCGCGCGTCGAGCATCGCGGCCCAGTCGCCCGCCAGCGACAGGGTGAGCCCCTGAGCCCGCAGTGTCGAGGCCTGTGACGGGCTTGCCACGACCTCCATGGCGCCGTCACGGACCCCGAGCACGTCGACGCCCGTGCGGGTGACGTCGGTCCGTGCGTCGGCGGTGTCCGCGCCCTGCACCTGGTAGAGACCCTGGTCCGGTGCGGCCGCCGGTTCCTCAGCTGCCCCGGCCTGCCAGCCGGTGACGAGCACCAGGACGGCCGCCGTGACGCCGGCGCCCGCCCCGAGCACGCGACGTTTGGTGAGCATGTCGCCTCCCCGAAGGCTTATGTGTTGTGATCGTCCGAGCCTCCGGGGGCCATCACGCGGCGACAACCCGTCATTGGTCGGGAACGGTGCGTCGTCGACGGATCAACCGACGAAGGTAGTGGGCCGATCGGGTGCAGTGCCGACGGCTTAGGCTGGTGGGCGTAGGTACACCCGCATCAGGAGAGGAACCCGATGCTGAGCCGCACCGACCTGCGTGGTCGAGTCCCGTCCCCGGCCGAGCTGCGCACGCTTATGCCGCGCGCCGAGGTGGACGTGGACGCGGTGCTGCATCAGGTCCGGCCCCTGGTCGAGGACGTGCGTGCCCGCGGTGTCGAGGCCGCCCTCGACCTGTCAGAGCGGTTCGACGGCGTCCGCCCGGCCGCCGTCCGCGTCCCAGCCCGTGAGCTGACCTCGGGTCTCGCCTACCTGGACGCACCCGTCCGCGAGGCGATCGAGGAGGCCATCGAACGGACCCGGCTGGTGCACGCCGACCAGCGCCGCACGGATGTCACCACCCAGGTCGTCCCCGGTGGCACGGTCACCGAGCGCTGGGTGCCGGTCCGCCGCGTCGGCCTGTACGCGCCAGGTGGCCTCGCGGTCTACCCGTCGAGTGTCGTCATGAACGTGGTGCCCGCCCAGGCCGCTGGCGTCGAGTCGCTCGTGGTGTGCTCGCCGCCACAGGCCGAGTTCGGCGGTCTCCCGCACCCGACGGTCCTCGCGGCCGCCGAACTGCTCGGCGTGACCGAGGTGTGGGCCGTCGGGGGAGCGCAGGCGGTCGCACTGCTGGCCTACGGCGGCACCGACACCGACGGCACGCCGCTGGACCCGGTCGACATGGTCACCGGCCCAGGCAACGTCTACCTGACCGCCGCGAAGCGCCTGCTCCGCGGCCTGATCGGGATCGACTCGGAGGCGGGTCCGACCGAGATCGCGATCCTGGCCGACGACACCGCCGACCCCGTGCACGTCGCCGCCGACCTGATCAGCCAGGCCGAGCACGACACGCTCGCCGCGAGCGTGCTGGTCACGTCGTCGCCCGAACTGGCCGACGCGGTCGACGCGGAGCTGGCCAGGCAGGTCAAGACCACCAAGCACACCGACCGCATCACGACCGCCCTGCGGGGCCCGCAGTCCGGCTGCGTCCTGGTGTCCGATGTGGACGCTGGACTGTCCGTTGTGGACGCCTACGCCGCGGAGCACCTGGAGATCCAGACCGCCGACGCCGCCGGGGTGGCCGCCCGTGTCCGCGCGGCGGGCGCGATCTTCGTGGGTGCGCACAGCCCGGTCTCGCTCGGCGACTACTGCGCGGGTTCGAACCACGTGCTGCCCACCGGTGGTTGCGCACGGCACTCGTCGGGCCTGTCGGTGCAGACGTTCCTGCGTGGCATCCACGTCGTCGACTACTCGGCCGACGCGTTGGCGGCCGTGGCGGACAAGGTGGTCGCGCTCGCGAACGCGGAGGACCTGCCCGCGCACGGCCAGGCGGTCACGGCCCGGTTCGGGGGTCGCGATGAGTGATCCGATCGGGTCCTCCGTGTCGCTTTCCGACCTGCCGTTGCGGGACGACCTGCGCGGCCGGTCCCCGTACGGCGCACCGCAGCTGGATGTCGAGTTCCGGCTCAACACCAACGAGAACCCCTACCCGCCGCCGCCCGCGCTGGTCGCGGACGTGACGCGGGCGGTCGCGGAGGCGGCGGCGAACCTGCACCGCTACCCGGACCGGGACGCGGTCGCGCTGCGGACCGACCTCGCCGCGTACCTGTCCACGTCGACCGGCGTGCCGCTGACCGTGGCGAACCTGTGGGCCGCCAACGGTTCCAACGAGGTGCTGCAGCAGATCCTGCAGGCGTTCGGCGGCCCCGGCCGCACGGCGCTGGGGTTCGAGCCGTCGTACTCGATGCACCCGATCATCGCCGCGGGCACCCGCACGGAGTGGGCGCCGGCCCCGCGCCGCGCGGACTTCACGCTCGACACCGAAGCCGCTGCCGAGGTGCTCGCCGAGCGCGCACCGGACATCGCGTTCGTGACCAGCCCGAACAACCCGACCGGTGGCTCGATCCCGCCCGCCGGGCTGCGGGCACTGATCGAGGCGGCGCCCGGCCTGGTCGTCGTGGACGAGGCGTACGTGGAGTTCTCGGCGCGCCCCAGCGCGATCACGCTGCTGGCCGAGTACCCGGCGAAGCTGATCGTGTGCCGCACGATGAGCAAGGCGTTCGCGTTCGCGGGCGGCCGCCTCGGCTACCTCGCGGCCGCGCCCGCGATGGTCGACGCACTGCTGCTGGTGCGGCTGCCCTACCACCTGTCCGTGGTCACACAGGCCGCGGCGCGGGCGGCGCTGCGGCACGCCGACGAGACGCTGGCGTCGGTGCACAAACTGGCAGACGAACGCGACCGCGTCGTGGAGTCGTTGCGGGGACTCGGGTTCACGGTCGTGCCGAGCGACGCGAACTTCGTCCTCTTCGGACAGTTCGAGGACGCGGCCGCGACCTGGCAGTCCTACCTCGACCACGGGGTGCTCATCCGCGACGTTGGCATCCCCGGTCACCTGCGGGTGACCATCGGCACCCCGGCGGAGAACGACGCGTTCCTGGCCGCGAGCAAGGAGATCAGGTGAACCGGAGCGGCCGCGTCGAGCGGACCACCAAGGAGTCGTCGGTGGTCGTGGAGATCGACCTCGACGGTGCGGGCAAGGTGGACGTGTCCACCGGCGTCCCGTTCTACGACCACATGCTGACCGCGTTCGGCGCCCACGGCATGTTCGACCTGACCGTGCTGGCGAAGGGCGACATCGAGATCGACGCCCACCACACCGTCGAGGACGTCGCGATCGTCCTTGGTGAGGCGATCGGCAAGGCCCTTGGCGACAAGCGGGGCATCCGCCGCTTCGGCGACGCCTGGATCCCGATGGACGAGACCCTCGCCCACGCCGCGGTCGACGTGTCCGGTCGCCCGTACTGCGTCCTGACCGGCGAGCCCGAGATGATGACGGGCTTCGTGGTGGGCAACAACTACCCGACGGTCCTCAACCGCCACGTGTTCGAGTCGCTGGCCTTCCACGCCCGCATCGCGCTGCACGTGCGCGTCATCCACGGCCGCGACCCGCACCACATCACGGAAGCCCAGTACAAGGCGGTGGCGCGGGCGCTGCGCGCGGCGTCCGAGTCCGACCCGCGCCAGCAGGGCATCCCGAGCACCAAGGGCACCCTCTAGCGCGCGTCGCCGGGCACCTGGGGGCATGCTGGGGGCATGTCCACGAGAATCGTCGCCGGTGCGCCGGTTGCCACGCTCATCAACGTGTTCGTGGTGGCGCCGGAGCGGCAGCGTGAGCTGGTGGACCTGCTGACCCGCGTCACGGAGGAGACGATGCGGGGCGTGCCGGGTTTCGTGTCCGCCAACCTGCACGCGAGCACCGACGGCACCCGCGTGATCAACTACGCGCAGTGGGAGTCGGCCGAGGCGTTCCAGGCGATGCTCGCCGATCCGGCCGCGCGGGAGCACATGCGGCAGGCCGGCGAGCTCTGTGAGTCGTTCGACCCGCACCTGTACACGGTCGACTCGGTGCACCACGCGTGAACTACGCTCCTGTGGCATGTCCAAGGAAGTCATCGTCATCGGCCTGCTCGCGGTCGCCGGGTTCCTCGTCGGCGGCGTCTACTCGACGTACCGGACCGCCAAGGCACTCGCGATGATCCTCGGCCTGCTCGCGGTGGTGGCCGTCGGCGGCGCCGTCGTGTGGATGGCTTCCTAACTAGGGCGTGTCCCATGGATCTTTGTGCGAGAGTCTGGTCCTGACCAGCTGTGACCTCAGGGGAACGTGACGGCACCCAGCCACCAACCACCCACGGTCCGAGGATGCGCTGGGTCGAGACCAACACTTTCAAATTCCGCGGAGGCGGATTAGAGCACGCGGACCTCAGATCCCGCCCTCGGTGGCCGCCTTCAGCCGCGGCGCACCAGGCCCGTACGCCGCCAGCAGGTCATCCTTGTTGATCAGGTGGCACGACTTCAGCGACAGGCACCCGCACCCGATGCACGCCGTCAGCCGGTCGCGCAACCGCTGCATCGCGTCGATCCGCGCGTCCAGCTCACCCCGCCACACGTGCGACAGCCGCGCCCAGTCCGCCTTCGTCGGCGCGCGGCCCTCCGGCAGCGTGCCGAGCGCGTCGCGGATCTCCTCGAGACTCAGCCCCACCCGCTGCGCGGTCCGGATGAACGCCAGTCTCCTCAGGACCGCCCGCGCGTATTTCCGCTGGTTGCCCGCGGTGCGCTCGGACGCGATGAGCCCCCGTTCCTCGTAGAACCGCAGCGCGGTGTGCGGCACACCACTGCGCCGCGAGACCTCGCCGATCGTCAGGGGGTCGGGCAGTTTCGACACAGGCTCCACACTACCGTGGACCTCCACCTAGATCGAGGTCATGGTGGTGTTCCCGCCCTTGACCTCCACCGCGCTGGAAGTCGCATGCTCGATGTCATGACGACGACACTCGACCTCGCAGCCCTGTTCCGGCGGATGACCGGCGACGAGAAGCACGAATGGGCCGCGGCGTCCACATTGGACATTCTCTGGGTGCTCTACGACCGCGTGCTCGACATCTCCCCGGACACCGTCGACGATCCGGACCGCGACCGCTTCCTCCTCTCGAAGGGGCACGGCCCGATGGCGTTCTACGCCGTCCTCGCCGCCAAGGGATTTCTCGACCCGGTCGTCCTCGACGACTGGACCTCCTTCACCTCACCGCTCGGCCAGCACCCCGACCGCGTGCTCGTGCCCGGTGCCGAGATCGGCAGCGGCTCGCTCGGTCACGGGCTGGGCCTCGGCGTCGGCACCGCGCTCGGCCTCCGTGCACAGCGCCGGACGACGCCTCGCGTGTTCGTGCTGGTCGGCGACGGCGAATTGGACGAGGGCAGCAACCATGAGGCCATCGCGCTCGCAGGCCGGATGGGCGTCGCCAACCTCACCGCCATCGCCGTGGACAACGGCTCCGCGAGCCATGGCTGGCCGGGCGGCATCGCCGCCCGGTTCGCGGTCGAGGGCTGGCATACGTCCACAGTGGATGGACGAGATCACGACGAGCTGTACACCGCGCTCACCGCCCGCCATGACGGCCCGAACGTCGTCGTGGCAACGATCCGGGAGGCATGACCCCATGCGACAGACCTTTGTGGACACTGTGAGCACCGCGCTCGACCACGACCCCAGGCTCGCCGTCGTCACCGCCGACATCTCCCGCGACGCGTTCGCGCACGCCCGCGCCCGGCACCCGCACCGCGTGCTCAACGTCGGCATCCGCGAGCAGGCGATGGTCGGCGTCGCCGGGGGACTGGCGCTCACCGGCCTGCGCCCGGTCGTGCACACCTATACGCCCTTCCTCGTCGAGCGGCCGTTCGAGCAGATCAAGCTCGACCTCGGCCACCAGGACGTCGGCGCCGTCCTCGTCAGCATCGGCGGCTCCTACGACGACCCGGTCTGGGGCCGCACCCACCAGGGGCCCGCCGACGTCGCACTGCTCGACACCCTGCCCGGCTGGACCGTGCATGTCCCAGGTCACTCCGACGAGGTCGCCGCCCTCCTGCCCGACACGCTGGCCGGCGACGGACGTGTCTACCTGCGGTTGTCCTCCCGGCAGAACGCGGTCGCGTACCCCGCGACGGGCCGGTTCACCGTGGTGCGGGAGGGCACGCGCGGGACCGTGGTCGCGGTCGGCCCGACGCTCGACAACGTCCTCGCGGCGACGGCAGACCAGGACGTCACGGTCCTCTACGCCTCGACCGTCCGCCCGTTCGACCACCGCGGCCTGCGTGCCGCCGGGCACACCGACATCGTGTTCGTCGAGCCGTACCTGGCCGGCACGTCCGCGCACGAGGTCGCCATCGCGTTCGACGACGTCGCGCACCGGCTCCGCGCCATCGGCGTCCGCCGTGACCGCGAGGTCCGCGCGTACGGCACCGCCGAGGAACACGACGTCCTCCACGGTCTCGACGCGCAGGGCATCGCGAAGTCCGTTCGCGAATTCCTCCGATGAATCGCTGACCGATCGCCATCATGGTCTAGACCAAGGTGAGGCCTTTCCCGTACCGTGGCCGGGTGACCACGGTTAGTTAACCTGCCTTCCTGATCGGGGTACACCATGAAGCGTCACCTACTCGCGAGCATCGCGGCGGCAGCCGCGCTCACGCTCGCCTCCGCACCCGCCGCGACCGCCGAGGTGGAGCCGGGCGGGTGGAGTTCCTACTCACCCGGCTTCTCCGTCCAGGAGCGCGGCTGCGGCGAAGTCGACAACCTGACCTTCACGCTGACCTGCTCCACCGCGAGCGGCGACCAGCGCGCCGAGCGCCGCTACACCACCTACACGGACGGCTCGCGTCAGTTCGAGGGCTACTTCCGGATCACGAGCCAGACCGGCACCAGGATCAGCCTCAAACAGACGTTCCACGAGACCGGCAGCGGCCCGTACTTCATGCTCGCCGTGGAGCGCGGCGGCCGCCTCTACGCGGTGCACGGGGGCACCACGCTCGCCACCGGCGCGACCGTCGGCACCACGGTCCGCGTCAACACGGTCCACGACCTCGGCGGCACACATCGGACCTATATCAACGGCTCGCTCAAGCACACCGTGGCGAGCGGCACGGGCGGCTTCTACGACAAGTTCGGCGCCTACCGCACGAACAGCGGCGCCGGGCCCATCTCGGTGGTGTGGAGTGACATTCGCTTCTGGCGCAAGTAGAGCGGCCGCGGCACTCGCGGTCTTCGCGTCGGCCTGCGCACCGGCCGACGCGCACGACACGATCGATGCGGGCATCCGGTTGTCCGCGTCGATCGCGGGCGACGACGTCACCCTGGCATGGGAGGGACACCGGGGTGACGTCGTCGTCGAGTTCGCCACCGAGCCGGGCGGAAAGTACACGATCCTCGGTTTCGTGCCCGGGGCACAGGCCCGCTACGAGCACCCGGACCTGATGCCGGCGACCACGTTCTACTACCGCGTCCGCCCGGTCGAAGGACCTGCGTCCGATGTCGCGACCGCCGTCCCCGCCACGGACCGTGTCGAGGGGGAGGACTGGCTGGTCCCGAGGACGGTGCCCGACGAGCGTGCGAACCCGAAGCCGGGTGGCGCGCCGTCGAACCTCCTCGTCGAGTCGGTCGGCCCCGACGCACTACGGCTGACCTGGACCGACAACGCCACCGACGAAGCGGGTCACCTCGTGGAGCACGAGGTCGGCGGCACGTTCGAGGTCGCGTTCGTCGTGGCCGAGGACGTCAACCACGTCGGCCTGATCGGGGACGGCGCCGACACCTACCGGGTGCGGGCTTACCGCTTCGGGGAAATGTCCAACGTGGTCAGCGAGCGGACCCCGTAACCTGGAGGGGTGGCACGAGTCGTCGTACTGGACTACGGATCAGGCAACCTGAGGTCGGCCGAGCGCGCCCTGCGCCGGGTCGGTGCGGACGTCGAGGTGACGAGCGACCGCCATGCCGCGCTGGAGTGCGACGGGCTCGTCGTGCCCGGCGTCGGCGCGTTCGCGGCCTGTATGGAGGGGCTGCGCGCGGTCGCGGGTGACCGCATCATCGGCCAGCGGCTCGCGGGCGGCCGTCCCGTGCTCGGCGTGTGCGTCGGCATGCAGATCCTGTTCGAGCAGGGCATCGAGCACGGTGTGCAGACCGAGGGCTGCGGTGAGTGGCCCGGCACCGTCGACCGCCTCGAGGCGGACATCGTGCCCCACATGGGCTGGAACACCGTGCGTGCGCCGGCGGACTCGGTGCTGTTCGACGGCCTCGACCCCTCGACGCGGTTCTACTTCGTGCACTCCTACGCGGTGCGGAGCTGGGAGCTGACCGCGGCGGCGCCGATGCCGAGCCCGAAGGTGACGTGGGCGACGCATGGCAGCGACTTCGTGGCGGCCGCGGAGAACGGCGCGCTGTCGGCGACGCAGTTCCACCCGGAGAAGTCCGGCGACGCGGGCGCGCACCTGCTGACCAACTGGCTGAAGAACCTCTAGCATCCCGCGCCGGTAGTCTCTCGGCGTGACTTTCACGCTCTTCCCGGCGGTCGACGTTCGTGACGGCAAGGCCGTCCGGCTGGTCCAGGGCCGCTCCGGCACCGAGACCGCCTACGGCGACCCGCTCGACGCGGCGAAGGCGTGGCAGGACGCCGGCGCGGAGTGGATCCACCTCGTGGACCTGGACGCGGCGTTCGGCACGGGCGACAACCGTGCCCGCCTGGCCGACATCGTGGCCCAGCTGGACGTGAAGGTCGAGCTGACCGGCGGCATCCGCGACGACGCGTCCCTCGCCGCCGCGCTCGGCACCGGCTGTGCCCGCGTGAACCTCGGCACGGCGGCCGTCACCAACCCGTCGTGGTGCGCGGAGGTCATCGCGGGCCACGGCGAGAAGATCGCGGTGGGCCTGGACGTCCGCGCCGACGACGACGGCGTGTGGCGGGTGAAGACGAAGGGCTGGACCGAGGACGGCGGCGATTTCTGGACCGTGCTCGCGCGCCTGGAGACCGACGGCTGCGCCCGCTACGTGGTCACCGACGTCGGCCGCGACGGCATGCTGCAGGGCCCTAACACGGCGTTGCTGAGCGAGGTCTGCGAGCGGGCCAAGGCGCCGGTCGTGGCGTCGGGTGGCGTGTCGAGCATCGCGGACCTGCGCGCGCTGGCCGAGCTGCCGGTCGAGGGTGCGATCGTCGGGAAGGCGCTGTACACCGGCGCGTTCACGCTGGAGGAGGCGCTGGCGGCCGTCAGTCGAGCGTGATCGCGAGGCACACGGTCCCGTCGTGCCCTCGGAACACCTTGCTGGCCCCGATGACCGCGCGTCCCGCGATGCCGTACTTCTTCCTGAGCGTCCGGCGTCCCCGCTCGGTCCCGTCGGCGTCGAGGATCCGCGCGGTGCCCTTGACGGTCTCCCCGCGCGGCTTGCCCCGCAGGTCACACGCGGTGAGCTCCACCGAGGGGTTGTTGCGCACACGCTTCACCTTGCCCGCGGTGACCTGCGTCCAGACGATCAGCTCGTCGCCGTCCCGGCCCACCCACACCGGCGTGGGCACCGGCGTTCCGTCCTTCCGGAACGTGGTGACCAGGAGGTAGGACCCGCGACCGAGCCGCTCGACTTCAGACATACCGGAAACTCTACTTCCGAGTAACTGTGACGGCTCTCAGCGCGGTGTCTCGAGGTCCAAGGTCAGCTCGACCGGGTCTCTGACGCTCAGCTTGTTCTTGTCCAATCCGGCCGGTCCATACGTCCGAGTCGTCGGATCCAGCTGATAGCGGAAGGAGTTGATCTCCTCGCCGTCGGTTTCGACACGCCAGAAGTGCCGGATTCCCGACGCTGCGTATTCCCCCGGCTTGTCGATCTGGTCGGTCGTCACCGAACCTTCGGACATGATCTCGATGACGAGCAGACAGTGCTCTGGGCGAAGGACCTCGTCGTCCGACAGAGTGGCGTCGTAAACCACTACGTCAGGCCGACGGTTCAGCAGGGGAACGTCCCTCAGTCGCAGATCCACGTCTCCGACGGCCGTGTGGTCGGGCCCAGTCGTCGCTTTCATCGCGGCGACCAGATTGTGGGCCATGTGCTGATGGGCCCTCCGCGGGCTCGGGCTCACGACAGCGGCTCCGTCGACGATCTCGATCTGGCGGCAGACTTCTTCCGGCAATGCCTCGTAGTCGGCCACCGTCAAGCGGTCGCGTGTGTGGTCTAGCCAGTCCGAGAGCGCCGCCATGGCTCCAGAGTACCGCTCACGGGGTTCTGCGCCGAAGTGTCGCGGCACCCAGAACCAGCGCCAGAACGGCGCTACCAGCGACGATGACGAGGTCGCGCACGAACGTCCCGCCGAGTTCATTCGAACGTGTGACTGATTCGAGCGCGTTGACGGCATACGATAGGGGCATCAGGTTCGACAACCATTCGAGCACCGGCGTCATCGAGTCGCGCGGTGCGAACAACCCGCAGAGGAGGATCTGGGGCATCACGATCAACGGCATGAACTGCACCGCCTGGAACTCGGTGCGGGCGAAGGCGCTCACGAACAACCCGAGCGCGGTCCCGAGCAGCGCGTCGAGCATGGCGATCAGCAGGAGCAGCGACACCGAACCGTCGATCTCCAGTCCGAGCCAGGTCAAGGAGATCGCGGTCGCCACCGACACCTGGAGCACCGCGACCAACCCGAACGCGATGGCGTAGCCGAGCAGCAGGTCGAACTTGCCGATCGGCATCGTCATCAGGCGTTCGAGCGTCGCGCTCGTGCGCTCCCGCAGTGTGGTGATCGACGTGACGATGAACATGATCGCGAAGGGGAAGACCGCGAGCAGGGCGGGTGCGGCCGCGCTGAACGCCGCCTCCGAGTTGAACACGAAGCGAAGGAGGACCAACAGGAGCGAGGGAACCAGCACCATCATCGCGACCGTGCGGTGGTCGTGCCGCAGTTGCGTGAGGATGCGGCGTGCGGTGGCCAGTGTGAAGGTGGCGTTCATGCGAGTGACTCCTGCCTGCGGACGAGGCTGAGGAAGGCCTGCTCGAGGTCGTTGGCGCCGGTACTCGTGCGGAGTCCTGCCGGGGTGTCGTCGGCGAGGATCCGGCCTTCGCGCAGGAGCAGCAGACGTTGGCAGCGCGCGGCTTCGTCCATCACGTGGCTGGACACGAGCAGTGTCACGCCCTGGTCGGCGAGCCGGTGGAACAGCGCCCACAGGTCCTCGCGCAGCACCGGGTCGAGTCCGACCGTGGGCTCGTCGAGTACCAGCAGTTCCGGCTTCCCCAGCAGGGCGACTGCCAGGCTCGCGCGGGTGAGCTGCCCACCGGACAGCTGGCCCACGATGTGGTCGGCATGCGTGCCGAGTCCGACCTCGTCGATCACGCGGGCCACGTCGCTCGCGGGTGCGCGCAGGATCGACGCGAAGTACCGCAACGCCTCGTTGACCGTCAGGTCGGCGTAGACGGAGGGGCTCTGCGTCGCGTAGCCGATCTTGTCCCGCAGCTGCGCACTGCCCGCCGGCCGGCCGAGCACGGTGACCGTGCCCGACTCGACGATCTGCACGCCGACGACCGCGCGCATCAGGGTCGTCTTGCCGCAGCCGCTCGGGCCGAGCAGTCCGGTCACGGAACCGCGTGGTGCTTCAAAACTGAGGTCGTGCAGGACCGTTCGCGTCCCCCGGCGTACGCGGAGGTTCTCGACGACCAACGCGCTGGAATTAGTCACGCGTTTAATTCTGCGCGTGTCGAGTGAGACCGTCAAGCCGAGAGGAGCCGGTATCGGTCAAGGAGTGAAGTAGTACTGCAACACGGGCGCGACCAGCGCGACGACCTCGTCGTCGGTGGCGGACGCGAGCGGCTCCACCTGGATCACGTAGCGCGCCATGGCCAGGCCGAACGCCTGCGAGGCGGCGCCGGTGAGCCGCAGTGGCGGCAGGTCGAGCGCGGCCGACACCGGGCCGACGACCGCGTGCTCGAGGAACTGGCGCATCAGCGACGCGATCTGCTCGTTGCCGGCGACCGACCGGACCAGGGCCAGGAACGACTGCCGCGTCTCGGGTGCGGACCACAGCCCGAGGAACAGGCGGACGACCCGTTCCCCGATCTGGTCGCGCGGGCCCTGCGTGATGGCCTCGGTGATCGCGGCCGGGGTGACCGGCAGGTTCAAGGCCGCCACGAACACCTGCTCCTTCGACCCGAAGAAGTGGTGCACGAGCGCGGGGTTGACCCCTGCCTCCGCGGCGATACCGCGGATCGTGGCGCCGTCGTAGCCGCGCCGGCCGAACTGGTTGCGGGCGGCGGCGAGGATGTCGGCCCGCGTCTGCGTCTGTCCGGGGCGGCGGCCTGCCACGTTGGCTCCTTCGCTGTCGGTGCTGGTCAGTATCCTCGGTGGCATGGCAGTTGCGGTTCGGGTGATCCCGTGTCTCGATGTCGACGCCGGGCGCGTCGTCAAGGGCGTCAACTTCACGAACCTGGTCGACGCGGGCGACCCGGTGGAGCTGGCGCGCGCCTACGACGCGGAGGGTGCCGACGAGCTGACGTTCCTGGACGTCACGGCGTCCTCTTCCGACCGCGAGACGACCTTCGACGTCGTGCGGCGCACCGCCGAGCAGGTGTTCATCCCGCTCACGGTCGGCGGCGGCGTCCGTGAGGTGTCCGATGTGGACCGACTGCTGCGTGCGGGTGCGGACAAGGTGTCCATCAACACGGCGGCGATCCTGCGTCCGGAGCTGCTTTCCGAGGCGTCGCAACGGTTCGGCGCGCAGTGCGTGGTCCTGTCGGTCGACGCGCGCCGTGCGCAGGGCACCCCGTCCGGGTTCGAGGTGACCACGCATGGCGGCCGCAAGGGCACCGGCATCGACGCGGTCGAGTGGGCCGCCAGGGGCCAGGCGCTCGGGGTGGGGGAGATCCTGCTGAACTCCATGGACGCCGACGGCACCAAGGCGGGCTTCGACCTGGAGTTGATCAGGAAGGTCCGCTCTGAGGTGGACGTCCCGCTGATCGCGTCAGGCGGCGCGGGCGACACGGCGCACTTCGCCCCCGCGGTGGCCGCGGGCGCGGACGCGGTGCTGGCCGCGAGCGTGTTCCACTTCGGACAGCTGCGCATCGGCGAGGTCAAAGCCGCGCTGCGACAGGCGGATGTGGTGGTCCGATGACCACATTGGACCCGAAGATCGCGGCACGGCTGAAGCGCAATCCGGAAGGCCTGGTCTGCGCGGTGGCCCAGCGCCGGGGCACCGGCGAGGTGCTGATGGTGGCGTGGATGGACGACGAGGCACTGGCCATGACGCTGGAAACCGGGCGAGCGACGTACTTCTCCCGCAGCAGGGACAAACTGTGGGTCAAGGGCGAGACGTCGGGTCACACCCAGCGGGTGCACGAGGTCCGCCTGGACTGCGACGGCGACACGGTGCTGCTGGTGGTCGACCAGGAGGGCGCCGCCTGCCACACGGGCGCGGCAACCTGCTTCGACCAGGACCGCCTGCTCTAGTGTCCCGCGCCGGAAATCTGGCACCTGATTCGGCGGCCCAGCGAGTGCCGGGCCGACGAGACCGCGTTGCCGATCCACCCAAGTACAACCCGGTACGAGGGAGGATCGGCGCCTTGCCGGCAGAAACCTGGATCCACCGACTCACGCACCGCATTCCCGGCGCGGGACACTAGTGCCCCGTCAAGGCGAAGAGGGCACGTTTCTCCTCGGCCCAGGCGGCCGCTGGCGGCGTTGCGGGAAAGCCCAAGTACAACCCGGTACGAGCGGCTTCCCCGCGCCTTGCCGGCGACCACCTGGATCCACGGACAAACGACCCACTCCACCTTGACGGGGCACTAGGTGATGGTCCCGTTGATGTACCGCTGAAGCGTGGGCGCGATGGCCGCGGCGAGCGTGTCGATGCCGGCGGAGGCGAGCGGCTCGAAGCGGGCGACGTACCGCACCATCCCGAGCCCGACGATCTGCGTGGCGATCAAGGTGGCGCGCAGGTCGTGGTGGTCCGGCGAGAACTTCCCGATGACCTGCTTGAAGATGAACTTGAGGAAGAAGTCACGCAACATGGCCGCGGCCTCGTCGTGGCTGGTGACGCTGCGCATCAACGCGGTGAACACCCCGCCACCGGACGCGTCCCACTGACCGAGGAAGGTTCGCACGATCGTGTCCCCGACCCGATCGGCCGGTGCGGCGACAAGGATCTCGACGATGTCCTGCGGATTGAAGGGCAACTTGAGCACGGCCTCGGCGAAAAGCCCCTCCTTGCCCCCGAACCAGTGGTTGACCATGGCCGCGTCCACCCCGGCCCGTCCGGCGATGGCCCGCACGGTGGCGCCGTCATAGCCCTGCTCGATGAACACCTCACGAGCGGCGCTGACCAAGGCCTCACGCGTGTCAGCCCCGCCGGGTCGTCGCCCCCGCCGCCGAACCCCGGTCGTCTTCTCCGTCACCCGCCCATGATGCGGCAGCCATCACCTTTTTTCAACAGCTGGTGAATTTTGCGCAGGCCTGCCTCCTGCCCCCTCGAACCACGCTACGCGACCGGGCTGCCTGGTCGAGGCGTCAGACCCTTGGTGGCTGCTCCAAGCCGGTACGGGGTGCGGATCCCTCCCGGGTGGAGGGGCAGAATGGCTCCCATGGTCAGTGTGATCGAAGCCGCCGCTCCCGCTGCTGGGCTCGGGGTGATCAGCCCCACCCGGGAGGAGTTTCACCGGCTTGCGGCCGATCGGCGGGTCATTCCCGTTGTGCGGCGGGTGCTCGCCGACGCGGAGACGCCGGTCGGGGTCTACCGGAAGCTCGGGGCCGGGCGGGCGGGGACCTTCCTCTTCGAGTCGGCTGAGAACGGGCGGTCCTGGTCGCGGTGGTCGTTCGTCGGAGTACGCAGTGCCGCGGCGCTGACGGAGCGTGACGGCGAGGCCGTGTGGACCGGGACTCCGCCGGTGGGCCTGCCCGAGGGTGGCGACCCCATGGCCGCGCTCCGGGAGACCCTCCAGCGGCTGCACACCGACCCGTTGCCGGGACTTCCGCCGCTCACCGGCGGCATGGTCGGGTTCATCGGCTACGACGCCGTGCGGCGCCTGGAACGCCTGCCCGAGCTCACCGTCGACGACCTGCACCTCCCCGAGCTCGTCATGCTCCTCGCCACGGAGCTGGCCGCGCTGGACCACCACGAGGGCACCATCACCCTCATCTCCAACGCCGTGAACTGGGACGACAGCCCCGAGCGGGTGGACGCCGCCTACGACGCGGCCGTGCGCAGCATCGACGAGATGACCCGAGGGCTGCAGACCCCGGCCCCGCCGACCACGGCCGTCTACGAGCGGCCCAAGCCGCGGTACCGGCGACGGCGGTCGCAGGAGGAGCACACGGCCGCCGTCAACGTCGCCAAGGAGGCCATCCGCGCCGGGGAGGCCTTCCAGGTGGTCCTCTCGCAGCGCTTCGAGGTCGCCACCGACGCCGACCCGCTCGACGTGTACCGGGTGCTGCGGGCCACCAACCCCAGCCCCTACATGTACCTGTTGCGGCTCGACGGGTTCGACATCGTCGGCTCCAGCCCCGAATCGCTGGTCACGGTGCGTGATGGACAGGCGACCACGCACCCGATCGCGGGCACCCGGTGGCGTGGTGCGGACCCGGAGGAGGACTCGCTGCTGGAGAAGGACCTGCTCGCCGACGAGAAGGAGCGAGCCGAGCACCTGATGCTCGTCGACCTGGGGCGCAACGACCTGGGACGGGTCTGCAAGCCGGGCTCGGTGAACGTCGTCGACTTCTTCCGGGTCGAGCGGTACAGCCACGTCATGCACATCGTCTCCACGGTGACCGGGCAGCTGGCGGACGGGAAGACCGCCTACGACGCCGTTGCCGCCTGCTTCCCGGCCGGCACGCTCTCCGGGGCACCGAAACCACGCGCGATGGAACTGATCGAGGAGCTGGAACCGACCCGGCGCGGGCTGTACGGCGGCGTCGTCGGCTACCTCGACTTCGCGGGCGACGCCGACACCGCCATCGCCATCCGCACGGCGCTGATGCGCGACGGAACCGCGTATGTGCAGGCGGGCGGCGGGATCGTGGCCGACTCGAACCCGGTCGCCGAGGACGACGAGTGCGTCAACAAGGCGGGTGCGGTGCTCGCGGCCATCGCCTCCGCCCAGACCATGCGTGGCGCGACCGATCGTGGCTAAGCGTCCATTGTGGATGATCGTGGTGCTGTTGCTCGGCGCCGCGGCCGCGCTGTGGGGTGCCAACGACATCAGCTGGCACCCCGCCGAGGCGCTGCCACCGGCACAGAGCCCGCATGACAACGCCGTACTGAACCCGGGTGTCGACTCCGAGCCAGAACGGCCCAGCCTCACCGCGGTCGCGCTGCTGGCCCTCGCGTCGCTCGCGGGGGTGTTCGCCGTCAGTGGATGGATGCGCCGCCTGCTGGGTGCGATCATCGTGGTCGCGGGCGGCTGGGTGTGCTGGCAGGCGATCGCCACCGACGGCGCTTTCGAGCTGTTCACCGGTCGTGGCCTGGCGCTTCTCGGCGGGGCGGCGTTCCTCGCGGCGGGCGTGATGATCGTCTTGTACGCCACCGTGCTGCCCGCGATGGGTGACCGTTACGAGCGCGCCGACACGAGGCAGCGTTCCGGACAGCGTTCCGGCGATCCCGACAAGGACCTGTGGGACGGCCTCTCGGATGGCGACGATCCGACGGCGGATGGACCACGAACGTGAACCCGTGGAATGTGCCGCGACGGCACGGGGTTAGCATCCCTTAAGCGGGAAGGGGCATGGCTGGTGACAGATAGCACGTGCGGAACATCGGAGTCGGCCGCGCAGCCGGGACCGACGAGCGCCGGCGAGTGTGGCCAGTGAGCATCCTCGAGTCGATCATCGAAGGCGTGCGGGCGGACCTCGCGGTGCGTGAGTCGGCGCTGCCGTTCGACGTCGTGAAGGAACGCGCCACCAAGGCGCCGCCACCACGGGACGCCGTGTCCGCGCTGCGCGGCTCCGACATCAGCGTCGTGGCCGAGATCAAGCGCCGCAGCCCCTCCAAGGGCGACCTGGCGAACATTCCCGACCCGGCGACGCTCGCGAAGGACTACGCCGACGCGGGTGCCCGCGTCATCAGCGTCCTCACCGAGGAGCGCCGTTTCGGCGGCTCGCTGGCCGACTTCGACGCGGTTCGCGCGGTCGTCGACGTCCCCTTGCTGCGCAAGGACTTCACCGTCACGCCCTACCAGGTGCACGAGGCGCGCATGCACGGCGCCGACATCGTGCTGCTGATCGTGGCCGCGCTGGAGCAGAACGCGCTGGTGTCGCTGCTCGACCGCGTCGAGTCGCTCGGCATGACCGCGCTGGTCGAGGTGCACACGGCCGAGGAGGCCGACCGTGCGCTCGAGGCCGGCGCGTCGGTGGTCGGCATCAACGCCCGTGACCTGCACACCCTCGACGTCGACCGTGAGGTGTTCGGCAGGCTCGCGCCCGGCCTGCCGTTCGAGACCGTCAAGATCGCCGAGTCCGGCATCCGAGGTCCCGGCGACCTGATGACCTACGCAGGCGCGGGTGCCGACGCGGTGCTCGTCGGCGAGAGCCTGGTCGCGGCGCCCGACCCCAAGGCGGCGCTGGTCCAGCTGGTGACCGCGGGCTCGCACCCGGCGTGCCCGAGGCCGAGTCGATGACCGAGCAGGTGTCCGACCAGCACGAGCACGACCAGCACGACCCGGACGCACGCGGTCATTTCGGGCCCTACGGCGGCCGGTTCCTGCCGGAGGCCCTGATCGCGGCGATGGACGAGCTGACCACCGTCTACGAGAAGGCGCGGCTCGACCCCGACTTCGTCGACGAGTTCAACCGCCTGCTCCGCGACTACGCGGGCCGCCCTTCGCTGCTCACCGAGGCGCCGCGGTTCGCGGAGCACGCGGGTGGCGTGCGGATCTTCCTCAAGCGCGAGGACCTCAACCACACCGGCTCACACAAGATCAACAATGTGCTGGGCCAGGTGTTGCTCACCAAACGGATGGGCAAGAAGCGCGTCATCGCCGAGACCGGTGCCGGCCAGCACGGGGTCGCCACCGCCACGGCGTGCGCGCTCATGGGCCTCGACTGCGTGGTCTACATGGGCGAGGTCGACACGCGGCGGCAGGCCCTGAACGTGGCCCGCATGCGGCTGCTCGGCGCCGAGGTCATCCCGGTGACCACCGGCTCCCGCACGCTCAAGGACGCCATCAACGAGGCGCTGCGTGACTGGGTCGCGAACGTCGACTCCACGCACTACCTGCTCGGCACGGCCGCGGGCGGGCACCCGTTCCCGATGATGGTGCGCAACTTCCACAAGGTCATCGGCCGGGAGGCACGCGCGCAGATCCTGGAGAAGGCGGGCAGGCTGCCGGACGCGGTCGCCGCGTGTGTCGGCGGCGGCTCCAACGCCATCGGCATCTTCCACGGCTTCATCGACGACGCCGACGTGCGCCTGGTCGGGTTCGAACCGGGCGGCCACGGCATCGACTCCGGCGAGCACGGCGCCACGCTGTCCGAGGGCACGCCCGGCATGCTGCACGGCGCCATGTCCTACCTGCTGCAGGACGAGGACGGTCAGACCGCCGAGGCGTACTCGATCTCCGCCGGGCTCGACTATCCTGGCGTCGGCCCGGAGCACGCGTGGCTCAAGGACACCGGCCGCGCGGAGTACCGCTCGGTCACCGATGCCGAGGCCATGGACGCGTTCCAGCTGCTGTCGCGCACCGAGGGCATCATCCCGGCGATCGAGTCCGCGCACGCGCTGGCAGGCGCGCTCAAGCTGGGCCGGGAACTGGGGCCGGACGGGCTCATCGTGGTGTGCCTGTCCGGGCGAGGGGACAAGGACATGGACACCGCCGCGTCGTACTTCGGCTTCACGTCATGAGCGCGGTCGCCGACGTCTTCGAGGCGGCCAAGGCGGAAGGCCGTGGCGCGCTCATCGGCTACCTGCCCGCCGGCTATCCGACGGTGCCGGGTTCGATCGACCTGCTCAAGGCCATGGTCGACGCGGGCTGCGACCTGCTGGAGATCGGCGTCCCGTACTCCGACCCGGTGATGGACGGCCCCACGATCCAGGAGGCGGCGGCCGCCGCCTTGTCCGGCGGGTTCCGGCTCCGGGACTTGTTCACGGTCGTCGAACAGGTGTCGGCGGCAGGCGGCAAGGCCGTGGTCATGACCTACTGGAACCCGGTGCTCCGCTACGGCGTCGACCGGTTCGCCCGCGACCTCGCGGCCGCCGGTGGTCTCGGCATGATCACGCCGGACCTGGTGCCGGACGAGGCCGACGACTGGCTCGTCGCGTCGGACGCCAACGGCCTCACCAGGACCTTCCTCGTCGCACCGTCCTCCACCGAGGAGCGGCTGGCCGCGACGACCGCGGCGACCACCGGTTTCCTGTACGCGGCCGCGGTCATGGGCGTCACCGGCGCCCGCGACGTGGTCGGTGCCGAAGCGGCCGGACTGGTCGCGCGGGCACGCGCGCACACGTCGCTGCCGATCGGTGTCGGCATCGGGGTGCGGTCGGGGGAGCAGGCGGCCGAGGTCGCGGGCTTCGCGGACGCCGTCATCGTTGGCTCGGCGTTCGTCTCCAGGGCGGCGGACGGGATCGCACCGGTGCGGGCGCTGACGGCAGAGCTGGCCGACGGAGTCCGCCGCCCGGCGCTCACCCGCTAGTGTGGGCCGCCGGATTATGTGCCGGATTTCCCGGCTCGGACAATTAGGGCCTCTCCCATGGGTCTTTGTGCGAGGGTCTGGACCTGTCCAACAGTGACCTCAGGGGAACGTGACGGCACTGCACCACCAACCGCCTGCGGCCCCGAGGATGCGCTGGGCCGATACCACTGAGTGATCGCTTGGATACCCGATCAGCGCGGGATCCATTCAGTCGGCTGGTCGGGGTTCAGCGGATGGCCTGCCGTGAACATGCGGTTGTGGAAGGTCGTCTCGTCCTGCGCGGCGAGCGCCGAGACGGTCTCCGGTGACCACGGCAGCGCCCACACGGCCCCGTTCTTGGCGACGACCAGCGGACCGGCGTCGCGGGACAGTGCGGCCTTGCCGTCCAGGACGTTGTCGGGCTGGGTGTTCACCAGGTACGCCCAGCCCAGGTCGGTGATCCGGTCGTCGAGATGCCGCCAGCCCCTGCGGGTCGCGAGCCACGTGACCACCTGCGCGCGGGTCACCGCGGACGGCGGCGCCGTGCCGATCGTGCCCGTCGGCCGGGCAGGATCGAGTCCGGCGGTCTTCATGGCGCGGCGCAGGGCCCGGTCGTTCTCGGCCAGGTACACGCTCTGCGACACCGGATCGTGGCTCACCTGCCAGTAACCGCCGGACTGCTTGCGCACCACGATCGAGACGCCGCCGTACCCGGGCTGTTCGTGCCCGTCGAACACGGCGTCGTCGTTCGTGTCGACCACAAAGGCGGCCGCCTGCTCGGAAACCCGCTGCTCGGCGTGGCGCGGCCCGTAGTTCCGTGCCGCCCAGGCGACCACGTCCTCCCGCGTTACCACGGTCGTCAGAGTAGCCATGGCCCAATTCCCGGACCTGATGCGTACACCACACACGTCGCCCGTTACGGTGACGCGCGTGACTGTGGCGTCCAGTGTCTTCCTGGCCAGCATCCCGAGCCCGGACAGGGGCGTGTGGGAGATCGGGCCCATCCCGATCCGCGCGTATGCCCTGTGCATCATCGCCGGCATCATCCTGGCGATCTGGTGGGGTGAGCGGCGGTGGATCGCCCGTGGCGGCACCGCGGGGACGGTCATCGACATCGCGGTGTTCGCGGTGCCGTTCGGCCTGGTGGGCGGCCGGCTCTACCACGTGGCCACCGACTGGCACCGGTACTTCGGCGAGGGCAACAACCCGCTCGACGCGCTGCGGATCTGGGACGGCGGCCTCGGCATCTGGGGCGCCATCGCGTTCGGCGCCGTCGGCGCGTGGATCGGCTGCCGCGTCAAGGGCGTGCCGCTGCCCGCCTACGCGGACGCCATCGCGCCGGGCATCGTCGTCGCGCAGGCCATCGGCCGCGTCGGCAACTACTTCAACCAGGAGCTGTACGGCGGCCCGACCGACCTGCCGTGGGGTCTCGAGCTGTACCGGCGGGTCAACGAGCTCGGCGAGGCCGACAACCTCAACGGCGTCGCGATCAACCACATCCCGGTCGACGGCAGCCCCGTGCACCCGACGTTCCTGTACGAGCTGCTCTGGAACCTGCTCGTCGCCGCGCTCGTCGTGTGGGTGGACCGGCGCTACCGGCTCGGCCACGGCCGCGCGTTCGCCGTCTACGTCATGGGCTACACGCTCGGCCGCACGTGGATCGAGCTGATGCGCACCGACGACGCGACGCTCGTGGGCGGGGTGCGGATCAACGTCTGGGTGTCGATCCTCGTGTTCATCGGGGCTGCGGTGTACTTCGTGCTCGCGCGGTCGCGCGGGGAGCGGGAGGACCCGGCCACCTTGCGCGGCAAGGACGCGCCTCCGGTCGACGAACCGGACGGCGATGCCACGCCGGATCCTGACGCCGATGGCGCGGACGACGACGCCGACGACGCTGATACTGATGCCGGCGCTGCCGGCGCTGACGGCGCTGACGGCGCTGACGACGCTGACGACGCTGACGACGCTGACGACGCTGACGACGACGCCACGGCGCCGGAGAAGGCGGACAAGGCCGAGGCTGACGTCACGGACGACGAGAAGGCCGACGAGAAGGCCGCCGAGAAGGCCGCCGAGAAGGCCGACGACGTGACCGAGCCCGAGAAGAAGTCGGACGCCTCGTCGAAGGCCGACAGCTAGGATCGGCCGCCCGGCAGGCCAGAACTGCCGAGAGCGGCTGGGTTCGGGGTCAGCGGCTGACCAGGCCCCGGCCGGTGATCAGCGGCAGGTCCATTGCCGTCAGCAGCCCGGGTTTCGCGGCCACCACGGCCGGGATCGCGTTCACCAGGCGCATCGCCGTCGCCTTCAGGCCGCCGGTGTTGTGGTCGCCGTCGGAGGCCTCGATGTGCAGGTCCAGCGTGTAGTTCGGCTCGCCGGTGATCTCCACTCGGTAGCCGCCATGGCCCGGCATCGTCGGCCACTCGGGGCCGAGGTCGGGGTGCAGCCGCGTCACGTGCTCCAGCACGAACACCGCGCGGTCGCCCACCATGCCGCGTACCTCGAACCGCAGTGCCGCCGCCGTGCCCTCCTTGATCACCCCGGCGGGTACCTCGATCCGGTGTGGCGCGGGCAGCCGGGTCGCCTCCTCCTCGAGGCGGTCGAGCCTGACGCCGAGCCCGACCGCGAGCTGGCGCACCACGCTGCCCCATGCCAGCGACAGCACACCCGGCAGCAGCAGGAGCGGGGTGTCGTCGAGCGGGCGGCCGAAACCCATGATGTCGAACAGGATCTTCGCGTTGTCATACGTCGAGTAGTCGAGGATCTCCAGGCAGCGCACCCGGTCGATGCGCTCGCACACTGACGTCAGCACCAGCGGCAGCCAGTCGTTCGCGAACCCGGGGTCGATGCCGTTCACCCACAGCGACGCGCCGCCCTCGGCCGCCGCCGCGTGGATCGGCGCCACCAGGTCGTCGGGCACCACGCCGTGCGGGAACTGCAGGAAGACGGGACCGCTGGCCACCACGTTCACACCGGCCCGCAAGAACCGCGCGAGGTCGGCCAGTGCGTCGGTCAGGCGGTCGTCGGCCATCGCCGTGTACACCACGCAGTCCGGGCGGATGGCGATCAGCGCCTCCGCGTCGGTGGTCGCGGCGATGCCCAGCGTGCGGCCGAGCCCAGCCAGCTCACCCGCGTCCCGGCCCACCTTGCCCGGAGTGGACACCCAGACGCCCGCGAGCTCGAGGCCGGGATGTGCCGCGATGCCCGCGAGCGCGTGCCTGCCGACGTTGCCGGTACTCCACTGCACGACTCTCATAGGTCAGACAGTCCCAGGTCGAGGTTCGGTTGCTGGAGGCCGCCGTCGACCTCGAGCACCTTGCCGGTCACATAGCCACCAGCGGGGGAGGAGAGGAACAGCACGGTGGCGGCCACTTCCTCCGCCGTGCCGATGCGACGCAACGGTGTCGCCTGTGTCATCTTCTCGCGCAGCTCGTCGTTTGTCAGCACGACGTCAAGGGCCGACGTCGCGACCGACCCGACCGCGATCGCGTTGACCCGCACCCGGGGCGCGAGGTCGTAGGCGGTCAGCTCGGTGTAGTGGGACAGGGCGCCCTTCGCGGTGCCGTAGGCGAGGTAGCCGCGTCCTGCGACCCGGCCCATGATCGACGAGATGTTCACGACCGCGCCCTCGGTCATGAACGGCACGGCGGCGCGGGTCAGCGCGTGCGCGGTGGACACGTTGAAGTGGAAGGCTTGTTCGAGGAAGTCGGTGGTGGTGTCGAGGAACGGGCGGGGGTAGGTGCCGCCGACGTTGTTGACCACGATGTCCAGGCGCCCGAACGTGTCGTGCGCGATCCCGGCCAGCCCGGCCGCCGCGTCCACATCGGACAGATCGACGGGTACGGCCCGTGCGCGCCGCCCAGCGGCCGCCACCCGCTCGGCCACCTCGTCGAGGTCGCTCGCCGTCCGCGCGGCGAGAACCACGTCGGCCCCGGCCTCGGCGAGCGCCACCGCGGTCGCGGCCCCGATCCCACGCCCAGCCCCGGTCACGACGGCCACCTGGTCGGTAACCAGGAACCGGTCGAGGATCACGAAAAAACTGTAACACGTTCTACCAAATCGGCCGCGAGTCCAACCGGCACGGATCAGGTGGGCCGGACTCGCGCGGGGCGGGTCGGGGCCACCACTATCTGGCCGTCCTCGGTGGTCAGGACTTCCACCCTGGCGTCGTAGTGGCTGGCGATCGTGTCCCGGGTGAGAACCTCGGCCGGTGTGCCCGACGCGACCACGTTTCCCTTGTCCAGCAACAGGAGCTGGTTCGCGTACTGGGCAGAGAGGGTCAGGTCGTGCAGCGTGCTGACCACCGTAGCGCCCTCCTCGCGGCGCAGGCGGTCGATGAGGTCCAGCAGTGCCTGCGCGTGCCCGATGTCCAGCCCGGTCGTCGGCTCGTCCAGCAGCAGCAGGCCCGCCTCCTGTGCCAGCACCCGTGCGAGCACCGCCCGCTGCCGCTCACCACCCGACAGCGTCTGCAGCGCACGCGCCGCCAGCGGCGCCAGGTCCAGGCGCTCCAGCACCTGCGACACCACGGCCAGGTCCGACCCGCGTTCACGCGCCAGCGCGGGCAGGTGCGGCGTGCGGCCCAGCAGCACGTAGTCCGTCACCGTCAGCCGGTCCGGCAGCTGCGGGGTCTGCGGCGCGTACGCGATGGCTCGCGCGCGTTCGCGGTTCGACAGTGCCGAGATCGGCACGTCGTCGACCAGGATCTCGCCATCGTGGCGCACGATCCCGACGATCGACTTCAGCAGCGACGACTTCCCGGCGCCGTTGGGGCCGATGATCGCGAGCCAGCCGCCCTTCTCCAGCGTCACGTCGACGTCCGAGGCCACCACCCGGGTGCCGTACCGCGCGCTGACGCCACGCAGTGAGAGTGCGGCCGTCATCGCAGCCGCCCCCGGTACATCCGCAGCACCAGCAGGAAGAACGGCGCGCCGGTGAACGCCGTGATCACCCCGAGCGGCAGCTCGGCGGGTGCGAACGCGGTCCGCGCGATGTGGTCGGCGATGATCAGGAACATCGCCCCGCCCAGCAGCGACAGCGGCACCACCACGCGGTAGCTCGCCCCCGCCAGCAGCCGCACCACGTGCGGCACCACGATCCCGACGAACCCGATCAGCCCGCTGACCGACACGGCCGCCGCGGTCGCGAGCGACGCCGACAGCAGGACCACCACCCGCACCCGCCCCGGGTTGATGCCGAGCGACGCCGCCTCGTCGTCGCCGACCGCCAGCACGTCCAGCAGCCGCCCGCACAGGCACAGCACGGTCGAGGCCACCGCGATGTAGGGCAGCGTCACCAGCACCTCGCGCCAGCTCGACGTGTTCAGGCCGCCGAGCATCCAGCTGTAGACCTGCTTGATGGTGTCGGTGTTGAGCTGCTGCGCGAACGTTTGCACCGCGGTCAGGAACGACGCGACCGCCACCCCGGCCAGCAGCAGCACGGCCGTGCCACCGCCAGCCGACCGGCCCAGCACCCACGTCAGCGACACCCCGCCGACCGCGCCGGCGAACGCGGCGACCGGCAGCGGCCCGATGATCCACCCGGTCGTCTGCGGCGCGGCGACCACCACGATCGTCGCCGCCATGCCGGCGCCAGCGGCCGCGCCGAGCAGGTACGGGTCGGCGAGCGGGTTGCGGAACACGCCCTGGAACGCGGCGCCCGACACCGCGAGCGCGGCGCCGACCAGCCCGGCCAGCACGACCCGGGGCACCCGCACCTCCCACACGATCGCGGCCTCGGTCGCCGTCAGCGGCGACGTGCCGCCGGTGAGCTGGGCCCACACCTCAGCCACGACCCTGGACCAGCCCAGGTTGGCGGCGCCGAGCAGCGTCGAGAGCGACGCCACGACGACCAGCCCCGCCACCGCCATGGCGAGCACGCCAGGGCGGAGGCGGGTGGGGGTCGCGGTCAGTTCTGCTCGCCTGCCTTGGTCACGGCGTCCGCCACGGACTGGGCCAGGTCGACGACGCGGGGACCCCAGCGGGACGCGAGGTCGTCGTCGAGCTCGACCACGTTGCCGTTCTCCACGGCCTTCAGCGTGTTCCAGCCCGGCCGGGCGGCGACGGTCGCGGCGGACTGCCCGCAGCACTGCACGTCCGCGAGGAAGATCAGGTCCGGGTCGGCCTGCAGGATCGCCTCGTTCGACAGCTGCGGGTAGCCGCCCGCGTCCACGTCGGCAGGGTCGGCGATGTTGGTCAGCCCGAACAGGCCGTAGACCTGCCCGATGAACGTCTTCGACGTCGCGCTGTACAGCGTGGTGTCCAGCTCGTGGTAGTACGTCAGCGCCGTGGCGGGCTTCTGCGTGTCGGCGACGATCTTGTCCAGGCCGGACCTGGTCTCCTCCACCAGGTCCGCCGCCTCGTCGGCGTGGCCGGTGGCCTTGCCGATGGCTTCGATGCCGGCGTACACGTCGTCCAGCGTCTGCGCGGCGGGCATCTCGAGCACCGGCACGTTGATCGCCCCAAGGGACTCGACGAGGTTGCCGGGGTCGTCGGAGATCACCACGAGGTCCGGGTTGTGGTTCGAGATGGCTTCGACGTTCGGGGTGAGCCCGGACAGGTCGGTCCTGGGTGCGTCGGCCGGGTAGTCGGACTGGTCGTCCACGGCGACGACCTGCTCGCCGGCGCCCACCGCGAACAGCGTCTCGGTGTTGCTCGCCGACAGCGACACGATGCGCGCCGGCCGCTTCTCGATGGTGACCGGCTCACCGCCGGGCTGGTCGACCGTGACGGGGAACGCCGTACTCGTGGCGTCGGGCGAGTCACCGGGTGGCTGGTCGGACGGCTGGTCGCGGTTCGCGCACCCGGCGACGAGCAGCGCGCCGGCGACGGTCAGCGCCGCGAAGCGCCTGGCGGTGGAGGACAACGGAGCACCTCGGGTAATCGGGCCCAGCGCACGGGCGCGACCCGGGAGGCCCCGGCACGCCGCGACCCTGCACCGGGGGCGGTTGGCGTCGACGCGGCAGGGAGGCGACCTGGCTTTGACAGTTGCGGGACAGCGCCGGAATCACACCGGACTTCGCTACCTCAACGCGTCACCGGTCAGTTGGTGCTGACCAGCCTAACGACGCTATCACTAGTGTCCCGCGCCGGGAATGCGGTGTCTGAGTCGGCGGATCCAGTTTTCTGCCGGCAAGGCGCCGATCCTCCCTCGTACCGGGTTGTACTTGGGTGGATCGGCAACGCCGCCAGCGAAAGGCTGGGCCGCCGAATCAGGTGCCAGATTTCCGGCGCGGGACTAGGCCGACTCGCGTTCCACCAGCACGGTCGGCAGGACCACCGGGTCCGCGACCGGGTCGCCGCCGATCTGGGTGAGCAGCAGCTCGGTCATGGTGCGGGCCTGGTCGACGATCGGCTGGTGGATGGTCGTCAGCGGGGGTTCGGTGTGGCGGGCCATCTCGATGTCGTCGTAGCCGACCACCGCGACGTCCGAGGGGACCTGGCGGCCCGCGTCGCGGAGGGCGCGCAGTGCGCCGATGGCCATCAGGTCGTTCGCCACGAAGACGGCGTCCAGGTCGGGGTGGCGGTCGAGCAGGGCCGCCATCGCCTGCTGGCCGGACTCCCTCGTGAAGTCGCCGTACGCGACCCGGTCGGCCTTGCGGCCCTCGGCCGACAGGGCGCGGTGATACCCGGTCAGGCGGTCGATGCCCGCCGTCATGTCCTGTGGGCCCGCGATCGTCGCGATCCGGTGGCGGTCCGAGGACAGCAGGCGCTCGGCCGCCAGCTGGGCGCCGCCGACGTTGTCGACGTCCACATAGGACAACCCGGGCATCGGCCGGGACGGGCGGCCGCCGACCACCGTGGGGATCCCGGCCTCCAGCAGTACGCGGGGGAGCGGGTCGTCGTCGTGCATGGAGGCCAGCAGGACGCCGTCGACGTGTCCGCTGCGGACGTAGTCGGCCAGCTGCGCGTGCTCAGCCGTGTTCTGTGCGTTCACCAGCACCAGCTGCACGCCGGTGCCGATGAGCGTCTGGCTCGTCGCGATGATGATGTTGCCGAGGTACGGGTCGTTGAGCACCGTCGCGTCGGGCTCGCGCATCACCAGCGCGATCGAGTCGGTCCTGCGCATGGCGAGGCTGCGGGCCGCCCGGTTGGGCACGTAGCCGAGCGCCGCGATGGCGGACTCGACCGCGACCTTCACCTCGGGGGACACCCTCGGCGACCCGTTGATCACCCTGGACACCGTCGCCCGCGACACCCCCGCCTCCGCGGCGACGGTGTCGAGTGTGGGCTTCGAAATCAAGTCCGCCCCTCGCAGGCTCGGTGCGGCCGTTCACGGTCGCCCTGCGTCATTGATTCGCTCGCAGGCTCGCTCATTCCTCTTGTATGCCGTTCGTCTGAATCACCTGCCGGTACCAGTGTGCGCTGTCCTTCCAGACACGAGCCTGCGTCGCGTAGTCCACGTGAACGATGCCGAACCGCTTCGCGTACCCGTACGCCCACTCGAAGTTGTCCAGCAGCGACCACACGAAGTATCCCCGAAGGTCCACGCCGTGCGTGATCGCCTCGTGCACGACCTCCAGATGATCCCGCAGGTAGCCGATCCGGTCGTCGTCGCGTACCCCGTCGACGCCGAGCTCGTCGTCGAACGCCGCCCCGTTCTCGGTGATCATCAGGGGGATCTGCCGGTACTGGTCGTGCACCCGGTGTACCACGTTACGCAGGCCCTGCGCGTCGATCGCCCAGCCCATCGCGGTCCGAGGGCCGGGCGGCTGGACGAACCGGACATCGCGGCACCCCGGCCACGGCGACGGGCCGTCGGCAGGCGGGCCCGCGTCGACCAGCGTCGGTGTGTAGTAGTTGATGCCCAGCAGGTCGATCGGTGCCGCGATCACCGCGAGGTCCGCGGGCAGCACGAACGACCAGTCGGTCAGCCGTGCCGTGTCGCGCAGGACGTCGACGGGGTAGTGACCTCGGAACAGCGGGTCGAGGAACAGCCGGTTGGCGAGCCCGTCGATCCGCCGCACCGCGTTCGTCGCGGGCGCCGACGTGACCGCGGGCAGCACCGACGACAGGTTCAGGGTGATCGACACCTGCGCGGGCTCCGGCAGGACCGCGCGCAGCGCCTGCGTGCCGAGCCCGTGAGCCAGGAGCAGGTGGTGCGCGGCCCGCAGCGCCAGCGCCGGGTCGGTCCGTCCCGGCGCGTGCTCGCCGGAGGCGTACCCGAGGAAGGCGGAACACCACGGCTCGTTCAGCGTGGTCCAGATCGGGACCCGGTCGCCGAGGCGCGCCCCGACCAGCTCCGCGTACTCCGCGAACCGGGCGGCGGTGTCCCGCGCACCCCACCCGCCGGAGTCCTCCAGCTCCTGCGGGAGGTCCCAGTGGTAGAGCGTGAGCATCGGCTCGATGCCGTGTGCCACCAGCTCGTCCACCAGGCGCTCGTAGTGGTCCAGCCCGGCCGCGTTGGCCGGGCCCTTGCCCGTCGGCTGGATCCTGGGCCACGACACGGAGAACCGGTACGCCGCCAGCCCCATGTCGGCCATCAGCGCGACATCCTCACGGAAGAGGCGGTAGTGGTCGGCCGCCACGTCCCCGTTGTCGCCGCCCTCGACCCGGCCCGGCGTGTGGCTGAAGGTGTCCCAGATGGACGGTCCTCGGCCGTCGACATCGTGCGCGCCCTCGATCTGGTAGGCCGCCGTCGCCGCGCCCCACACGAAACCGTCGGGAAACCTCATGACGCCCCCTCGCCCACTCGATGGTTCGCTCCGCAAGCTCCGGCCGCTTGATGGTTCGCTCCGCAAGCTCCGCGCGCTTGATGGTTCGCTCCGCAAGCTCCGCTCACCCCTTCACCGCCCCCTGCATGATTCCTCCGATGATCTGCCTGCCCAGCACGAGAAAGACGATGAGCATCGGGAAGGTGGCGATCACCGTGCCCGCGAGCACGAGCGAGTAGTCCACCTCGATGCCGCTTCTCGTGTTGGCGATGGCCACCTGCACGGTCGGGTTCTGCGTGTTCAGCAGGATCAGCGGCCAGAACAGGTCGTTCCAGTACGTGATGAACGTGAGCAGCCCCAGCACCGCGGCACCCGGCCGGGCGATGGGCAGCACGACGTTCCAGTAGATGCGCAGCGTCGACGCGCCGTCCACGCGCCCGGCCTCCAGCAGTTCGGTCGGCATCGCGGAGTACAGGTACTGGCGCATGAAGAACACGCCGAACGCGCTCACCAGCGCGGGCACGATCACACCCCGAAGGTCGTTCGCCCAGCCGAACCACTGCGTGACCATGATGTAGAGCGGGATGATCGCGAGCTGGGTCGGCACCAGCATCGTGCCAACCACGGCCGCGAACAGCCCGCCTCGGCCGCGGAAGCTGAGCTTGGCGAACGCGAAACCCGCGAGCGTGGACGTGAACACCACCGCGATCGTGATGGTCCCGGCGACGATCACCGAGTTGGTCAGCGCCAGCCCGAAGTTGCCCTGCTCGAACGCCTTCTCCAGGTTGTCCCACAACGAACCGCCCGGCACGAGCGGCGGGGGATAGCGGCCGATGGCCGACTGGTCGCGCGAGGACACCACGACCGACCAGTACAGCGGGAAGATCGAGACGATGATGATCGCGAACAGGATCGCGTAGGTGCCCCAGCGGGCCTGGTCGGGTGCTCGTCTGCGTGTCATGTCAGTCGTCCGCCGATCGGATCCGGCGCACCAGCAGGAAGTTGACCAGTGCGATGACGACGGTGATCACGAACAGGGTCCACGCGATCGCGGCCCCGTAGCCGTACCGCCCGTTCGTCCAGAACTGCTGGTACAGGTAGAGGACGACGGTCTGGAACTCCCGTTCCGGGCCGCCGTTGCTGTTACGGGTCGTGTCGAACAGGAATGGTTCCGCGAACAGTTGCAGCGCGCCGATCGTCGACACGATGACCGTGAAGATGATCGTCGGGCGCAGGCTGGGGATCGTGATGTGCCAGAACTGCTGCCAGCGGCTCGCCCCGTCGATCGACGCGGACTCGTACAGCTCGTACGGGATGGTCTGCATCGCCGCGAGGTAGATCAGCGCGTTGTAGCCGGTCCAGTGCCAGATCACCATCGTCGACACCGCGAGCCACGACGCCCACTTGTCCGCGCGCCAGTCGACCGGGTTGTCCATGAACGGCTGCAGGAAGAAGTTCAGCAGCCCGAAGTCACGCGCGAAGATCTGGTTGAAGATCAGCGCGACCGCCGCCACCGACGTGATGTACGGGACCAGCACGCCCATGCGCAGGAACAGCCGCCCGCGCAGCCGGTAGTTCAGCAGGTGCGCGATCCCCAGCGCCAGCAGCAACTGCGGCACGGTCGACACGATGCCGATGCCGAAGGTGTTGATCAGCGCGTTGTGGAAGTTGTCGTCGGACAGCAGCTTGCCGTAGTTGTCGAGCCCGACGGAGACGTCCTCGCTGCCGGGCTTGCGCGGGCTCCACGCGGTGGTCGAGATGACCGCCGTGTAGATCAGCGGGAACAGCCCGAAGACCGCGAACAACCCGAAGAACGGCAGGACGTACAGGTACGGCGAGCCCTTGACGTCGAAGCGGTACAGCCGCGACCGCCAGGCCTGCCCGCGGGGTGAGGGCCCCGTGGGGCGCCGCCCATCAGGCGGCGCCCCACGGTCGGAGAGCTGCGTGCTCATCCATCACCCGCGGCTGCTTCGATGTCGTTCATCGCCGACTCCCAGGCCTCCTCGGGATCGGTGCCCTGCTCGACGCTGTTCAGCGCGCCCGCGAACGTGTTGCCGATGACGCCGCTCTGCGGCCCGACGACCTGCACCGGCGCGTTCTCCAGCGAGGCGGGGTAGATCTTCCCGGCGGGTGCGCCGGAGAAGAACTCCGACGTGAAGTCCGCGATGTCGGGCTGTGACCAGGTCGACTCCTGGCTCGGGAAGTTGCCGATCGATGTGAACAGCTTGATGTTCTGCTCCGGCGCGGTCAGCCACTTCGCCAGATCGACGGCCTTGTCGACGTTCTTGCCCTGCGACGGCACGGTCACGTACGAGCCGCCCCAGTTGCCGGAACCGCCTGGGATCTTCGCGATGTCCCACTTGCCCTTGGTGTCCGGCGCGTTGCCCTGGATGTAGCCCATCATCCACGCGGGGCAGGTGATCGTCGCGAACTGGCCCTGCTGGAAGCCGGTGTTCCACTCGGGCGAGAACTCCGGCAGCGCGGCGGACTGGCCAGCCTTGATCGCGCCGACCGTGAGGTCCCACGCGTCCTTGACGACCTTGTTGTCCTCGACGATCAGGTCGCCGTTCGCGTTGTAGAAGGTCTCCTCCTCGTTGCCGAGGACGCCGGTGAAGACGTGCCCGCCCGCGTCGAACCACTTGGTCTTCGGCGCCTTCTGCTGGAACTGCTTGCCGATGTCGACGTAGTCCTCCCACGTCGGCCACAGCGCGGACACCTCGTCACGGGTCGTCGGCAGGCCGGCCTGTGCGAACAGGTCGGTCCGGTAACACATGGCGAGGCCGCCGATGTCGGTCGGCAGGCCGATCAGCGCGCCACCGTCCGCGGTGGACGCACGCTGCACGGTGGACTCGGTCCACTGCGCGGTGTCGACGCCCTTGTCCTTGAAGTTCACGAACGAGTCCGACTGCCCGATGAACCCGGACACCTGGCCGACCTCGATCACCTCGAGGTCCGCCGTGCCGGAGCCCGCGGTCAGGCGGGCCTGCAGGTTCTGGTGGTGCGTGCCGAAGTCGCTGCGGTTCTCGACGATCTTGACGCCGTGCGCCTTCTCGTACTCGTCGTAGAGCGCGCGGTTGTCCGGTAACGAGAAGCTGTCGCCGAAGACGTTGATCGTCAGCGTGTTCCCGCCGTCCTCGCCGGATTCGCCGCCTGAGCCACAGGCGGTGAGGACGAGGGCGGTCGCGGCGATGCACGCGACGATCCCTGAGTTACGCATGTCTGGCCTCCTGCGGCCACGTCGGTGTGGACAAAGCATGAGAGCGCTCTCATGGGTTACCGAAGGATCTCGGGCCGACCTGGTTGTGTCAAGACCCGTAACCGGGACGTTGTGGACAAAAGCCGGTCCCCCGCACCTGGGACGTGGCGCGGGGGACCGGTGAAAAGCGATCCGAGCCTCCACGTGGCCTGTTTCGGGTCGCGCGGATCGCCAGCCCGCCTCCCCGGAGGTCAACGGCGTCGGCCGTGCCGGGGCATGGTGGACGTCTGTCGGGCACTATCTCCCGAAGTTGAACCAGTTGACGTTGACGAAGTCGGCAGGCTGGCCGCTGCTGAACGTCAGGAACACGTCGTGCACGCCGGTTACCCCGGAGATGTTCGCCGGGATGGTCCGCCAGCTGTTCCAGCCGCCGGTGTTGCCGACCGCGAAGCTGCCGATCGGCGCGTTCGACCGGGAGTCGAGGCGCACCTCGATCAGGCCGCTCACCCCGCCCGCCGCGCCGGAGGCGACCCTGGCCACGAACTGCCTTGCCGCCGACGACCCGAAGTCGATGTCGTCGTAGCGCGCCCAGTCACCGTTGCCGACGTAGCCGACGTGGCTGCCGCCACCCGTGTCCGCGGTGCCCTCCACGCTCAGGCCACTCTGGCCGTTGAACGACTCGGCCTCGATGCGGTCGTACGCGCTGCCACCGTCACCGGGCGGCGGGTCGGTCGGACCGCCGCCGCCACCGCGCGACCACACCGCGACGTAGTCCACCAGCATCGGACGGCCGGACACGGTCGAGGCCGTCGGTGTCGCGAACCCCGCGACCCCGTCCGGGAAGGCGCCGCCCATGGCCACGTTCAGGATGATGAAGTAGCCGTGCGAGGTCATCTGGTTCCACGTGTCGGCGGGCAGCTGGCCCTGGCTGACCGAGTGGAACTGCTGACCATCCACGTACCATCGCAGCTGGTTGGGCGAGACGCTCCGGTCCCACTCGAACCGGTAGGTGTGGAACCCGGACTGGCACGTCGAACCGGGGCACGCTCGGCTCGCGCCGATCCCGTTGTTCTCGTTGCACGGCCCGCCTGGCGCGACGCCACAGTGGAGCACGCCCCACACGGAGTTGATCCCGTTGACGTTCTCCATGATGTCGAACTCGCCGATGCCGGGCCAGTTCCAGTAGTTACCGCGGAACGGTGCGCCAAGCGCCCAGAACGCGGGCCAGTAGCCGAGCGCCTCGTTGCCGGTGACGTTCGGCATCTGGATGCGGCTTTCGATGCGCAGCACGCCACCTGACGGCGCCTGGAAGTCCGTGCGCTGCGTCTCGATGCGGGCCGAGGTCCAGTTGCCCGAGCTGTCGCGCAGGGGGGTGATGCGCAGGTTGCCGCCGCCGTCGACGCTGACGTTGGCCGGGTTGTTGGTATGGGCGGCGATCTCGCCGGTGCCCCAGTTCCATGGGCCGCCGGGATAGCTGTGCCCGATGTCGAAGATCCAGTTCGACGACGACGGGAGTGTGCCCGACGAGCCGTTGAAGTCGTCGGCCCAGACCTGTGTCCAGCCCGAGTCCGGCGGCGGCACGGATGCTTCCGCGGTGTAGGTGAGGGGTGTCAGGACGAGTACTGCGGCAGCGGCCACACCGAAAGCGAACCTTCGGCGCGATGGCGCGCGGGTAGTGGGCATGGGCGGTGACCTCCTTGTCACGCTCGGGCAGGGTTCCGAGTGCCTGTTGAACAGGCCGCAGATGTTGCCGATAGTCATGGAAGCGCTCTCACAACGGATTGTCAACAGTCGGCCACGTCTCGTGGACCTTCCATTCCGTGTGGGGTCGGTTACGCTGACCTAGGCGAGGAAGCCGGTACCCGATGGGCCCCACCAGGGCGAAGGGTGCATATCGCGCGGATCATCCAGATCGTTACACCCAACGCGAGAAAATCCGCCGTCGACACATGGCTCCGGGGTTTCGGGACTGTTAAGCTCACGTCAACACGCGGGCCACCGCCGTCCCGCGCCCAGCTAACAGTTGAGCGCGAGGACGACGAGGGAGGTCGACGCGTGATCTATTCCGCCCTACCCACCGCACGAGGTCTTTACGACCCCACCACCGAACGTGACGCGTGTGGCGTGGCGATGGTCGCGGACATCCAGGGGCGCAGGTCGCACGGCATCGTGACCGACGCTCTGGTGGCGCTGGCCAACCTGGAACACCGAGGTGCCGCGGGCGCGGAGCCCACCAGCGGCGACGGCGCCGGCATCCTCCTCCAGCTCCCCGACGGACTGCTGCGTGCGGTCGTCGACTTCGACCTGCCCGCCCCCGCGCGGGACGGCGCCAGCACCTACGCGGCAGGCATCGCCTTCCTGCCCAAGGACATCGACCAGCGGGCCAGAGCCGTCTCGCTGGTCGAGCGCATCGCCAAGGAAGAAGGGCTCGAAGTCCTCGGCTGGCGGGACGTGCCGGTGGCTCCGGACGCGGCCGACGTCGGCCCGACCGCGCAGTCGGTCATGCCGCACTTCGCGATGCCGTTCGTGGCCGCGCCCACCGACGTCGACGGCAACCGGATCGGCGGCATCGAGCTGGACCGCTTGGCGTTCTGCCTGCGCAAGCGCGCGGAGCACGAGAGCGGCGCGGCGGGCTGCGGCGTCTACTTCCCTTCGCTGTCCGCGCGCACGGTCGTCTACAAGGGAATGCTGACGACCGCGCAGCTGCCGGTGTTCTTCACCGACCTCACCGACCCCCGGCTCACCAGCGCGATCGCGCTGGTGCACAGCCGGTTCTCCACCAACACGTTCCCGTCGTGGCCGCTCGCGCACCCGTTCCGGTTCGTCGCGCACAACGGTGAGATCAACACGATCCGCGGCAACCGCAACCGCATGCGCGCGCGTGAGGCGCTGCTCGCGAGCGACCTGCTGCCCGGCGACCTCGCCAGGCTCTACCCGATCTGCGACCCGGACGGCTCGGACTCCGCGTCCTTCGACGAGGTCCTCGAGCTGCTGCACCTCGGCGGCCGCAGCCTGCCGCACGCGGTGCTGATGATGATCCCGGAGGCGTGGGAGAACAACGCCAACCTGGACCAGGAGCGCCGCGCGTTCTACAAGTTCCACGCCAGCCTCATGGAGCCGTGGGACGGCCCCGCGTCGGTCACCTTCTCCGACGGCACGCTCGTCGGCGCGGTCCTGGACCGCAACGGCCTGCGCCCGGCGCGATGGTGGCGCACCACCGACGACCGCGTCGTGTTCGCGAGCGAGACCGGTGTGCTGGACCTGCCGCCGGACCAGATCGTCGCGAAGGGACGGTTGCAGCCCGGCCGCATGTTCCTCGTGGACACCGCGGCAGGCAAGATCGTCGACGACGACGAGATCAAGTCCGGGCTGGCCGCCGAGCGTCCCTACGGGGAGTGGCTGCACGCAGGCCTGCTCAAGCTCACGAACCTGCCCGACCGCGAGCACGTCGTGCAGACCAACGAGTCCGTGCTGCGCCGCCAGCTCTCCTTCGGCTACACCGAGGAGGAGCTGAAGATCCTGCTCGCGCCGATGGCGACCACCGGCGCGGAGCCGATCGGGTCGATGGGCACGGACACCCCGCCCGCCGCCCTCTCGAAGCGGCCCCGGCTGCTCTACGACTACTTCAAGCAGAACTTCGCCCAGGTGACGAACCCGCCGCTGGACGCGATCCGCGAGGAGATCGTCACGTCGGTGCAGCGCATCATGGGCCCGGAGCAGAACCTGCTGGAGCCCAGTCCCGCGTCGTGCCGCCACATCCAGCTGCCGTACCCGGTGATCGACAACGACGAGCTGGCCAAGCTCATCCACCTCAACGACGACGGCGACATGCCGGGCTACGCCTGCACTGTCATCCCCGGTCTGTACGAAGTGGACGGTGGGGGCGATGCGCTGGCCTCGGCCGTCGAGCGGGTGCGGCGCGAGGCGTCCGAGGCGATCGCGGCCGGGGCACGCACGCTCGTGCTGTCCGACCGGGACGCCGACCACCGGATGGCGCCGATCCCGTCGCTGATGCTGGTCTCCTCGGTGCACCACCACCTGGTGCGTACCAAGGAGCGACTGCGCGTCGCGCTGGTCGTCGAGACCGGTGATGCCCGCGAGGTGCACCATGTGGCGCTGCTGCTGGGTTACGGCGCGGCGGCGGTCAACCCGTACCTGGCGTTCGAGACGATCGAGAACCTGGTCCGGCGCGGCACGCTCACCGGCATCGAGCCGAGGAACGCGGTCCGCAACTACGTCGGCGCGCTGGTCAAGGGCGTCCTCAAGATCATGTCGAAGATGGGCATCTCGACCGTCGGCGCCTACACGGCCGCGCAGGTGTTCGAGGCGTTCGGGCTCTCCAGGGACGTGCTCGACGAGTACTTCACCGGCACCGGCAGCAAGCTCGGTGGCGTCGGCCTCGACGTGATCGCCAAGGAGGTCGCGGCGCGGCATCACCAGGCGCACCCGGAGAACCCGACCGACCGCGTCCACCGGCGTCTCGAGGTCGGCGGCGAGTACGCCTACCGCCGCGAGGGCGAGCTGCACCTGTTCACGCCGGAGACGGTGTTCCTGTTGCAGCACGCGACGAGGACGCGCCGCGAGGACGTGTACCGCAAGTACACCGAGGAAGTGGAGCGGCTCAACCGTGAGGGCGGCGCGCTGCGCGGCCTCTTCCGGTTCAGGACCCAGGGCCGGACGCCGATCCCGCTCGAGGAGGTCGAGCCGGTCGAGAGCATCCTCAAGCGCTTCAACACCGGCGCGATGTCCTACGGGTCGATCAGCGCGGAGGCGCACGAGACCCTCGCCATCGCGATGAACCGCATCGGCGGCCGCTCCAACACCGGTGAGGGCGGCGAGGACACCGACCGCCTCTACGACACCGAGCGGCGCTCGGCGATCAAGCAGATCGCGAGCGGCCGGTTCGGCGTCACGAGCGAGTACCTCGTCAACGCGACCGACCTGCAGATCAAGATGGCGCAGGGCGCGAAGCCGGGCGAGGGCGGGCAGCTCCCGCCGAACAAGGTGTGGCCGTGGATCGCCCGTACCCGGCACTCGACAGCGGGTGTCGGGCTCATCTCCCCGCCGCCGCACCACGACATCTACTCCATCGAGGACCTGGCCCAGCTGATCCACGACCTCAAGAACGCGAACGAGTACGCCCGCGTGCACGTGAAGCTGGTCAGCGAGCAGGGTGTCGGCACGGTCGCCGCGGGTGTCTCGAAGGCACACGCGGACGTGGTGCTCATCTCCGGGCACGACGGCGGCACCGGCGCCTCCCCGCTGAACTCGCTCAAGCACGCGGGCACGCCGTGGGAGGTCGGGCTCGCCGAGACCCAGCAGACGTTGATGCTCAACGGTCTTCGCGACCGGATCACCGTGCAGGTGGACGGCGCGATGAAGACCGGCCGCGACGTCGTGGTCGCCGCGCTCCTCGGCGCGGAGGAGTACGGCTTCGCGACCGCGCCGCTGATCGTGGCCGGCTGCGTGATGATGCGCGTCTGCCATCTCGACACCTGCCCGGTCGGCGTCGCGACGCAGAACCCGGTGCTGCGTGAGCGGTACACGGGCCAGGCCGAGCACATCGTCAACTACTTCCACTTCATCGCGAACGAGGTGCGCGAGCTGCTGGCGGAGCTCGGCATCCGCACGCTCGACGAGGCGATCGGGCACGCGGAGCTGCTGGAGGCCGACGACGCCATCGACCACTGGAAGGCCAAGGGGCTCGACCTGTCACCGATCTTCGAGGTGCCGGAGACGCGCTACGGCGGTGCGCGGCGGCGGATCCGAGGACAGGAGCACGGCCTCGAACAAGCGCTGGACCGCACGCTCATCCAGCTCGCCGAGGCGGCGCTGGAGGACGCGCACCCGTTGAAGCTGGAACTGCCGGTGCGCAACGTGAACCGCACCGTCGGCACGTTGCTGGGCGCCGAGGTCACCCGCCGCTACGGCGGCGAGGGCTTACCCGACGGCACCATCCACATCGAGCTGACCGGCTCGGCGGGTCAGTCGCTCGGCGCGTTCCTCCCGGCGGGCATCACGCTCGACCTGGTGGGCGACGCCAACGACTACGTCGGCAAGGGCCTGTCCGGTGGGCGGATCATCGTGCGGCCGCACGCGGACTCGGCGTTCGCCGCCGAGCAGCAGGTGATCGGCGGCAACGTGATCGCCTACGGCGCGACCGGCGGCGAGATCTTCCTGCGTGGCCGCGTCGGGGAACGGTTCTGCGTCCGCAACTCCGGTGCCGTCGCCGTCGCGGAGGGCGTCGGCGACCACGCGTTCGAGTACATGACCGGCGGCCGGGCAGTGGTGCTCGGGCCGACCGGGCGCAACCTCGCGGCCGGCATGTCCGGCGGCATCGCGTACGTGCTCGACCTGGACAAGAAGATGGTCAACACGGCGATGGTCGACCTGCAGCGGCCGACCGCCGAGGACCTGAGGTGGCTGCGTGACATCGTCGCCGCGCACCACAAACGCACCGGATCGGCGGTAGCGGCGTCGCTGCTTGGCGACTGGACACGTCGAGGGGCATCCTTCACGAAGGTCATGCCACGCGACTACCAGCGCGTGCTCGAGGCGATGCGGCTCGCCGCCGCCGAGGGGCGCGACATCGACGAGGCGGTCATGGAGGCTTCACGTGGCTGACCCCAGCGGTTTCCTCTCCTGCGAACGCGAGGACGCGCCAAAGCGGCCCAAACCGGACCGGCTGGCGGACTGGCACGAGGTGTACCTCGACCAGGACAGCGGCGAGCGCGACAAGCAGGTCCGCGCACAGGCGTCGCGGTGCATGGACTGCGGCATCCCGTTCTGCCACTCGGGTTCCGCCGGGTGCCCACTCGGGAACCTGATCCCGGAGTGGAACGACCTCGTGCGGGTCGGCGACTGGCCCGGCGCCAGCAACCGCCTGCACGCCACCAACAACTTCCCCGAGTTCACCGGGAAGCTGTGCCCCGCGCCGTGCGAGGCGGGCTGCGTGCTGGCGATCAACCCGCTGTCCGGCGGGGCGGTCGCGATCAAGCGCGTCGAGGAGGCGATCGCCGAGGTCTCGTGGGAGAAGGACCTGATCCGCCCGCGTCAGGCGATCGTCTCGTCCGGCAAGAAGGTCGCGGTCGTCGGCTCCGGCCCGGCCGGGCTCGCGGCGGCGCAGCAGCTGACCCGTGCTGGCCACGAGGTCACCGTGTACGAGCGGGACGACCGGCTCGGCGGGCTGCTGCGGTACGGCATCCCCGAGTTCAAGATGGAGAAGAAGGTCCTCGACCGGCGGCTCGGGCAGCTGCGCGAGGAGGGCACCCGGTTCGTGACGGGCTGCGAGGTCGGCGGCAGCAAGCCAGGCGATCTCTCGGTGGAGACGCTGAAGGCGAAGTTCGACGCGGTGGTGCTCGCGGTCGGCGCGCTGCGCGGCCGGGACGCGCAGGACGTCCCCGGCAGGGCGCTTTCCGGGGTGCACCTCGCGATGGAACACCTGGTGCCTGCCAACAAGGAGTGTGAGGGCGACGGCCCGACCACCATCTCCGCGCGCGGCAAGCACGTCATCGTGATCGGCGGTGGCGACACCGGCGCCGACTGCTACGGCACCGCGACCCGCCAGGGCGCGCTGTCGGTGACCCAGCTCGACCAGTACCCGCAGCCGCCGACGGCCCGCGACGACGAACGGTCGCCGTGGCCGGTGTGGCCGTGGATCCTGCGCACCTATCCCGCGCACGAGGAGGCGGGGGAGCGGCGGTTCGCGGTCGCGGTCGAGTCCTTCGTCGACGACGGCGCGGGCAACGTGAAGGCCTTGCGACTGCGTGAGGTGAAGGTCAGCCGCGACCCGGTGACGGGGATCCGCGAGGTCGTCCCGGTGAACGACCACGTCGAGGAGCTGCCCGCGGACCTGGTGCTGCTGGCGATCGGCTTCGAGGGCGTCGAGCACATGCCGCTGCTGGACGGCCTCGGCCTGTCGCTCACCACGCGCGGCACGCTGTCGTGTGGTTCGGACTGGCAGACGCGCGCCGAGGGCGTGTTCGTCTGCGGCGACGCGCACCGAGGCGCTTCCCTTGTGGTGTGGGCGATCGCGGAGGGCCGGTCGGTGGCAGGCGCCGTCGACGCGTTCCTCACCGGCCACTCCGACCTGCCCACCCCGGTGATCCCGACGGCCCTTCCGCTGGCCGTCGTCTGAGCAACTGGTCCCGCACGACGAGGTGCGGGCCGTCCGACGCCTGACCCCGCACAGCGTTGTGCGGGGTCAGGCCGTTTTCGCGAGCACCGCCTCCCGCGCGGTGATCGCGGGGTTCAGGCCAGGTTGAGCTGCCACGAGACGCCGAAGCGATCGTTGACCCAGCCGAATCTGGTGCTGAAACCGTGGTCGCCGAGCGCCATCAGCTCCGTGCCATCCGCCGCCAGCGCCGCGTACAGCCGGTCGATCTCCGCCTCGTCCGCGCAGTCCACGTACAGGGAGACCGCCGGGGTGAAACCGAACTCGTGCTTCACCGCGCTGTCGATGCACATGAACCGCTGCCCGGCGAGGGTGAAGATCGCGTGCACGACCGTGCCCTCCGCCCCCGGTCCCTCCGGGCCGTACCTGGCGAGCGAGACCACCTCGGCGTCGGAGAACAGCGACCGGTAGAACGTCATCGCCTCCTCGGCCCGGCCGTCGAACATGAGGAAGGTCGTGATCTTCTGGGACACCGCGTACTCCTTAGTCGACGCTTATATAAGCGTGGACTGTAGCAGGGTGAGAAGGTCGGCCGCCGCTAGAAGAGCCTGCCATCGAGCAGTGAGTTCGCCACCACCCACAGCGCGCCGATGGCGGCGAGCCCGACGAGCGGCACCCACGCGCGGGGCCGGTAGGACGGCGTGAACCGCAGCCACGTGAACAGCAGCCCGGCGGGCAGGACGAGCAGCACCGGCACCGTCAGCATCCTGGCGACGGTCTGGGAGTCGCGGCAGTAGGCGGGCCCGTCGGGTCCGTAGTCGCTCCCACCACCGCACCCCTCGGTGACCAGCGGCGACAACAGCCCGACGGCGAAGGTGAGCACCCCGACGGCGACCAGGAGCACGGTGCCGACGGCCGCGAGAACGAGCGGCGCGGTCCCGTCCTCGCGACTCTCGTAGTCGTCCGTTTTGTCCTCGTCGGTCACAAGGTGATGATTACAGGTCAGATCTCGGACAGCGGGTCCAGGAGCGCGGCCGCCTTCGTGAGGTCGTCGGAGAACGGGCGGTCGGCCGTGTTCTCGTCCAGGGTGGCGTCCGCCAGTTCGAACGCGTCCCGCACCGGCAGGTCCATCAGGTCGGCGGGCCGCATCCGCAGCGCGCGCACGGCCGCGACCAGCTCGCACGCGAGGACCTGCCGGTAGGCCTCGGCCGCGGCGCGAGCCTGGCGGGCGGCCTGGGTGGAGAAGCTCGCGTGGTCCTCGACGCCGCGGGACACCACCGCGGTGCCGAGCGTCACCGGCAATGCGGCCTGCCGCAGCATCGCCAGCGCGTCGTGCGCGACGTACTCGAGGATCATCACGCCGGAGCTGCCGGGTGGCCCGTCGGCGAGGAACGCGGGCAGGTCCGTGAACGACGGCTCGACGAGGTCGCCGAGCCGGGCCGCGGACAGCTCCGCGACGTGGTGGATGGTCGCCCTGGCCTGGTCCAGCGCGGTGGCGAGGTACGCGGTGTGGAAGTGCGCGTGGTGGAACACGTCCCCGGCGGCGAGCGACACCATCGGGTTCTCCGTGCTGGCGTTGACCTCGATGGTCAGCACGGACCGCAGGTAGGCGAGCGCGTCCAGCGCGGGGCCCTGCACCTGCGGGAACGCGCGCAGCCCGTACGGGTCCTGGATGCGCCTGCCCGCAGGCGGCGCGCCGGTCATGCCGAGCAGCCGCCGCATCTCGCCCGCGCACCACACCTGCCCCGGGTGCGGGCGGGCGGCGTGCACGGCCGTCGCGTACGCCTCGGGGGAGCCGCCGAGCACGACGTAGGACAGCGCGGCGACCACGTGACTCGCCCGCACCAGCCGCTCCAGCGCCAGGCACGCGAGCGCCGCCTCGGCCAGCGTCGACGCGTTGCTGCTCATGAACGCGAGCGCGTCGGCGGTGTCGAGGAGTACCGGTGGCAGGTGCCCGGTCGACCACGGGCGCTCGCCCGCCAGCGTCAGCGCGGTCTCGGCGAGCACGGTGAGGTCGCCGGTGCCGATCGCGCCGGTGGCGTGGACGCGGGGGTGCGCGCCCCTGGTCAGGGCCTCGGCGAGCGCGACGAGTACGCGCGGGTGCACGCCGGAGCCACCCGCGGCGAGCTGGTTGAGGCGGACCAGCATCATGGCGCGGACGTGCTCGACGGGCAGCAGGTCACCGGCGCCGCCCGCGTGGCTGCGCAGCAGGCGCCTGCCGTGCTCGGGACCGGAGTCCTCGTCGATCGTGAGGTCACGGTTCGCGCCGACGCCGGTGGTGCGGCCGTAGATCTCGCGCCGTGCCGACAGTTCGGTGACGAGCCGCCACGCGTCCTCCGCCCTGCGCACGGCGGCCTCGTCGACCGTCACCGGCACCCGCTCGTGCGCCACCAGCCCAATGTCCTCGCAGCGCAGGGTTCGACCGTCCACGGTGAACATGTCGCCAGGGTAGGACCACCGTGGATGTACGAGGGGCGGCCGGGCGCGACCGCCCCCTCGTTGCATACTGCGGCCATGGCGTTCACGGGGTTCGGCGAACACGCGATCGACTTCTACGACGGGCTCGAAGCGGACAACTCCAAGTCATACTGGGAGGACAACAAACACCTCTACGCCACGGACGTCCGCGCGCCGATGGAGGAGCTGCTCGCCGAGCTGTCGCCGGAGTTCGCCTCGGAGTCCAGCAGGGTCACGGTCTTCCGGCCCTATCGGGACGTCCGGTTCGCGCGGGACAAGACGCCGTACAAGACGCACTGTGGCGGGGTCATCGAGCCCGGCCGTGGTGCGGGGGCCTACTACGTGGAGGTCGGGCCGGCCGGGCTCCGGGTCGGCGGTGGGTGCTTCCACCTCCAGTCCGACCAGCTGGCGCGGTTCCGTGCCGCGGTCGCCTCGGATCTCTTCGGGGAGGCGTTGTCGGCGATCGTGGGGCGGTTGTCCCGTGCCGGGTGGGAGATTCTCGGGGAGCAGCTGAAGACCAGGCCTCGTGGGTACGACGCCGGCCATCCCCGGATCGGGTTGTTGCGCCACAAGTCGTTGTACGCGGTCAAGGTGTGGGCGCCGGACGACGGGCTGCACGAGCGGGAGGCGTTGCGGCGGGTGCGGACGGGGTTCCGCGCCGTGCGTGCGTTCAACGAGTGGGCGGCCGACCATGTCGGGGTCTCGGAGGTGCCCCGGCGTTGACCGGAGGGCCAGCATGATCGGTTTGCGGGCCGGGGCGGGTGGGAACCTCAAAACTGTGTTCAGGGGTCGGTCGGTGTCCGGTGGACCAACAGGGAGATAACTTTCTGGATCGATCCGCCTGTTTTTTCGGGATCGTTCCAGGGCGGAGGGCTAAGCTACGTGTCCGTGAGTCGACGAGCGAAGATTGTATGCACTCTGGGGCCCGCGACGGCCACCCCGGAGAAGGTGCGCGACCTGGTCGAAGCCGGCATGGACGTGGCCAGGATGAACTTCAGCCACGGCAGTCAGAGTGACCATAAACAGGTGTATGACCTGGTACGAGCCGCGTCCGACGAGTCAGGCCGGGCCGTCGGCATCATGGCCGACCTGCAGGGCCCGAAGATCCGTCTCGGCACGTTCGCCGGCGGCAAGGCCGACTGGCGGGTCGGCGACGTCGTGCGGATCACCGTCGAGGACATCGAGGGCACGCACGACCGGGTCTCGACCACCTACAAAGGTCTCGCCAGGGACGCGAAGGCCGGGGACCGGCTGCTGGTCGACGACGGCAACGTCGGGCTGACCGTGCTGAAGGTGGAAGGCCAGGACGTGGTCTGTGAGGTCACCGAGGGCGGCAAGGTCAGCAACAACAAGGGCATCTCGCTGCCGGGCATGGACGTCTCCGTGCCCGCCATGTCAGAGAAGGACATCGAGGACCTGGAGTTCGCGCTCCAGCTCGGCGTGGACTTCGTGGCGCTCTCCTTTGTGCGCTCGCCCGCCGACATCGACCTCGTGCACCAGGTGATGGACCGGCTCGGCAAGGGCAGGCTGCCGGTCATCGCCAAGCTGGAGAAGCCGGAGGCCGTCTCCAACCTCGAGGCGATCGTGCTGGCGTTCGACGGCGTGATGGTCGCGCGTGGCGACCTGGGGGTCGAGCTGCCGCTCGAGCAGGTGCCGCTGGTGCAGAAGCGCACCATCCAGATCGCGCGCGAGAACGCCAAGCCGGTGATCGTGGCGACGCAGATGCTCGAGTCAATGATCAACAACTCGCGTCCGACGCGGGCGGAGGTGTCCGACGTCGCGAACGCGGTGCTCGACGGCGCCGACGCCGTGATGCTCTCCGGCGAGTCCAGCGTCGGCCGGTACCCGATCGAGACCGTGCAGACGATGTCGCGCATCGTCGAGGCCGTCGAGAGCGAGTCCGTGGTCGTGCCGCCGCTGACGCACGTCCCGCGCACCAAGCGCGGTGTGCTGTCCTACGCGGCCCGCGACATCGGTGAGCGGCTCAACGCCAAGGCGCTGGTCGCGTTCACGCAGTCGGGTGACACGGTCCGCCGCCTCGCGCGCCTGCACACGCACCTGCCGCTCCTGGCCTTCACCCCGGAGCCGTCCGTGCGCAGCCAGCTGTCGCTGACCTGGGGCGTCGAAACGTTCATCACGCCGCAGGTCGACTCCACGGACCTCATGGTCCGCCAGGTCGACAACGCGATGCTGTCCATCGGCCGGTACCAGCCCGGTGACCTTGTGGTCGTCGTCGCAGGTTCGCCGCCCGGCACCGTCGGCTCGACTAACCTCATCCGGGTCCACCGGCTCGGGGAGGAAGACCACGCCTGAGCCCCAGAGCGAAGAGGGCTCCCATGACCGAAGCGGCACGTCAGGCCGCTGCCGACCTCGCGAAGCTCGGGGTTCTGCGCGGCCAGCCGGTGTTGGACGGGCTGGTCGCGCTCCTGGACCTGGAGCGGATCGAGGAGAACATCTTCCGCGGGGTCAGCCCGTCGGACTCACCCGTCCGGGTGTTCGGCGGGCAGGTCGCGGGGCAGGCACTCGTCGCCGCCGGGCGGACCGTGCCGCCGGAACGCAAGGTGCATTCGCTGCACGCGTACTTCATCCGGGCGGGCGATCCGAGCATCCCGATCGTGTACGAGGTGGACCGCATCCGTGACGGTCGTTCGTTCACCACGCGCCGGGTCATCGCGGTCCAGCGTGGCAAGGCGATCTTCGCGCTCTCCGCGTCGTTCCATCAGCTAGAGCCCGGTGCCGAGCATGCGGAGACCATGCCGGACGTGCCGCCACCGGACGCCCTGCCGTCACGCATGGAGAGCATGAAGGCGTACGCCGAGAAGCTCGGCCCGATCGCGACCATGCCGAGGCCCATCGACGTCCGCTACGTCACCGACCCGCCGTGGGAGCTGCGCGGTCAGCACAACAACCAGGCCCGCAACCAGGTGTGGATGCGCGCCGACGGCACGCTGCCGGACGACGAGTTGCTGCACGTCTGCGTGCTCACCTACGCCTCCGACATGACGCTGCTCGACTCGATCCTCGTGCGCCACGGCGTGTACTGGGGCTTCGACCGGATCCTCGGCGCGAGCCTGGACCACGCGCTGTGGTTCCACCGGCCGTTCCGCGCCGACGAATGGGTCCTGTACGACTGCGCGTCGCCGACCGCCTCCGGTGCGCGCGGGCTCGCGACCGGCCGGTTCTTCGCCCAGGACGGCACCCTGATCGCCACGGTGGTCCAGGAAGGACTGCTGCGGATCGCCGGAGACGACTCGTGACCGCGCGCGAGGTGCCGGTCCTGGCCACGGCCACGATCGGCCACCGCGCCTACCACCTCTGCGCCAGAGGCGACGGCTTCGTGGCCGTGTCCGCCGACGGCGACGCGACCGTCCTCGACGGTGAGCTGCGGGTGGTCGGCACGCTGAAGCTGGGCGGCCGCGTCGGCGACGTTGCCATCACGCCGGACGGGACGACCTGGGCGTGGGCCGCTGATGGCCGCCTGTGGCTCGGTGAACCGGGCGGGCAGGTCACGGCGGCGCCGCTGGCGCACGAGGCCTCGTGCCGGTGGCTGCCGTCCGGACAGGAGGTGTGGGTCGCGGCGGGCACCGGTGACGAGGTGCGCGTGGAGATCCGCGACCCGGACCACCACGTGCGGGCCACCGTGACCGTCCCCGACGAGTTCGGCGGCGCCATGGTCCTGCTCTGCGCGCACCCCGCCGACGACGCCGCGGTGCTGTGGGTCGCGGCGGGACAGGACGGCCAGGAGGCATGGCTGCTCACCGACGGCGGTGCCGGGATTCGTGCCGAGCGGCTCCCCGTCGACGAGTGCAGGCCCCCGCTCTTCCTGCCGGACGGGCGCTCGGTGGTCCTCTGCGACGACGACCGGATGGTGCTCCTGTCCTGGCCGGACGGGTCCGAGCCGCGCACGCTGACCTGGGCCGAGGTCGACCAGGAGGCGGCGAAGGACTACCGCGACGGGCCGGGCGAGGTGATCCGGCTGACCGGTGACCACGTGGCGTGGACGACCGGCAACGGCCGGATCCGGGTCGTCGACCTGACCACGATGACCGTCGTCGACGAGATCGTGCTCGCCGGGCACCCGGTGCGCACGGTGGCCGAGCTGTACGGGGGGTCGGAGGACAGGAACCCGTGCACCGACTTCGAGTACGCCGTGCACGGCGCGGGCGGGACGGTCCTGTCGGTGCACGGGCAGGACACGCTCGTGCTGTCGGCCCTGCGGGACTGGTCGCCAGCCTGAGTGCGGCCATGTTGGTGATTGTCACGGCGCGCAGGGGATAGGAAGATTCCCCACCAACAGCCACTGTGCCCCCTTGGGAGGCGTTCATGCGTTCCCGCTTGCTTGGTTTGCCCGCACTGGTGACCGGTGTCCTGCTGGTGTTCGGCGGCGGGATCGTGTCGCCGGTCGTCGCGCAGGACCGCGGTGCGCTCGCCGCCGACCTCGACGCGATCCTCGCCTCGCCCGGCATGGAGGGCTCCGATGTCGGGCTGGTGGTGAAGACCCTCGACGGGCAGACCGTGTACGCCCGCGCGTCCGAGCGCAGGCAGCAGCCCGCGTCGAACGCGAAGCTCGTGACCTCCATCGCGGCGTTCGACGTACTCGGCCCGGACTACCGCTTCGACACCACCGTCCACGCGGCGGGCAGGCGGGCGGGGCCCGTGCTCGACGGCGACCTGTACCTGAAGGGCACCGGCGACCCGACGACGCTGGCCGCCGACTACGACGCGCTCGCCGCACAGGTCGCCGCCAAGGGCGTGAAACTGGTGCGCGGCAAGCTCGTCGCCGACGACACGTGGTTCGACGACGTCCGCCTCGGCACCAGCTGGGCGTGGGACGACGAGCCGTACTACTACTCCGCGCAGGTGTCCGCGCTGACCGCCGCGCCGGACACGGACTACGACGCGGGCTCGATCATCATCCGCGTCGCGCCCGGTGCGGATGGCAAGGCGGTGGTGACCACCGAGCCGCCGACCAGCTACGTCAAGGTCGTGAACACCGCGGTCACCGGTGCGGCGGGGTCACCGAACACGATCGGTGTCGACCGCGTGCACGGTGCGAACACGTTCACGGTCACCGGCTCCATCCCGTCGGACGGCGCCGCGACGGGCGAGTGGATGGCGGTGTGGGAGCCGACCGGGTACGCCGCCGCGTTGTTCCGTGCGGCGCTCGGTAAGCACGGCGTGAAGGTGCTCGGCACGACGGCCCTCGGCGCGACGCCCGCGAGCGCACCGGTGGTGGCGTCGCGGCAGTCGATGCCGCTCCGTGAACTGGCGGTGCCGTTCCTCAAGCTGTCGAACAACCTGCACGCCGAGATCCTGGTCAAGGCCATGGGCAGGAAGACGTCCGGGCAGGGCACGTGGAGCGCGGGCCTCGCGGCGGTCGCGGACCGGCTGCCGTCCTACGGCGTCGACCCGGCCCGGCTGTCCCTGCGGGACGGTTCCGGTCTGTCCAGGATGGACCAGATCTCGCCGGACCAGCTGGCGGCGCTGCTCGGTGCCGCGCGATCGCGGCCGTGGTTCGGCGACTGGCACGAGGCGCTGCCGATCGCTGGCAAGGCCGACCGGCTGGTGGGCGGCACGCTGCGCAGCCGCATGCGGGGCACGGCCGCCGAGGGCAAGGTGTACGCCAAGACCGGATCGCTGACCGGCGTGAGCGGCCTGTCCGGCTACGTCACGAACGCGGCCGGTGAGCAGTGGGTGTTCTCGATGGTCACGAACAACTCGGTCGGGGTGAACGTGAAGGGCCTCGAGGACGCGGTGGCGGTGCGGCTCGCGCAGGAGGGCGGCGCGGTGACGGCGCGGTCAGTGGTGCCCGCCCCCGAGTTGCCGTCGGAAGCGACCGAACTGGAATGCAGCTGGGTAAAGGCGTGTTGAGTGGACCCGGGCCGTCCGATGGATCTTTGTGCGAGGGTCTGGGCCTGCCCAAAGGTGACCTCAGGGGAACGTGATGGCACTCAGCCACCAACCACCCACGGTCCGCGAGTGTCGCTGGGTCGGGACCAACACTTTTAAATCCGGGGAGGCGGGAGAGCATCCCTCATGCGGGTTATCTTCGGCGGTTGGTCGCGAATTCGATGCGGTAGCTCGATCGATTCCGACAACGCTCCGTGAAACTTGATGACCGTTTCGGACGGCCGGAAGGCAACTTTTGGGACTCTTGCAAACTCGGTGAACACTCTGAGTTGACTCGAAGGTCAGCGCCACGAGCCTTCGGGATCCGCGCCTGCGCGGGACACCGGAATCCGGGAGGCGGACGGGTGGCGGGTCCAGAGCCGGTCGGGGGCGGTCCTGGACCCGCCAGGTGTCGGGCGGCTCGCCGGTCTGGGGAGGCGAGCCGCTCGACCAGACGAGCGCGGGGATGGAAGGGATCTCCCGGGCCCGTCGTCTGGGTGTTCAGCCGCCGAAGGCGACCCGCCTGCGCATCGGCACGGCGGTCTCCTCCGGGAGGTCCTCCTCGGTGGCCACGAGGCACAGGTGAGCTGTCAGATACGCCCGGCACGGGGCGGGTGCGCGGCCGAAACGCCTGGTCCGGCAGCTCGGACAGCGTCCGTGCGCGTCTGGCGAGTGCTCGTCGAGCACAGCCTTGAGCGCCTCGACCACCCTCGGCAACTCGAACCGCGCCATCAGTGCCGCGGCCTGCTCGTCACCGAACTGGGCGCGGTAGGTGATGTTGGTCAGATAGTCGGCCAGCGACGTTTTCAGCTGCCCAAAGATCGGACTGCTCACGATGTGACTCCCCGGGGCCGGGAGGAGGTGGTGGCCTGGTGGGCGCGTCGAGTTGCGCAAGCCGACGCACGCGTCAAATTGCTACTCGACCGGTCACTCCGGCCAGCCAAGCCTTGGCAGGCGCCAGAGGCTCGATTAGCAGCTTGCGATAGGGGACAAGCTTTTTGCAAGTTGCAGTACACGATCGGGTGAAGCGCTTCGGGCGGGATGCAATTGCATACGCTGTCCAGGCATTCTGATCACGTTTCCGAGGGCTCGTGACAACTCGTGTCCAAGTGAGAACATCGATCTCAGCAACCATCCACAGTGAGGTGATCCATGTCGCGAGGTCCCAGCCCGACGGTCCGCCGTCGACGGCTCGCGGCCCGGCTGCGAGAGCTGCGCGAGAACGCCAACCTGACCATCGACGAGGTAGGCGAGAGGCTGGAGTGCTCGGCGTCGAAGATCAGTCGCATCGAGACGGGACACGTCGGGGTGACCCCGCGTGACGTGCGGGACATGCTCGAGGTCTACGGCGTAGACGACGACGAGCGTGAGGCGCTCGTCCAGCTGGCGAGGGAGGCCCGCAAGAAGGGCTGGTGGCACGCCTACAACGAGGTGTTCACCGGTTCGTTCGTCGGCCTGGAGTCCGACGCGTCCTTTCTGCACACCCACCAGGCGCTGCTGGTGCCCGGCCTGTTGCAGACCGAGAGCTACACCCGCGCGGTGATCCGCGCGATCCGGCCCGACGCGTCGGAGGCCGATGTGGAGCTTCGCGTCCGCGCCCGTATCAACAGGCAGAAGCTCATCACCGTCGAACCGAACCCGCCGGAGTACTGGGCGGTGCTCGACGAGGCGGTGCTCCACCGCGTGGTCGGCGGCCCCGAGGCGATGCGCGAGCAGCTGAAGAGGCTGGTCGAGCTGTCCTCGCTGCCGAACGTCACCCTCCAGGTCGTGCCCTTCTCCTCGGGCGCGCACGCGGGGATGGAGGCGCCGTTCCTCATCCTCGGTTACCCAGAGCAAGCCGACCCCGATGTCGTGTATGTCGAGAACAGCACTTCCGGTGTCTACTTGGAACAGCCGGAAGACGTTCATCGGTATACGTTGATGTTCGACCATCTACGTGCGGCTGCGTTGAAACCAGACGACACCGTCGACTTGGTCGACAGGACAGCCGGCCGGCTGTCCTAGTCCGCAAATCGAGAGGAGCAGAGCGTGACCGCTTCTGACCTGATCGGCGCGCGCTGGCGCAAGAGCAGCCGCAGCGGCGCAGGCAATGACTGTGTCGAGCTCGTCGTGGCCAGAATCGGCGCAGCGGTGCGTGACTCCAAGAACCCGCAGGCAGGCCACGTCTCGTTCGAGACGCCCGGCTGGTCCGCGTTCATGGGAGTCCTCAAGGAGGGACGCCTCGCCAGCTGGTGAGGCTCCTCAGGCTGCGCCGGACGAATAGTTCCAGCCCTGTATGAGAACGCAGCCCACAGGTGCTCTCGTGACCCCGGAGCACCGCCCCAGGCCCTCAGGCGGTCGTCGTACCCGCCAGGCCATCCCTTACCCCGGTGCCGGCGCCGGAACTGCGTGATCTCCCGATGCCGTCCCACCACCCTCAGTACCAGGCTCGGTGCCGTGTCCCGGACTGTGGAATCGACTGTGCCGACGACGGTGTCAACGACGGTGCCAACTGTGCCGACGACGCGGGAAAAGACGCACGCTCCCCTGCGCGGGGCGTGACAGTATGCAGAGTGTGGCGCGTCTCGGATCAGGAATACCTCTGGTGGCACGTGACCGAGAGCTCGGCCGGTTGCGTGGTGCCTTCGACCAGGCCGCGGGTGGCACCGCGACCGCGATGCTCATCTCCGGCGACGCGGGCGTCGGCAAGACCAGACTGACCGACGAGCTCGCCGCGCACGCACGCGACAAGGGCGGGATCGTGCTCACCGGCCGCTGCCTCGACGCGGGCGAGACCGGCCTGCCCTACCTGCCGTTCGCCGAGGCGATGTCCCAGGTGCCCGACCGGGAGCAGGCGGTGCTCGCGCATCCGGCGCTCGCGCGGCTGTTCCCCGACGTGACGCTGCCCGTCGGCGCCGAGCGCCGCGAGGCCAACATGTCCGCGATCACCGCCGTCGTCCCCGGCGTCGGCGGGCGGCTCGGCAACCGGCCCGAGCAGGACATCGGCCAGCTCCAGCTGTTCGACGCGGTGCACGCGCTACTGACCGGCCTGGCCGCCACGACGCCCGTCGCGCTGATCCTGGAGGACCTGCACTGGGCCGACGGCTCCACCCGGCGGCTCCTGTCGTTCCTCGTCTCGCGGCTACGTGACCAGCGCATCCTCATCGTCGGCACCTACCGCAGCGACGACCTGCACCGCCGCCACCCCCTGCGCCCGCTGCTCGCCGAGCTGGTCCGCCAGCCCGCGATGGAGCGGCTGGACCTGACGCCGTTCAACCGCGCCGACTCGCGCCTGTTCGTCACGTCGCTGGCCGAGGACGGGCTGCCGGACGACCTGGTTCGCGAGGTCGCAGGCCGCTCGGAGGGCAACGCGTTCTTCGCGGAGGAACTGCTCGCCGCGTACACAGAGGACGGTGACGAGCTGCCTGCCACGCTGGTCGACGTGCTGCTCGCGCGGGTCGAGCGACTGAGTGAGGCGGCGCAGCGGGTGGTCAGGGTCGCCTCGGTGGCCGGCCGCCGCGCGCCGCACGCCCGGCTGCTCGCGGTGTCCGAGCTGACGGAGGCCGAGCTGGAGGAGGCGCTGCGGGAGGCCGTGCAGCACCACGTGCTGGTCGCGAAGCGGGACCAGTGGATGGACGTGTACGCGTTCCGCCACGCGCTGCTGAGCGAGGCCGTCTACGGCGACCTGCTGCCCGGTGAGCGGGTGCGGCTGCACGCCGCGTACGCCCGCGAACTGGCCGCCGCGCAGGGACAACGCGGTGCGGCGGCGGCGCTCGCGCATCACAGCATGGAGAGCCACGCCCTGCCGCAGGCCCTGGCCGCGTCGATCGTGGCGGCCGCCGAGGCAGCCGACAGCGGCGCGCCCGCCGAGGCGCTCGGCCATCTGGAGCGCGCGCTGAAGCTGTGGGAGGGCGTCGCGCGGGCCGAGCGGCCGGAGAAGCTGGACGAGGTGACGCTGCTGCGCCGGGCGTCGTTCATGGCGGGCAGCTCCGGCGACCCCGAGCGGGCGGTGTCCTTCGCGCGGTCCGCGGTGAAGCTCGCCGACTCCTCCGGTGACCGGGAGGCCGCTGCGATGATGCGCAGGCGGCTCGCGTCGGCCCTGTTCGTCGTCGAGGGCAAGGAGGACGAGGCGCGGCAGATCATCGAAGCGGCGTGGGAGATCGCGGCGGACCTGCCGACGAGCTGTGAGAAGGCGTGGGTGCTCGCCGTGTACGCCCTGATCCTGCGCAGCAGCCGGGAGCCGGTCGAGTCGCGGAAGTTCGCCGAGCTGGCCGTGCGGGAGGCCAGGGCGTGCGACGAGGCGGGCGTGGTCGCCGACGCGCTGATCACGCTCGGCGCGCTGGACGAGTCCGAGGGCCGGGTCGAGGCCGGGCGCGAACGTTTGCGGGAGGCGATCCGCATCGCCCGCGACGACGACGCGCTGAGCGTGGAGCTGCGGGCCCGCTACTACCTCGCGGTCAACACGTACGAGGCCGGCGAGCTGGACGACGCCGTGCGGATCATCGAGGAGGGGGTCGAGCGCGCCCGCGACACCGGTCTCACGTGGAGCACCTACGGCTTCGAACTGCGTGCCATCAAGGTGATCGCCCGCTACGCGCGCGGCGACTGGGACCAGAGCGAGGCGGCAGCGGAACCGCCGGGCATGCGGGTGTCGAGCACGGTGTCCGCGCGGCTCGCGGCGGTCGGCAGCCACGTGATGGTGTCGCGCGGCCGGCTCGCCGAGGCGGCGAAGCTGGCGGCGGAGCTGCGGTCGGAGTGGCACCGGGACTTCCAGATCGCCTCCTCCATGAGCGCGGTCGGCGCGGAGCTGGCGCTGTGGCAGGGCCGTCCGGAGGAGGGCGCGAAGCTCGTGCGCGAAGCCCTGGAATGGGCCGAGCGGGTCGGTGGCCAGTGGGTGCTCGTGAACATCCGGCTGAGCGCGCTCGGCGCGATGCTGTACACCGACTACGCGGAGCGGGCCGCGCGGCGCAAGGACGAGACCGAGCGGAAAGCACTGGTCGAGGAGGGGCTGCGGCTCGTCGAGCTGGCACGCAAGACCGCGAAGTACGGCAGGCCGCGCACCGGCACGCTCGGGCCGGAGGGACGGGCGTGGCTCGCGCGGGTCGAGGCCGAGGAGAGCAGGCTGCTGGGCGCCAGTGACCCGGCGTTGTGGGAGAAGGCGGTCGAGGCGTTCGACTACGGCGCCGTGTACGAGCAGGCGATGTGCCGGTGGCGGCTCGGCGAGGCGCTGCTGGGCGCCGATCGCCGGGACGAGGCTGCCGAGGTGCTGAAGGCGGCGGACGAGGTGGCGGAACGGCTGGACGCCCGCCCGCTGCGGGACGCGCTGCGCAAGCTCGCCAGGCGGGGCCGGATCGCGCTGACCGACGGGCAGACCTCGAGGGAGGCGCTCGACCCGTTCACGCCACGCGAACGGTCGGTGCTGCGGCTCGTCGCGCTGGGCCACACCAACCGCCAGGTCGGCGAGGCACTGTTCATCAGCGAGAAGACGGTGAGTGTGCACCTGTCCCGGATCATGGCGAAGCTCGGCGCCAACCGGCGCGCGGAGGCGGTCGCGATCGCCTACGACCGTGGCCTGCTGGAGAATCAGAACGTATAGCGCGCGGACGCCGGTCAGCGGGGGGTGAGGCGGCCGGGGGTGACCGGCGCGGCCACGAGCAGGACGATGCCGATCGACGCGAGTTCCTTCTCGTGGCGCAGGAACCAGCCACGTTCGGTGCCGTCCTCGGCGGGCACCCGGTCCCCGGTGGGCAGCGCGGTGACCGCGAGCGCGTAGCTCGCCGTACCGCGCACGGACACGCCATGGTGGGTGAAGCCGATGGCGCAGTCACCCGCGAAGGTGACGGTGTTCGGCGCGCGGAAGTCGTGGTGGAGCTGGGTGAACACGTGCCCGGCGGTCGCGGAGACACTGGGTGCCGCGGAGCCGAGCCCTCGGATCATCAGTCCTTTCGCGACGGTCGCCAGCGCCGCCAGCGCACGGGCCCGGTCGTCGGGCCCGCCGGCGGCCAGCACGTCCAGGTCCCCGGCCAGCCGCAGCTCGACGGTCACCGCCACGTGCCCGATCTCGACCTCGGCCCCGGCCGCGGGCGTGGGTGGCAACGCATATCGGAACACCACGTGGTCACCCGTCTCGGCAGCGGTCATCGGTCAGCCCACCTCGACGAGTGCGGCGGTGGCGGGCAGTGCGACGGTTCCCGCCCCGGTCAGCGGTTCCGCGTGCCGTGCGAGCCATTCGGCGACCGAACCGGCCGGTGTCGCGGGGTCGGTCGTGACGGTGAGGGTGTAGCCCGTCGCGTCGGCGGCGCCCTGGAGCGCGCAGGTGCCGGTGTACTCGACGGCGGTGCCGTCCACCAGCTCGGCGCTGCCGGGCAGGAACGTGGCGCCGGTGCACGTGATCGCGGGCGGCTCGATGGCGAGATCGGCGGTGAGGTCGGCGATGGCGTCGCCGCCGTCCGCGGCGACCTCGCCGGTGAGGGTGAGCGCGAGCCGGATGACGAGGTCGCCGACCGCTACCTCGGCGGTGGCGACCGGTTCGTCCGGCCAGCGGTAGCGCGCGCCGGTGAGCGCCTGCCAGGTCGCGGTGTCCGCGACACCGGTCGCCGCGAGTCCCTGCTGCGCCTGGAAATGCCGGACCGTGCCGGCGAGGGCCGCGTCGAACTCGCCGGACTCGGCGGTCACCGGCTGCTGGTAGTGGTGGTTGAGCGACTGCTGGAGGTAGAGCACCCATTCACCGCCGTCGCCCGCGGTCAGCTCCGGCTCGCCAGTCATGTCACCTCCACTAGGGCCCCGCGCGAACCGTACGTGCCGCCCGCGCACCGATCCGATGACCGATGGGGCAGAACATGAGGCACCGGCGCGGTCAGCCGCCGATCATCACCGTGCTCACCGCGACTATCGAGCTGGTCGGGGCCGGGGACGGGTCGTTGCACGTCATGACGGTGTCGCCGGTGCGGGCCGCCGGTTTGTTGTTGATCAGCACCGTGCCGCTGCCCTTGGTGACCGTGCCCTGGTTGGTCGGCGGGAGCTGGAACGGGCCGCCCTGCGGGAGGTGCGGTGGCGCGTTCGTCGCCGTGCTGCCGAGCGTGGCCGCGGGCTGGCCGCCGATCACCACGTTCGTGCTGCAGCCGCCCGTGATCGTGCCCGCGAACGGGTGGGGGAGCGGCGTCGGCACCGGCCCGCCTGGCGACGGGATCATGATGATGTGGATGTCGGTCCCGACGACCTTGTCACCCATCTTCGCCGCGGGGCTCACGACTCCTCCTTTCCCGCTGCGTGGTGCCGGAACGCTCCGCGGGTTCCGCTCACGGTGTCCGCACCCAGCGCCGGGGCTGCGCGGGTGCGAGCGCACCGCTGCGCGCGGGCACGTTCTGCCCGCTGTTGAGCCGGATCTTGTCCGCGGGCGGCGCGAGCTCGGTGTCGGGCGCGGGCAGGAACGGCGCGCTCACGGTGATCGCGAACGAGGCCCTTGCCGGCATGCCGAGGTTGCTCCACAACGCGCCGGGGTCGGTGTCCGCGATCTTGATCAGTACCGGGGTGCCCGCGGCCGCAAGGGACGCCGGCATGCAGTCGGCCGGCAGCGAGTCCGTGAACAGCATGGTGCGCAACGCGGCGCCGAGCAGCAGGTGCTCCTCGTTGACCTTCTCCGCCCGCGCCGTGACCAGGTAGGACAGTGCGCAGCGCCTGCTTGGCTCCCGCCGCGCACGCACCGCGCCCCGTTCGTCGCGTTCGTCGGCGAAGCCGGACTCGCGCCCGCTCGGGTCGTCGTGCAGCCCGTACAGGAACAGGTCGATCGCGTTCGTCGGGCGTTCGGTCTCCCATGTCGGCTTCGGCGGGTCGAGCCGGACCATCGTGCCCTCCGGCAGCGACCGGCCGAGCAGCACGCACAACGCCTCGTCCACCTCTGTGATCACGGAACCCAGTGTCGCGACGCGCCCCGCTCGCCACACCGCCACACCGCCCGTCCTTTCAGCGCGTTACCGCCGCCCGAAAGGGCAACCGCCCGAAGGGGCGGTCCCGCCTGCCCTCCCCACCGCCCCGCGACGACTGAGCCAACCGGTGCGGAATGAACACACTCAGGCAGAGCCGGTCACGCCGGTCACGCGTACTTCGCAACGAGGGAGACACCCGAGATGGCCAGCAGTTACCTCGCGCCCGGTGTGTACATGGAGGAGGTTTCCTCAGGTTCGCGGCCCATCGAGGCCGTGGGAACCGCGGTGGCCGCCTTCGTGGGCTTCGCCGAGCGCGGTCCCCTGCACGAGCCCGTGATGGTCACCAACTGGACGCAGTTCAAACAGAACTTCGGCGACTTCGTCGAGGGCTACTACCTCGCGCACGCCGTGTACGGGTACTTCCAGAACGGTGGCGGCACCGCCTACGTCGTGCGGGTGGGTGGTGAGGGTGCGCCGAGCGGCAACGGCAACGGTCAGATGGCGCTGCCCGCCGCGGAGCTGCCCTCTGCGGGTCAGGACGCGAAGCCCGGGCTGACCATCTCGGCCCGCAGCGCGGACGCCGGCGACCTGGCCGTCGAGGTCGCGCCTGCGACCGAGGAGGGCGACGACACCTTCCGGCTCGTCGTGAAGCAGGGCGGGCAGACGGTCGAGACCTTCGACAACGTCACCGCCAAGCGTGGCCCGAACAACGTCGCGACCGTGGTCCGCCAGCAGTCGAAGCTGATCATCGTCGAGGAGGTCAAGGGCAAGGCGATGTCGGTGCCGAGGGCCGGTGAGGTCGCGCTCGGCTCGCCGGCGCCCGTGCCCGCCAAGGTCGAGGCGAACGCCTACGTCGGCAACTCCGCCGACCGCACCGGGTTCGGTGGCCTGGAGGCCATCGACGAGGTGACCATGCTGTGCGTGCCGGACCTGATGGCCGCGCACCAGCGCGGTGCGCTGACCGCGGAGGACGTCAAGGCCGTGCAGCTCGCGATGATCGCGCACTGCGAGCTGATGGCCGACCGCGTCGCCATCCTCGACACCCCGCCCGGCCTCAACGCGCAGGAGGTCAAGGACTGGCGCCAGGACGTCACCGGCTACGACTCGAAGTACGCCGCCATGTACTGGCCGTGGATCAAGGTCGCGGACCCGGTGGCTGGCAAGCAGGTCTTCGTGCCGCCGTCGGGCCACATGGCGGGCATCTGGGCCCGCAACGACTCCAGCCGCGGCGTGCACAAGGCGCCAGCCAACGAGGTCGTGCGTGGCGCGGTCACCCTGGAGCTGAACATCACCAAGGGCGAGCACGACGTGCTCAACCCGATCGCGGTGAACTGCATCCGCAGCTTCCGCGGCCAGGGCATCCGGGTGTGGGGCGCGCGCACGCTGTCGAGCGACCCCGAGTGGCGCTACCTGAACGTGCGGCGGCTGTTCAACTACGTCGAGAAGTCGATCCTGCAGGGCACCAACTGGGTCGTGTTCGAGCCGAACGACCCGAAGCTGTGGGACTCGGTCAAGCGCACGGTCACCATGTTCCTCCGCCGCGTGTGGCGGGACGGCGCGTTGTTCGGGCAGCAGCCCGCGCAGGCGTTCTTCGTCAAGTGCGACGAGGAGAACAACCCGCCGGAGAACCGGGACGCCGGGATCCTGACCGTCGAGATCGGCATCGCGCCGGTGAAGCCGGCCGAGTTCGTGGTCTTCCGGATCTCGCAGTTCGCCGAGGGCGCCGGCCTCGAAGAGTGATTGTCTTTCCCGCCTCCCGTAAGGAGTTTCAACCATGGCTGCTGGCGACCCGATCACAGCTGCACGATTCTCGATCACCATTGACGGCTACGAGATCGCCGCGTTCTCCGAGCTGCAGGGCATCACCACCGAGGTGAAGCCGGTGGAGCACCTGGAGTCCAGTGACAAAGAGGTGATCCTGAAGAAGCTGCCGGGCAAGACCGAGCCGGCGACCGTCGTGCTCAAGCGCGGCAAGTCCGACCACATGGCGCTGTGGGCGTGGCACGAGTCGGTGCTCAACGGCGACATCATCAACGCACGCAAGTCCTGCTCGCTGGTGATGTACGGGCCGGACGGCAAGCCGGTCGCGCGATACCACCTCGAGCACGCGTGGCCGTCGAAGCTGGAGGTCGGCGCACTGAAGGCGGGTTCGTCCGAGGTGCTGATGGAGACGGTCACCATCGTGTCCGAGCGCATCCAGCGCGTGTCCGCGTGACGGCGCCTGCCAAGGCGCCCGCCGAGACGGGACTGCGGACCGAGTACCCGTTCACGCTGCCGCGCGGCTACGTGGACGAGGCGGGCCGCCTGCACCGCGACGGCGTGATGCGGCTCGCGACCGCGCGGGACGAGATCACCACGCAGTCCGACCAGCGGGCCAAGCAGAACCCCGCGTACCTCACGGTTCTGCTGCTGGAGCGCACGGTCACCGTGCTCGGCGACGTGCCGGTGGTGGACACGTTCATGATCGAGAGCCTGTTCGCCTCCGACCTCGCGTTCCTGCAGGACCTGTACCGGCGCATCAACGCGGACGGGCACACCGAGGTCGCGGTCAGCTGCCCGCACTGCGGCAACGACTTCGCGGTGGACGTCGCCGGTGATGCGCCGGGGGGATCGTGACGTACGCGGTTGACCGCGTGTGGGAGGAACTCGCGTACGTCGCCTACTACCTGCACTGGGATCTGGACAAGATCCTCGACCTCGAGCACCCGGTCCGAAACCGCGTGATCGGTGAGATCGGCAAGATCCACACGCGGTTCGCTGACGAGTCCTGAGTGGACCCGGACAGGAGGGGAAAGTCCATGCGCTGGCCATTCCGGCGGAGGCGGGAGACCACGGACGCACTCGTGGCCCCCGCGGCTCCGGTGCCGTCCACGGCCCCGGCCGTGCACGCGCCTGCCCGGCAGTGGGCCGCGCTGCCAGCCATTCCCG
>NZ_JBARWZ010000054.1:0-7301 GCF_049647105.1 Actinophytocola sp.
AGTACCAGCGGGTGTCGAAGGTCTGTGTGTGTTGCGGGGAGGTGACCACACCCGGCTGGGACCAGGTTCGGGCTGATGATCCGCGGCGGGACGTGGTGGCCGGGTTGGGCTCGCCGGTGCGGATCGGCGCCGATCAAGCACCCGATCTGCACGAAGCTCTGGAGAAGGCCAAGGCCGACGGAATGGCCTATGTGATCCTACTAACTACACTCTAACAGGTGCAAGTCAAAATGGCGGTTTGGTCGTCTTTTCTAGCATGTTGTGTTGTCGTGCGGGGAATTTATCCCGTATGGGACAGCAACTCGATTCCCAAGGGTGTGATGTGATGAGTTGCTACGGTACCGTCCCGGTGAGTGGTGATCACACCAGCATTCCGCAGAATGCTGGTGTGATGGGTGATCGTTGCCGGTGCCACGCCAATGCGACGGATCAGGTCACGGCTGGTGCAGCCGTCCAGAACTAGCCGCAGGATCGCCGCGCGTGTTGTGCCCAGCAGTGCACCAAGGTGATCACCTTGCTGTTGTTCGGTGGCGAGGAGCCGGGCGGAGGGGTCGATCGGAAACACCAGGGTAGGGGGGAGTAATGGGTCAGCGAGCGTGACGGGATGGCGCAGGCAGAAGAACGTCGGCACCAGGCGGATTCCCCGGCCGGCGAGGAACAGGTCTTGGTCGACCGGATAGGGCAGCGTCAGCATCGGTGGAGCCCAGACGCCGTCTGGGCAAATGCCGTTCAGCAACGCGTCGATGCCATCGTTTACGTACGTGTGCATCCGTCGTGAGACATCCGTGCCTCGCGCCGCGCCAGTGATGTCCAGTTCCGGCGCGACCGCTACTCGATGAAATATCCTGAACGCATCTCGTAGTCCGTGCAACGCGGAGCGGTCTCCTGCTGCGATACCACGCAGAGACGCGGTTGGTGTGGACATTCGTCCAATCTCGATCCGCAGTCGGCGTTTGGGCACCGAGAGCACCGCGTTGATGCCGGCATTCAGGTCGTCGAACTCTCCGACTGGCGTCAGTAGGTCGGGGAAGTAGGTCGAATGCGGTGCTAGATGCACGAGCATATGCAACAGCCGACGCAATTGAGGATCAGCATGTGCTTGTTGGCGCACTCGTTGCCGCCAGCTATCGAAGTAGAGCCCGCCTCCGCAGTGCTGCAACAACTGCACTGCGTTGACGATCTCCCACATGTGATCCATCGACAACGCCAGCCGGGTACGCCTGAAATCAGCCTCGGTGAAGTGGATACGTAGATGCGCCATCTGCATGCCCCCCTAACGCAGTATGCCCTGTCCATCATCGGGCGACGTCGGTGCCGCGTTAGCGGGGTACCCGCACAACACACAAATGGAGGAGTTGTCACCTACCACGACCGCTCATCTTTGAGTGATCTGCGCACGCGCTACGTAGTAGCCCCGTGACCACATCTCTCACCCGGTACGCCGATGTCGTGGTGCGCGACCTGCGGACAGTGGTGGGTCCGCCCTGCACACAGCTCGGGTCGCACCCGGGCTGAAGGAGGCAGTGAGCAAGGGGTTGCGGTGCGCCGTTGACTGGCCTCGGTCGACGTCCACGTTCCTGGATATTTCAATCAGGGTCGAACGATCGGCTCGATGCAAGGGTGTTCGAGCATACTCGTCGGGTCCTTCCGCTACATCAAAGGGGAACCATGCGACGGTATCCGGTCTTGCTGTTGTTTGTGGCGGCTGCCCTGGCCGCCACGTTGTACGGTTCAGCGACAGCAGACGTTCGCGGCGCAGCCGACATTTCCGGAATCACTGGCGTTTCCGCCAGCGATGACCGAGCCATCAGTCTTCTCGACTTCAGTTGCCCTGCAGGGCAATTCTGTGCGTGGCCATCAACGGATGGTTCCAGCCGCTGCACGTGGGTCAACGCTGACAGCAACTGGAGGGACGGGTCTGTCATCTGTTCGTGGGGAGAGACCCGTCCAGTGATAGCACTGAACAACAACGGTAGCAATCTGAACTATGCCGGGGTGTGTGTCTATGCCGGCTTCTCGTACGTCACCCTGAAAGCATTCGTGGAGCGCGGCACCCTTGAATTCTTCGACGGCGCGCCGTTCAAGGCACGTTCTCACCGGTGGGTGCGCTCCGTCGCGGATTGTTAGTCCTCGATAGTGAGGCACGCTGCATTAGCCGTTCAATAATGGCGGGCGACAGATTTACAGAGAGGGAAGCAATGCAAGCACAACGGAGGTCTGCGGTAATGCGTCGACTGGGGCTCATGATCGGGATGTTGGCGTTGGCGATTACGGCGGGCCTGATCGTGCCGACCGGAGCGGCCGCGCAGAGCGCGTTCGTCACGGCGCCGGTCGCGGTGCCCTTTCATGGTGAAGACGCCAGCGCACTTGCGTGGGAGTGCCCGTCAGGTGACTTCTGCATCTGGGAGAACACCGGCGGCACCGGACGGCGGTGCAACTGGAGCGTGGCGGACCCGGACTGGCAAGGCGGCACGATTCGTTGCTCGTGGTCTGGTGCAACGAAGGTGGAATCCGCGTTCGACAACGGGAATGACACGTCGTTCGCGTCGGTCGCGGCATACCGCCAGGCGAACTATGGGAGCAGATGGGGGTGCTTCGATCGCGGTGTCACGTACAACGTCACAGCCGGCGGAGTTCTGCTCCGGTCTCACCAATGGGTGACCAACCACTGCTGAGAGAGTTTGCCGGTGCGGCCCGTCGGCGACGCCGACGGGCCGCACGACAATTAAGCTCCGCAGGTCTCTGCCGACACGGCCGACGGTCCGCAGGACGCTGCTCGGCCACCTCCAGCGGCGCCGCCGCCCGCGGCGCGGCGGGGTACAGGAACGCGACGGATTCGCTGACGATGTGCCGGTACGCATCCTCTGTTGAGTTCGTCATCCCCCCTTCTTCGCACAGATTCCGTTCTGTGCGAAGAGTACGAGGACGTCACGGCCGGTGCGGGGTCAGCAGGCGCCGCCAGTTGGCGAGTGTCGGGTCTTCCGCCAGTTCCATGAAGTTGACCTCCGTGCCGGTGGCGCGCAGCTCCTCCACCATGGCCATCATGCGGATCGAGTCGAAGCCGTGGTCCATGAGGTTGTCCTGGTCACCGATGCTGTCCGCCGGCAGGTCCAGTATCTCCGCGATCTGGTCGCGCAGGGGGTCGCTCACGGTGTTCCCTCCATTGTGGACAGCATGGTGTCGGTGGTCGTGACCACGGCGGCGCGGCCGGCCGCGTAGCGCAGTGCCATGTCGTGGTCGGCCCGGGAGAAGTCGGCCACCGCGTCGGCCACGACGAACGGCTGGATGTCGCGCATGAAGGCGTCCGTGGCGGTCATCAGGCAGCCGATGTGGGCGTAGATCCCGGTGACGATCAGCTGGTCGCGGCCCGCGGCGGTGAGCAGTTCGTGCAAGCCGGTGCGGTGGAAGGCGGTGTAGCGCCACTTGGTCAGCAGCGTGTCACCCGGCCGGGGGGCGATCGGGGCGACGATCGCCGCGTCGTGGGGGTCCTCGCTGATGCCCCGGCCCCACATGTCCAGCTGGAGCCCGCGTTGCTGGGGGTTCTGGCCGCCGGGTTGCGCCGAGTAGACCACCGGGATGCCGAGCCTGCGGCACGCGGCGGTCAACCGTCCTATGTGGTCGATCAGTTCGACCACCGGTGACGCGTCGGTGGTGAACGCGCGCAGGAAGTAGTTCTGCATGTCGTGCACCAGCAGCACGGCGCGGCTCCGGCAGGGGGTCCATGACACGCGGTTGCCGGGCAGGTCGGTGGCCGACGGCATCGGGTACGGGGCGATCGTGGGCAGTCCGGTCGTCTGTGTCGCGGTCATCGGTTCGCCACCTCCTCGGCGATGGCGCGGCGCAGATCTCGTCTGCTGGTCTTGCCGACGCCGGTGTAGGGAAACCGGTCCACGATCTCGACCCGGTCGGGGATCTTGAACGCGGCCAGCCCGCGTTCGCGGAGGAACCTGCGCAGTGCGGCGGCGGTCGGCGGGTCCTCCCGCGCGATGACGAACGCGCAGGTTCGCTCCCCCAGGTGCGTGTCCGGCATGCCCACCACCGCGACGTCGTGCACGCCGGGGTGGGCCAGCAGGTGGTTCTCCACCTCCTCCGCCGCGACCTTCTCGCCGCCTCGGTTGATCTGGTCCTTCACCCGTCCCTCGACGACCAGGTGCCCGGACGGGAGCCTGCGGACGAGGTCACCGGTGCGGTAGTAGCCGTCGTCGGTGAACGCGACCTTGTTGTGCTCGTCGGCGCGGTAGTACCCGCGGATCGTGTACGGGCCGCGGGTGAGCAGGTGGCCCGGCTCGCCGTCGGGCACGTCTCGCTCGTCCTCGCCGACGATGCGTAGTTCGTCGGCCGGGGAGATCGGCAGGCCCTGGCTGACACGCACCAGTTCTGGTGGGTCGTCGTCGCGGGTGTAGTTGACCAGTCCCTCGGCCATGCCGAACACCTGCTGAAGCCGGGAACCCAGCGTCGGCTCGATCCGGTCGGCGACCTCTGCCGCGAGCTTCGCGCCGCCGACCTGGAGGAGTTCGAGGCTCGACAGGTCGTGGCGGGCACGGGCCGGGGAGTCCAGCCACAACAACGCGAGCGGCGGCACGATGCCGGTGATCGTCACCCGTTCCCGTTCGATGATCGGGAACACCACGTCCGGGCTCGGGGCGGGCGCGAGGACGATCGTGGCGCCCGCGTGCAGCGCGCCGAGCACGCCCGGCGAGCTGAGCGGGTAGTTGTGGGCGACCGGCAGTGTCGCGAGGTACACCGAGTCCGGTGTGAGGCCGCAGATGTCCGCGCTTTCCCGGACGCTGTACAGGTAGTCGTCGTGGGTTCGCGGGATCAGCTTCGGCACGCCGGTGCTGCCGCCGGACAGCTGCAGGAACGCCGTCCGGTCCGCGGTGGGCCCCGGGGGTGGTGCGCCCTCGCGGGGGACGTCGGCCAGCGCGGTGAAGGGGCCGGGGTCCCCCGCGACGAGCACATGCCGTTCGCCGGGTAGTTCCTTGGCGATCGCGCGGTAGTCGAAGCCGCCGTGCCGGTCGGCGATCACGTACGCGGCGGCTTCCGTGTGTTCGCAGAAGTAGGCGATCTCGCTCTGCCGGTGGGCAGGCAGCGCGAAGACGGGCAGCGCGCCGAGCCGGAACAGGCCGAACACCACCTCGAAGAACTCGGCGATGTTCGGCAGGTGCACGACGACCCGGTCCCCCGCGCCGATGCCGAGCGCGTGCAGCCCGGCGGCCATCCTGGTGGCGCGCTCGTCGAGCTCGCGGTAGGTCCACCGGCGGTCACCGTCGACGACCGCGGTCCGATCGCCGAAGGTCGCCGCCCTGGCGGCAAGGAACGCGCCGAAGGTCTCGCCGGTCCAGTACCCGGCTTTCCGGTACCGGTCCGCGAACTCGGGTGGCCACGGTGTGTGGTCCATCAGGCGTCCTCCTCGACTCCCAGTGCGGACAGGAAGGTACGGAACTTCGCGGCGGTCTCGGCGAACTCGGCGTCCGGCGTTGAGCCGGGCACGATGCCAGCGCCCGCGTACAGGCGCAGACCGGCGCCGGACACCTCGCCGCAGCGGATGGTCACCACCCAGTCGCCGTCGCCTGCCGCGTCGGACCAGCCGACGAGGCCGGTGTAGAAGCCGCGATCGAACGGCTCCAGCTCGCCGATCAGGTCACGGGCCTGCCCGGTCGGGTCGCCGCACACGGCGGGTGTCGGGTGCAGTGCCGTCGCCAGGTCGAACGCGGACACCCCGTCCGCGACCTCGCCGGTGATCTGCGTCGACAGGTGCCACATGGCGCGGGTCGGCAGTAGTTCGGGCTCCGGCACCGTGACCGACCGGCACAGCGGCGCGAGCCCGTCCGCGACGGCGGCGACGACCAGGTCGTGCTCCCTGCGGTCCTTCACGGAGCTCAGCAGCGCGGTGGCGTTGCGGCCGTCCCGCACCGGGTCCTGGTCACGGGGTGCCGACCCGGCGAGCGGGTTGGCCAGCACGCGCGAGCCGCGCCGGGACACCAGCAGTTCCGGGCTCGCGCCGAGCAGTGTGCGATCACCCATGTCATCACTGAGGTCGACGGCGAAGGTGTACCCGTACGGGTCGCGGTCGGCGAGGGCCGCGAGCAGCTCCCCTGGCTCGATCCGGTGCGAGTACGTCAGTTCCAGCGCACGGGCGAGCACGACCTTGCGCAGCCCCGGGCGGTCGAGCCTGGCGAGCGCCTTCCGTACGCCTGCGAGGAACACGTCGCGGTCCGCGTCACGGCGGGTCCACGTGCCCTTCGCCGGTGGTGCGGGGCGGTTCGCGACGTGGTGCCACGGGGCGCCCCGGCGGACCGAGCCCGCCACCGCGAGCCGGGCAGGCGCCGTCAGGTCGAACGGGACGGCACCGACGACGGTGGCACCGGGGCCGGCGGCCGCCAGGGCGGCGTCGGCGGCCGCGACGGAGGTCAGCCGCGTGCCGAGGTCGTCGGCGAGCAGGACTCCGGTGGGAGAAGCCAGGAAGAACGCGCCCGCGTGGTAGTCACGCAGGAGTGCGGCGGCGCCCGGTAGGGCGTCGGCCTGGATGGTCGGCACGGGATCTCCGTTTCTGGTTACCGGACGAGTCGGGCGCGGTCATGCACGCAGGGTCGCGCCGCCGTCGACGTAGAGGTCGTGCATCGTGATGTGCCGTGCCCGGTCGGACACGAGGAACAGCACGGCGTCGGCGATGTCCTCCGGTTCTGCGATGCGACCCAGTGGGATGCCGACGCGGTAGTTGGGCAGTGAGCCCGCGATGACCCCGTCCGGTCCAGCGCCGGGCGGCCACAGCGCACGCTGCATGTCGGTGTCGGTCGAGCCGGGCGAGACGATGTTGCAGCGGATCCCGTGTCCGGCCAGCTCGAGCCCGAGACAGCGGGTGAACATGGTGGCCGCCGCCTTGGACGCGGCGTAGGCGGCCATCCCGGTGCGCGGCACACCGGCGGCGTTGGAACCGACGGTCACGATGCAACCGCGCCCGCGCGGCGCCATGCGCCGGGCGACCGCCCTTGCCAGGAGGAACACGCCGGTCGTGTTCACCCCGAACGTGACGGCCCAGTCGGCGTCGGTGGTCTCGAGGACCGGAGCGGGTCGCAGCACACCCGCCACGCTCACCAGGATCCCGATCTCGCCGAGCTCGTCCTCGACGGCGCCGACAGCCGACTCGACGGCGTCCGGGTCGGACACGTCGGTGCCGAACGCGACCATGTCGTGCCCGGTGGCCCGGTGCCCGGCGGCGACCTTCGCCACGCCTGCCTCGTCCGCGTCGAGTGCCGCCACCTTCGCGCCGTGCGCGGCGAGCGCGGCGGCGACCGCGGCGC
>NZ_JBARWZ010000055.1:0-20493 GCF_049647105.1 Actinophytocola sp.
TGAGGCGCGCGCGCCGGCTGTGCCGGCGCGCCCTCGGGGTGCTCTGGGTCAGAGCTGGCTTGCGCGCTTCGCCATGGCGGACTTCTTGTTCGCCGCCTGGTTGGTGTGGATCACGCCCTTGCCGGCCGCCTTGTCGAGCTTGCGGCTGGCGTCCTGCAGAAGCTCCGTGGCCTTCGCCTTGTCGCCGGCGTCGGCTGCCTCGCGGAACTTGCGGATCGCGGTCTTCACCGAGGACTTGACGGACTTGTTGCGCAGGCGCGCCTTCTCGTTCGTCTTGATCCGCTTGATCTGGGACTTGATGTTGGCCATGGGGGACTGCTCCTCGATGTCGATCACGGAAGTCGTGGCCGCATTCGGATGGCCCCTCCGGAACGGCGGGTTTCCTCCTGAGCGGAATGCCACACGGGCACGACCCGGCGAGACTACCAGGCACGCTCGGCGGCCTCCCAGGACGCTCCTGGTCAGCGGCCAACCGGCGTTCACGCCTCCACGGTGCCTCGGCCACCGCCGTTTCCGCTTCCGAGATCTTCACCCGAGGGATCATCCTTTGGGGGGCGCCCCCGCCTCGGCAGCTTGCCCGCGTTGTCCGGTAGCCGTCCTGCCTGCGACAACGCGCGGCGGAGCAGGTACTCGATCTGTGCGTTGGTGCTGCGCAGCTCGTCACCCGCCCAGCGCGCCACCGCGTCGTGGACCGCGGGGTCCAGGCGGAGGAGGACTTTCTTGCGCTCCGGCACGAAGATCAGTGGTAGAGCGAGCCAGTGTTGACCACGGGCTGGGTTTCGCGGTCCGAGCACAGCACCACGAGCAGGTTGCTGACCATCGTCGCCTTGCGCTCCTCGTCCAGTTCGACCACCTCCTGCTCGGCGAGCTCCTGTAACGCGAGCTGCACCATGCCGACCGCCCCTTCGACGATCCGCTGCCTGGCCGCGACCACCGCGCCTGCCTGCTGGCGGCGCAGCATCGCACCCGCGATCTCCGACGCGTACGCCAGGTGCGTGATGCGCGACTCGATCACCTCGACGCCCGCGGCCTCGACGCGCGCCGAGATCTCCGCGCACAGCTTCTCGGTGATCTCCGAGGCGTTCTCCCGCAGCGACAGCTGGTCGTCGCCGTGTGCGTCGTACGGGTAGCTCGTCGCGATGTGCCGGACCGCGGTCTCGGTCTGGATGTTCACGAACTCGTCGTAGTCGTCGACCTCGAACACCGCGCGTGCCGTGTCGGTGATCCGCCACACCACCACCGCGGCGATCTCGATGGGGTTGCCGTCGGCGTCGTTGACCTTGGTCACTGCGGTCTCGTGGTTGCGGATCCTGGTCGAGACGCGGCGCCGGAAGGTGAACGGGTTGACGAACCGCAGGCCGTCCATGCGCACCGTGCCGACGTAGCGGCCGAGGAACTGCAGCACACGCGCCTCACCGGGCGCCACCATGATCAGGCCGACGTTGAGGACGACGGCGCCGATGAACAGCACGGCCGCCAGCACGATCAGCACGATGCCCGACGTGCGCGGGTCGCTGTCCTCGCTTGCCACCCGCAGGATGCCGACGAGCAGGAGCGCGAGCCCGGCGAGATAGGCGAGCGTCACGAGACCCAGCACGGGCAGCCCCGAGCTGCCGAATGCCACGCGTTCGCGCACGTGTGGCGCGGGCATGGTCGGCCTGTCGATGACGAGTTCGGTCGCGTTCATGACGTTCCCCTCGGGCTGTGCATCTAGCAAAGTGATATCACTTTAGCGTAGTGTCAAGCCCATGAGCGAGGCACTGCGGCTGGCCCGGCTGTACAAGACCTTCGGCGCGAACATCGCGGTCGACCACATCGACCTCACGGTGCCCGCCGGCTCGTTCTTCGGGCTGGTCGGGCCCAACGGCGCGGGCAAGACGACGTCGCTGTCGATGGCCGTCGGGCTGCTGCGACCGGACGGCGGCACGGCGACGATCTTCGACGTCGATGTGTGGGCGGACCCGTTGCGCGCCAAGACGTTGATCGGCGTGCTGCCCGACGGCATGTCGATGCCGGAGCGGCTCACCGGCCGCGAACTGCTGACCTACATGGGACTGCTGCGCGGGCTTCCCGCGGGCACGGTCGCGGAACGGGCCGACGAGCTGCTCGCCGTGCTGGAACTCGCAGAGGCGCAGCACCGGCTGGTCATCGACTACTCGGCAGGCATGCGGAAGAAGATCGGGCTCGCCATCGCACTGCTGCACGCGCCGAAGCTGCTGGTGCTCGACGAGCCGTTCGAGGCCGTCGACCCGGTGTCGGCGTCGACGATCCGCACGATTCTGCAGCGGTTCGTCGCCTCAGGTGGCGCCGTCGTGCTGTCCAGCCACGTGATGGCCCTGGTTGAGCAGCTGTGCAGCCACGTCGCGGTGATCACGCGCGGCCGGGTGGTCGCGGCCGGTCCGGTGGACCTGGTGCGTGGCGCGACGAGCCTCGAGGAAGCGTTCGTGCACATCGTGGGTGGGCGGACCGGCGGCGGGGAGGGACTGTCGTGGTTGGCGTCCTGATCCGGATGCGGTGGCGGGTGCTGCGGCACTCGCTGCGCGGAAAGCAGGCTGTGCTGACCGTGCTCGGGTTCGCGGCCGGGTTGCTCGCGGCGATCGCCACGCTCGTGGTGGCCGGTGCGTCGTTCGACGACCCTGGGGTAGCTGCGGACGTGCTTGCCGCCGTCTATCTCGTGTGGACGGCCGGCTGGCTGTTCGCGCCCGTGCTGTCCGGTGGTGGCGACGAGACGTTGCGGCCGGAGCATTTCGCGCTCCTGCCGCTGGCGCCCCGGCAGCTGGCGTCCGGTCTGCTGGGTGCGGCCTTCGTCGGGGTACCGGCGATCGTGACCGCGGTGGCGTTCTGCGGGCTGCTGCTGCACGCGTCCGGCGCGCACGTGCTGGTCGCGGTCGTGGCGGTGCCGCTGCAGCTCGTGTTCGTGATCCTGCTGTCGCGGGTGATGATGGCGGCGCTCGGCGCGGTGTTGAACTCGCGACGCGGGCGTGACCTGGGGATCCTGCTCACGGCCACGGTCGGCATGTCCGGGTTGCTGGTGCAGGCCATGGTGCGGACGCTCGGGCCGGGGCTCGTCGAGGGCGAGTCACCGGTGCTGTCGGCGGTGCTGCGGTGGTCGCCGTCCGGTTGGGGGACGGTCGCGGTGACGTCGTCGTGGCCGGTGGCACTCGCGTGCGTGGCCGGGCTGGGCGTGGTGGATGCCGCGCTGCTCGCGGTGTGGGGTGCGCTGCTGGTGCGGCGGACGACACGGGTCGCGGCGACGGCGGGTTCGGTGCGGCGGCGGCAGTTCTGCGGGGCGCTGCCCGCGACGCCGGTTGGCGCGGTGGTCGGGAAGGAACTGCGGACGTGGGCGCGGGACGCACGGCGGCGGGTGACCATCCTGTCGACCGTGCTGTTCGGCGTGGTGATCTCGGTGGGCCCGATGCTGTCCGGAGATGGCGAACCGTCGTCGTTCGGCGGGGTCACGTTGGTGGCCTTCGGGTGCCTGATGGCCGGGAACCTGTACGGGATGGATGGCAGCGCGCTGTGGCACACGCTGGTCGCGCCGGGCGCGGAGCGGGTGGACGTGCGCGGGCGGCAGGTGGCGTGGCTGCTGGTGATCGGGCCGGTGACCCTTCTTCTCGCCCTGGTGCTGCCCGCGGTGTCGGAGCCCGAGGTGTACCCGTGGGTGCTGGGGCTGGCGCCCGCGATGCTGGGTGGTGGCGCCGGACTGGTCGTGTTGCTGTCGGTGTTCGCGGGATACCCGATGCCGGACCAGCGGGCGAGTCCGTTCGCGTCCGGTGGGAGTCCCGGGTTGCTGCGTTTGTTGCTGCAGCTGGGAATCCTCCTGCTCCTGGGTGTGGTGGCACTGCCGGTGGTGGCGGTCGTGGTGGCCGGGGAGATCGCCGGTTTGCCCGCGGTGTCGTGGTTCGGGGTACCGGTCGGGGTCGCGGTGGGGGTGCTGACGTTCTGGTGGTGGGGCGCGGTCGCGGCCCGGCGGCTCGCTGCGCGTGGACCGGAGTTGCTTGGACAGGTGTCGAAGAGACTCTGAGGTTGTCCACAGGCAAGATCGACTTCGGTGGTTCTGTCGGTGAGTACCGGTAGACTGGCAAGGCGGGACGCCCCCGGGTGTACCCCTATTTGTGTACCTATTTGTTACACGGCTGGCTTATGAGGGCCGGGCGACCGCGCGGTGACCTCTTTCAGCGTGTCTGACCTGCGGTAATGGACGTCCCGCGTGGATGGACGGCATGGGGGAAGGGTCAGGGATACCTCGAACGGCGTGCCGGGGGACGTGGCGAGGGGCGTGTGGCGGGGGCCGGTTGGCGGGGCCGCCGTGGCGGTCGGTGGTCGCGGTGTCGACGGGTTCGCACGCGGTGGTGTTGTGCGCCTGGGGCCGACGCGAGTGTCACCTCTCGGTTCACCGGCCGCCGGAGTCGCCGATGTCGGTCAGCGGGGTCGCGGCCTGGCGTCGGCACAAGCGCGCCGCTGCGGCCAACTGCTCGGCGAGGGTTGCCCAGTCGACGGCTTCCCCCATCAGCACTAGCCGCGCGTGCTCTGTGATGGCGCGACCGACTGTCTCCAGTTCGCTGACGATCTCGATCTGCTTCGGCGTGTACGCGGATTCGGTCATGACACGTGCCAATCGACCGGACCCGTCACGTTCGGCCGAAGAACTGGGTCGTTCGTGTCCTGCGCGTCCCCATGCATACGCGACAGGAACGAGCGGGGATGACCCGTCTTGCGCACGCACACTTCGTGGGGAAACGCCGTCCCCCACGCGACGATCTCCACCGTGCCCGACGCGAACACCACCCCACAGCACGCCGTCACCGGATCGAAGTTCACCGCTAACCCCGGTACCACCACCACTTCTTCCGGCACGACGTGAACCGAGCGTGCCTGACCACGACTTGGGTGATCGGCGGGCACAGACAGTCCTGACGGGAACACCCCGTCGCGCAGACGAACGAGCGTCATCCCGTGACGGCTTGGCATCCGAATGTCCGTCGCCGGTCCCCCGGTCACGCTGACCTCCGGCCACGAGTAGCCCAGTCTCGCGCCTGCTGCTCCATCGCTTCCGCTGCCGTCGACAACGCGGCTACCAACCACCACTCAACCTGGGGTGCCTCCGCCAGCCGTCGCCACGCCACCGCCACCCGCGCCGACAACTGCGCCTGAACCTCCCGGTCCCGGACATTCATCGCGTTCACCCGGTGCGTCGACACATAGTCCCGGTAAACCGCCTCCCATGCACTAAGCAAGTAGGCAGGAACTTCGCACGACACGGTGTCGCTGGTCGGCATGTTCATGACTGACCAACCTCCTTTCTGTTCTCGTGCTGTCGTGCCTCGTCTTTCGGAAGTCCGGCGGGGGCCTGGGCTGAGCGAAGCTGCCCGCTCTCCGCTGGTAGGACCTGCCACGTGGCTTGTGCGAGACTGAAATCACCATGTCATCAGCTCAGGATCAGCTCCACGATCTTGAGACGACATGGGGACGACTTGTCACGACATCTCAGGTGGAACGGGAGGGCTTCGGATGCGGGCGGCCCGGACGGTGTTGGAACAGAAGATCTGGGAGCGCCGCCAGACATTGGAGGAGTTCGCCGAGGCGGTCGAGGTCTTCGCGCGTGAGCATGGCGAGGCGGGCATGATCGGTGTTCGGCACCTGCAACGGCTGGTCGCTGGGCGTGGTCCTGGCGGTCGCCCTCTCGGTCGTGTTCGACCGTCCACTGCTCGGTTGCTGGAACGGATCCTCGGGTTGGGCGTGGACGAACTGCTCGCGTCTCCGGCTGATGGTGAACCGGCTGTGCAGGATCTTGACGGCACGGTGTCGGACATCGGAGACGTTGGTCTGCTGGGAGGGCTGGTCGGCTGGCTGCCCGACTCTGCGCGGCAGGTGGTCGCGGATCGGCTTGACGGACTCGACGTCGGTCGCGTGCGTGACAAGAGGGCACGGATGCAAGACGTGGGGAGGAGCCAGTTGGCGGGTGCTCTCGCGGAGTACTACGCCGAGGGCACGTCACAGCATGCGCAGTACGGCGCGCAAGTGTGTGGTCAACACGTCCTTACCTCCGTGCTGACCCGGCCGGAGTGGGCAGCGTTGGGCGTGCCGTTGGAAGCACGCACCGATCGGGTTGAGCTGGAGGATGCTGGTCCCGACGACGCGGTGCCGATCGAGCACATCGAAGAGTCTGGTGTGGATCGGCTCGCCGAGGCGGCAGCGTTGGGGGTTCGGATCACCAACAAGCCCTTGTATCGGCTGCTTGACGTCGATGTGCGGGATGGTGTTATCACTGGTCGAGTCGGTCTGGCGCCCTTCGCCACTTACGCACTGACGATGGATCTGCTCGAAGGCGAGTTGGCTGCCTCGCTCGCTCTGGATCAGCCGGTGTCGCTGCCGCTGCGTGACCGGTTTCTGCCGAATCTGGGGTCGGTGCTCGACTTGCGGAGTCGGTTGTGTGTCGGTGGCGTTGTCGGGCTTACAGCCATCGCGCGGCCTGCGGACCCGTATCGCGGACCTGCGGACTACGCCTTGTTGGTTCAGGAGCGGTCGGGGCAGGTCGTCAACGCCGCTGGACGACTCGCGGTGATTCCGAAGGGGTTCCATGAGCCGCTGACCGACCTGCGCGGCGACGCGCGCATCGGCGCGACGCTCCGCCGTGAGATGGAAGAGGAGTTGTTCGGGCGCCTCGATGTCGACAGCACCAGCGACCTGGGGCGGGCTGCCGCACCAATGCATCCCGGTCGGCTGTCCGCGCCGATGCGTTGGCTGCTTGACGTGCCTGGACGGTTGCGAACCGAGTGCACAGGATTCGGGTTCAACCTTGTCAGCGGCAACTACGAGTTTGCCGCGCTGGTGGTGATCGACGACGAGTCCTTCTGGACGCGGTTCGGCGGGGCGATCGAGGCTAATTGGGAGTCCGCTGGTTTGCGGGTTTACTCCAGTTTGGACGATCATCTAGTCGGCAAGTTGATTCTTGACGAGTCGTGGAGCAACGAGGGTTTGTTTGCTTTCCTGCAAGGGATTCGACGATTGCAGGAGGTCGCTGACGATCGGGTGAAGCTGCCAGGCGTCGAGGTCGAACTAGGTTGCTGACGGCCAGCGGACGACCATGACCACCGCGTCAGTGAGTGCCTCATACGAGTGGTCGATTCCTGGACCCCACAGCACGTAGTCACCCTGGACGGACAGAACCTTGCTGCCCTCGGTCAGGTCCACGCGGAACTCGCCCTGGATCAGGACGACCAGCGTTGTGCGCTGGTCGTCTTTCGTCCACTCGTGGCGTACTTCGCCTGCGGTGTGGGTCGCCCACTTGATCTCGACGTCCTTGCTGTGGAGCAGGCCCTCCGACGGGTCCATAAAGTGGCCCAGGAGCCAGCCACGGTTGTCCTTCGTGTCCTCGGCGGCGTTCCCGGTGCACCAGTTCGCGGCCATCAGATGACCTCCCACTCGATCGTCGGCGCGTTCACCCTGTCTCCGCCGACCTCGGTAAGCCTGCGGATGCCCTGGAGCAGCGCGAACAAGCCCTCGTTGCTCCAGGTCTCGTCCGCTGCCAGTTCACCTAGTAGATCACGGTCACGGCTCGAATACTGGCGCAAGCTGGCCGCTTCCCAGTTCGCCTGGATCTGGCCACCGAAACGCGTCCAGAAGTCCTCATCTTCGATGACGATCAAGCCGGGGAACTCGAAGTTTCCGCTCACCAGGTTGATACCGAAACCGGTGCATTCCATGTGGAAGGCGTCCAGGTGGTCCATCAGCCAGCGCATCGGGTCGGACAAGCGGCTGGGGTGCATCGGGTCGGCTTGGAGCTGTTCGCCATGCGTGCTGTCGATGTCGTCGCGGCCGAACAACTCCTCTTCCATCTCACGGCGGAGCGTCGCGCCGATGTGCACGTCGGTGCGGTAGTCGGTCAGCGGCTCGTGGAAGCCCTTCGGGATCACGGCCAACCGGCGGGCCGCGTTGACGACGTGTCCGGAGCGTTCCTGGACAAGCAGCACGTAGTCCGCCGGACCACGGAACGGGTCGGCAGGGCGGGCGATCGCACACAGTGCCAGCGCGCCGCCAGCACACAGACGATTCGGCAGGTCGAGCACTGATGCTGTGTCGGGCAGATAGGACGCCCGCAGAGGAAGCGCACCGGGAGCGACCGGCGCATCGGCCGCGATCGCGTCGACCAGTTCACCTTCCAACAGGTCCATGGTCAGCGCGTACCGCACGAAGCGGGTGACCTCCGCCGTACCTCTGATCGCGCCCGCGCTCGGTTCGATGCCGACCAGCCGGAACAGCGGGCCGTCCACCATGCGGATGTTCAGCGCCAGCGTCTCGGCCAGACGTTGAGCCGCTCGGCCCGCCGTCTCCTCCGACAGCACAACATCAACGTCTGCCGTCGTGTTCGCCACGGTCAGACGGTCGCCGGGTGGGATCAGCGAGCAGTGGAGATCGAGCCAGTCCGGCCGGGTCAACACGCTGGTCAGCGATCCAGCCGCTGCGTACTGGCCATAGTCGCCGGGTGGGTTCGGGTAGTAGCTGCGGAGCGCATCGGCGATCCGTCGCTGATCGACACGGCCACGGCGGGTACCTCGGTCATGGAGCTGGCGCAGGTCAACCCGCGCCAGTCGGGAGGCGACGTCACGGCGTGCGGTGCCCGGATCCCAACCCGCGTGGTGGTCGAGCCAGTGGAGCGCCGCGCTGATGTTCGGATCCGCGCTCAGACGATGCTCCGCGTCACTTGCTGGGGCGGCCCGCTCACCTGTCAGCTCGGCGAACCGGGCCTTGATCGCCGGTGACGCCCGGTCCAGCACCGTGTCCAGGAGCTGTTGCATCTCCGACTGCGGGCGCAACGTCGGCTTCTGATGCCAGCCCGAGACGGTACGAGCACCGATGTCGAGATGCTGTGCGAACGCCTCGTTGCTCATGCGCATGGCCGCCTGCAGGGCGCATGCCGTTCGGCCCGTCCAACCGTCGACCGATCCCACTCAATCCCCCGAGTACTCGATTTGTGCAGTGGTTCCGCACTGGTTCCGCAGTGGTTGCGCATGGGTTCCCCGGTGAATTCGCCGTGGAATTGGAGGCATGGAAAACACGCCGCTCAGCAACCGGAATCGCACGGCGCTACCTGCCGGGTTTCACGTTCTTAATGACCGTCGACAGCCCGCTTTTCAGGTCGTCGAGGCGTTCAGTGATCTCGTCCAAGCGCTGTTCGAGGGAGTCGAGGCGCGACCAGAGGGTGTCCTCGTGGTCGGCGACCGGCTCGTTGACCTCCGGTGGCCGCCGACCATGGAGCACGGCGTCCAGGTGCTGCGGGTGCCAGCCCAGCGTTACCGACAAGGATTCCAGGGTTCTGGTGCTTCGGCGGCGCTCCACCGTGTGGTGTTGAAGCTCGCGGACGATCGCCTGCGACACCCGGGAGCGTTCCGCCAACTCGCGTTGGCGCCAGCCCATCTCGTGCACGCGCTCGTTGATCGCCTTTGCGACCGCAGCCCAGTCTTCCGACACCCATTCCTCCGCGCTCCGCCTCAGCGCCGAGATTAGCGCTTCTCGCTCATTCCGCGGCTCGACACCGCGCGTTTCGCGACGCGGGCGGACAAACGCGTCCTCGCTCGCGCTGAAATCATTCTTTATGAGCTGAATTCAGCTCGTGAACCTTAAGGACTTTCTGCCATGGGAACACCTATGCCCAATTCCGGGCACCGGAAGTACTACAGCGTCGGCGAGGCCGCTTGGCTGCTCGGCGTCCAGCCATCCGAGGTCAGGCGTGCCATCAGGACGGGCGCGTTGCCGACCATCCGGCGTCGTTCGCGGCTGGTGGTGCCGGACTACGTGCTGGTCCGCCTGCTGGGCGACCGGTCGGACGGGGGTGACGCGTGATGAACGCGGTCAACCCAGACGACTTTTTCGAGGTCATCGCGGCGAAGCTCGATCGGTTCGAGCGAGTACCGGATGACGTGTTGTGGGAGGTAGCGACCCGGGACGGGGCGTGCATGCTGCTGTCCCGGTCGGACATGGAGCCGGAGTGGACCGGGGACGACCTGACCGATCGTGAGCTGGCGGCGCGGGTCTGCGCGGGCTGCCCGGTGCGCAGCGAGTGTCTGGAACTGGAGTTGCGGACCTCGGGTGATCAGACGCTTGGGGTGTGGGGTGCGCTGCCCGCTGAGGATGTGCGGGCGTTGTACCCGGTGTGGCGTTCGCGGCGGCGTCGCGGCGGGCAGCTCGGTGACGAACCGGGTGGTGGTCGGTGATGACCACGGATTTGACGGTGGAACAGGTGGCGGTCGGTGCCGTGTGCCTGTTGGTGCTGTTGTGGGTGTGGCGGGCGGGTGCGCGTCGTGCTCGTGCGGCGCGGGATGCGGCGCGGTCGGGTGCGCGGTTGTTGTCGCTGACCGGTCGGGTGGTGTTCACGGCCGGGGCGATCGTGGGTGTTCAGTGGCTGGTGCTCACGCACCCGCAGGTGTCCGGCTGGGCTGTGGTGGCCGTGTTGGGGCTGCCCGCGTTGTTCGCGTCCTTCACGCTGACCCGGGCGTTGACGGTGACCACGGTGGACATGCCGCGTAAGCGGGGTGGTCGGCGATGAAGATGATCACTTTGGGGTCCCCGCCGGCCACGATCGACACCGCTTCCGACCTGCGGAAACGCGATCCGCGGAACGGTCCCCGGGACGCGCGGCACGTGCCGCTCACCCGGGGTCAAAGGTTGGCGCAGGACGCCGCCCAGGCGGCGGAGGTACGCACGTACCAGACGCACCCGGATGTGGTGGCGTTGCGGATCGAGCGGATTCGGTCTCAGGTGGACCGGCTGTGCTGGGCCGGGATCGTGCTCGGGCTGGCGTTCACGATGACCAACGTTCAGGTGTTCGCCGCGTCCGGTGCCGACACGTGGTCGTTGCCGTGGCTGGCGGCGTGGGTGCTGGATCCCACGGTGTCGCTGGTGCTGATCGCGGTCCTGCGGGCCGAACAGGTCACCTCCCGCTACCAAGTCCCCACCGGGGAGTGGGTGCGGGCCGCGAAGTGGTTCGCGCTCGCCGCCACGTACGTGATGAACACCTGGCAGTCCTGGGCGCATGGCAGTGCGGCCGGGGTGGTGCTCCATTCGGTGCCGCCGTTGCTGGTGTTCGTCGCGGCGGAGGCCGTGACCGATCTGCGGGACAAGCTGACCGACGCCGTGACGGTCGCTGTGAACGCTCGCGTGAACGGGCACGGCGCTGGGCCGGTGACCGCGCCTGCGGGCACGGACAGCGAGTCTGAGACAGCCGGTGCCGCGTCGGCGGCGGACCCGCGTCCCGCGCGGCGACGGGGGACGTTCGCCGAGTACCGCGCCACCGCGCGGCAGGCGTGGTCCCCGGGTGTGGTGATCACCCCGGCGTGGATACGGGAGGTCACCGGATGCTCGCGGGGCCTGTCCTCCCGGCTGGCCGCCACGCTCACGGCCGAACTGGTCGTCGACCACGACGGCCGGGACGGCTCGGGGGTGCGGGCATGACCAACCCTCCCGAGAACGGGTGCGTGAACGGCGTGAACGGTGCCGTGAACGGCCCGGATGTGAACGGTCCTGTGAACGATGCGGGCACCTCGTCAGCGGGCACGTTGGCACGGAAGGTGTTCGACGCGGAGATCGTCACCGACGACGAACCTGCCGACTGCCGGACCGTGGTGGACGCGTCGGTGTCGGGTTGGCCGGTGGCCGTGTTGGCGGCCCGTGGCGCGGCTGGCGTGTGCTGGTCGTGGCTGCGGCTGCTGGTGGGTCGGGTGTGGCGGTCGGGCCGGGTGCGGCGGGTGCGGTCGGTCGCTGCCTACCGTGTCCGCAAGGCTCCGGCCGATCTGGTGCGGTTGGTGTGGTTCGTGGTGCGGGGGCATTGGCGGTGGCTGGTCAAGGTGTGGTCGTGGGTGACCTATGCCGACCTGCGGGCCGATGTCCGTACGGCGCGGTTGGCCGGTGACACCGAAGCGCGCCGTACCGCGCAGGAACTCATCCGCGCTGACGCCAAAGCCCGGTGGGCACGCGTCGGGATCGTGCTCCGCAGGTTCGTGATCACCGTGCGGGTGGCCGCGCCGGTGGCGGTACTGCTGTGGCTGATCGATGCCCTGATGGACCGGGCGGACATGTGGCCGTGGCTGGCCGGGATCTACACCGCGACCGGTGCGGTGTGGACAGTGCTCACCACCTTGGTGCCGGTCGTGCTGGTGTGCGCGCCGGTGGTGTGGGCGGTCGCGGCGGCGTTCGAGGGCCGCGACCGGGAACCGGGTGCGGGCTGGCTGATCCAGCCCGACCGTGATGACGCGGATTCGTGGGTGGATGAACGGATGATCTCCCGCGCGCTCGCGCACCTCGGGATCTCGCCGCTCAACCGGTTCTTCAAGGACGGTGGCGAACTCGCGTACACGGTACCGGCCCGAAAGGACGGAGACGGCACCTTCGCGCAGGTCAGACTGCCTTTGGGGGTCACCGCGGACATGGTCGCGGGACAACGCGGGAAGCTCGCCGCCAACCTTGGGCGCAGTGGCCTGGAGACGTGGCCGACCAAGGGTGAGGAAGACGGGATCTTGGATCTGTGGGTGGCCGACAAGGGCACCCTGTCCGGCGGCGCCGGGCCGTGGCCGCTGCTCGACGACACCGGCCCGGATGACGGTCGGGTGGATGTGTTCGACGGTGTCCCGTTCGGACTGTCCCAACGCGGGCTGGTCGTCAACGCACCGTTGATCGGTGCGTCGTGGTTGATCGGCGGACGGCCGGGACAGGGCAAGACCTCCGCGCTACGCACGCTCATGTTGGGGGCCGCGCTGGACCCCACCGCAGAGTTGTGGGTGTTCGTGCTGGGCGAGTCCCCGGATTTCGAACCGTTCGCGCCACGGCTGACCCGCTACCGCATGGGCATGGACGACGCGGTAGCCGAAGCAGCGTGCCAGGCGTTGGCCGACCTTGCCGACGAGATGGAGGAACGCGGCAAAACCCTTGGCGCACAGGCAGGACAACCACCCAAGGTGTCCCGCAGGCTCGCCGACCAAAACGGGGTTGGGCTGCACCCGCTGGTCGTTGGGATCGATGAGTGTCACGAACTGTTCCAACACCCGCGCTATGGCAAACGGGCGGCGGAACTCGCTGTGCGGCTGGTGAAGCGAGGACGCAAGTACGGCGTGGTCCTCCTGTTCGCGACCCAGTCACCCACCAAGGACTCCATCCCCCGGGAACTCACCCGCAACGTGGTGTGCGGGGTCGCGTTCTCCGTGGCCGACCACATCGCGAACGATGGCTTGCTGGGGTCGGGCCGGTACGCGGCAGGTATCCGCGCCACCGAACTGCGTACGCACACCGACCGGGGAACCTGCGTCGCGGTCGGTGTCACCGCCGAGACGTTCGAACTGATCCGCACCTACTACATCCCGTTCGAGGACGGGGCCGACGACGTCACCCCGATCATCACGCGCGCCATGGCACTCATCGAGGAAGACGGCCGCGCACTGCCCGCGCCCACACGGCCCGAACTGGAGCCCGTACCAGGCGAGCGACGCGATCCCTTGACAGACATCGCGGAAGCCATGCGCGGGGAACGGCGGGTGCGCACTCTGGTGATCCTCGCCAGGCTCGCCGCGCTCAACTCGGCCGTCTACGAGGACTGGACACCAACCGACCTACACGCCGTGCTCGCCGACCACAAGATCACCGTTCACAAGTCCGACGGCCGGAAAGTCATCCGCGCAGAGAGCATCACCGCCGCGCTGCGCAACCGCACCAACCACGACATCGGACAGCAGGCGCGCGGCAGGGACGCCACCAGGGAGGAGGCAGGGACCCAGGGACTTCTCCCTGCCCCCTCCCTGACCCCAACTCCCTGCGATGACCAGCAGAAACGCCAGACAGGGACGGCAGGGACCCCACCCCGGAACACTCCCCGAAACCCCCGGAAAGCAGGTGCCGACGGGGTGCGCGGTGCCTCCCTCCCTGAGCACGAGGAGGGGGTGAACGATGACGACTGACCCTGGGACAGACGCAGGCACCGAAGCGGTGTTCTCGCCGCACCGGTTCCGGGCGTGGCGGGACGCGACAGGTACACCGTCGGCCGCGTTGGCGGACGCTGGCGGCGCCACCGTGGCCGATGTCGAAGCGTGCACCCGGGGTGAGGCCACACCGAACCGGGCGACGCTGGCGCGGTGGGCGCGGCTGCTCGGGTGCACAGTCCGACAGCTCACCTCCGCCACCCCACTCGATCCACGGGAGTACTGGCAAGCAGCGAGCGAGGCCATGGGACCGATGTCCCCGGACGACCTCGCCGTGATCGCAGACGTACTCGTGCACGCCCGCGCCCGCCGCGACGCACACACCACCGCCACCCGCGAGACCACTACACAGACCGCAGCCCACAAGACCGCCCGGAAGGCAAGGACACCATGGGCACCGCAGGCAGGTACCACAGGAATCGTGCCGACCTAGAACCCCGCAGGACACACCACAGAGGGGCCTGAACCCTGGTGGAATGGTTCAGGCCCCTCTGTCGTGCCGCAGTGACTCCCTGCGGGGCGTTAACCTCACGTGGCCGTCTGCTTGGGGCGTTGGGCCACTAGCCAACGCAATCTTGTTCATCCGTGTGACGGATCGGGATAGTTGCGCGACGCTATGGGGTGAAGCGGGGCTGGGGAAGGGAGCGTGATGCGGGTCGTGCGTGGCCGGTGGGAGTGGCTGGCGGCGGCTGTGCTGGCGGTTGCCGGGGTGGCGTCGGCGGCGGTGGGCGCGCTGGGGTTGGGGCATTGGACCTGGCTGGTGGTGACCGCTGTGGCGGTGGCCGCAGTGGCAAAGGTGCCATCGGCGGTGATGACTAAACGGGTACAGACGCGGGCAGAGCGGTCTGCTGAACAGCGTCGCCAACTCGCCGACGGCGCGGTCGGTGGCGGCAGGGGCCGGGTACGAGACGTAGGCGACGACGACCTGACGCGGGTCGGAGTGCACCCGGCGGTGCTGCCCGACGACATGGCCGAAGTGGCACCAGCCGGAAGCAGCGGGCGGATGCCGCCGTACGTGCGGCGCGACCAGCATGAAGAGGTGGCCAGACGGCTGACCACAGGAGCGTTCGTGGTGATCCAAGGACATTCCGGTGCGGGGAAAAGTCGACTGGGGATGGAAGTGCTGCGTGCCGAACTGTCCGATCACCGGCTGTTCGCTCCTGACCCCGCCGTCGTCGGGGCCGCCGTTGATCAGATGCGGCAGGTGCGGTCGGCGGTGTTGTGGCTGGATGACCTGGACCGCTTCCTGGAAGCCGATGTCCTCACCGCCACACTGATCGGTGAGCTACTCCAAGGGAGCGGACATCACCGGGTGGTGGTCGCCACGCTGCGGCACCAAGCAAGAGAAGCCATGCTCACCGCCACCGACCCCACATCCACGGTGGTCGACCGGCGACACCGGGTACTGGAAGCAGGGGACACCGTGCGGATCGCACGCGAGTTCACCACCACCGAACTCGACCGTGCCAACGATCTCGCCGGGGATCCGCGAATCCGGGACGCACTGGCCCACGCCGACACCTACGGGCTGGCCGAATACCTCGCGGCCGGACCACAACTGCTCCACGAGTGGGAGACCGGCAAAGACATCCACCCCCGAGGATCCGCGCTGATCGCCGCAGCCGTGGACTGTCGCCGCGCCGGATACATCGCGCCACTGCCCCGAGCGCTACTCAACACCGTGCACGACCACTACCTGGCGACCAGATCACGAGGTGAGGTCGAAGACCTGGACACGGCGTGGACCTGGGCAACCGCGCTGTGGCGGCACACCACCGCCATGCTCGAACCCGCCAACACCGACACCGTGATCGTATTCGACTACCTCGTCGATCACATCCAACGAACCACACCGGTGGACAACGACCCACCCGAACACACCATCACCACCGCGCTCTCCTTCGCCGACGCCACCACGGCAAACGCCATCGGCAACCACGCCACACAACGCGGCCGATATCACCTCGCACTCACCGCACACCAACACGCCCTCACCTATCACACCGACCCACACCATCCGGAAACCCTGACCAGCCGCAACAACCTCGCGACCACGCTCACGGAACTGGGGCGGTTTGAGGAAGCCGAACGCGAACACCGCGCCGTACTCGACCTGAGTATTCGGGTGCTGGGGGCCGACCACCCCGACACCCTGATCAGCCGCAACAACCTCGCGTACGCGCTCACGGGCCTGGGGCGGTTTGAGGAAGCCGAACGCGAACACCGCGCCGTACTCGACCTCCGCACTCAGGCGCTGGGGGCCGAACACCCCGACACCCTGAACAGCCGCAACAACCTCGCGTACGCGCTCACGGACCTGGGGCGGTTTGAGGAAGCCGAACGCGAACACCGCGCCGTACTCGACCTCCGCGCTCAGGCGCTGGGGGCCGAACACCCCGACACCCTGAACAGCCGCAACAACCTCGCGTACGCGCTCATGGGCCTGGGGCGGTTTGAGGAAGCCGAACGCGAACACCGCGCCGTACTCGACCTCCGCACTCAGGTGCTGGGTGCCAACCACCCTGACACCCTGACCAGCCGCAGCAACCTCGCGTACGTGCGCTCGAAGCTGGAATAGCTCGGCGATACAACCAGTACAGATCCAGCGCCGACGGGTCCAAGCGGCTGAGTGAGCGTCGCCCGTCGTGGTTCGGGTGCTTAGGCGCCAGCACGGGTGGTGTGGTGTGCCGTGGGCACAGCCGACAGCGGTACCAGCCGCACCCGCGCGGGGTCCCAGCGACGACCCGTCGACGCCGCCTTCGCGATCACCACCGCGTGTGTGCCTCCCAGCGCACGGCGCAGCATGACCCGCATGCCTTCCACACCACCTTCAGCGTTCAGCGCGTCCCACTCCGCCGCGACCTCCCCCGACGAGACTGCCCCCGCGCCGACCTCACCGGCGGCTGGTGCACCGACCTTCTCCCGCAACGCATCACGCTCAGCGGTCAGCGCCGCCAGCCTCGCGACCAACGGCCGGTTGGCCTTGTCAAACGCGGCCAGTGACAGCTCACCGTGTCCCAGCCGTTCCGACAATGCCTCTTGTGTCCGCTCGGCGCTGTCGATATCGGTGGTCAGCTCACGCAACCGAGTGGTGTTGCGAGTGACGAACTGGCGAACCGTGGCCATGTGTTCCCGGTCGGACAGGCGCGCGATCACCAGTTCCCGCAGCGACTGATCCACCCGCGCCAAGCTCGCCGACACCCGCCCACACCCGCCACGATGCTTAGGACAGAAGTAGATCGGACCGCGCTGTGGAGTGGTCGCCTTGGCCGACATCCCACGCCCGCACCCTCCACACCGCACAATCCCCGTACCCACATACTTACGGCCGACCTGCCCACTGCTGCGACCCCGCCGACGCGACTTGATCACCGACCGCACCTGCGTCAACAGGTCTTCGGAGACGATCACGTCTTCCTCGGATTCGAACCGGCCGACCATCACATCGTCATACTCGATCAAGCCCGCGTTCACCGCCCGCGACAACGTCTCCGGCACAGCCTCCCAGGTCCACACGTTCCCCCACGGCGTGCGCAACCCGCGTTCGTTCCACTCCCGCGCGATCCTCGCGAACACACCTTCACCCTGCCGGTTGACCACCAACTGGCACGCCCACGCGATCCCCTCCCGCTCCGCCGCGACCTGCTCAGCCGACACCACCGCACGCGGCAAACCTTCCGCTTCCAGCGCATCCGCTTCATCCTTCGGCACCGGCACCATGCCCGGGAACCCGAACCGGCGTATCCCCCCGGTCAGCCTGCCCGTCGCCCGCATCACCTCGAACTTGCGGCGCAGACGCCGCGACGTGTCCTCCGACGACCGCTCCGCGTGCGCGACCTCGATATGCAGGATGAACACGTCATCCGGGTTCGCCAGGTCCCGCACCCCACGCGCCGACGCCAGCTTGATACCCCGCTCGGACAGCTCCAGCAACTTGACCAGGTCCGCAGGCAACCGGAACAGCCGGTCCGAGTGCCACACCGCAATCCCGTCAGATTCCCCCGACTCCGCCCGATCCAGGAGCTTCCGCCACCCCTTGCGGACCGCGTCCCGACGCCACGCCGAGATCCCATCGGACAATTCCACACCCACCTGACCACCCAACCGCGCGATCAGATCCCGGTTGTCGCCAAGCTGGGTATCGATCTTCTCAACCTCACCCGTACGCGGATCCTTCGACAACCGCGCATACGAGTCATAGACCGGCGGCTCACCCCTCGCGGCACGCTCCGCACGCTTGGCCTGAGCTGGGCTTATCCTCGATGACCTGGGCATACAACCAGAATAGGTCCACAAATGGTGGTGCGCCCGGGAACGGGTGGGGGTTGCCATCGGCAGGTTTGCTCGCCGGCAGGGCTTATTGCGTGTGCTTCCTGTTTCGGTTTGACAGGGTGGGGTGGTGCACCCCGTCGCGATCTTGCTTGTGCTCGGTGCCGCTTTCGCGCATGCCGGGTGGAACATCTTCGCCAAACGAGTGCCAGACGGGGGTGCGCTGTTCGTCTGGCTCAGCGCCGTCTTGGGCGTGGTGTTCCAGTTGCCGTTGGCCGTGGTGGTCGTGGCGCGGCAGGGCATGGACGGCTCCTGGTGGCTTGCCTTCTGCGTCAGCGGCGTCATCCACCTCGGGTACTTCGTGTTGCTGCAGCGGGGTTACCGGGTCGGGGACCTGTCCGTTGTGTACCCGCTCGCACGCGGGACCGGGCCGCTGCTGTCCGTTGTGGCCGCTGTCTGGTTGCTCGGCGAGCGACCTGGTGCCGTGGCGCTCGTCGGGGCCGCCGCCGTGGTCGCCGGGGTGTTCGTCATCGGTGGGTTCGGGACCGGCGCGGGGATCGGGTACGGGCTCGCCACCGGTGCGCTCATCGCCACCTACACGCTCTGGGACGCCCACGCCGTCACCGCGCTCGCCGTGCCGCCGGTGATCCTCATGGGCGGTTCGGCGCTCGTCGAGTCGGTGCTGCTCGCGCCCTACGCGCTGGCGCGGCGGGAAGCCGTCGGCCGGATCTGGCGGGAGCACCGGGTGGCTGTTCTCGCGGTCGGCTTCCTGTCGCCGCTCGCCTACCTGCTCGTGCTCTTCGCCATGCGGATGGCGCCGGTCAGCCTGGTGGCGCCCGCCAGGGAGCTGTCGATCGTGGTCGGGAGTCTCGGGGCCTGGCTCCTGCTCGGCGAGCCGAACCCCGCCCGCCGGATGTCCGGAGCCGTGATCGTCCTTGTGGGGGTGGCGGCGATCGCGGTCAGCTGAGTGGTTGCCGATCGGCCCGGGCGCACCGCGATCGAGGCCAGGGTCATCCCTCGGGGTGGAAGACGACGAGGCGGCAGCCGGTCTCGGACTGCGGCACGTGGCTGGACCCGGCCGGGCAGTGGAGAACGACCCGGCCGGGTAGTCGCGCACCCGTCGTTGAACACCCCCGAGACCACGAAGACCTCTTCCGCGCCCGGTTCGTGCACGTCCAGGTTCGGCCACACCGCACCCGGCGCGATGTCGACGACGAAGCACTTCCAGCCCGCGTCGCCCTCCCAGAGCTGACGCGGCTCGATCCCGTCGGCGTATGGCCGGACCGGGAGCGACCTCGTGGCCGAGACCGGCGCGACGCAGCCGAACGTGTCCAACCACCTCGCCGTGCTGCGCGAAGCCGGGCTCGTCGCCGCCGACCGGGACGGGCGGGTGGTCCGCTACCGGCTGGCGTCACCGATGGTCGGTGCGCTCGTGACGGCGCTCAGGGCGGTCGCGGACTACCGTTGACGCCATGGCTGGCTGGGCCGGGAGCAGGCTGTCGGCGCGGGTGTACGACTTCGGGGTCGAACGTGAATGGCTCGCGCGGCCGGCGGGCGTGCTGTTGTGGGGCACCGACACGCGCCTGATGTACGAGACGATCCGCACGATCGGCGCCATGCCACCCGGTTCCTCGGTGCTGGACGTGCCGTGCGGCGGCGGTCTCGCGTTGCGCGGGATGCGGCCGGAGCAGGATCTCCGTTACGTGGCAGCGGACATCTCGCCGGTGATGCTGTCGCGGACCCGTGCGCAGGCGTCGCGGTTGCAGCGCCCGGTGCTGGTGACCGCCGCGGACATCACGCGGCTTCCCTTCGGGGACAACAGGTTCGACCTGTGCGTGTGCTTCAACGGACTGCACTGCCTGCCCGATCCGGCGGCCGCGGTGCGGGAGATCGCCCGCTGCCTCAAGGACGGCGCCCAACTCGTCGGCGACACGATCGTGCGCGGCGCAGGGCTGCGACAGGACCTCGCGCTCAGCGCGTTCCACCGCGTCGGCCTGTTCGGCCCGGGCCACACGGTGGACGAGGTGGAACGCTGGCTCTCCGACGCGGGCCTGCGAGTGGACCGCCTCACACGGTCCGGCGCGGTAGCCCACTTCGCAGCAACCCGCTAACCCCGCGAGTCCTCGACTGGGAACCCGCGAGTCCACGGTTGGGAACCCGCGAGTCTTCGGTTCAGAACCGATGAGTTCTGCGTTCAGAACCACCGACTTGTGTTCCGAACCACCAACTCACGGGTCCTGAACCGAAGACTCGCGGGTTC
>NZ_JBARWZ010000056.1:0-6335 GCF_049647105.1 Actinophytocola sp.
GTCACGTGCCACGGCGGTCAGTCGTTGCCGGACTCGAGCGCGGCGTGGTCGAGCAGTTCGTCGTCGTCGAGGACCTTGCCGCGCGAGGCGATCACCTCGGCGCCACCCTCCGGCATCGCGCCGATCAGGCCGGTCGAGGCGGCCTGCGCGGCGCCGATCAACGTCGGGTGCTTGCTGCCGACCATGCCGAGCCCGGCGTACTGCTCGAGCTTGGCCCGCGAGTCCGCGATGTCGAGGTTGCGCATGGTCAGCTGGCCGATGCGGTCGACCGGGCCGAACGCGGAGTCCTGGGTGCGCTCCATCGAGAGCTTGTCCGGGTGGTAACTGAACGCGGGCCCGGACGTGTCGAGGATGGAGTAGTCCTCACCGCGCCGCAGCCGCAGCGTCACCTCGCCGGTGACCGCCGTGCCGACCCACCGCTGCAGCGCCTCGCGCAACATCAGCGCCTGCGGGTCCAGCCAGCGGCCCTCGTACATCAGCCTGCCCAGCCGCCGGCCCTCCTGGTGGTAGCTGGCGAGGGTGTCCTCGTTGTGGATCGCGTTGACCAGCCGCTCGTACGCCGCGTACAGCAGCGCCATGCCCGGCGCCTCGTAGATGCCCCGGCTCTTGGCCTCGATGACCCGGTTCTCGATCTGGTCGGACATCCCCATGCCGTGCCTGCCGCCGATGGCGTTGGCCGCCATCACCAGGTCGACGGCGGAGCCGAACTCCTCGCCGTTGATCGTCACCGGCCTGCCCTGCTCGAAGCCGACCGTCACGTCCTCGGCCACGACGTTCACCTCGGGGTCCCAGAACCGCACGCCCATGATCGGGTCGACGATCTCGATACCGGTGTCGAGGTGCTCGAGCGACTTCGCCTCGTGGGTCGCGCCCCAGATGTTCGCGTCCGTGGAGTAGGCCTTCTCCGTGCTGTCCCGGTAGGGCAGGTCGCGGGTGGCCAGCCACTCCGACATCTCCTTGCGCCCGCCAAGTTCGGTGACGAAGTCGGCGTCCAGCCACGGCTTGTAGATCCGCAGCGACGGGTTCGCGAGCAGCCCGTAGCGGTAGAACCGCTCGATGTCGTTGCCCTTGAACGTGGAGCCGTCGCCCCAGATCTGGACGTCGTCCTCGAGCATCGCGCGCACCAGCAGGGTGCCGGTGACGGCACGGCCGAGCGGCGTGGTGTTGAAGTAGGCCCGGCCACCGGAACGGATGTGGAACGCGCCACAGGCCAGCGCGGCGAGCCCCTCCTCGACGAGCGCCGACCGGCAGTCGACCAGCCGCGCCAGCTCGGCGCCGTACGCCGCCGCGCGGCCGGGGACCGAGTCGATGTCCGGCTCGTCGTACTGGCCGATGTTCGCGGTGTAGGTGCACGGCACGGCACCTTTTTCGCGCATCCACGCGACCGCTACCGAGGTGTCGAGACCGCCGGAGAAGGCGATGCCGACACGTTCGCCGACAGGAAGGGAGGTGAGCACTTTGGACACGAGAGTCATTATGCATGACAGTGAATGGTCATGCAAAGTCAGGGTGGAGCAAACCGCCTGGCCCGGTAGTGCCGCGTCAGGCGGTCCTGGAGGCGGGCGGGTCGGAACTGGTAGACCGCACCACTCCCCGCTGGTAGGCGTCCTCGAGGAACTCCGGGAGCGACCACGGCACCCGCCCGTTCACCGGCAGCCAGACGCGGGCGAACACGAGCCACGTCCCCCACGCCGTCAGGCTGGCGACGCAGAGCCCCACCGCGAGCCCGTTTCCTTGGTATGAGGGGGCGGATAGTGACGGGGAGCGTCACTATCCGCCCCCTCATACCACTCAGCGGTCCGGCCGGTCCGGCCGGTCCGTCCAGTCCGCGCGGTCGGGGTGGACGGTGAGGTTGCGGAAGACCCCCGCCGCACCGTCCGGCCCCAGCGGTGCGGCGTCGGCCTCCGTCCTGGTGTGGAGGAGCACGTCGGTCCGGAGACCGGAGACGTCGTCGACGAACAACATGTCGAAGTACTCTGATCCCGCGACACTCACCCCCTGACCGCTTTCCTCCCCCGCCGTCTGGCGGAGGACCGGGCGGCCGTCGACGGTCGTGTTGGGCACCCGGTCGTCGCCGGCGGACATCGGGCTGGCCACCAGGCGCAGGTTCACCGTCTGTTCGTCGGTGGCGAAGTCGAGGTCGACACGCCACGGCGCGTCGAACCCGCCCTCGCTGAGGGAGCTGGACACGGGCCGCAGGCCGGCGGGCAGTCCGGTGACGTGGAACGGGAAACGCAGCCGCCCGGTGTCACCGATGCGCACTTCACTCGCGACCCGGTGCGCGCTCTGCCGGAGGTCGCCGTCGATCCTGGCGACGTCCACCTCGGCCCAGGCGTCGGGGGCCCAGCGCCATTTCAGGATGATCCTCTCTGGCTCGCCCGGCACGGTGACCCAGTACGCGGGCACACCGTTGACGTCGGGCGCGTCGGTCACCGGCGCGTAGGGCACTGTCGGGGCGGGGTCGGTGGGCCCCCAGATCTCGAGTGGCTCCTCGGACTCGGGTTTGACGCCGGCCGCGTAGAGGCTGACGCCGACCTCCGCGGCGGGCTGCCTGACCATCGGTCCTTGGGCCGGGTCCGGCACGAACTCCGAGACCGAGGTGGCGAACCGCCCGTCGTTGACGACGGTCAAGCTCGAGTTCATCTTGTTCTCATCGGGCACCCACCCGAACGAGGCGTACCGGATCAGCGGATCGAACCGCGCCGGTGCGCCCGCGACCGGCTCGGGGGCCGGTGTGCCACCGCCGACGGCGTAGGTCACGCCGACGACCAGTCCCGCGACGAGTACCGACGCGGCGGCGGTCATCGTCCACGTCCGCACGCGGGCCTGCCGCCGGGCCGTGGTCGCCGCGCGCGGCACATCCACCCGGGACGGCGGTGCCGGGGTCTCGGCCAGGTCCGTCAAGAGGATCCGGACCTCCTGCTCGTTCATGACGTGCTCCTCTGCGCGCTGGGTGAGATCGGTGGTGGGGTGTCGGCGAGCACACGCCGCAACGCGTCGAGGCCGCGCGCGGTCTGGCTCTTGACGGTCCCCTGGGAGCAGCCGAGAACGTCCGCGACCTGTTCGACGCTCAGGTCGCAGTAGAACCGCAGCACGAGCGTGGCCTGCTGCCGCGGCGGCACCGAGGCCAGCGCCGTCCGCACCGCGATCCGGCCTGCGTGGTCCACCACCCCGGTCGGGCCGTCCGGCGGTTCGGCGGTCAACCGGACCCGCGATGACCACCGGCGACGCTCGCCGAGGAACGAGCGCACCACCACCGTGCGTGCGTAGGCGTCCGGGTTGTCCATCCTCGAGACCCGGGGCCAGTGCCGGTACAGCTGGGTGATCGCCGTCTGTACCACGTCGTCGGCCCGGTGCCAGTCCTGCGTGAGCAGGTAGGCCAACCGCCGCAGCCGCGGCAGGTGCGCGGTCACGTAGTCGGTGTAGTCGCGGTCCCGCTCACCCACGGTGTCTCCCAATCTCCGGTAGCTCCCGCCCTCCTAATGCGCCGTCGGTCAACCAGGTTGCACGGGCATGTCGAAACGGTGCCGGGTTTTCGGGTGCCCACACAAGCCCGCGGGTTCACCGATCCGCGGTGAGCCCCGGGATCGCCTTCAGCTCCCCCAGCAACATCGGAGTCACCGCGACCGGATACCGGTCGAGCGCGAACTCCCGCCGCCCGACACGAACATGCACCGGTGTGTCACCCGGGTGCGCCAGGAGGGTGCGCGCCAACTCCACCACGACCGCCTCGTCCACGACACCGACCCGAGCGTGCAACACGAGCGGGTCCTCCCCGGACGAGGTCAGGTCCAGCACCGCGAGACTGCTCCCGAACACGGACATCCGATCCTCCCGCCAGTTGACCCGGCCCTTGACCACCACCGCGTTGTCCTCGACCAGATCCGCGGCGAACAACGCATACGCCTTGGGAAAGAAGAGCACCTCCAGCGCACCGTCCATGTCCGAGACAGTGCAGACCGCCCAGGGCTCACCCTTCTTGGTGACCCGGCGCTCCAACGCGGTGATCAGCCCGGAGACAACCAGCTCACCCTCCTTCGGCGGGCGATCGAGAACGGCCGCGATCGGCCGGGGCGCATGCCTGCGCAGCAGAGACTCCGCGCCGTCCAGCGGATGTGCCGACACATACAGCCCCAGCATCTCGCGCTCGTAGGAGAGAAGCTGCTTCCTCGGCCACTCGCCATCACCGAACCGCAGGTGCGCGAGCGGCGACGTGGTCGTATCCTCGGCTGGACCGAACAAGTCGAACTGCCCCATCGCGGCCCGGCGCTTCAACGGCACCACCGCGTCCACGGCATCCTCGTGCACCTGAACCAGCGCCAGCCGGGTCTCCCCGAGCGTGTCGAACCCACCGGCCTTCACCAGCGACTCCAGCACCCGCTTGTTGCAGACCACCAGCTCCGACCGGTCAAGAAAGTCGGCGAACGAGACGTACTTGCCCGAAGCGCGAGTCCGGACGATCGACTCGACGACGTGCGCACCGACGTTGCGGACCGCGCCCATGCCGAACCGGATGGCGTCCCCGACCGCGGCGAACCGCAGGCCCGACTCATTGACGTCCGGCGGCAGCACCCTGATCCCGAGCCGCCGGCACTCGGACAGGTACACCGCGGACTTGTCCTTGTTGTCCCCCACCGACGTCAGCAACCCGGCCATGTACTCGGCCGGGAAGTTCGCCTTCAGGTACGCCGTCCAGTAACCGACGAGCGCGTACCCAGCGGCGTGCGACTTGTTGAACGCGTACCCGGCGAACGGCAGGATCGTGTCCCACAACGCCCGCACCGCCTCGCCGGAGAACCCGTTCGCCCGCATACCGGCGTGGAAGCCCTCGTACTCCTTCTCCAGCACGTCTTTCTTCTTCTTGCCCATCGCACGGCGCAGCACGTCCGCACGGCCCATCGAATAACCGGCCACCTGCTGCGCGATCTGCATGATCTGCTCCTGGTAGACGACCAGGCCGTGGGTCTCAGCGAGGATCTCGCGCAGCGGTTCCGCCAGCTCGGCGTGGATCGGCTCTACCGGCTGGCGGCCGTTCTTGCGGTCGGCGTAGTTGTTGTGCGTGTTCATCGCCATCGGGCCGGGGCGGTACAGGGCGTTGACGGCCACGATGTCCTCGAACCCGGTGGGCCGCATGCGGCGCAGCAGGTCTCGCATCGCGCCGCCGTCGAGCTGGAACACCCCCAGGCTGTCACCACGTGCCAGCAGGTCGAACGTGTTCCGATCCGTCAGCCCCAGCCCGTCCAGGTCGATGTCGGTGCCTCGGTTGGACTTGATGTTGTCGATCGCGTCGCCGATGACGGTCAGGTTCCGCAGGCCGAGGAAGTCCATCTTCAGCAGGCCGATGGCCTCGCACGACGGGTAGTCCCAGCCGGTGATGATCGAGCCGTCGTCCCGCTGCCACAACGGGATCGCGTCCACCAGCGGTTCGCTGGACATGATGACCGCGCAGGCGTGCACCCCCGCGTTGCGGATCAGGCCCTCCAGCCCACGCGCGGTCGCGAAGATCGTCGACACCTCGTCGTCGGTGTCGATCAGGGCACGCACCTCGGCCGCCTCGCCGTACCGTTCGTGCGCGGGGTCGACGATGCCGGAGAGCGGGATGTCCTTCGCCGCGACCGGCGGCGGCAGCGCCTTGGCAATCCGGTCCGCGATCCCGTAACCGGATTGTCCGAAGTGGACCCTGGCGGCGTCCTTGAGCGCCGCCTTGGTCTTGATGGTGCCGAACGTGATGACCTGGGCAATCCGGGCGGCGCCGTACTTCTCCGTTGCGTAACGGATCATCTCGCCGCGGCGGCGGTCGTCGAAGTCCATGTCGATGTCGGGCATCGAGACCCGTTCCGGGTTCAGGAACCGTTCGAACAGCAGGCCGTGGTGCAGCGGGTCCAGGTTCGTGATGCCCAGCGCGTAGGCCACGAGCGAGCCCGCCGCCGACCCACGGCCGGGACCGACCCGGATACCGACGCGCCGTGCGTGCGCCATCAGGTCGGCCGTGATCAGGAAGTAGCCGGGGAAACCCTTCTGGATGATCACGTCCAGCTCGTACTCGGCCCGCTCCCGGTAGGCGACCGCGATCCCGTCCGGCAGTCGCCGTGTAAGGCCCGCCAGCACCTCGTGGTGCAGCCAGGTCGCCTCGTCGTGGCCGTCCGGCACGTCGAAGACCGGCATCCGGTCCTTGTGGGTGTAGACGTCCGCATAGGACTCGACGCGTTCGGCGATCAGCAGCGTCGAGTCGGCGGCACCGGGGACCTCGGAGTCCCAGTACTCCCGCATGTCCTCGGCCGACTTCAGGTAGTAGCCGTCACCGTCGAACTTGAAGCGGTTCGGATCCGACAGCG
>NZ_JBARWZ010000057.1:0-5953 GCF_049647105.1 Actinophytocola sp.
CGTGGCGGCCGTGCTCGTCGCGGGCGCGAGCGCCGCGCAGCTGGGCACGATGTTCCTGCCCTGTCCGGAGAGCGGGGCGAACCCGCTCCACCTCGCGGCGCTCGCGGCGGGCGAGCTGCCCACGGCCGTCACCCGCGCCTTCACCGGCCGGCCCGCACGGGGGCTGGTGAACCGCTTCCTGTCCGAGCACTCGGCAGGGGCGCCACCGGCGTACCCGCACGTCCACCAGCTGACCAGGGACCTGCGGAAAGCGGGCGATTCGCAGGCCATGTCGCTGTGGGCAGGGCAGTCGTACGAGTTCGCCCGGCCATTGCCTGCCGCAGACCTGGTGCGAGAGCTGGGTGCGGGCGCACGGTCGGCACTGGCCGCTGCCGCACGGCGGTGGGCTTAGCCAGGTAGGCACGCAGCACGGCGGCGCCGATCCTCGGCAGGTCACCTGTATTGCGGTACGTCAGGTACAGCGGCTCGCGGCGCGGCTGGAACTTCGCCTTGAACGCGTGCAGTGAGCCGAACCCGTACAGGGGCTCCATGAGCTTGCCCATGCCGTCGAGCATGCGCTGCACCGGACTCGCCTCGTGGTCTCCGGTACGGACCAGCGGCGCACCCGACAGTGACACCAGCTGTGCGCCTTCCGCCTGGAACGTCACGCAGGCCTCGGCGATCATGAACTCGACCACCGGCCGGAAACCGTCGGCCTTGCGGCGCATCATGTCGAGGGTCCAGCCCCTCGGCTTGCCGTTGGCGTCGAGGACCGGCAGCCAGGACGTGACGCCGTGGACCGTGCCGCCCGCGTCGACCGCGATGCCGACCCGCACGCGCGGGTCCATGGCCTCGGAGACGCCGCCGAGCGTGAACCTCAGCTCCGGGGTGCGCTTGCCACGCAGCCAGTCCGCCGACACCTCACGCACCTGCCGGACGATCGCCGGGCTCTCGTCGGCGAGGGTGACCATGCGGAACGTGATGCCGTCCTTGTCGGCGCGGTTGCGTGCGGTGCGGATGTCCTGCCACTTCTTGCCACGGAACGCGAGGTCCGGCAGGTCGAGGATGGTGTCCTCGGCGACCTGGACCCGCTTGGCGCCGACCGAGGCCGCGGTGGCCGCGCCGACGGAGAACCATGCCGGGACGAGACCCTCGCGAGCGCAGTGCGCGGCGAACGCGGCCGGTGCCGTGAGCCGCCAGCCGGTCGAGCCGACCGGGTCGCCGACGGCGATCGCGACCCCGGCGTGGCGGCGGTAGGCGACGTACCCGTCGTCCCCGTACAGGTACTCGGTGCCGGGCCAGGTCGTCATCCACGACAGGGTGCCGCCGCCGTGGGTCTCGAGGAGGTCCACGGCGCGGTCGGAGCCGGTGACCTTCTCGGCGCGTCGGACGAGCAGCGGGCCCAGCGGCAGCGCGACGGCCACGGCGACGAGGTGCACGACGTCCGCGAGGTGGCCGATGACCAGCAGCGACCCGACGACGTAGCCGATCAGGCCGGCCCTGGTCCAGAACCGCCGCCTCGGCGCGAGCGTCGCGGTGGCGACCGCGGCGGCGGCCATCGCCCCACCGGACGGGCCGACGTCCAGTGCCGACACGAGCGCGCCGCCGGTCAGGTCGACGAGCGCGACGGCTCCGAAGACCCCGGCGACGTGCCCGACCGCCCAGACCGCCACGGCCCGCGCGGTGCCGAGGCGGTGTTCGAGGAAGCCGACGAACGCGGCGAAGCTCGCCAGCACCGCGACGTAGCACAGGGGAGTGATCGCGAACGGCACACCGGTGAAGACGGACCACCACCGGCCGTCCGCGAAGGCGGGAACACCGTAGGCGATGTGGTCACCCAGAGGGTGGTCCGTCACCGCTGTGACAAAGGTGCCGAGGAGGACGCCAAGGGTGACGATGACGACCAGTCCGACCGCGGTGAACGGGTGTCGGCGCAACAGCTGCATGGTGACCTCCTTGTTCGGCACGAGATCAACCCTGGTCTGAACCACGTGCGGAATCACTGGCGCCACCACCCGAAAGGGGGGTAGGGCTACCCCCCGATCCCGGGCGGCCCGTTTCTGTCGGTGGCCCGTGACATCGTGGAGCCATGACAGAACTTCCGGCATGGCTGCGGCAGGGGGTCGACGCGATCTCCGCCTGGCAGGACTCGTTCGCCCCCTACGATGCGCACCCGAGCGGGCACGTCGACCCCGACGTGTTCAAGGCCGGTTTCGAGGAACTGGTCGACCGGCTCGGCGCGGCCAACTACCCCTACTTCCACCCGGACTACGCCGGGCAGATGCTCAAGCCGCCGCACCCGGTCGCGGTGGCCGGCTACCTGACGGCGATGTTGGTCAACCCCAACAACCACGCCGACGACGGCGGCGCGGCCACGTCCAGGATGGAGCGGGAGGTGGTCGCCGAGCTGGCGGCGATGTTCGGCCTGCCCCAGCATCTCGGGCACCTCACCGGCGGCGGCACGGTCGCGAACCTCGAGGCGCTGTTCGTCGCGCGGGAGTCCCATCCGGGGCGCGGGATCGCCTACAGCGCGGACGCGCACTACACCCACGCCCGCATGTGTCACCTGCTGGGACTCGAAGGCCACCCGGTCCCGGTCGACCCGGCAGGCCGGATGTCGATGCCCGCCCTCGCGGAACTGCTGGCGACCGGTGCGGTGGGCACCGTCGTACTGACCGCGGGCACCACGGGCCTCGGCGCGGTCGACCCGATCGACGAGGCGCTGGCGCTGCGGGAGAAGTACGGGGTCCGGTTACACGTTGACGCCGCGTACGGCGGATTCTACACGTTGCTGCCGGACCTGCCGGACGCACGCGCGTTCCGTGCGATCGGCCAGTGCGACTCGGTGGTCGTGGACCCGCACAAACACGGGCTGCAGCCGTACGGGTGCGGGGCCGTGCTGTTCGCCGACCCGTCGGTGGCGCGGTACTACCACCACGACTCGCCGTACACCTACTTCACCGAGTCCGACCTGCATCTCGGCGAGATCAGCCTGGAGTGCTCGCGGCCGGGTGCGGCGGCGGCCGCGCTGTGGCTGACGCTGCGGGTGCTGGGCATGGACGGGTTGCGCGGGGTTCTGGCGGCGAACCGGCGTGCGGCCGGGCAGTGGTCGTCCTTGCTGGCCGCCTCCGACGAGCTCACGCTGTACCAGGAGCCGGCACTCGACATCGTCACGTACTTCCCGACGCGGGACACGCTGTCCGCCGTCGACGCGGCGACCGCGCGAGTGCTGACAGAGGGCATGAACGCGACGCGAGACCCGGTGTTCCTGAGCGTGCTGCGGATGCCGGCGGCGGCGTTCGAGGCCAGGGGGCACACCACGCTGTCGCCGGACGCGGACGGCGCGCGGGTGCTGCGGAGCGTGCTGATGAAGCCGGAGTCCGAGCAGCGGGTGCCGCGATTACACCGCCTGGTCACGGAGCTGGCCGCACGTCACTAGGGTCGCGGAGTGCTTGCTGACGTCCTGCCGTACCTGTCCTGTCCGCACTGTTCGTCCGGGCTGGACAGCTCCGGCGGGTCGGTGCGCTGCGGGTCGGGCCACACGTTCGACGTGGCGCGGCAGGGCTATGTGACCCTGATGCCGGGCAAGGCGTCCGTGACGGGTGACAGTGCGGAGATGGTCGCGGCACGGCAGGAGTTCCTGTCCGCCGGGCACTACGCGCCGATCGTCGCCGCGGTGGTGGCCGCGTGCGCCGGTGCCGGCTGCGTGCTGGACCTCGGTGCGGGCACCGGGCATTACCTGGCGGCGGTGCTCGACGCGTCGCCGGACCGGGTGGGCATCGCGCTCGAGATCGCGAAACCGGCGCTGCGGCGGGCGGCCCGCGCACACCCGAGGCTGGGTGCGGTCGGCGCCGACACGTGGCGGCGGCTGCCGGTGCGGGACGGTGTGGTGGCGGTGGCGCTCAACGTGTTCGCGCCCCGCAACGCCGCCGAGATCGCGCGGGTGCTGACGCCCGACGGCAGGCTCGTGGTGGTGGCGCCGCGCGCCGCGCACCTCGGTGAGCTGGTGTCCGCGCTGGACCTGCTGACCGTCGCCGAGGACAAGGCGTCGCGGGTGACGGCGTCGCTGCCCGGGTTCACGGTGTCCGCGCAGGACACGTGTGAGTTCGCGATGTCGCTGGGGCACGAGGAGGTGCTCGCGCTGGTGGGGATGGGCCCGAGCGCGTGGCACGTGGACGCGGCGGCGTTGCGGGCGAAGGTGGCTGAGCTGCGGTCACCGGTACCGGTGACCGCGTCGGTGACGGTGACGACGTACGTGAAGGGAGAGTGATGGTCCGGTACGCGATCGTCGGGGCGGGACAGCGGGGCGCCGGGTACGCCGAGTGGGTCGGCAGGCACCCGGACCGCGGGCAGGTGGTCGCGGTGGCCGAGCCCCGTGCGCACCAGCGCGAACGGCTGGCCCGCGAGCACGGGGTCACGCAGGTGTTCTCGTCGTGGGAGGAGCTGGCCGCAGCGCCTCGCCTCGCCGACGCGGCCATCGTGTCCACACAGGACGCCGAGCACGTCGGCCCGGCGATCGCGCTGGCACGCAAGGGATACCACCTGCTGGTGGAGAAGCCGCTCGCGCCGACGCCGGAGGCGTGCGCGGAGCTGGTCGGCGCGGTCACCGAGGCGGGTGTGTTGTTCGCGGTGTGCCACGTGATGCGGTACCGGCCGTACACACGGCTGGTGAAGCAGTTGGTCGAGGACGGCCGCATCGGCGAGGTGGTGAGTGTGCAGCACCTGGAACCGGTGGGGCACTGGCACTACGCGCACTCGTACGTGCGGGGCAACTGGCGCCGCACGGACCAGGCGTCGTTCATGCTGCTGGCGAAGTCGGGCCACGACGTCGACTGGCTGCGGCACATCGTGGGCAGGCCGATCGAACGGGTGTCGAGCTTCGGTTCGCTGCGCCACTTCACGCCGGAGAACGCGCCGGAGGGCTCCACGGACCGCTGCCTGGACTGCGCGGTGGAGGCGACCTGCCCGTACTCGGCGCCCCGCCTGTACCTCGGCATGGCCCGCGAGGGCCGCACCGGCTGGCCGGTGAGCGTGCTGGCGGACGAGGTGACGGAGCGGTCCGTGACGACCGCCCTTCGGGAGGGCCCGTACGGCCGCTGCGTGTACCGGTCCGACAACGACGTGGTCGACCACCAGGTGGTGGCGATGGAGTTCGCGGGCGGCGCGACGGCGACGTTCACGATGACCGCGTTCACCCCGCACGTCGACCGCCGCACCCAGATCTTCGGCACGAGAGGCTTCCTGGACGGCGACGGCGTCCGCGTGCGATTACACGACTTCGTCACGGAGACCACCGAGGTTCTGGCGGCCCCGAACACCGGCCTGGACACCGACGCGGGCCACGCGGGCGGCGACGCGGGCCTGATGGACGCGTTCACCACGGCGGTCGAAACCGGCGACGCGGGCCACATCCTGTCCGGCCCGGCCGAGTCCCTGGAGTCGCACCTGGCGGTGTTCGCCGCGGAACGAGCGAGGCTGTCCGGCACGGTCGAGGAGGTCTAGCGAAAGCCCGAGGGCAGAAGGAAAGTTCCTCTCCCGGCGGGGCCGGGCGACCTCTACGGTTGCGTCAACCAGCCCGAGAGGACCCTGCCATGGCCGTGCGCTACAACCCCTTCGTCCCGATCACGTTGATCGTGCTCGGAGTGGTCAACTTCGTGCTCGCGATGTGGTTGATCCAGGTCGGCGGGTCGGCCGGGTTCTCGATCGTGCTCGGGCCGGTGCTCGCCGTGCTCGGGCTCCTGCAGCTCACCCGCACCTACTTCGAGTTCGACGCGCGCAGCCGGACCATCGTCGTCAAGGCGCTGCTCGGGCCGCTGACGCGGCGGTTCGGTGGTGCGGACGGGGGGACGTTGCACGTCGACGGCAACCGCATCGTCTGCACGCGGTCGGACGGCCGCGTGAAGAAGGTGCCCGTGAGCCGGTTCATGGCCCGGGGTGACCAGTGGCGTGCGGTCGTCGCCCAGGTGGGCTGACC
>NZ_JBARWZ010000058.1:0-5796 GCF_049647105.1 Actinophytocola sp.
CGTTCCTGTTCACCGGTCAGGGTTCTCAGCGGGTCGGCATGGGCCGGGAGCTGTATGCGGCGTTTCCGGTGTTCGCGGCGGCGTGGGACGAGGTGTGTTCGCGTTTCGACCGGGTTCCTGTCGACGACGAGGTGTTGTTGAACCGGACGGATGGTGCGCAGGCGGCGATCTTCGCGCTGGAGGTGGCGCTGTTCCGGTTGCTGGGGTCGTGGGGTGTCCGCCCGGATTTCCTGCTGGGGCACTCGATTGGCGAGATCTCGGCCGCGCACGTGGCGGGGGTGCTGTCGCTGGACGACGCCTGCGCACTGGTGGCCGCGCGTGGCCGGTTGATGGCCGCGTTGCCAGCCGGTGGTGCGATGCTGGCCGCCGAAGTGTCCGAAGAGGACGTTCCGTCGAACGTCGACATCGCGGCGGTGAACGGCCCGGCTTCGCTGGTGGTGTCGGGAACCGAGGCCGAGATCGCGGCCGTGGAGCGGCGGTGGCGGACCGAAGGCCGTCGCGTCAAGCGGCTCGTCGTCTCGCATGCGTTCCACTCGCGGCTGATGGAGCCGATGCTGGCGGAGTTCGCCGAGGTCGCGGACTCGTTGACCTACCACGAACCCGCGATCCCGCTGCCCGGCGACGTCACGGACCCCGGGTACTGGGTGCGGCAGGTGCGGGACACCGTGCGGTTCGCCGACGGTGTCACGGAACTGCGCGAACGCGGTGTGCGTACCTTCCTCGAACTGGGGCCGGACCCGGTGCTGTCGGCGCACGTCGCGGACTCCGTGGCCGTACTGCGGCGCGGCCGGGACGAGGCCGAGACGCTGGTGTCCGCCGTCGCGGTCGCGTGGACCAGGGGGACCGCGGTCGACTGGCCCCGGCTGCTGCCCGGCAAACGTGTTCCGCTGCCTACGTACCCGTTCCAGCGCAGGCGCTACTGGCTGGCCTCCCGGCCCGCCACCGCCGACGCGACCGGGCACCCACTGCTCGACGCGGCCGTGCCGCTGGCCACCGGCGGCGGGGTCGTGCTCACCGGACGGCTCTCGCCCGCCACTCAGCCGTGGCTGGCCGACCACGTCGTCGCGGGCCGGGTCCTGTTCCCCGGCGCCGCTTTCGCTGAGCTGGCCCTGCACGCCGGTGACCACGTCGGCTGCCCCGCGCTGGCCGAGCTGACCATCGAGGCGCCGCTCGTCCTGCCCGCGCGCGGGGCCGTGCGCCTGCAGGTCAGCGTCACCGCCGAGCACACCCTGGAGATCCACTCCCGGCCGGACACCGGGCACGCGCCATGGACAAGGCACGCCACCGGCGCGTTCGCCACCAGCACACCGCCCGTGCCCCAGGAACCGGTGTGGCCGCCCGACGCCGCGCGCGCCGACACCACCGGCTGCTACGACGACCTGGCGCGCGCGGGCTACACCTACGGCCCGGTGTTCCGTGGCCTGCGGTCCCTGTGGCGCGTGGAGGACACCGCGTTCGCGGAGGTGGCGTTGCCCGACACCGCCGACACCGACGCGTTCGGCATCCACCCGGCCCTGCTCGACGCCGCCCTGCACACCGTTCTCGTCGGCGGCCTCCTGCCCGGCGGCCCTCCGCACCTGCCGTTCTCCTGGTCCGGCGTCACCCTGCACCGGGTCGGCGCCAGGGCCGTGCGGGTGCGGGTCACCGCGACCGGGCAGGACACCGTCGCGCTGGCCGCCTTCGACGGCGACGGCGCACCGGTCCTGACCGTGGACGCCCTGGCCTGGCGACCGCTGTCGGCCCGCGCCATCGACGCGCCCGCCGACGACGCGTTGTTCACCGTGCGCTGGACCCCGGTCGCGGTGGACGGCGCGGCCGCCGTGCCCGAGGTGCGTGAACTGCCAGAGGACCCGGCCGACGCGCTGCGCCTCGTGCGGTCCGCGGGCACGCCGCTGGTCCTGGTGTCGCGGGGGGCGATCGCCACGGGCCCGGCCGAGGACGTCGCCGACCCGCTCGCGGCGGGCGCCCTGGGGCTGGTGCGGTCGGCGCAGACCGAGAACCCCGGCATGTTCACGCTGGTCGACATCCCGCTCGATGGCGACCACCTGCTCGCGGCGCTGCCGTCGGTGATCGCGTCCGGCGAACCGCAGGTCGCGCTGCGGGACGGGGCCGTGCTCGCCCCGCGCCTGGTCCGGGTCGCCGACGAGCCGGTGCTGACGCCGCCTGCGGTCCCGTGGCGGCTGGTCCCCGGCGACGACGGCGCGCTGACCGGGTTGCGCTGCGAGCCCGTCGCCGAACCGGAGTCGTTGCCACCAGGGCAGGTCCGCATCGCGGTGCGCGCGGCGGGCATCAACTTCCGGGACGTGCTGATCGCCCTCGGCAGCTACCCCGATCCGGACGTGCGACTGGGCACCGAGGCCGCGGGTGTCGTGACCGGCGTCGGGCCGGGCGTCACCGACCTCGCGGTCGGCGACCGGGTGTTCGGTCTGGTGGCGGGCGGCTTCGGCCCGAGCGCGGTCACGGACCGCAGGCTGCTCGCGCCGATCCCCGGCGGCTGGTCGTTCACCGACGCCGCCGCCGTGCCCGTCGTGTTCCTGACCGCGTACTACGGCCTGGTCGACCTCGGCGGTCTGCTGGCCGGCGAGTCGGTGCTCGTCCACTCCGCGGCGGGCGGTGTCGGCATGGCCGCCGTGCAGCTGGCGCGGCATCTCGGCGCGGAGGTCTACGGCACCGCCAGCCCGGCCAAGTGGGCCGCGACCGGGCTGCCTGCCGACCGGCTGGCGTCCTCCCGCGAGCTCGGCTTCGCCGATCGCTTCCCGGCGGTCGACGTCGTGCTGAACTCGCTGACCGGCGAGTTCATCGACGAGTCGCTTCGACTGCTGGCCCCCGGCGGCCGGTTCGTGGAGATGGGCAAGGCCGACCTGCGTGCCCCGGAAGGGATCTCCTATCAGGCGTTCGACCTGTTCGAGGCCGGGGCCGACCGGCTCAAGGAGATGCTGGCGGAGCTGCTGGACCTGTTCGCCGAGGGTGTGCTGTCGCCGCTTCCGGTGCGGGCGTGGGACATCCGGGACGCCCAGACCGCGCTGCGCCACGTCGGCCAAGGCAGGCACACCGGCAAGAACGTGTTCACCGTCCCGCGCTCCCCGGATCCCGGCGGGACCGTGCTGATCACCGGCGGAACCGGCACGCTCGGCGCGCGTGTGGCCCGCCACCTCGTCACCCGCCACGGTGTCCGGCACCTGCTCCTGACCAGCAGGCGCGGTCCCGACGCCCCCGGCGCGCCCGACCTCGCCGCCGAACTGGCGGACCTCGGCGCGACGGTCTCCGTCACCGCCTGCGACGTCGGCGACCGCGACACGCTGACCGCGCTGCTGGCGAGCATCCCCGCCGAGCACCCGCTCACCGGTGTCGTCCACACCGCCGGCGTCGCCGACGACGGCGTGATCGGCGCGCAGACCCCGGAACGGCTCGCCGCGGTCCTGCGCCCCAAGGCCGGTGCCGCGCTCCTGCTCCACGAGCTGACCGCCGACGCCGACCCCGCGTTGTTCGTCCTGTACTCGTCGGTCGCCGCCACGTTCGGCACCGCGGGCCAGTCCACCTACGCCGCCGCGAACACCGTCCTGGACGCCGTCGCCCACCATCGCAGGGCCATGGGCCTGCCCGCGCTGTCGCTGGGCTGGGGTCTGTGGGCCGACTCCAGCGGCATCAGCGGCGACCTGACCGACCGCGACCGCGCCCGCCTCGAACGCACCGGCACCGCTCTGTCCACACCGGACGCGCTCGCACTGTTCGACCGGGCGCTTGCCGCCGGTCCCGCACACGTCCTGCCGACCAGGCTCGACCTGTCGGCCACCGCCGACCCCGCCCCGCTGCTGCGATCGCTGGTCCGCCAGACGCCGCGCCGCGCCGCTGCCGGTGTCACTGCCGGTGGGCTCGCCGAGCGGCTGGCCGGTCTGTCGGCCGAGGACCGGGAGCGCACGGTCGCCGCCATGGTGCGGGCCGAGGTCGCCGCTGTCCTCGGCCACGGCTCGGCCGACACCGTGCGCCCAGGGCGCACCTTCAAGGAACTGGGCTTCGACTCGCTGACCGGCGTCGAACTCCGCAACCGCGTCACGGCCGCCACCGGCCTGCGCCTGCCGCCCACTCTCGTCTTCAACTACCCCACCCCGGCCGAGCTGACCACCCGGCTGCTGATCGAACTCGGCGGTGCCGGCAGTCCCGACGCCGCCGATGTCGCCCGGCCGGTGGTCACCGGCGAGACGGACGACCCGGTCGTCATCGTCGGCATGGCCTGCCGGTTCCCCGGCGACGTCGCCACCCCAGAGGACCTGTGGCGGCTCGTGGACGCCGGCGGCGACGCCATCACCGCGCTGCCCGCCGACCGAGGCTGGCTCCTGCCCGGCGCCGACCGCATGCGCGGCGGCTTTCTCGCCGACGCCACCGACTTCGACGCGGCGTTGTTCGGTATTTCGCCGCGTGAGGCGTTGGCGATGGATCCGCAGCAGCGGGTGTTGCTGGAGGCGTCGTGGGAGGTGTTGGAGCGGGCTGGTGTTGATCCGTTGTCGTTGCGTGGGAGCCGGACCGGGGTGTTCGTCGGTGCGATGTCGCAGGAGTACGGGCCGCGCATGCACGAGGCGCCAACGGACTTCGGCGGCTACCTGCTCACCGGCACGACCGCCAGCGTCGCCTCCGGCCGCGTCGCGTACACGTTCGGGTTCGAGGGTCCCGCGTTGACGGTGGACACCGCGTGTTCTTCGTCGTTGGTGGCGTTGCACCTGGCGGTGCGGTCGGTGCGGTCGGGTGAGTCGTCGCTGGCGCTGGCCGCCGGGGTGACCGTCATGGCGACACCGGGGGTGTTCACCGAGTTCGGGCTGCAGAACGGGCTGGCCGCCGACGGCCGGTGCAAGCCGTTCTCGGCGGCGGCCGACGGGACCGCGTGGTCCGAGGGCGTCGGTGTGCTGCTCGTGGAGCGCCTGTCCGACGCCCGCCGCAACGGGCACCGGGTGCTCGCGGTCGTGCGCGGTACGGCGGTCAACTCCGACGGCGCCTCCAACGGTCTCACCGCACCCAACGGGCCGTCGCAGGAACGGGTGATCGCGCAGGCGCTGACCGACGCCGGTCTCGCACCGTCCGATGTGGACGTCGTGGAGGCACACGGCACCGGCACCCGCCTCGGCGACCCGATCGAGGCCGCCGCGCTGCTCGCCACCTACGGACAGGATCGCGACCGGCCGCTGTGGCTGGGCTCGGTCAAGGCCAACATCGGCCACACCCAGGCCGCGGCCGGTGTCGCGGGCGTGATCAAGACCGTTCTGGCCATGCACAACGGCATCATGCCGGTGTCACCGCACGCCGCCGACCCGTCGCCGCACGTGGACTGGTCGTCGGGTGCGGTCTCCTTGCTGGCGCGGGCACAGGCATGGGAGCCGGGGGAGCGGCCGCGGCGCGGCGCCGTGTCGTCCTTCGGGATCAGCGGCACCAACGCGCACGCGATCATCGAGGAGCCGCCGCCGTCCCTCTCGGCGCCTGCCATTATTCCGTCGGATGCCATGGTGCCGCTGGTGTTCTCGGCCGGTTCCGCCGAGGCCCTCCACGCCCAGGTGGCGCGGGTGCGGGTCCTCGACGTCCCGCCAGCCGACATCGCGCACTCCCTGATCGCCACCCGTGCCACCGGCCTCGAACACCGGGCCGTCCTGGTCGGCGACGCGCTGGTGCGGGGTGTCGCCGAACCTGGCGGTCTGGCGTTCTTGTTCACTGGTCAGGGTTCTCAGCGACCTGGGATGGGCCGGGAACTCTACGAGTCGTTCCCGGTGTTCGCCGCGGCGTGGGACGAGGTGTGTTCGCGGTTCGACCGGG
>NZ_JBARWZ010000059.1:0-128450 GCF_049647105.1 Actinophytocola sp.
GACCGCGGCCGCGGCGGTGGCCCACGGCGGGCAGCGGACGCCGACCGTGCCGGGCAGGTGGGGTGGGAGGCTCGCGGCGAGATCCTCCGCGCCGGGGCCGCCGAGCAGCAGCGGCAGATCGGCTGGCGCGGTCTTCGCGCGGTCGATGGCCTCGACCAGCGCACGGGAGTCGCGTGGCGTCTCGTCGCGCGGCCGGACCGGCACCTGCGCGACAAGGCGAAGGCTCGTCGGCACACCCGCGATCGTGGTGTGGCCCGAGGTCAGCCTCGGCAGACCCGCCGTCACCGCGCAGATCGAGAGGGCGGTGCCGTCCGCGCGGGTCAGCGCCACGAGCGCGTCCTGCTCGCCCGCGAGCTGTGCCGTGCCGCGGACCGTCGCGGCCGCCGCGCCGCCGTAGAGCGCGAGCGGGTGCGTCGCGGCGTAGTCGATGGCCATGATCGTGCCGTCGTTGCGGGCGAAGAAGACCTCCGCGTGCCCGAGGCCATGTGCGGCCAGGACGTTCTGCAACCGTTCCGCGTCCCGGCTGGCCGCCGGCGTCATCACCGCCTGGAGCACCGTGGCGTTCTCGCGTTCCAGCAGCCCGGTGCCACCGATCTCGTGGGACAGCACGATCCGGACCGTGTCGCCGAGCTCCCGCTCCAGCAGCACCGCCGCGGTCTGCTCGTGGTCGGGGGTGAGCGTGGCGAACACCCCGGTGACCGCCACGGCCTCGACCTTGCCCGCGACCGTGCGGGCGAAGTCGGCGAGACCGGCCTCGTCCAGCGGCTCCAGCTCGGTCCCGTCCAGCCGCGCGCCACCGGTCACGCACGTGCTGGCGAGCACGACACGATCCCGGAACTTGGGCGGCCACAAGGCAAGCGGGGGGACCGCGGTCGTCGCCGCGCCCAGCCGCACCACCGCGACCAGCCCGTGCCCGCCGGTCCAGGCCCCCGGCGGATCCGAGTCCGCGCCAGGGTCCACCACGAGGTCGTCCACCTCGCTGATCGCGAACAGCACGCGGTCGATGTCCTCGACCGTGCGGCCGTCGTCGGCCGCCAGGTGTGCCAGCAGCGGGTCCAGCACGGCGGTCAGCGTGGCGTCGGTCGTCTGTCTGCCCGCCAGCCGCAGGGTCTTCACGGCGACGACGGTGCCCTGGGCGTCCACCAGCGCCCCGGCGACCTCGTCACCGTCCAGCGCGATCCCGAGCCGGTAGCCGGTGGCCGGTGGTGTCGGGTCAGGCATGGTCGGCCGCCACCGGGGAGTAGTCGAGGGAGAGACCGAACGCGCGCGGCCCGACGAGCCGGAGTGCCTCCGGCCCCTGCCACTCGGGCGGGCACGGCAGCGCGAGCACCACGACACGGAGGCCGTACCGCAGCTCCGGCACCGGCACCGGCTCACCGCTGTGGACATCGAACAACGTGATGACGTCCGGTGTCGCGGCCCGCAGCTCGCCGTCCTCCAGCACCGCGTGGTACTCGTGCCCGGCCTCCAGCCGCAGCCACCGGCCCTCGTCGCGGTTGACCCCCTCCAGCAGGATCGTCCTGCGGCTGTTGGTGGCGAGTGTGGCGGTGGCCCTGTTCCTGATCGGGTGCACGCCGGTCACGCGGCACTCGGCCAGCCGGATCCCGCCGAACTCCTCGGCGAGCCTGCCCACGGCGGACCGCGTGGCGGCCCCGGCGGCCGCGGCTTCCTCCAGAACGGTGCCGATGCGCAGTGCCTTGGTCATCGACCCGTCGACCACGGCGCCATCGGCCTGTTCGACCGTCATCACGTACTCACTGCTCACGCCGCGGTTGCCGAACGCGGTCGCGACGTTGCGGGCGAGCCGTTCCAGCCATTCGCCGGACTCGGCCTGCACCAGGACCACGCGATCGTGTTCGTCCGCGAGCACCGACGGGCTCGCGGTGATCCCGGCGGCCTGCATGGCGACCTGCTCGATGCCGGGGAACGCGCGGCCCATGCCGTCGGCGTCCAGCAGGGGCAGGCCGGCGTGGGCCGCGAACGCGACCGAGATCGGACCGTTGCTGCCGCCGACCTCGGTGCACATCAGTGCCGCGACCGGGCGCTGGAAGTGGGCCTCGACCTGGTGGCGGATGACCACCGACTCGCGGCCGGTGCCGATGCGCTCCACGTACACGTCCGGCGCGCCGATCAGCGCGCACGGCATCACCAGTTCGCCGGCGGGAAGGTCGGACAGCGAGACCACTCGCACCGGTCCGTGTTCGGCCACCGCGTGCAGTGCCACCGGTAACGTCTGCCCGGCCGGGCCCCCTCCGCCTGCTCCCAGTACGTCGCATCCCCGAGCGAACGCGGCAAGGTCGGCGGTATCGAAAATCACCAAGCCATGCTAGTAGGCTGTCACGCAGCGTGTTTAGCTTCACACAACAGGAAATAGGCCGTGTTTATCGCGCAACCACAAACCGAAGGTCAGGCCGGTGCGACGAGCGTCCGCGAACTGCTGGCGGAGCCCGATCTCTCCTCGCTGACGCTGCTCGGCGGTGACGTGGCCAGGGTCGTGAGCTCGGTCCGGGTGGTCGCCGAGCTGAACGAACTACGCCTCCTCGGCGCCGGCGAGCTGGCGGTGGTGATGCCCTCGGCGTCCGCCAGGGCACAGGGGCACCTGTTCGACGTGGCGCTCCGGGACACGGCCGTCACCGGGGCGGCGGCGGTGGTCCTCACCGCTGTCGACGCCGACTCGGTCGAACCGACCGCGCGGCGCATCGCCGACCGCTGCACGCTCGCCCTCCTCACCGCGCCCTCCGCTGACCCGACCCGGCTGGTGATCGCCGTGGCGCGGGTGCTCAGCGGGGACACGGACAGTGCCCTGGCCAGGGTCGATGCCGCCCGCGGCCTCATCGCCTCGGCGGACACCGCCGACGCCGTTCTGGCCGCCGCCGCCGAGGCCCTCGCCACCGTGGTCACGGTCCGCGAGCCCGGCCACGCCGAACCCGCCGCCATCGTGGAGGTGGACGGTGTCGCCGACGGCTACGTCACGGCCGCCGTGCCCGAGGGGGCGCGGGGGGCGTGGATCGTCGCGGCACGGACCGTGGTGCGGCTCGCCGCGGACGCGTACGCACGGGTCGTCGCGGGGAACCGGCGGACCGACCTCGCGCCGATCCACGACCGGGGCCGCCTGCTCGGCGAACTGCTCCTCGCGCCGGAGCCGGAACGTGCGCCGCTCGTGGCACGGGCCAGGGCACTCGGTCTCGCGGTGGATGGCTGGCACCAGGTCCTGCGGTTCGAGCTGTCCTCGTCGCTGACCGAACCCGCAGGCGCGGCACCGGCGGGCATGGGCCAGACCGAGGCCGTCGCGAGCGTCGCGCTCGACGCGATCCTGGCCGGTGGCGGCGCCGATGCCGTCGACAGCTGGCACGGCACCCGGATCGGGGGCGACGTGCTCCTCGTGCGCACCACCGGTGCGAAACCGGAAGCGTCCGCCGCTCGCGTCGCACGCCGGGCGGCGACCACCGCGCTGGCCGCGGCCCGTGACCGGTTTCCCCGGCTCGTGATCCGGTGCGGGATCGGCGGGGTGTACCGGCGCGCGGAGGGTCTGCGCACCTCCGCCACCGATGCCAGGGCGGCACTCGCGGCCACCCGCCAGTCAACGCCACCACGCGACATCATCGCGATCGACGCACTCGGCCTGAACCGCATGCTGGTCGAGTGGTACGCCTCGGACACCACCCGCGCCTCGGTGGACGACATGCTCGCTCCGCTGGCCGACCTCGGCAGCCAGGCCGCCGAGGACGCGATCCGCACCCTTCAGGCCTACCTGGACCACCAGAGCTCACCCGCCAAGGCCGCGAAGGACCTCAACGTCCACCCGCAGACGATCGCCTACCGGCTACGCAAGATCACCGCGCTCCTGCACGTCGACCTCGACGACGCCGAGCAGCGGCTCGCGCTGCAACTCGCCTGCCGCGCCTGGCTGATGCGCTGACCGGGACACCGTGGATCAGGAGACGGTCTCCAGGTCCGGCAGGTCCGGCGCGGGCGGGATGTGGAACAGGTCGACGAAGGTGGCGAGCCGGGCGGGGTCGCCCTGTGGCTCGATCAGGCCGAGCCACAGCGCGTCGGTCGGGCTGAGCTCGGCGGCCATCAGGTGTTTGAGCACCGGGGTGTCGACGATCAGGTCGGCGCCGGGAAGCTCCCCTTCCTCGACGGTGAGGGCACCGTCGTCGACGCGGACGCTGACCACCAGGTCACCGAACCGCACCTCGAAGCTCGTGTGGACGCCGCGTGCGCGTTCCGGGCGGAACGTGGCGCGCAGCGCGAGGATCGCCATGTCCAGGGTGAACAGGTCGCCGAGGCGCGGGTCGCCCAGCGACCGGGCACCCCACCGGCCGAGCTGGAGCAGGATCGGCTCGAGGTCCTTGCCGTAGTCGGTCAGCTCGTAGACGGGCGAGGAGTCCGCGCCGCTCCGCGCGACCACGCCGGCGGCCGCCAGCTCGCCGAGCCGCTCGTCCAGGTCGGCGAAGGAGAGTCTGGGCAGCAGCTCCGCCAGGTCGGCGCGTGGTTTCGGACCCAGGAGCAGGTCACGGACGATGAGCGCCGACCACGGCGAGCCGATGATCTCGAAAGCCCGCGCGATGCCACAGAACTGCCGGTAGGACCGGCCGGGCGTGTCTGCGTCCTCTGTGCCCGGGTAGTCGTCGACCCGCATCGTCAGCTCACCTTCCGCCGTGTGTTCGCGACCGCGTCGGCCATGCGGTCGAGGATCTTGTGCAGCAGCGGTGCCGGGGTGGCGAAGTTGAGCCGCACGAAACCGTCGCCGCCTGGGTTGTAGCCGCTGCCGGGGTTGAGCTCGACCCGCGCGTGGTCCCGGAAGAACGACGCCGGATCGGGGCCGTAGCCAAGGCCACGGCAGTCGAGCCAGGACAGGTAGGTCGCCTCCGGCATGTGGTGGTGGACCTCCGGCAGGTGTTCCGCGACGAACTCGGTGACGATCCGCCGGTTGGCGTCGAGGTAGTCGACGACGGTGTCCAGCCAGCCGGCCCCCTCGGTCCACGCGGCGAGGCAGGCCAGCATGCCGAGGACGTTGACGCTCGGCCCGGAGGGCAGCTCGGCCAGCCTGTCCCGCAGCGCCGCGACGCCGATGTGGCCGACCGCGCAGCGGAGACCGGCCAGGCCGAACGCCTTGCTCGCCGAGTACATGGTCACGGTGCGTGCCTCGATGGCGGGATCGAGCGAGGCGAACGGCAGGTGGCGATGCGGTGCGTAGGTGAGGTCCGCGTGCAGGTCGTCCGAGATCACGACCAGGTCGTGGCGCTCGGCGGCCTCGGCGAGCGACAGCAGCTCGTCGCGGGTGAAGGCCCGGCCGGTCGGGTTGTGCGGGTTGACGATGATCAGCGCCCGGCAGCCGCCCTCGGCCACCCGGCGGGCGCAGTCGTCGGCGTCGAACGCCCAGCCGTCCGGGGTGTCGATCATCGGCAGCGGTACCACGCGCAGGCCCAGCTGCTCGATCGTCGCGGTGAGCGGACCGTGGGCGGGGGTGTGGATCGCGACGCCGTCACCGGGTTTCGTGCTCAGCTCCAGCATGGTGCGCACGGCGTGCACGACGTCGGTGAACTCCCGGACGTGCTCCGGGTCGGGCCACCAGCCGTTGCGCTCCTTCATGCGGTAGGCGAAGGCCGCGCGCAGCGGGCTCACGCCGTCCGGCCAGTCCGGGTAGCCGAAGTCGCCCATGTCGATGTACCGCCGCAGCGAGGACACCACCGGCTCCGCGACCGGGAAGTCCATGTCGGCAACCCATGCCGGCAGCACCCCGGGGGCGGGGGCGCGCCACTTCCGTCCCGGGCGGAACCGCAGCACGCGCTCGTCGAGCTGGTCGAAGACCACGTACCTGGGCCGGTCGGTCCGTGCGGCGGTCATGTCCGACCCGCTCTGGAGGCTGCGCGCATGGTGCCCAGCACAACGCACCGGCTCGATCGCTGTCTTCTCCGTGAGTGCTCATTCGCCGCATGGCACGTGGCCTGAGCGGGCAGACGTTTGATCTGCCCGCCATCCGGAAAACCCTGAGTAGTCGCCCTGGACCCGGTGATGTCGATTTCGACTGTTACCGGAGGTGTTGCGGCAAATGACCAGTACTCTCGAACGTCCTGTCAGAGAGCGGCGTGAAGCGCCGGAGCCGATGCTGGCGGGGGAGAAGTCCCGGACCCAGCTCAACCTGGTGAGGCTCTTCGCGATCGTGCCGTTGCTGGCGCTGGCCGCGGCTGTGCCGTTCGCGTGGGGGTGGGGCCTCGGGTGGGTCGATGCCGGGCTCGCCGCGCTCTTCTACACGGTGACCTGTCTCGGTGTGACGGTTGGTTTCCACCGTTACTTCACCCACGGGGCATTCAAGGCGAAACGTGGCCTGCGGATCGCGCTGGCCGTGGTGGGCAGCATGGCGATGCAGGGCCCGGTCGTGGGCTGGGTTGCTGACCACCGCCGTCACCATGCCTTTGCCGACCGGGAGGGCGACCCGCATTCGCCGTGGCGTTTCGGTACCACCCCGGCCGCGTTGGCCAAGGGTTTCTGGTACGCGCACATGGGTTGGATGTTCGAGCGCGAGCAGACCAACGCCGCCAGGTTCGCGCCCGACCTGCTGGCCGATCGGGACATCCAGCGGGTGGACCGGCTGTTCCCGGTGTTGACGGTGGTGACCCTGCTGGCGCCTGCGGTGCTCGGCGGGTTGATCACCATGTCGTGGTGGGGTGCGCTGACCGCGTTCTTCTGGGCGAGTCTGGTCCGGGTCGCGTTGCTGCACCACGTCACGTGGTCGGTGAACTCGATCTGTCACCTGATCGGTGACCGGCCCTATGAGGCCAGGGACAGGTCCGCGAACTTCTGGCCGCTGGCCATCGCCTCGATGGGCGAGTCGTGGCACAACTCCCACCACGCCGACCCGACCTGCGCGCGTCATGGTGTCCGCCGTGGACAGCTCGACATCTCCGCCCGTGTGATCTGGGTCTTCGAAAGGCTCGGCTGGGTGTCGAAGGTCCGCTGGCCGAAGCCGGAACGCTTCGCCGGCAAACTGAAGACCGCCCCCGCGCACGGAGGAGCACCGAGATGAACAACGAACAATCGGACGAGCCGCGCGTGGAGATGAAACCGGCGGGCGCCGCCACCGGTTACGTGGACGGCGGCTGGTGGCCGCGGTCCACCGACCCGGCAGAGGAGTTTCCCGGCCTGGTCGGTGCGCTCCACGGGCATGTGGGGCAGGTGAGCCGCGTGGCCTACAACCTCGACTTCTGGGCGCCGGTCCACCGCAAGCTGCTCATCGACGGCCGAGTCGTGCGATGCGAGGGCTTCCACACCATGAACCCGCACACCGTCACCGCGATCGGCACGAACTCTCAACGAGTGACGCTGCTGGTGACGCCCCCGGACACCCCCGAGGATGTCGCCAGGGCGGTACTGCGGTCCGCCGCGGACCAGGACAGCGTCGCCACCGTCGAGGACATCCTGGCGGGCAACGGCGGCCGAGCCGACTCGCCGCCGGTCACCCGGCGCCGGACGCCGGTTGCGGACGCCATACCCGGCCAGCGCTGGGAAGACGAGGGCGGCACCGTCAACAGGAACGACCAGGTCCCGACGAACTCGGTCCGATAGCCCGTGCTCGGCGACAACACATCAGAGGTTCACCATCGGAGGCAGACATGCTCGTTCTCGTCATCATCCTGCTCGTGGCGTGGCTCATCCTGTCGGTGATCGGGTTCGCCATCAAAGGGCTGCTGTGGCTCGGCCTGATCGGCGTCGTCCTCTTCATCGGAACGGTCGCGGTCGGCGCGGTCCGGCGCAGGTCCCTCCACCGTTGACCTGGCCTCGATGCGACGCCCAGGCCCCGTGGGCCTGGGTCAGGGGGCGCCGTGTGCCGTGATGGCGCTGACGTCGGCGGTGCCGGCGATGACCTGGCGGGCGAGGTCGGAGAGGCGGTGGTGGTGGGCACGAGCGTAGCCACGCAGCGCGGAGAATGCCTCGTCCGGCGTGAGGGTGCCGCTGTGTGCGGCGAGCATGCCTTTGGCCTGCTCGATGATGACCCGGGAGTTGAGGGCGGTCTGCAGCTGCTCGGTGACGACGGCGCTGTGGTCGATGCTGCGTTGTTGAAGAATGCCGATGGTGGCGACGTCGGCGAGGGCCTGACCGAGCTGTGTCGACGTCGCGTGCATGCCGTCAGGCCGGGTGTTGAGCAGCGAGAGGGCGCCGATCACGTCGCGGCGTAGCCGCATCGGCAGCGCGTGCACGGCGCGGAACCCGCAGGCGTCGGCAGCGGCGGCGTAGCGGGGCCACCGTTCGGCGTCGGCGGGCAGGTCGGTGCTGGTCACGACGTTGCCGGTGCGCACGCATTCCACACACGGTCCGCCGTCGGTCTCGGCGGCGAACACTTCGAGCAGCTGGGCCTTCTCCGAAGAGGCGGCCGCCATCCGGATCCCACCGCGCTGGTCGGAGAGCAGCACGCCAGCGGCGTCCACTTCGAGCAGGTCAACACAGTGGTCGACGAGCATGTGCAGGAACTCGGTGAGATCGAAGTCGTCGACCATCGTGTCGGCGAGGTTCACGAACGCCTGCGCGACCCTCAGCACCGCCGCGCCGCCCGTGTTGCCGGAATCGGCGGTCTCGGTGAGCCTGAGTGAAGCTCGTGAATCGCGTTCCAACCCGATCACTCCCCGCTGTCCAGCCGCAATCGGCGCTCGATGATCTCTTTCGCGACCTGGACCAGTGTCATGTGATGAGCGAACGCATGGCCGCGGATCCGCAGCAACGCCTCGGCCAAGCTCACCCGCATGTCCACTGCGACCATACCCGTCGCCTGGTGCACCTCGGCCTGGATGTCGACCAGCCCCGGCAGTGTCAACGGAGCCACCCCGTGCACGTCGTCGAAGATCGTGTCGGTGGCCGCGTCCGCGAGCAGAAACGCGTCGGTCAACTGGGATGGTGTCAGTGACCCGGCCGACCGCCGGTGCAGCTCCAGCACGCCCAGCCGTACCCCACCGACCTGCAGGGGAAACGAGAACACCGCGGCGGCCCCCTCGGTGACCGCGTCCGAGGAGAACCCGGGCCAGCGGCCACCGTCCGTGGCCAGATTCGAGACCAGCACCGGGCGCCCCAGCTCGAACGCGTCGATGCACGGCCCCGAGCCCGCGGTAGCGGCAAGATCGTCCAGTCGCGCACCGAGCTCGTCGGAGGAGTAGACCAACGCGCCGCCGTCTTCCACGCTCGTGACGCCCAGAACTCGCACTCGCGCACCGGAGACGGCCAACTGGACCACGCACAGGTCACAGATACCTCGTAGCAGATCCGCCGCGTCGGTGTGCGCCGCGAGTTGAGCTTGCAGGTGCCTGCGCCGATCTGCGCTCACGGCTCTGCCCCTTCTGCGCAGCCGACCCCGCGGCGGCGAGATCTGGCAGTCGACCGTACCCGGTTGGTGACAGGATGTCTTTGCGACGCTCGACGTGGACGGTGTCATGGCGGTCAGTGGTCGGGCTGCATGGCGGGGACCGACCGCCGGTGCGTCCTGCGCAGGGAGATGACGTCGGCGCCGTCTCGGGCGGTGGCGCCTGCGTGCCGGTAGGTGTTGAGGGTGTCGACCGCTATCTGGTTCCAGGAGTAGCGCGAGGCCGCCCGGTCGCGGGCGGTCGCGCCGTACTGCTGGAGCAGCACCGGGTGGGCAAGCAGTCTTCTCACGGCCTCGGCGAGCGCCCTCGGTCTGCGTGGCGCCACGAGCAGGCCGGTGATGCCGTCGATGACGGTGTCGGCGAGGCCGCCGATGTCGTTGGCGACGACGGTGACCCCGCATGCCGCGGCTTGGAGCGCGGTGATGCCGAAGCGGGGGCGCCATGGCGTGGCGAGCACGATGTGGGCCGATCGCAGCAACGGCGGTAGTTCGGATCTGGTGACGGAGCGGCAGATCAGCAGTCGATCGGCCACACCCAGACGACTGGCGTACCTCCGCAGGTCCTTGGCGTGCGCGCCGTGGGGTGGCGAGCCCACGATGACGAGTTCGGTGTCCGGGACGCCGGCGAGCGCGGCCACCGCGGTGGCGAAGCCGGTGCTGGGGGTCAGGTCGCCGACGGCGACCAGCCGGTGGCGGAGGCCGATCGGCGGGTGGTCGCCGTCCGGAGTGAAGTGTTCGGTGTCGACGCCGTAGGGCACGACGGAGCACCGGCTTCGCGGCACCTTCCCGGCGACCAGTTCGAGGAGTTCGGCGGGATGGCTCACGATGACGCGGTCGGAGCGCAGGGCGATGTCGCGCTCGACCGTTCCGGTCGGCGTGTCCTCGGCGCCGCGGGCGCTGTGCACGACGGGGATCGCGAGGCCGCGGGCGGCCGTGACCGCGGCGACGCCCAGGCTCCGCGACCTGTTGTGCACGACCGCTGGCCGGGTGATGCGCCACTGGTCGGCGAGCCACGTGATCGCGTCGGTCTTCCTGCGATGGCCCCCATGCGTGTTGTCGTGGACGACGACGTCGTGCCCCAGCCGGGTGAGGGCGGTCGCCAGGTCGGCGCTGTCCTGCCCGACTGTGGCGCCATCGGTGATCATCGCTATGCGCATGGGCGAGGCATCCTTGTCCGGTGCCCGTTCGGTCAGGTCCGGGTGCGGCACAGTCTCACGCTGAGAACCGCTGTGGACACACTGTGCCGTGATCGCCTGGCAGGCCGGGGAACGACGTGCGGGGATCGCATCGGTGCCGATGCGCCGGGGGGCCTTGTCGGGTTCCGTCGCTGGCGCGGGATCTGGGCACGTCCCGACGAACGTCGTCCCAGCGTATGCCCGCTCGAGCGGGCGCGCACGGCCGCGCGGGCTGCGGCCCGTCAGCCGTTACTGGGTTTCGGCTTCTGGGACATGGACTACCAGTAGCGCTATGTCGTCGGGGTGGGTCGGGTGCGTGGTTTGGCGCAGGATGGTGTCGGCGACGTGCTGGGGATCCTCGGTGGTTGGCATGTCCGCGACCAGGGCGGCAAGGGCGTTGATCATGTCGTCGATGTCGACGCGGGGGCGCTCGACGAGTCCGTCGGTGTACAGCAGGACCGTGGTGCCGGGGGCGAGATGTACGCGATGGTCGGTCCGTGGCCGGGGGAAGGTGCTCGCGAAGCCGAAGAGGTGGTTGTGCGGGTGGAGGACCTCGGTGCGGTGGCCAGGATGGATCACAATCGGTGGTGAGTGCCCGGCGTTGGTCCAGGTCATGTCCCAGCCGCTGCCGGCCGGGGTGAGGTAGGCCAGCAGAGCGGTACCGGACGCGCCGATGTCCAGTCCGCTGACGGCGTGGTCGAGTGCGCTCATCGCCGAGGCGGGGGTGGTGTCCGGCTGCCCTTGCCAGCACGCCTGACGCAACATGGCACGGAGCTGCCCCATGTCGGTGGCGGCCTGGATGTCGTGGCCGGTCACGTCGCCGACGACCACCGCGACCGTCGAGGCCTGCTCGGTGAGCGTGAACGCGTCATACCAGTCCCCGCCGACTCGTTCGTCGGTGTCGGCCGGGATGTAGCGGGCCGCGAGCCGCAGTCCCGGCAGTTCCGGCAGGTCGGTGAGCATCGCCTGCTGCAGGTCCTGCGCGACGGTGATGCGGTGCTGCACGAAACGCGCCCGCCGAAGGGCGGAGGCGACGTACCCGGCGATCGTCGCGACGACGGCCTGCTCGAACTGGTCGTGGTCGTGCGGCTGGCCCCAGGCCAGTTCCAGCACACCGAGCACGCCGGTCGAGTCCGCGATCGGCGCGCAGGTCACGGCCACCAGCCCGGCATCGAGGTACTGGGCGGCGTAGTCGTGCCCGGCCTGCGCCGAGCGCAGATCGGGCACGTGCACCAGCCGTCGTTCCCGCACCACGCGGGCGGCGAGGGTCGCGCCGTCGGCGTCGAACTCGTTCCACTGACCGTCCGCGACCTCCGGGACCTCCTCGTCGTTCCCGGTGTCGCGCCGGTCCTCGGTCCGGGTCTGTTTCCCCAGGTCCTGGGTGACGACCAGGGTGACCCGAGAGGGTTTCAGGTCCCCGGCGACCAGGTCGTGGATCTGGGTGCGCAGATCGTTGACGCTCGTGACGTCGCTGAGTGCCTGGGAGGCGGTGTGCAGCAGCTGGGAGCGGAGCAGCGACTGGGCGAGCCGGTCCTGGAGCTCCTTGGCGCGGACGCGTTCGATCCGCGCGTCGTGGAGGGCGAGTCGCAGGCGCAGTTCAGTGGCGCACGCGCGGGCCATGTCGCGCAGGATCGCCACCTCGGCGGCCGACCAGGCATGCGGCGCGGTGTCGATGGCGCACAGCGACCCGAGCACGGTGCCGTTGGCGTCGATGAGTGGCATGCCCGCGTAGCCGACGACGCCGAGGTCGTCGATCGCGAGGTTGTCGAGCAGTGCCGGGTCAGCCCGGACGTCCTCGACCACCAGCGGCTCGCCAGAACTGACGACGTGCGGGCAGAGGGAGTGGGTCAGCGGCGTCTCCCGCGCACTCGCCTACGGCTGCGCCAACCCGCACTGACCGGGGAACACCTGCCGGTCCGCCTGGACGAGGGACACCACTGCGACCGGCACACCCAGCAGGTCACGCACCCGGTGTGCGAAGTACTCCATGTCGGCGTCCGGTCGTGGCCCGAGGCCGAGGTCGGCCAACGCGCGTAACCGGTCGTCGTGTCCCGAGGTGCTGGTTCCCAACAGTCGACCCGTCCCAATCGGCTCGAGCTGAGCGTCATGTGTCAGCTGCGGCATGTCGTGCCTCAGACGTTCTGACATCGACAGATTGGTCAGGGATCCGTCGCTGGCGCGGTGTCTGGGCCCGCCCCGACGAACTCCGTGTCATCGTAGCTCGCCGGGCCGGGGGTGCGGGGTTATGGTGAGTTTCTGTTCGTCCGGTGGTGCCCAGATCCTGCGCTCGCGGCGATTCGTCCGTCCTTCCGTCCTGGTGTTCGTGGACGGAAGGTGAGGAGCCGATCGGTGTGGCTTCGAACGTCATTCACTTTCCGGGGGACGACGGTTCCTGGAGTGGGGGGTCGCATGTGCCGCCCGCCGGTGACGGGCAGTTCGTTCGCCTGCTGAGCACCCAGCGGTTGTGCCGGGGCGGGTCGGAGTTGGTCGTCCGGGTCGCGGGCAATGTCGATGTCACCACCGTGCCGACACTCGCCGAGGGGTTCGACCGCGCGCGGCACCAGGTCCGCGCTGTCGATGACGGCCTCGGCATCGTGGCCGACCTGCGTGCGGTGGGTTTCCTGGGTGTCGCGGGATTGTGGGCCCTCGTTCGTGCCCGCGAGGCGTGTCTTGGCGACGGGCTGGACCTTCGAGTCGTCGCCGAACACGCGGCGGTGGTCTCGCCGTTGACGCTGACCGGCTTGGATCGTGTCCTCAACCTGCGGTCCGGCACGGGGATGGGTCCCGGTTAGTGCTGGTTCCCTTGTCCTCCAGCGCCTCGCCGGAGGCAAACCGGCGAGGCAAACGCGACCGGTGGAGCCACGTCGAGCGTCCCGAAAGCGCCCTTCGCGGGCACTGGCTGGGATGCGGACTGCTCGCGGCGGCGCCCAATCGCGAAGGTTCGGGGTTGCCGCCGCGGTCCGGTGGGGTGTGCCGTGTCGTGGCGGCACACCGCGCGGGGTCAGTCGGAGGGGTGGAGCTCGGTGTTGCGCCGCATGGCTTCGTGGAGCTGGTCTTCGAGGGTGATGATGCGGCAGGCCGCATCGATGGGGGTGCCCTGGTCGACCAGTTCCCGCACCCGTGCGGCGAGGCGCAGTTGGTGGCGCGAGTAACGGCGGTGTCCCCCGGCGGAACGCTGTGGGTGGATCAGCCCGTTCTCGTCGAGGCTGCGCAGGAATCCCTGGGTGGCGCCCAGTATGTCCGCGGCCCGGCCCATCGTGTAGGCGGGGTAGTGCTCGTCGTCGAACTTTTCGCCCGCGTTTGGCGGGGGCAGGTTGGGTTGGTCAGGAATCACTCGACCTCCACATCACAAGGGACCCTGGTGCCGTGCACGGCACCAGGGTCCCAGGGGTTATGGGTTTACCATTGTCAACCGACCATGAGATCGGCTTCCTGTACCCGCATCGTCCGGTCGAGACTCGGATCGTGCGGGGATCGCTTAGCTGTAACCGAGAACCACCTGCCAATCTGATGGGCCTTCGGTACCCGCCCGGCCTGACACGGCCGCGACGGGCGATCCAATGATTCGCCCTCTCCCTTCTGTTCAGCGTTTCTTGACCTGGTACCGCTGCGAGCGTCACGTGCAGGCACCCTGTGCCTTGACCGGTCCCTGCGCACGTGACCTCGTTGATCAGGAGTGCCGGCACTCCACTGACACTGACCGGCTCCGGCACACCTGACCGCCTTCATTCCTGTCCGGAGCCCGCACTGCGACCCCGGTACTGCCCGGTCACCAACTGGAGTCTCGTCTGTTACCTGACTCCAGGCGGTCTGACCGTCTTGTCTCACCTCGCGGGTAGTTCGTCATCTCCCGCGCCTGCGCGACGTTGTCTCTCTCGGTACGAGGAGAACACTACACACACCCATCGGCGAATGTCTACCTCCGCCACCACAGATTTTCTCCGCCCTCAGGCGGTGGGGAGGTACCTCGGCGGGTGGCGGACGGGGTTCGCGGTCTCGTAGGCGGCGGCCAGTGCCAGCACGGTGGCGTCGGACCAGCGGCCGGCGAAGAAGGAGACGCCGATCGGCAGTTCGCCCGCGTAGCCGGCCGGTACGGCGATGTTCGGGTAGCCGGACACCGCGGCGGGGCCCGACGACTCGAGCAGGAAGCCGTCGTCGCCGTGGCCGTAGGTGGTGCGCCACGCGGGGCCGTTGGTTGGGGAGACGATCGCGTCCAGGTTGTCGGCGGCCATTGTCTCGTCGATGGAGCGGCGGGCGAGCGAGGTGGCGGTGGCCCGCCACTGCTGGTAGGCCGGGTCGTCCGTGCCGGGGGCGGTCAGCGCCTGTTCGAACAGTTCCTGGCCGAACCTGCTCAGTTCCACCGGGTCCTGGCGGTTGAACTCGACCAGCTCGGCGAGGGTCTTCTGGACACCGGGCCTGCGTGCCAGGTACGCGGGCAGGTCCCGGGTGAACTCACTGATCAGCGCGGGCAACTCGACCGCCCCGAACTCCTCCCGGTAGGGCAGGTCGACCTCGACCACGGTCGCGCCCCTGGCACGCAGTGTGGCCACCGTGCCCGCGACGACGCGGTCCACGTCCTGATCGATCCCGGCCTGCCGCCAGACGCCGATGCGGGCACCGCGCAGCGCGCCGGGCCGCAGGAGTTTCGCGTAGTCGGCAGGCTGGCTCGCCGGGTAGTTCGCGGTCGCCGGGTCGGCGGGGTCGCGGCCCTGGAGCACCGACATGGTGATCGCGACGTCCACCACGTGCCGCGCCATCGGACCCGCCGTGTCCTGCTCGGCGGAGATCGGCGCGATGCCGGTGCGGCTGACCAGCCCGAGCGACGGTTTGTGCCCCACGACGCCGTTGTTGCCCGCCGGGCAGACGATCGACCCGTCGGTCTCGGTGCCGATGGCGACCTGGGCGAGCGAGGCCGCGACGCCGGCCCCCGAACCCGACGACGAGCCGCACGGGTTGCGGTCGAGCACGTAGGGGTTGTTGGTCTGCGCACCGACCCCGGACCAGCCGGAGGTGGCGTTGGTGGAGCGGAAGTTCGCCCACTCGGACAGGTTGGTCTTGCCCAGGATGACCGCGCCCTCGGCACGGAGCCGGTGAACGATCGTGGCGTCCCTGGCGGGCGCCTTGGCGAGCAACGCCCGCGAGCCCGCGGTCGTCGCGAGCCCCCGGGTGTCGATGTTGTCCTTCAGCAGCACGGGAATTCCGTCCAGCGGACCCCGGGTATGGCCGGTCCGCCTGCGGCGGTCGCTGGCCGCGGCCTGCGCGAGCGCACTCCTGTCGACCGTGAGCACGGCGTGGATCTTGTCGTCCAGTGTGCGGATCCGGCCGAGGTAGGTTCTGGTGAGCTCGACCGACGTGAGCAGACCGCGGTCCATCAACGTCTGCAGTGTGGGGATGGTGGCCGAGTCGAGGTCGAGACCCGGCCGTCCGGTGCCCGCCGCCGAGGACGGCACCGGCACGGCCACCGCGATGGCGAACACCACCAGGACTGAGAACATTCGTGAGACGCGCACACCGCACCTAAGCGCGTACCCATCCGGCCGTCAACCGAAGTCCGGCCGGTCTCAACACAGTCAGCCGCTGACCGACGCCGTGAAGTTCTCCGCCGCCAGACCGACGCCGCCGTTCCACGGTTCGAAGCCGGCCTGGATGCTCGTCAGGTACCACGATGTCGTGATCGCGCCGCGAGCTCGCACGTCGTTGATGAAGTCCAGCACGCTGAACGACCACGAGTTGATCGGCGAGGGAGCGACGTAGGAGATGACGTTGTTGGCGCCGTTGCTGCCGCGCCACACCTGCCAGGTGCGCCCGCCGATCGTGGTGGTGCCGACGACACCGCCGATCGGCTGTATCGACCCCTGGCGGTTGAACCAGATCATGATCTCCATCTGGTTCACGCCGTTGGTCTTCGGAGTGGGGTCGAGCCAGATGTCGTACGAGGCGTTGTAGGTACCGCCGACGTACTGGTAGTTGATCGACGATGTCGCGTTGCGGATCCTGCTGACCTGCATCGGCAGGTTCGAGCCGGGTGAGCAGTTGCCGTAGTGGCAGCCGAGGAACGCCGACGGGTACGACAGCGGTGCGCCGTTGGTCGGCGCGGAACCTTGCTGTGTGGTGATTCGGAACCCGGTGGAGGTGACGTAGACGCACTGCGTCGCAGAGCTTCCCCACCGGTTGTTCTGGACGACGTAGCGACCCTGGATCGTGGTGGAGCCGTACTGGTCGCAGATGGTGACGTCCGCCTTGGCGGGCGCCACCGGCGCGACGAGGACTCCCGCGGTCACGAGCAGGGCGGCGCCAAGGGCACGGATTCGCATGGAACTTCCTTCAGTCGACGGTGACTGGGAGCGCTCCCAATTAACTGTACGTTGACGATGGCGGCAATGCGCCGTGATGTCAAGTGGGGACATGACCCGGTTCCGCCACCGGGACTCCATTGTGGACGATCAGGTCGCCTTCACCGGGGCCGAAACTTCCGCCGGTGCCTGACGCACTCCCGGATGGATGAACACGAAGACAACCAGACCCGTGAGCAGGCCACAGCCGAGGAGGTAGGGGGCGATGGGGGTGAGCTGGTACAGGCTGGTGCCGAGGAGCGGTCCGAGCATGTAGGTGATCGCCATGGTGGAGCCGATCACGCCGGCCACGGCGCCCTGTTCCTCCCGCGTGGTCAGGAGGGTCGGCGCGGACATGAAGCCGGGAGTGCCGAAGCCAAGGCCGGCCCCGAGCATGGCGACGCCCGCACCGACCCCGATCCCGTTCTGGGCGACGGTCACGACGATGGTACCGGCGGCCATGAGGGTCGCACCGGTCCGGATGAGGCGCAGCGGTGCCCACCCCAGCCGAGGGACGGCAACGGCCTGGACGACCACGATCGCGCCCGCCCCGGCCAGCATCACGAGACCGGTCGCTCGCCCGGTTTCCTGCGCGGCGAGGTGCAGCCGGTCCTGCAGGAGGAAGCCGAGCGTCATCTGGACGACCGTGAAGCCGAGGCTCATCCCGAACCCGGTGACCAGGAAGGGCAGAACGCGGTGGTCGAACGGGCTGACCTTCTTCGACGGGGGTCGCGCCAGGTGGGTCCTAGGCTTCGGCAGGCCGAACCACACCAGTACCGCGATGACGGCCAGGATGACCGGTGCGACGTAGATCGGTGCGAGCAGGCCTGCGAAGCTCAGCAGGCCGCCGAGGGCGGGCCCGACAGCGGAACCGAGCCCCGATGCCGCGCCCAGCATGGACATGCCCCGCACCCGCTCGGCCGTACCGGCGGTCACGTCCGCCACGTACGACTGCGCGGTGACCCCGATCCCGGCCCACGCGAAGCCGAACACGACGCCGCGGGTGAGCAGCACCAACGTGAACAGCAGCGGCACGGCGAGCGCGCCGGTCAACCCGATGTTGGCGACGACCGCGAACGCCAGCAGCCCGGCCATCGCCCCGGAGAGCGCGATCAGCAGGATCAGCCGGTGGCCCCAGGTTCCGTTGCGGCGCCCCCAGAACGGGCTGGCCAGCACGACACCCGCCGCACTGACGGTCCACACGATGCCCAGTGCCAGTTCGCTGAACCCGAACTCGCGGGCGAGTGGGGCGAGGATCGGGTTGACCATCTGCTGTCCGGACACCAGGCCGAAAATGGCAAGGCAGACCAGCAGAATCGGGCGCCTGGCAGCGGTGTTCTCCCCAGTGCTCACGAGTTGCCTCCATGGTCGACAGCGACGACCATAGTGGTTCTGCCCTCTTAATCGAGATGTAACTTTGCTTGCCCCACCTCTGCGATTACTGTGCGGCTGACCCACAAGGCCGGGGGGCCTGTCAGTCGGGGAGTGATCCAGTGGTATCGGTGATTGTCGCCGCGCCTCCGGTGTTCGGGGAGACGGTGCCCCTCCTGGAACTCGCGGCCAGTCTCGTGCGGCGGGGCCACTCGGTGACCGCGCTGCTCGGGTCCCGGTTCGCCGGGTCGGCACGGGCGGTCGGCGCGCACTTCGTGCGATTACCCGACGGCGCCGACTACGACGACCGTGTCCTCCTCGGCGCCAACCCCGAGCGGCTCGCACTGCCGCCAGGTCCCGAACAGTACAACTGGGACCTCGTCAACGTGTTCCTGAACGGCATGAAGGGCCAGCACGAAGCGCTGCAGCGCCTTCTCGACGAGGACCCCGGCGCCGCACTGCTCAGCAACTCGCTGTTCTGCGGCGCGTGGCCGGTCATGCTCGGCGCTCCCGGCAGGCGGCCCCGCAAGTGGGTGTCCGTGGTGGCCGCCGCCATCACCGCTGAGGACGACGCGACCACCGTGTTCGGCCCCATCCCGGGCCTGACCGGCGAGGAGGCGGTCACGGCGCACCGTGCCGCCAACGCCGAGTTCCACGCGATGCTGGAGCCGGCGAGGCGTGCGGCGCAGGACAGGCTGACCGAGATCGGTGGCACCGAACCCATGCCGCCCTTCTACACAGCGGTTTACCACCTGCCAAACACCATCGCCGCACTCACGGTGCCCGAGTTCGACTTCCCACGCGCCACCCCGCCGTCCACACTCACCTACGCGGGCATCCTGCCGCCCCACCCCGGCAACGAGTCACGGAAGCCGGACTGGTGGGACGAGCTGGATGCCGGGCGCCCGGTCGTCGTCGTCACGCAGGGCACCACCGCGAACGGCGACCTCGGCCAGCTGGTCGAACCCACCCTGCTTGCCCTCGCGGACAAGGACGTGCTGGTCATCGCCACCCTCTGCCAGGACCTGTCCGCGCTGGGCATCGTCCCACCCGGCAACGCGCGGGTGGCGGACTACATCCCCTTCGACGAACTCCTGCCAAGGGCCGACCTGCTCATCACCAACGGCGGCGCGGGCGGCACGCAGACCGCCCTCGCCGCCGGCGTGCCGGTCGTCATGTGCGGGACCACGGAAGAGAAGCCGATGAACGCCGCCCGCGTCGCGTACCACCGCGTCGGCATCGACCTGGAGACGGCGACCCCCTCCCGGGAGCAGATCGTCGACGCGGTCACCACGATCCTCGGTGACCCCTCCTACCGCGAGGCGGTGGGCCGGGTGCGCGCCTCCTACGCCGCGCACGATCCGATCGCGACGGTCGAGGCTCTCCTGAGCTGAGCGGGGTCACACCCCTCGCTCGGCGGCTTGCTCGAGTGGCCAGGTCGCCAGAATGCGTGCCAGCTCGGTCGAGTCAGGACATGGGAAGTACAGCAGTTCGCGCCGTGTCGCCACCGTCTGCACCAGCGCGCGGAGCTCCGGATCGGCCAGGTGGTCGATGATCAGCAGGTCCGTGTCCGCCGCGTGCTGCTCCACGAAGGCCACGGCGGCGTCCCGGTCGCCGTGGTCGACCTCGATCAGCCGGTACCGCACCCAGGGCAGCCGGCCGCGCACTGCCCGGACGGCGAACTCGAGACGCAGAGCGCACTCGACCCAGCTCAACTGGTCCGCGGCCGGGTCGACCGACGGCTCGATGACCCACTGCGCCGCGACGTCGGGTTCGGGATGCTTCGCGACGAACCGGGTCAGGTTGCGGCGCCACTCGGCGTGCATGCGGGCGTCGATGGCCTGGCGGTGCTGGTGGTAGATGACCGCGTCCGGCACGTACGCGAAGGCGATTCCCCGCCGGTGCAGGCGATAGCCGAGTTCCGAGTCCTCAAGTCCCCAGCCGGTGAAGTCCTCGTCGAAGCCGCCGACATGGAGCAGGTGCTCGCGCCGCACCGACGCGTTGCAGCTGAACATGTGGTGCCAGCCGGTTGCCAGGTTGTTGAAGTTGTGCGAAAGCACGGCCAGGAGCGCGTCACGTGAGTCCCGTTTCGCGACCAGCGCGTCATGGTCACCGTTGAACAGGCTCGTGAGGTCGTCCGGGCCGAGGCGCCGGCCGGCCAGGTGGTGACGCGGCCCGACGACCACCAGGTCGTCGCGCCGCCGGTGCGGCCGTGCGTGCTGGGCGAGAAACCCCGGCGGGACGATCTCGTCGGCGTCGACCATGACGATGACATCGCCGGTCGCGGCGCGGATACCGGTGTTGCGTGCCCTGGATCGCCCGGACTGCTCGGTTCTGGGCAGGTGGAGGTAGTGGACGGGGAAGCGCCAGCCGGGGTCCTCCACCACCGCACCCGTGTCATCGGTGGAACCGTCGTCCACGACGATGACGTCGTAGGAGTCCTCGGGGGACAGGACCTGCGATTCCAGTGACCTCAAACAGGTCCGGAGGCCGTCGGCGGCGTTGTAGGCGGGAATCACGACGCTGAGCCGCGTCAATTCGCTTCTCCTGCCTCCGATGCTGCCGGCCGGGTCGGCGGCGATCGTAGGGTCGAGGAGCGAAACGCGTCAACCACTCTCGGCGGTTCAGAGGCCGATGAGGGCGAACCCGCCGCCACCGGGGTTGGGCTGGGCGCAGGCGTTCTTGACCCAACTCAGCACTGGTTCGGTGATGAGCACCGCCCTGCGCAACTCCTGCGCCTCGCGGGACACGTGGATGCCGCGCTGCGCGATCTTGTCCGTCACGGAGTCGTACGTCCACACCGGTGACCCGCTGTTCCCGCTCCAGGTGTCGTGGGTGTAGACGAGGGTGTTGGTGTCGATGTGGACACCGGCCACCTGGTCGACGTCCATGTACATCTCGCCTCGATGGACGCCGGGATAGCCGGTGAGCGTCACGTCCTCGCCGACGATCTCCTCACCGGTCACGGTGGGCTGGAAGTACGCGAACGGAGGCCCGACCTGCACGGGTTGGGCCAGGCGGCACACCCCGACGTCCCAGGCGTCCTGGCCCTGGGAGAAGTTCACGTTGTAGTAGCCGGTCGACACCGCAGCGCCGCCGGGTGGCGGGCTGGCGGGACGTTGCTCGTTGTACGCGCGGTAGAAACGGACCTCTGTCGCCTGCCCCAGTGGGGGCCTGTCCGTGACGGGATCGACGAGGTTGTGGGAGCACGTGAGAATGTGGCGGTCGTCGATCAGCGCGCCGGAGCCGTAGGCCCATCCTCCTGTGCTCCAGCGCATGGCGAGATATCCGACGGCGCTACGTGGCGGTATGTCGGAGTTCTGAACACGCGTCGCGGGCATTTCCTCATGCCTTTCGTCCACGCATTCACTGACGCGGCTCGAAGCCGCGTCAGTGAATGCTTCGATGAATCAGCGTGGGCGTGTCAGCGAGGAGAGACCAGTTGCTGGATGTCGTCGTTCGACGCCTTGATGTCCGCCGCCAGCGGGTCGTACAGCATGTAGTTCTTCGACTTGGTGAACTCGCCGGACGCCGTCGCGGGAACGAAGTATCCCTTGCTCCGGCTGTACTTGAGACCGATCGTCGTGACCCCGTCGCCGTAGGTGGCGATGGCCCGTTTGCTGGTCACCGACGTGATGACCGTGCCGCTCATCAGATTGGACTCCAGCCACACCCAGACACTGGTCAGCGGGGTCATCGTCACGGCCTGCATCGTCGGGACGACGGCGGCGCTGATCGGCGCGTTCAACACCGACATGGGCCCGATCGTCGCGGACTGGGTCAGACCGAAGGTCAGGTACGGATACAGGGGGTTGTCGTTCACATTGTTGACCGCAAAGGTCCCGTTGGGGACCGGCGGGACGGGCGATGGATCGCCGAAGGTGTTCGTGGCCTTGAAGGGGTAGGTGTTGCCGTCGTCGGCAACCTCGACGTTGGCGACCTTGTAGATTTTGGCGCCCGCCTGGATGCTGCTGTTGGATGCGTAGAGACCGTAGATCTCTGACCACTCGATCGTGTTCTGCGCGAAGGGATCGATGGTCAGCCAGCTGACGTTGGGACTTCCACCTCCCACCGGCTTCGCGATGATGATGTTCTGCTGGGCCGCCTTCAGGATTTCAAGATCTGACGAGTCAATCGTGAGTTGGAGTGTGTAGTCCACTTCGGTCCCCGATCTCGTGCCGGTGCAATGTGACGGCACTGTTGTCTGCTGTCGCCTGACATTGGGGTTGACGATTTCCCGGGATCCCAGCAAAAGGATCCCTGCGCGAAGCTACAGACAATCTGAATGGGCGGGCAAGATCGCTACGTCAGCGGTACACGAAGTAGCTACGCCACCGTCACCTGAAAGTATTTCGGCTACCGCGCGTCAGATGACTTCGAATTTGTTGCGGCGCAAGCAGAAACGAACGCGTCGACAACCGGGACCACGTTGGCGGTGGTCCCGGTTGTCGTGTGCGCCGTGGGGGTCAGTGGCAGTTGGTGAGCCGGTGCGCGCCGGTCGAGTGGCGGTAGATGAAGTTCCTTGCGGAGTGGCCGGTGCCGTGACCGACGGCCCAGTTCTCGAGGGTCTCCATGCTGTCGATGCGGATCGGCTCGCCCGCCTGGACGGTGTAGCTGGGGGTGTTGTAGTCGTTGGCGTAGAACTGGATGTTCTCCATGGCGTAACAGAGCTGGCCTGCCCTCGGCACGTCGGCGTGCGCCACACCCGCGCCGAGCACCAGGCTCGTGCTCGCGAGCGCGGCGGCACCAAGGCCGACGGCCGCCCTGCGGACGACACCCCGGCTCCCCGAAATCGGCAGGCGGACTGAGGTTCGGTTCATCGACATCGCACTCTCCTCGATCTTCTCAACTGGGTTGCTACTCACAGGCCGCCACATCGGTCGGCCACCGGTTAGGCTGGGGAAAGCTGGCCGGCACCGACAGCTCGGTGGCGGCGAGGGAGGCATCGTGTTCGTCGGGGTTCTCGGTGCGTTCGAGGCGATGGTCGCCGGTGCGCCGGTGCGCCTCGAACGGCGGCAGCAGCGCCTGTTGCTGGCACTGCTCGCACTCAACGCCAACGTGCCGCTGCCCGCCGACCGCATCGCGGAACTGCTCTGGGACGACGAACCGCCGCCGACCGCCCGCAACCACGTCCAGGTGCTGGTGTCCGCGTCGCGCAAGGCGGTGCGGGCGGCGGGGGAGCCGGAGACCGTCATCGGGACCTCCGGGCTCGGCTACCGCCTCGACGCCCCGCCTGCCGAGGTGGACCTGCTCTCGTTCGAGCAGGACGTGGCACGTGGCGACCGGGCGGTGGCGGCGGGTCGCCTCGACGAGGCAGCCAACGCGCTGCGCTCGGCGCTGTCCCGGTGGCGCGGGCGTCCCCTCGGCGACCTGACGGGCCGGTTCGCCGAGTCGGAGTCGGCCCGGCTGACCGAACGGCGGCTCGCGATCAACCTGCGGTGGCTGGACGTCGAACTGGTGCGGGGACGGGCTGACCACCTCGTCGCCGACCTGACCAGGCAGTGCGCCGACTGGCCGCTGCACGAGGGCCTGCGGAGCAGGCTCGTGGCGGCGCTGTACGCCGTCGGCAGGCCCGCCGACGCGCTCCACGTCTACCGGACCGGCGCAGCCCTGCTCGTGGAGGAGCAGGGCATGGCGCAACCCGGAGAACGCCTGCGTGCCGCGCACGAGGCGGTGCTGCGCGGCGATCCGGTCGAGCAGGTGGTGGCGGCGGTGGTGGCGCTGCCGTCCGGCATCCGCGTGCCCGCGCAGGTGGCGGCCCGTCCCAGCCAGCTCCCACCGGACGTCACCGACTTCACCGGTCGCGAGGACTGCGTGGCATGGCTCGACCGGGCCGGGCCCGGGGTCAGCCTGCTGTCCGGCACCGCGGGCGTCGGCAAGACGGCGGCGGTGCTGCACTGGGCGCACCGGGCCCGTGATCGGTTCCCGGACGGCCAGCTCTACCTCGACCTGCGCGGGTTCAGCGCCGACCCGCCGATGCCGGTGGGTGAGGCGCTCGCCAGGATGCTGGTCGCGCTCGGGGTGAGCACCTCGGACCTGCCTGCCGGTGTCGATGCCCAGGCCGACCTGTTCCGGTCGCTGACCGCCGACCGGCGCGTGCTGGTGGTGCTGGACAACGCCGCGACCCCGGCGCAGGTGCGGCCTCTGTTGCCCGGCGGCGCCACCAGCCAGGTGGTGATCACCAGCCGTGGTCTCCTGTCCGGACTCGTGGTGCGCGAGGGTGCCCGTCGCCTCGGGCTCGAGCTGCTGCCAGAGCACGACGCGGTCCGCCTGCTGAGCAGGGTCATCGGTGCCGATCGGGCGCGCGGCGAGCCCGCGGCGGTGCGGGAGCTGGTCCGGCAGTGTGCCCGGCTGCCGCTGGCGCTGCGGGTGCTGGCGGAACGGATCGCCTCCCGGCCCGGCAGGCGGCTGGCGGACCTTGGCGCCGAGCTCACCGTGCAGCGGCGCAGGCTCGACGTGCTGACCGCTGCCGACGACGAGACCGCCGCGATGCGCCCGGTGTTCTCCTGGTCCTACCGCTCGCTGGCGCCCGACGCCGCGCGCCTGTTCCGGCTGCTGGGCCTGCACGTCGGCCCGCACGTGAGCGGGCCGGTGGTCGCCGCGCTCGCCGGTGTCCCCGACGCGGGCGAGCTGCTCGACCGGTTGACCGGCGCGCACCTGCTGACCGCCGTCGGCCATGACCGCTACCAGTGTCACGACCTGCTGCGCTGCTACGCGCGTGAGCTGGCCGACGCGCAGGAGCCCGACGTGCGGGAGCGCGCGGTGCGCGACATGCTCACCTGGTACCTGCTGACGGCGGACGCGGCCAACTCCGTGCTGATGCCGCAACGGATGGCCGTGCCGATCACCGCCCGGCCGGGTGCGGCCGCGCCGCTGCGGTTCGACGGCCCGGACCGCGCGCGGACCTGGTTCGAGGCCGAGCACCCCAACCTGGTCGCGGCGGTCGGACAGGCCGCCGACGCCGGTCTGCACGACATCGCGTGGCAGCTGCCCGCGACGCTGTGGTCGTTCTTCTACCTCAGCAAGCGGTGGGCGGACTGGACCAGCACCCACACCATCGGCCTCGCGTCGGCACGGCGGTGCGCCGACGAGCACGGCGAGGCGCGGATGCTGCACAGCCTCGGCACCGCCGCGTGGAACCAGGGGCTGCTCGACGAGGCACGCGGCCACTACGACCAGGCGCTCGCCATCTGGCGTCGCCACGGGGACCGGCTCGGCGAGAGCCAGACCCTCAACAACCTCGGCGCCGCCCTGTGCGCGCGGCAGGAGTTCGACGAGGCACTGGTGTGCTACCGCCGGGCGCTGCGGCTGCGCACGGAGATCGGCGACCGGCGCGGCCAGGGCCAGACACTGAACAACCTGGGTGAGGCGCATCGTGAGCTGTCCCAGTTCGGTTCGGCGATCGAGTACTTCGAGCAGGCGCTGGAGATTCACCGCGAGGTGGCCGACTCGTTCGGCCAGAGCGAGACGCTCGCCAACCTCGGCGTACTGCACCGGGAGGTCGGCAGTGCCGACGAGGCGGCCGACTACTTCAGGCGGGCGCTCGCGGTCTGCCGGGGGATGGGCGACTCACTCGGGGTGGCGGCGAACCTGATCGAACTCGGCCGCACACTCCGTGAGACCGGTGAGGCCGGTCCGGCCCGCGACAGCTGGGCCGAGGCGTCGGCCGTGCTCGCCGGGCTGCCAGGTACCGACGCCGACCGGCTGCGCGCCGACCTGGCCGACCTCACCGGGGTCCGGGCGTACGCCGGACCCCGGTGAGATACCCCTCGATCAGTACGAGACGGTGGTCGCCCGGTAGATGGTGAACCCGGTGTCGACCGTGCCGGTGGCGTGGGAGGAGTACCCGGCGTCGTTGAGCATCGCGGTGCTGCAGGAGGAGGCCTTGCCGGAGTTGCAGCGATCCGCGGCGCCGTCCTGCTCGCGGTAGATCAGGGCCGAGCCGCCCGCGTTGTCCTGGCTGCTCGGCGGCGCGCCGCTGATGTGGGCCCAGATCGTGCGGCAGCTCGGGCTGTACCGCAGCCAGATGTCCGCACTGCCCACGATCGACTTTCTCTCGATGGTCACCGCGTCGTCCGCGCAGCCGGTGATCTCCGGGTTGAGCCCTTCGAACCTGTTGACGCCTGCGTCGGCCGACGCAGGCCCCGCGCCGAGCATCAGGGTGGCGGTCACGCCGGCGACGCCGGCCATGACGGCCGCCATCCGGTGCAGTCGGGTCATCGCTGACTCCTAGTCGGGATTGGTTGAGACGGTCCCGAGCTTGCCGACGACCGCTGACCACGCCCTGAACAAACCCCTGAACACCGCCGCCCAGGGTGCCTTCAGTGCGCGGTGTCGCTGACCAGCCGGACCTTCTCCTCGCCGACCGCGATCACGTCCCCGCCTTCGAGCTGGCGGCCCCTGCGGACCTCGACGCGGCCGTTGACGGTCACGTCCTCGGCGTCGATCAGCATCTTGGCGTGCGCGCCGTGTTCGGCCAGCCCGGCGAGCTTGAGGAACTGGCCGAGCCGGATCGACTCGTCGGCGATCGGTACCTCACGGATCTGCATCCGCCCATTCTCTCCATCGCCCGGCGGGACGTGCTGGGCGGAACCTCGGCAACGCACTGAGGTGCGCAGGCGGTCACCTCCGGTCCGGCAGGGGGTGGGCGTGCCCGTCGACCTCGTACCGGCCGTGCCCGTCGTCCGCCGGACGTAGTGGAACGGTGCGGAGGGCGCCCGGGTGGGGCCGCGGTGCGTCGGTCATGGCGTGCAGCCGTCGACCGGCGGACGCCGGCCGCACGTTCGGGCCTGCGGCGGCCAGTGCACCCGGTCGGTGGGTGGCTGCTCGGATCAGGTCCTCGTCGATGCGGATGCCGATGCCGGCCGAGTCGCCGAGGATGAACTCGCCTGCCTCGACGTGCACGTCGATGACCACGCCGCGTGGTGCGGTGAGGTCCTGCAGTTCGCTCGCCAGGTGGTTGGGTGTCGCGGTGGCGGCGTGCAGCAGGCCGATGGGGGTGTTGCCGACGGGGCTGACCGGCAGGTCGTGGGCGTGAGCCAGCGTGGCGACCCGCAGGAAGTGGGTGATCCCCCAGACCGCGCTCGTCTGGACGATGTCGATCGCGCCCTCGGCGAGCAGCGGGCGGAACTGTTCGAGGCCGGTGAGGTTCTCCCCGCTGGCCACCGAGGCCCGGATTCCCCTGCCGACGACGGCCATCCCTTCCGCGTCCCATCGCCGGACCGGTTCCTCGACCCAGGTGAGGTCGAGGGTGCGTTCTAGCTCGCACACGTGGCGAACGGCCTGCTTGCGGGACCATGCCTCGTTCGCGTCGAGCATCATGGCGGGACGTGCTCCCCGGGCGGCGCCCGACAGGACCTCGCGCACCATGGTCAGCCGGTGCCGGTCCCGCTCGACGTCCATGCCGCCCTTGAGCTTGGCGGCGCTTATCCCGTGCGCCGCGTAGGTCTCATACACCGCAACGAGTTCGTCGTCGGTGAGGGCGATGTCCAAACCGGACGCGTACGCGGGCAACCGCCGGTCCCGACCGCCCAGCAGCCGCCAGAGTGGTTCCCCGGCGGCCTGGGCCTTGATGTCCCACAACGCCGTGTCGAACGCGCCGATGGTGCCGAACACCGCGCCGGCGTGCCCGGTCTTGAACGTGTGCCGCAGCATCCGGTCGTAGAGCGCCGTGACGCCGCGCGGGTCCTCGCCGTCGATGGCGGCGAAGACCGCATCGGCGCCCGCGTGCGGTCCGAGACCGACGCCGGTGATCCCCTCGTCGGTGTCCACGAGGACGATGGGTACTGGGATGCGCCCGTCGGCGAAGACACCGTTGGCGTCACCGACCGGTCGCCCCCATTCCTGGACCGTGTCGAGGGTTCGGAACCCGGTGATCCGCATGGTCAGCCCTTCGTGGAACCGGCGGTGACGCCTTCTGCGATGTGGCGCTGGAAGAACAGGTAGATCATCAGCACGGGCACGGCGGCGATCAGGACGCCGGCGGCGAAGGTCGGGATGTCGTCCGAGTACTGCCCCCGGAGCGAGGTGACCCCCACCATCAGGGTGCGGTTGTGCGCCGACGGCATCATCAGCAGGGCGATGAGCACGTCGTTCCAGCAGAACAGCGCGTTCAGGATGCCGACCGAGATCAGTGCCGGGGTGCCCAGCGGCAGCATGATCCGCCGGTAGACGCCGAACAGGGTGTTGCCGTCGATCCTGGCCGCGTCGACGATCTCGGCCGGGACGTGTGCGTAGTAGCTCGCCATGAGGAAGATCGTGAACGGGAGGAACTGCGCGACGTAGGCGAGGATCAGCCCGGGGTAGGTGTCGATCAGACCGAGGGCGGCCATCGTCCTGGCGAGCGGGACCATGATGACCTGGAACGGGACGAACAGCGCCGCGAGGCAGCCGAGGTAGAGCGCTCGCGAACCACGGAACCGCAGCCTGCCAAGGGCGAAGCCCGCCATCGAGCCGATCACCAGCAGCAGCGCGACCGAGCACGTCACGACGATGAGCGAGTTGGTGAAGTAGCGGGCCATCCCGACGCTGTGCCACGCGGTGCCGAGGTTGTCCAGCCGAGGGGAGTCCGCGGGGGAGAGGCGGTCGAGGACGTACTCGTGCCGTGTCTTCAGCGCCACGTTGGTGGTGAACACCAGCGGGTAGATCGTCGCCAGCGCGAGCGCCGCCATGGGAACGGCGACCAGCCACCTGCCCATCCTGGTCGCGGCCATCAGTCCGCCCTGCCGGACCGGCGGAGCACGCTGATCTGCAGCAGCCCCACCACCACCATGACGAGGAAGAGAACGGTGGACGCGGCCGAGGCGAGTGCGGGGCGGTTCATCTGGCCCTGCTGGATCCAGATGTAGTACTCCGGCAGGTAGGTGGCGCCACCCGGGCCGCCGCTGGTCATCACGTAGAGCAGCCCGAACATCGACGTCAGCATCCCGATCATCGTGGTCACGAAGACGAACTGGATGGTGCGCGACAGGCCCGGGATGATCACGTGCCAGATGATCCGCGGCAGAGCCGCGCCGTCGATCCGCGCGGCGTCGAGCAGTGCGGAGTCCAGGGTGGCGAACCCGGCGAGGAACACCACCAGCGCCATGCCGAACGTCGCCCACACGTGGACACCGACGACCGCGTAGATCGCGACGTCCGGATCGCCGAGCCAGTCGACCGGGCCGAGGCCGACGGTGCCGAGAAGGGAGTTGACCGGACCGTCGAAGGCCAGCAGGAGATTGAAGATCGCACCGACGATCACCGGTGACAGCACGGCGGGGAAGAAGTAGACGCCTCGGAACAACCGGTGGCCCGGCACGCGCAGGTAGATGAACGTCGCGAGCAGTCCGGGAATGGCCACCGCCACCGGGAGCAGCGCCACCAGCAGCCCGACGTTGCGCAGGGCGCCGAGGAAGAGCGGATCGCTCAGCAGCGTGACGTAGTTGTCCTGCCCGACGGCCGTTCCGTCGCGGTCCCCGTCTCCGGTGAAGGAGAAGTTGACGCCCAGCACCAGCGGGTACAGCCGCAACACGACGAGGACCAGCACGGCAGGAGCCACCAGGACGTACGGTGCGAGGCGTTCCAGGCCGGCGCGGTGGAACACCAGGTCAGCCTTCCCGGTCCGCCGCGGCGAGCTGCGTCAGCGCCTCGTCGACGGTGACAGAGCCGCTCAGCAACTGCTGGGACAGCCGCCCCATCAGGTCGAGGGTCTTCGAGGACAGTGCCACGTGCAGGGCCGGTTGCCCGGTCTCGATCCCGTCGACGATCTCGGCGACGGCCGGGCCCGCCTTCGACACGTCGATGCCGGTGTCGGCGGCGATCGCACCGGCGCCCGCGTGGAAGGCCGCCAACGCGTCCCGTGAGGTCAACGAGCGGACCAGGTCGGCGGCGAGCTCGGGATCATCGGTCCACTTGGCGACCGCGTACCCGATGCCACCGTCGTAGGGCAGGCTCGGTGTCGCCCCGGAGGTGATGACCGGCGCCCGCATCACGCCGATGTCGCCGGGGTCGAGGAACTCGCCGAAGTCCTTCCAGTGCCCGACATCCGACATCAGCCCGATGACGTGGGCGGCCCTGCCGGAGGAGAAGATGGCGAAGGAGTCGTTGAACATCGCCGTCGAGTTGGCCCCCTCGTTGTTGAGGCCCGCGCCGTCGGTCTCCTTCCACAGCTCGAAGATCCGCCGCACGTTCCGCGAGGTCCAGTTCCGCTCGCCTGCGATCCAGTCCTCGTACTCCTGGCCGGTGAGCGCGCCGGAACCAAGGCCGGAGAGGAAGAACTGGATGCCGATGCCTTCCTTGTTGCCGAGCGCCAGGCATTTCGTGCCGGTCTTCGCCATGATCGTGGCGCACCCGCTGACGAAGTCGCGCCACGTCGCGGGTGGGCGGTCCGGATCGAGGCCCGCCTGCTCGTACAGCTTCTTGTTGTAGTAGATCGGGTGGCCCTGCAACGTGACCGGCGCGGCGTAGGTCCTGCCGTCCTCGCTGAACGCGTCCCAGCCCGCCAGCCGGCCCCGGTCCCCGGCCACGTAGGAGTCCAGCGGAACGAGCGCGTCCACCCGGTCGCGGAGCTGGCCGCCGCCGTTGAACAGCATGACGTCCGGGCCTTTGCCTGCCTGGATGGCCGCGCCGAGCAGGGTGTAGTACTGGTCGAAGGGCTGGGCGACGAACTCGATGGTGATGTCCGGGTGCTTCTCCGCGAAGTCGGCCTTCGCCGCCTCGACGTAGTCGGCCGCGCCGTCGTCCCCCGACTTCCAGTCCCAGACCACCAGCGTGTCGCCGCCGCCGGACGACGATCCCGGTCCCGAGGCACTGCCACACCCGGCCGAGATCAGTACCGCGGCCAGGACGACCGTCCACAATGCACGCCTCATCGCAGGCTCCACTGCTGGTTCGTTCCTCCGTGGCACGACCAGAGGTGGATCAGGGTGCCGTTCGCGGTCCCGTTGCCGCTGGCGTCGAGGCACAGTCCGGACTGCACCCCCGTGATCGTCCCGTTGGCGCCAAGGTTCCACTGCTGGTTCGTGCCGCCGTGGCAGTCCCAGATGATCGCCGCGGTGCCGTTGGCGGTGCCCTGCCCGGACGCGTCGAGACACTTGCCGCCGTACACGACGAGCTGCCTGGCGGCGGTGTAGGTCCACCGCTGGCCGGTGCCGCCGTCGCAGTCCCACAACCGTGCCTGGGTGCCGTTGGCCGTGCTCCCGAGATCGACGCAGCGGCCCGACTGGCCACCCACGAGCGTGCCCGCCCGAGGGTCACCACCGCCGCCGGGCCCGGCGTTCGCCATCACGGCCTGGGCGCCGGATGGCCAGTTTCCGCCGGTCACCGTGACGTTGCCGGACACGACGTTGCCGCGGTCGCCGTTGGTCACATTGGTACTGCCGTTGGTCGACCAGTTGTTCGTGACCGTCCAGTTGCCCATGTTCTCCCCGCCCCAGTAGTTGGCGGTGGCCCACGTGCCGGTGGCGGAGAAGACGTTGCCGGTGGCGGTGTAGTACTTGGAGCCCTCGTCGAAGTAGAGGCCGAAGTAGCCGTTCGTCCGCAGGCAGTAGTTGCCGCTGATCGTCGCGTTCGGGTTCCACCCCAGCGTGTAGATGCAGGCACCGTCGTTCATCTGCTGCATGACGTCGTGGATGTGGTTGCCGACGAGCCGGTTGCCGGACGCGGTGGTCGGCGTCGAGTACCGCGGCTGGTAGTTGTACAGGCCACGGCCCGCGTAGTGGTTGCTGCCGCCCGCGTCGTTGCTGCCCCAGCCGTAGCCGATCGACATGCCGGAGTACGGCATGTTGTAGACCTCGTTGTGGGACACGTCGGTCGTCGTGACGTAGGTGGTCAGTACCGAGACGTTGCCCCGGTACTCCACGCCGAGGTCGTGGATGCGGTTGCCGCTGACGGTGATGTTCCTGTTGACCATCCGCTGGTCGCCAGGGTGGTGCGCGTCGGAGCGGACCCCGCCGACCACGATGCCGCCCGCGGAGCTGTGCGCGATCTCGGACCCGGTGACCGTGATGTCGCTCGCCCCGAGACCGACGCCGCTGGCATGGGCGTTGGCGTCGTTGCCGATGCCGATGGCCGTCTGCCCCAGGTTGACGAACCGGGAGTCGCCGAAGGTGATGCCGCGGGCGGCGGAGACCTGGACGGCGGCGGGCATCTGGAACCAGTGCGGTCGAGCCGCCTCGAACTGCGTGCAGCCGTTCTGACAGGACGTCAGCCGGTCGCCGGGCCAGTTCCAGGTGCCTGCGATGTAGGAGCCGGTCTGCTGGTCCACGAACCCCTGGTCGCCGCTGGGGCCGAGCCAGCTCGTGCCGGTGAAGGTGATTCCGCTGAACGTGATGTCGTGCGCGGGTGCGTCGTAGGTGCCTCCGACGTTCACCAGCGACTGCGACACCGGCAGTTCCACGCTGACGTTGTTCATGTTCTGTCCGGCGAGCGGGATGTAGTACAGCGTGCCGGTGCCGGGGTTGACGTACCACTCGCCTGCCGTGTCGAGGAACTCGTACGCGTTGGCCAGGTAGAACGGCCCGGCCCGGTGGGGGGCCGCGAGCGTGTCGTACCCGAAGGTGTTGTTGTTCCACGCGGGTTGCCGCATCGTCATGACGTTCCCGCTGATGCTCTGCACCGGCGAGTACCGGTCGGTGAACGAGTTGACGCTCTCCACCTCGACCCGGTTCTGGTTGGCCAGGTTGTTCAGGTAGCTCAGCGCGGAACTGGAGAACGTCATGCCCGAGTTGGTGAAGGTGAACGAGGAACGGTTCACCTGCGTGCGCGCGCGGGTGGCGATCGCACCGTCGACGTACAGCTGCCTGCTGTCGATCCCGGCGCCGACGTTCGCGCGCCAGATGTTCTTCCCGGAGTCGGCGACCGACCAGCCGGTGACCGCGCGGGCGCCGCTGAGTACGGGACGTGCCGACGTGGCCGCCCGCCACACGACCCGGTAACCGTTGTTGCCGGAGTCCGCCGAGGTCAGCCGCAGCGGCGCGGCAAGCCGGTACACCCCGTCGGCCAGCTCCACGACGATGTCACCGGACATGGCGCCGGTGAGCGACCGCACCGCTGCCTGTGCCGAGGACAGCGAGCACGGATCGGCGGCGGAGCAACTGGTGCCGGTACCGGACGGGGAGGCGTGCAGGGTGGTCTCCTCGGCGGAGGCGGCAGGAGCCGGAACCACGATGGCCGCGGCGGTGGCCAGTGCGACCGCGGCGGCCCGAGCCGACCGCGGTCTCCTCGGTAGGGACGCGAACACGGGATCTCCTTACGTGGGGAGGTGCCGGCGTACGCCTGCCGAGGCTCGACCGCCGACGGCACCGAGCCGGTGCGCCTTGGGGTGACGCCCCACTGGACAGTTCCCGCGCGCGCGGATCAGGTCGCGAAGATCGCGTCGTATGACTGGTGATGACAGCAGGGACACACAGCGGACATCAGTGCACCATAGGAAGGACACATGCACAAGCAGCTGAACGATGTATAGGACTCATCGGTCTGTTGTCCGCGTGTGCCAGCGAGTTCGCGTCCCGTTGTGCCTTGACCACGTGCCAACGGGCCGTTGTATGGTGTGAGCTGGCGACCCGCTTCGCGCGGGATGGATCCGATACATCTGCTGGCCGTGCACCAGACCCGGTGCGCGGTCAGGGTGGCGTACGCCCATTTCCGAGGAATGTGGATAACGACGAGAATCGTTCTTCGGCAATCGGTGGGAGCGCTCCCGATTCGAATTGCCTGCCGCCACCTGCGGCAATGTTTGCGCTCACTGTCCTGAGAAGTCGTCGACCGAAACTTTCGCCCTGTACCAGCGTCTTGCGGGGTTGTCGTAGCGTCCGGCCGCATGTTAGCGTTCACATGAATAACGGTTACGAATAGCAGGAATCAGGTGGCAGGGCCGCGTGATCTCCTGATTCCTCTGACCCGACGAAAGGGGCAACGATGCCCGCGCGATCCCGCACGCGCTCATTTCGGCTGCTCGCCGCGACGCTCATCGGGGTGACGGCGATGGCCGTGTTCGCCTCGGCGCCGCCGTCACCGGTGGCGGAAGCCGCGCCTGGCAGCCCGGCGGTCACGCCGCCACTGGGATGGAACAGCTGGAACAGCTTCGGGTGCGGTGTCACCGAGTCGGCGGTCCGTCAGGCGGCGGACGCGATGGTCAGCTCGGGGATGCGGGACGCGGGGTACCAGTACGTGGTGGTCGACGACTGCTGGTTCGACCCGCAGCGCGACGGCCAGGGCAACCTGCGCGCGCACCCGTCGAAGTTCCCGAGCGGCATGAAGGCGCTGGGGGACTACATCCACAGCCGTGGGCTGAAGTTCGGGATCTACCAGGTGCCGACCGAGCGCACCTGCGCCCAGCGGGTCGGCACGCATCCTGGTTCGACGGGCAGCATGGGGCACGAGGTCCAGGACGCGCGCGCGTTCGCGTCGTGGGGCGTGGACTACCTGAAGTACGACTGGTGCTCGCCGAACGGGACGCGGGACGAGCAGGTCGCCCGCTTCACGATCATGCGGGACGCGGTGCGGGCGACCGGTCGCCCGATCGTCTACAGCATCAACCCGAACAGCTTCCACGCGATCACCGGCGACAAGTACAACTGGGGCGAGGTCGCCGATCTGTGGCGCACCACCGAGGACCTGCTCGACATCTGGCAGAACGGCAACACCAACAGCTACCCGATGGGTGTCGGCAACGTCGTGGACGTGAACGCGCCCCTGGCCGCGCAGGCGGGGCCCGGCCACTGGAACGACCCGGACATGCTGGTGGTGGGCAGGCCGGGGCTGACGCTGACCGAGTCGCGGTCGCACTTCGCGCTCTGGGCGCTGATGGCCGCCCCGCTGATGGCGGGCAACGACATCCGCACCATGTCCACCGACGTCTCCGCGATCCTGCGCAACCCGAGACTGCTCGCGGTGAACCAGGACGGGCTCGGAGCGGGCGGGCGCCGGGTGCGCGACGACGGCAACACCGAGGTGTTCGCCAAGGCGCTGTCCGACGGCTCGGTCGCGGTCGGACTGTTCAACCGCGGCGGTGGCACCGCCACGATCAGCACGACGGCAGCCCAGATCGGGTTGTCCGGTGGGTCGTTCACACTCACCGACCTGTGGACCGGAGCCACGTCGAGCACCACCGGCCAGGTCACCGCCAGCGTCCCGGCGCACGGCGTCGCGGCCTACCGGGTCACCGGTGGTGCTCCGCTGGCAGGCACGACGGCCCGGTTGCGTGGTGAGGGGTCGGGCCGGTGCCTGGACGTGGACAACGCGTCGACCGCCGCAGGCGCGGCCGTGGTGATCTGGGACTGCCACACGGCGGCGAACCAGTCGTGGACCACGTGGGCGAGCGGCGAGATCCGCGTCTTCGGCGACAAGTGCCTCGACGCCTACAACCAGGGCACGACCAACGGCACCCAGGTGATCACCTGGTCCTGCAACGGCCAGAACAACCAGCGCTGGACCCTCGGCGCGGACGGTTCGGTCACGAATGTCCACTCCGGACTGTGCCTGGACGTCGACCAGGCCGCCACCGCCAACGGGTCGCGGCTGATCCTCTGGAGCTGCAACGGCCAGCCCAACCAGCGATGGACGCGCGCGTGAGGGAGGCAGTCGTGAGATCGGTGTTCTCGGTACTGGCACGCAAGTCCCGGCGCGTGACCGGTTGTGTCGTGGCTCTGCTGTGCGTGCTCGTGCTGGCGCCAGCCGCCGCGAGCGCGGACAACCCCATCGTGGGGCATGTCTACACCGCCGACCCGGCGCCGTTGGTGCACAACGGTCGCGTCTACCTCTACACCGGACACGACGAGGACGGCTCGACCTACTTCACCATGCGCGAGTGGCGGGTGTGGTCGTCGGCGGACATGGTCAACTGGACCGACCACGGCTCGCCCATGAACCTGTCCACTTTCAGCTGGGCCAGTGCCGACGCGTGGGCGGGCCAGACCGTGTACCGCAACGGCAGGTTCTACTGGTACGTGCCGGTGAAGAACCGCGCGACCGGCCGGATGGCGATCGGGGTGGCGGTGGCGGACAGCCCCACCGGGCCGTTCCGGGACGCCATCGGACGGCCGCTGGTGGAGAACGGCGAGATCGACCCGCACGCGTTCGTCGACGACGACGGACAGGCCTACCTGTACTGGGGAAACCCGAACCTGTGGTACGTGCGGCTCAACGCGGACATGATCTCCTACTCCGGCGGCCCCACCCAGATCCCGCTCACCACGGCCGGGTACGGCACGCGGGTCGGCAACGCGAGCAGGCCGACGCTGTACGAGGAAGGGCCGTGGGTGTTCAAGCGCGGCGGCCTGTACTACAACGTGTTCGCCGCCGAGTGCTGCTCGGAGTTCATCGCCTACTCGACCGCGCCGAGCCCGACCGGGCCCTGGACCTACCGAGGGACGGTCATGCCCCGGCAGGGCAGCAGCTTCACCAACCACGCGGGCATCGTGGACTTCAAGGGCGGCAGCTACTTCTTCTACCACAACGGCGCACTGCCGGGCGGCGGCGGCTTCACCCGCTCGGTGGCCGTGGAGCGGTTCACCTACAACGGCGACGGCACGATCCCCGCGATCACCATGTCCACCCAGGGCCCGCCCGCCGTGGACGTGCTGAACCCCTTTGTGCGCCAGGAAGCCGAGACGATCGCGTGGGGCTCGGGCATCGAGACCGAACCCGCGGGTGAGGGCGGGATGAACGTCGGCTGGATCGAGAACGGCGACTGGACCAAGGTCGAGAACGTCGCCTTCGGCTCCGGCGCCCGGTCCTTGCGCGCACGGGTCGCCTCGGCCTCGAGTGGCGGCACCGTCGAGGTCCGCCTCGGCAGCGCCACCGGCACCGTGGCCGGCCGGTGCGCGGTGCCCGGCACCGGCGGCTGGCAGACCTGGACGACCGTCTCCTGCTCGGTGAGCGGCGTGACAGGAACACAGGACCTGTATCTGCGGTTCACCGGCGGCAGCGGCTACCTGTTCAACGTGGACTGGTGGCAGTTCACCGCGTGAAGCGTCCAGTCGGGACGCGTCGATAACCCGGACCTTCAACGACGAAACGAGGGTTGCAATGTTCACACGTTCACCCGTGCGACGGCACGGTCTCGTCAGGTCGGCGGTCGCCGCCCTGACGACGACGGGCCTGGCGGCGACCGGACTCGTGCTGTCCTCGGGCATCGCCAACGCCGAGGACACGCTCGGCGCCGCGGCGGCCCAGAGCGGCCGCTACATCGGCGCCGCGGTCGTACCCAACCTCCTCAACGACTCCTCGTACTCGTCGACGCTGAGTCGCGAGTTCAACAGCGTCGTGCCCGAGAACGCGATGAAGTGGGACGCCACCGAGCCGAACCGGAACCAGTTCTCCTACGGCGGCGCCGACCAGATCGTCAGCTACGCCCGCGCCCGTGGCATGAGCGTCCGGGGGCACACCCTGTTGTGGCATGCGCAGCAGCCCGGGTGGGCGCAGGGGCTTTCCGGCAGCGATCTGCGCTCGGCGGCGCTCAACCACGTGACCCAGGTGGCCACGCACTTCCGCGGCCAGATCCATTCGTGGGACGTGGTGAACGAGGCGTTCGCCGACGGCAGCGGTGGCGGGCGGCGGGACTCGAACCTGCAACGCACGGGCAACGACTGGATCGAGGCGGCGTTCCGCGCCGCCCGCTCAGCCGACCCCAACGCCAAGCTCTGCTACAACGACTACAACACCGACGGCATCAACGCGAAGAGCACCGGCATCTACAACATGGTGGCCGACTTCAAGAGCCGTGGTGTGCCGATCGACTGCGTTGGTTTCCAGAGTCATCTCAGCTCGAACTCCAACCTCAGCAGCTACCAGGCGAACCTGCAGCGCTTCGCGGACCTCGGGGTGGACGTGCAGATCACCGAGCTGGACGTGGGTGGCTCCGGTTCCGGGCAGGCGAACGTGTACCGGCAGGTGACCCAGGCGTGCATGGCGGTCGCCAGGTGCAACGGCATCACCGTGTGGGGCGTCACCGACCGGTACACCTGGCGGCCCAACGACACCCCGCTGCTGTTCGACTCCAACTACCAGAAGAAGCAGGCGTACCAGGCCGTCCTCGACGTGTTCAACTCCGGCGGCGGTGGTGGCGACGACAGCGGCGCACTGCGGGCCGTGGGGGCGAACAAGTGCCTCGACGTGCCGAACCAGACCACCGCGACCGGGACACAGCTGCAGATCTGGGACTGTTCGAGCGGCGCCAACCAACAGTGGACCCACACCTCCTCCGGCGAGCTGGCCGTCTACTCCGGCGACTCCCGGCGCTGCCTTGACGCGTCGGGCAACGGGACCGTCAACGGCACGGCGGCGATCATCTGGACCTGTCACGGTGGCGCCAACCAGAGGTGGAACCTGAACGCGAACGGCACGATCACCAGTGCCCAGTCGGGACTCTGCCTCGACGTCAGCAACAACTCGACGGCCAACGGCGCACTGGCGCACCTGTGGGCCTGCACCGGCGGCGCCAACCAGCAGTGGTCGCTCCAGTGAGCACGCGCACCGGGGCTGACGGGGGAGCGAGATGCCGGACCTGACGCGACGGCAGGTGATGAGGCTCGGCGCGGCGGGCGCCGTACTGGCCCAGGCAGGCTGGACGGCGACCGCCCGTGCCGACTCGGCCGCGCCCCAGGAGGTGCGGGCGGCGAGCGACCTGGCGCTGTGGTACGACGAGCCCGCCGGGTCGGACTGGCTCCGCGCGTTGCCGGTCGGCAACGGCAGGCTCGCCGCCATGGTGTTCGGCAACACCGACACCGAACGCCTGCAGCTCAACGAGGACACGGTCTGGGCAGGTGGCCCGCACGACTACAGCAACCCGAGGGGCGCCGCGGCGCTGGCACAGATCCGGCAGCAGGTGTTCGCGAACCAGTGGACGCAGGCGCAGGACCTGATCAACCAGACGATGCTCGGCGTCCCCGGCGGGCAGCTGGCCTACCAGCCCGTCGGCGACCTCCGGCTCACCCTGCCATCGGCGGGCGGGGTGTCGGGCTACGAGCGATGGCTGGACCTCACCACCGCGACGACGGTCGTGACCTATGTCGCGAACAACGTGCGCTACCGGCGGGAGGTGTTCGCGAGCGCGCCGGACCAGGTGATCGCCGTGCGCCTGACGGCCGAGACGCCTGGCGCGGTCTCGTTCACGGCCGCGTTCGGCACCCCGCAGCGCGCGACGGCGTCCAGTCCCGACAGCACGACGATCGCGCTGGACGGCGTCTCCGGTGACATGCGGGGCATCGCGGGCTCGGTTCGGTTCCTCGCACTGGCCAGAGCCGTGGCACAGGGCGGCAGTGTCACCAGCTCCGGCGGCACGCTGCGGGTGTCGGGTGCCACCAGCGTCACCGTGCTGGTGTCGATCGGCACCAGCCACGTCGACTACCGGACCGTGAACGGCGATTACCATGGCATCGCCCGTACCCGCCTGAACGCGGCCCAGAGCATCACCCACGACGCCCTCCGCGCCCGGCACGTCGCCGACTACCAGGCGTTGTTCGGGCGGGTCACCATCGACCTCGGGCGCACGTCCTCGGCCGACCAGCCGACCGACGTCCGGATCGCGCAGCACAACAACGTCGACGATCCACAGTTCTCCGCGCTGCTGTTCCAGTACGGCAGGTACCTGCTGATCTCGTCCTCGCGACCCGGTACGCAGCCCGCGAACCTGCAGGGCGTCTGGAACGACCAGATGGCCCCGTCGTGGGATTCGAAGTACACCATCAACGCCAACCTGCCGATGAACTACTGGCCTGCCGACACGACCAACCTCGCCGAGTGCCTCGAGCCGGTCTTCCGCATGATCGACGACCTCACCGTGACCGGCGCACGCACCGCGAGCGTGCAGTACGGCGCAAGAGGATGGGTCACCCACCACAACACCGACGCGTGGCGCGGGTCGTCGGTCGTCGACGGCGCGTTCTGGGGGATGTGGCAGACCGGCGGCGCCTGGCTCGCCACCATGATCTGGGAGCACTACCGGTTCACCGGTGACGTCGAGTTCCTCCGGCGGAACTACGCGGCGATGAAGGGCGCGGCGCAGTTCTTCCTCGACACCCTGGTGACCGAGCCCAGCCTCGGGTACCTGGTCACCAACCCGTCCAACTCACCGGAGCTGGCCCACCACTCGGGGGTCAGCGTGTGCGCCGGGCCGACGATGGACTCACAGATCCTGCGCGACCTGTTCGACGGCTGCGCCGGTGCCTGCGCGGCGCTCGGCGTGGACGCCGGTTTCCGGGACCAGGTCCTGGCGGCCCGGCAGCGGCTTGCCCCGATGAAGGTCGGCTCGCGCGGCAACGTCCAGGAGTGGCTGTACGACTGGGTGGAGACCGAACCGAACCACCGGCACATCTCGCACCTGTACGGCCTGCATCCCAGCAACCAGATCACCAGGCGCGGCACGCCCCAGCTGTACACGGCCGCCCGCCGCACCCTGGAGCTGCGCGGGGACGCGGGCACCGGCTGGTCGCTCGCCTGGAAGATCAACTACTGGGCGCGGATGGAGGAGGGAAGCAGGGCCCACGACCTGATCCGCTCCCTCGTGACGCCGGACCGGTTGGCGCCCAACATGTTCGACCTGCACCCACCGTTCCAGATCGACGGCAACTTCGGCGCGACGTCCGGCATGGCGGAGATGCTGCTGCACAGCCACAACGGCGAGCTCCACGTGTTGCCCGCGCTGCCGTCGGCGTGGCAGGCCGGGAGCGTCGCGGGCCTGCGCGGACGCGGTGGGTACACCGTGGGCGCGGCATGGAGCGGCGGGCGGCTCACCGAGCTGTCCGTGGTTCCCGACCGCGCGGGCACCGTGCGGATCCGCGGCCGCGTGTTCACCGGCACCCACGAGCTGCGTGACACCACGAGCGGTGAGGTGGTGCGGGCCGCCAGGCCCGAGGCCGACGTCGTCGAGTTCACCGGCCAGGCCGGCCACACCTACCGCGCCACCGGTCAGGGCTCCGCGCCGGTGGTGGAGACCGGCGTGTACTACCGGCTGGTCGCCCAGCACAGCGGGAAGCTCGCCGACGTCAGCGGCGGGTCGACGGCCGCGGGCGCCCTTCTGCACCAGTGGCAGGCCACCGGTGGGCAGAACCAGCAGTTCGACTTCCTCGACTCCGGTGGCGGCCACTACCGGATCCGGGCGCGGCACAGCGGTCTGGTCCTGCAGGTCGCGAGCGCGAACAGCGGCGCGGACATCACCCAGCAGCCGGACACCAACGCGTCGAGCCAGCAGTGGCTGGTGGCCGACCACGGCGGCGGCGTGGTCAGCATGGTCAACCGGCAGAGCGGGCTGGCCATGGACGTGTGGAACGCGTCCACCGCCGACGGCGCCCGCGTCTCCCAGTGGACCCCCGGCACCGCCGCCAACCAGCGGTTCCAACTTCAACGCGGATGATGGAGGGAGTTGTGTGATGGTGAGGTATCGATCCTACTTCGGATCTGTCGCGGTCGCGGCACTTCTCGTCCTGGCCTCGGGTGGTATCGCGCAGGCCGCGCCCGCGGATGCCGGCACGGCCGCTGCATCGGCGGGGTGCGGCAAGGCCCCGACGTTGACCAGCGGCAACCACACGATCCAGAGCAGCGGCAAGAGCCGCAACTACATCCTGAGGTTGCCAGACGGCTACGACCGGAACCATCCCTACCGGTTGATCTTCGGGTACCACTGGCTGGGTGGCACCGCGAACGACGTCGACTCGGGCGGCACCGACGGGGCGAACTGGTCCTACTACGGGCTGATGCGGTTGGCGGACAACAGCGCCATCTTCGTCGCGCCCCAGGGCTTCAACAACGGCTGGGCCAACTCCGGCGGCGAGGACGTGACCTTCACCGACGACATGATCAGGCAGCTCGAGGCCGATCTCTGCGTCGACACGACACAGCGTTTCGCCCTGGGCTTCAGCTACGGCGGCGGCATGAGCAACGCGCTCGCGTGCGCGCGTGCGAACGTCTTCCGTGCGGTCGCCGTCTACTCGGGCGCACAGCTGAGCGGCTGTGCCGGTGGCTCAGACCCGATCGCGTACCTGGGGATCCACGGCATCGGTGACACGGTGCTCAACATCTCGCAGGGACGGGCCCTGCGTGACAGGTTCGTGCGGAACAACGGCTGCACGTCCCAGAACCCACCCGAGCCCTCGGCGGGCAGCCGGTCGCACATCGTCACCGCCTACTCCGGGTGCCGGTCCGGATACCCGGTCGTGTGGGCCGCGTTCGACGGCGGCCACACCCCGGGTCCGATCGATGGCGGCGGCGATGGCTGGCGGACCTGGACATCGGGTGAGGTGTGGCGGTTCTTCACCCAGTTCCAGGGCACCGACCCGGACCCGGACCCTGAGCCTGGGACGTGCCGGGTCACCGACACCGTCAGCGCCTGGAACACCGGTCTGACCTCGGAGATCACCATCGTCAACACCGGCACCGCCTCGGTCGACGGCTGGTCCCTGGTCTTCACCTTGCCTGCTGGCCAGACCATCACCTCCGGCTGGAGCGCAGGCTACTCGCCGACCTCCGGGCAGGTGACGGCCAGGAACGTCGCCTACAACCCCGGAATCGCCGCGGGTGCGTCGGTCACCATCGGGTTCCAGGCCACCCACACCGGCAACACGGGTGAGCCGACCTCGTTCACCCTCAACGGCGCGGCCTGCACGGTCGCCTGAGAAATCATCCTGTGGTGGTACCGGACGCCGGCCCGTCGACGGGCCGGCGTCCGGCCTTCTCCAGGACCCGCATGAAGGCGCGGGACCACTCGGGCAGGTCAGGCCAGCCACGGCAGGACACCATCGTGCCGTCCACGACGTCAGGCGCGTCGACGAAGACCGCGCCCGCCTGCTCCATGTCGGTCCTCAGTGGCGGGAACGCGGCCGTGGTGCGGCCGCGCAGGAGGCCGAGCGCGGCAGGCACCTGTGGGCCGTGGCAGATCGTGCCGACCGGAAGCCCTTGTTCGAAGAAGTGGCGCACGATCCGGGCGACGTCGGGGTCGGCGCGGAGGTACTCGGGTGCCCGGCCGCCGGGGATCACGAGTGCGTCGTAGCGCGATGGGTGCACGTCGGCGAAGGCCAGGTCGACGGGTAGCTGGTGGCCGGGTTTCTCGGTGTAGGCGTCCCAGCCGGGTTCGAAGTCGTGGACCACCAGCTTCACCGGCCGTGTGGTTGGGGCCGCCACGATCGCCTCGTGCCCGCCTTCCCGCAGGCGGAACACCGGGTACATCGAGTCGAGTTCCTCGGCGGCGTCGCCGGTGAGGATCAGCACTCGCGCCATTGCTCGCTCCTTCGCGCGTCAGGGCAGCGTCCATCGCTGGTTGGTGCCGCCGTGGCAGGTCCAGATGATGAGTGGGGTGCCGTCCGCGGTGCTCGCGCCGTTCGCGTCGAGGCACTTGTTCGACTGCGGGTTCACGAGTGCGCCACCAGCGCCGGTGGTCCAGTTCTGTCCCGCGCCACCGTTGCAGGTCGACAGCTGGACGGGAGCGCCGTTGGCGGTGCCCGCGACGGTCATGCACTTGCCGAGGGTGCGCCAGGTGGTGCCATCGCGGGTCCACTGCTGGTTGGTGCCGCCGTGGCAGGACCAGAGCTGGAGCTTCGTGCCGTCGGCGGAACCGGCGCCGCTGACGTCGACGCACTTGCCGCCCGCGCCAACGATGGGGCCGGTGGTGGGGGTGGAGCCGCCCAGCTCCCTGATCCGGATGTTGCGGAACGACACGTCGTCGCCGGTGCCGTGGTTCTGGATGCCGACGTGCCCGGAGACCAGGGAGCGGGCCGGGTCGGTGTTGGTGAAGTCGTTGATCTTCACTCCGTTCAGGAACACCTGGACGCGCTCGCCCTCCACCAGCACCTCGAAGGTGTTCCACTCGCCAGGTGGGTTGAGTGCCGCGTCGCGGGCGGTGGTGTCCGGCGCCTGGAAGCCGTAGATCGAACCGGTGGTCCGCTCCGGTGAGTCCGTGGCGTCGATCTGGATCTCGTGGCCCTGGCCGAGCGACGCGTTCGGATCGGAGCCGGGCGGGAAGCCGATCACCACGCCCGAGTTGTCGTCACCGGCCACCCGCCAGTCCAGCTTGAGCGAGTACGCACCGAACTCCTTGGTGCTGTACCAGAGCATGCCCAGTCCGCCGGACGAGGACAGCGTGCCGTCACCGTTGGCGAACCCGCCGGGCCCGGACTGGGACCAGCCGGTGGTCGAACCGTTGTAGAGGGTGGTGTAGCCGTTCTCCGGCCGGCAGTCCGCCTTGGTCCGGCCTGCCGTGTACCGGATGCCACCGAGCACCAGCGCCCGGAAGTTCGCCTCGGTATAGCTCGCCTGGGTGTGCCCACCGCCGGTGTAGAAAGACCGGCCGCCCTGGTAGGTCTTGCACCAGGTGTGCGGGTGGTCGGCGCCCATCGTGCCGCCGGAGTAGGTCGACTCGTCCAGTGTGGCCAGCACGCGGGCACTGGACCGGACGCCCGCGCGGAAGTTGTACCACTCGTCGGTGCGGACCCAGGCCGGGCCGAGGTGCTGGGTGGCCTGGTGCGCCCGGTTCTCCACCCGGACGGTGGCCTGCTGGATGGCCGGGTGGGAGGCGAAGTACGCGCCGGTCAGCTCGCCGTAGAACGACCAGTCGTACTCGGTGTCGGCGGCCGAGTGGATGCCGACGTAGCCGCCCCCGCCGCGGATGTAGGACTCGAACGCGCTCTGCTGGCCGGCGTCCAGCACGTCGCCGGTGGTGTTGAGGAACACCACCGTCTCGTACTGGGCCAGGTTGGCCGTCGTGAACTGGGCCGAGTCCTCGGTCGCGGTCACCGTGAAGCTGTTGGCGCCGCCCAGTTCCCGGATCAGCTGGATGCCAGAGGGGATCGCGTCGTGCCGGAAGCCCGCGGTCTTGGAGAACACCAGGACGTCGTAGGGTGCGTCGGCCGCGCCGGCCGGTGGGCTCGAACCGAAAGCGAGGACGGTGACGGCGGTGGCGATCACGCCGAGCACGCGCCGGGTGAACGAGCGCTTCATCTCTTGACCTCCTGGGACAACGTCCACTTCTGGTTGGTGCCGCCGGTGCAGGTCCAGATGATCAGCTGCGTGCCGTCGGCGGAGCCGGCTCCGTTGGCGTCCAGGCACTTGCCGCTGATGCGGATGGTGCCGTCCGCCTGCACGGACCAGTTCTGCGCGGAGGATCCGTTGCAGGCCCACAACTGCACCTGGGTGCCGTCGGTGGTGCCACCGCCTGCCGTGGCCATGCACTTGCCCAGCGCGGCCAGCGTGCTCCCGCTGACCGTCCACCGCTGGTTGGTGCCGCCGTTGCAGGTCCACAGCTGGATCTTGGCGCCGTCGGCCGAGCTGGCGCCGTTGACGTCGACGCATTTGCCGCCGATACCGGTGATCCGGGAGGTGCCGCCGCCCGTCGACGTGCCGAACGTGAAGGCGTCCAGGTCGAACAGGAAGCCACTGCCACCCGAGAACGTCAGGTACAGCGTGGTGGTACCGGACGGAACCCCGGCCAGGGTGGTGGACACCTCGGTGAAGGTCTCCCAGCCACCGGTCACCGGCACGGCGACCGAGCCGAGCACGGGCCCGGTCGGCGAACCGGTCCGCACCGACAGCGTGCCGCCCGAACCGGCGGAGGACACCCGCGCCGTGAACCTGGTCTCTCCGCCGAGTGCGTAGGGCTGGAACGCGATCCAGTCGCCGTTGTTGATGTCGCCGACGGTCCTGCCGCCCTCGGCGGCCGACTTGTCGAACAGGCCCGTGCCCGACTGTGCGGTGTGGTGCTCGGCCTGCCGGTGCCGCAGCTGGAGGGTGTGCTGGGTGTGCGTGGTCAGCGCGGGCTGGCCGCCCGCACCGAGGTCGGTGTACTCGGCGTCGAACACCGCGAACAGGTTCGCCGCGGTGTCGTGCTCGCCGTCCACCGGGATCTGCAGCGTTCCGGTGCATCCGGTGCGGGAGGTGATCGTGTGGCCGTGGTCGTCGTGGCCCAGGATGTAGGACAGCTTCACCCTGCCGCAGTCGATCGTGCCGTCCTCCGGGTCGGACACGGTGATCGTGTACGGCACGGTGTCGCCGAAGCTGAACAGGGCGCCGTCGGCCGGGGTGTTCATGCTGACCGTCGGTGCCGTGTTGCCGACCGTGATCGTCACGTTCGCGGTGGCCGTGCGGCCGCCGGTGTCGGTCACCGTGAGGGTCGCGGTGCGCTGGCCGTTGCCGGTGTAGGTGTGGCTCGGGTTGGCCGACGTGGACGTGGTCCCGTCACCGAAGCTCCACTGGTAGGTGAGCGCGCCGCCCTCCGGGTCCGATGAGCCCGCCGAGGAGAACGCGACCGTCAGCGGTGAGGTCCCGGAGGTGCGGTCGGCGCTCGCGCGAGCGGTGGGCGCCTGGTTGCCTGCCGGGTTGTACTCGATGCGGTAGAGCGCGGACTCGGCGTTGCCGCTGCCCCATCCGGTGCCGTAGTCCAGCACGTACAACGCGCCGTCCGGGCCGAACGCGGTGTCCATGACCTGGGTGCCGCCCCACGGGAAGTCGTTGACCTGTCCGGCCGACCCGTCGCTGTTGACCTCGACGGTCTTGAGCCAGCGCCGGCCGAACTCGGACACGAAGACGTGCCCGTCCAGTGCGGCCGGGAACTTGACCGTCGACGGGTTCGCGGCGTCGTAGCGATACACGACGCCGCCCATGGGCGACTCGGACCCGCAGCCGAACGCCGAGAACGAGCAGTTGTCGTAGTTGATCCACGCCGCGCGCGCGGCGGGCAGGGTGGTCAGCCCGGTGTTGCGGGGCGAGTTGTTGACCGGCGCGGCGCAGTTGAACCGGTTGCCGGACGGCCCGGACGGGAACGTGTAGTCCACATAGGTCTCGGCGGTGGTGTTCTTGCCGGTGCAGTAGGGCCAGCCGTAGTTGCCCGCCGAGGTGATCCGGTTGAACTCCACCTGCCCCGAGGGCCCTCGGCTGTTGTTGGTCGTGCCGGCGTCCGGGCCGTAGTCGCCGAGGTAGATCGCACCGTTGGCCTTGTCGACGCCGAACCGGAACGGGTTGCGGAAACCCATCGCGTAGATCTCCGGCCGCGTGCCCGCGGTGCCGGACGGGAACAGGTTGCCGGTGGGGATCGAGTACGTCCCGTTGGCGTTCACCTTGATGCGCAACACCTTGCCGCGCAGGTCGTTGGTGTTGGCCGCGCTGCGCTGGGCGTCGTAGGCGGGGTTGCGGTTGGTGCGCTCGTCGATGGGCGTGTACCCGTCGGAGGCGAACGGGTTCGAGTCGTCACCCGTGGACAGGTAGAGGTTGCCCGCCGCGTCGAAGTCGATGTCCCCGCCGACGTGACAGCACATGCCCCGGCTGGTCGCCACGTCCAGCACGGTCACCTGGCTGGCCGTGTTCAGCGTGTAGTCGGCGTTGAGAGTGAAGCGGGACAACCGGTTCACGCCGTTCCACGCGGAGAAGTCCGTCCCGGTGTCCGGGGCGTCACCGCCCGGTGTGGACAGTGGTGGCGCGTAGTACAGGTAGATGAACCGGTTGCCGGCAAAGCCAGGGTCCACCCCGACGCCCTGCAGGCCCTCCTCGTCGTGTGTGTAGACGGACAGGGTGCCGATCACGCTGGTGACCCCGTCGGCGGTGGTGCGCCGCAGCACGCCGTTGCGTGCGGTGTGCAGCACCGACCGGTCCGGAAGCACGGCGAGCGACATGGGCTCGCCCACCTCCGAGACGCCCCTGGCCAGCTCGACCTGCTGGAAGTCGGCGGGGTTCACCGCGTGCGCCGCCGCGGGCACGGGTGCGGCGAACGCTGGTAAGACCAGGGTGGCCGCGACCAGCACGGCCACTGCGAACATTCTCATCAGGACTCCGTTGTCTGCGCGGGGCGGGGCGCGTCGTCCTGGGAGCGCTCCCAGGACGACGCGAGCAGAAGCAGTCGCCGTGGACGTTGGGCATGCGAGGGTCACTGCGACCTGTTCGGCGCCGGGCAGTGCTGGAGATCAGCCTGGTGATATGTGTCCGGCTTATATTTGGGTCGACAAGGCCGCCAGAATCACACTTTAGCCTAGGGTGGTACAGAACCGTCAAGACTGACCGAGAATGGATCATACTTATCCGTCGTTGTTCTCCTTTCGGTACCGGATCCTCCGGTTGGGTCGGCGGATCCGGTCGTACTCTTCCGGGGTGACCCATGACGAAGGAGACAAGGCCGTGCCGGGCACGTCCCTCCCGACCATGACCGGCGAACCGGCTCGGGACCAGGAGGTCGCGCCCTCGGCGGACGCGTACCGGCCCGGGTACGAGCTGGTGGCCGAGCGGATCCTGTTGTTGATCTCCGAGTCGGGGTTGCGGCCGGGCGACCGGATGCCGACCGAGAACGAGTTGGCCGCCCGGTTGGGCACCAGCCGGAGCATGGTGCGTGAGGCGGTGAAGATCCTGTCGGCGATCGGGCGGGTGCGGGCGCAGAAGGGCCGCGGCCTCTACGTCGCCGACGACGAGGGCATGCTGGGTTCGGCGCGGTGGGGTGGGTTCTTCCTGCCGACCGATCTGGACCACGTGTACATGTTGTTCGAGTTCCGCCGGGTGCAGGAGACGGCAGCGAGCCGGCTCGCTGCGACGTGTGCGACGCCGGCGGAGCTACGCGCGATCGAGACCGCGGCCGAGACCTGCAGGCAGGGTCACGTGACCGGGGAGGCGACACTGTTCGACCGCGGCGACGACGAGTTCCACCTCGCGATCGCGGCCGCCTCGCACAACCAGTTCCTGGTCGCGGCGGTGCGCGAGGCCCGCCGCCTGCAACGTCAGTCCAACATCATCGGCATGCACGGCACCGTCGGCGGTCACGCACCGGAAGCCATCGAGGAGCACGCGGCGATCCTGAAGGCCATCCGGGAGGGCGACCCCGACAGCGCGGCCCGCGCCACGGCCACCCACCTGGACAACACCCTCGAGGACTACCGGCACGAGATCCAACGCCGCCTCTTCGGCTGACCGGCTCACGCGTCCGGTCAGGGCCGGAGCCAGCGATCGAACCAGGCCCGGGTCCGGCGCAGGTCGTCGAGTCGATGGTGGCGTTCCTGGCATCCGTGGCCCTCTCTCGGGTAGATCACGAACTCGTGCTCGACACCGAAGTGGCGCAGCGCCCGGTGGAGGTACACGGCTTGGCCGAGTGGGACGTTGGTGTCCTCGGCGCCGTGCAGGATGAGTACCGGGGTGGCGATGTTGCCTGCGAAGGAGATCGGGCTGACCGCGTCGTGGGGGTGCGGGCCGATGCCGGACCAGCCGGTGCTGCCGCCGAGTGCGGTTTCGAACTGGCCGTTCTCCCCGGTCGCGGCGAGCATGCCCCAGTCGGTTACGCCCGCGCCGACCAGCGCGGCGCGGAACCGGTCGGTCTGGCCGATGGCCCAGGCGGCCATGAACCCGCCGTGGCTCCAGCCTGCGATGCCCAGCCGGTCGGGGTCGGCGATGCCCTCGGTGATGAGCAGGTCGATGCCGGTCAGGATGTCGGTCCATTCCTCTTGGCCGACCCGGCCTGCGACGCTGGCGGCGAACTGGTGGCCGTGGCCCTGGCCGCCGCGAGGGTTGGGCAGGAACACCGCGTAGCCGGCGGCGGCCAGCCACTGTGCGCTGGGGAACGAAAACAGCTGGCAGTGATCGGCGTAGCGATCGTATGGGCCGCCGTGCACGACGGTGACCAGCGGGAACGGTCCTTCCGGAGCGGTCGTTCCGACCGGTAGTACGAGCAGGCCGTCCAGGTCGAGGCCGTCGGCGGCACGGTAGGCCAGCGGTCGCTGCGTGCCGAAAGCGATGCCGTCCAGTTCCGGGCGGGTGTCGGTGATCCTTCGCAGTGGCCCGGCCGGTGGCCCGATGTGCACGTTCGCGGGTCGGTACCGGGTCCCGGTCAGTGCCGCGATCTTCTCGCCGGTGGGGGTGGTGGTGAGGCCGTCGAGGCGTCCGGGGTGCTGTGAAAGGGGTGTCGGGCCGGCGGGGTCGAGCCGGGCCAGGGTCGTGTTCAGGCCGTTGGCGAACACGATGAGCGGGGCGGCGTCGGTCTGGCGCAGTTCGGTGGGGCACATGGGGAGACCGGAAGTCCGGTTACGCAGGACGCGGCTTCCCACGGCCAGGTCGAAGACGGCGGTGCCGGCCTGCAGAACCGGTGGGGTGAGGGCGATGTAGCCGAGGTGCCAACCGTCCTCGTCCGGCCACCAGGCCAGCGAATGTGCTTCGGCGCCGACTGGTCCGAGGTCCGCCGCGGTCCCGGTCGTGGGGTCGAACAGGTGCAGCCGGCCGGTGCGTGGGCCGTAGTCGTGGTCGGCGCAGGCCTGGGTGAGTACGGCGAGAGGGCCGTGGCCGGGGCGTTGCCGCAGTTCCACGACGTGCCGGTCGCCGAACACAGCCGGTGTGGTGACCCGGCCGGTGCGCAGGTCGAGCAGGCGCAGCCGGGCACGTGGTTCGCGCTCGCCGACGACGATGGCGTCATCGCGGTCGTGGGCGCGGCGCGCTTCCTGCTCGGACGGTTCGTCCTCGGCGAGCAGCGCGACCAGGTCGGGGTCGGCGAGCGACAGGTGGTCGGTGATGCCCGCGCGCCAGTCGGTCACCGCGGTCACCGTGCCGTCAGCGAGGGTGAGCCGGTGTACCTGCGCGATACCCCGGTCCGCGCGGTCGGACAGGAAGAACAGCGTGCCCGAGTCCGAGGACCAGAGAGGTCGGGACTCCGTCGCGGTGTCGGCGGTCAACCGGCGCGCCTCGGCGGCGTCGTCGGTGTCGACGAGCCAGAGCTCGGTGTCGAAGTGGTCGCCGGTCCGGCTGTTGGGAGCGAGGACGTAGCAGAGCAGGCGCCCGTTCGGGGCGAGGACCGGGGTCCGCGGTGCACGACCATCGACCACGAGTTCGGCGGTCAGACCTGTCATGCGACCAGTCTGCCGAAACTCGTAGGCTCACGAAAATGGTGCGCTCCCATGATCTTCGGGTTCGGCACGCGCTGAGCAGCGATCGAGAGTTCCTCTTCGAGGTGCGGCGGGCGGCCCTGCGGGCATACGTCGAGCAGACGTCGGGGTGGGATGACCCTGAGCAGCGCGCAACCGCCGACAGGGAGTTCGGCGATCTGCCATTCGCCGTGGTCGAGGAGAGCGGGCGACCCGTCGGCTACGTGTGTGTCATTCACCGGAGTGAATGCGACTTCATCGAGGAGATCGCGCTGCTCCCCGAGGCGCAAGGCCGCGGCATCGGCACCCAGCTGTTGCGGGGCGTTCTTCTGGCCGCTGCGCGGCGCGGCGTTCCGGTCCGGCTGAGCGTCTTCGTCACCAATCCCGCGCAGACCCTCTATGCCCGCCTCGGGTTCGAAGTCCTGCGGATCGAGGCTCCGCGCATGTCGATGCAGTGGACTCCTACCGCTACTCGGTGATACCGTGTACCGGTACTCAGTGCCGCTGAGTACCGGGATCGAAGGACTCGCGATGGACGACCTGACGGAGATGCTGAAGGGCACGCTCGAGGGCTGCGTGCTCGAGATCGTCGGCAGCGAGGAGACGTATGGGTACGCCATCACGCGTCGGCTGAACGAACTCGGCTTCGCCGATGTCGTCGAGGGGACGGTGTACACCATCCTGCTGCGGCTGGAGAAGAACGGGCTCGTCAAGGTGACGAAACGCCCGTCCGGGCTGGGCCCGCCGCGCAAGTTCTACGCACTCAACGACGCGGGGCGCGAAGAACTCGCGACGTTCTGGGCGAAATGGGAGTACGTCACCTCGCGGATCGACAAGCTCAAGGAGGGTGGGAGATGAACTTCTGGGAGACCATTACCGGCAGCGATCTCGCCAGGGAATGGAAGGCGTTCGAAGCCCGGGCCGAGGCATTGCCTGCCGACCACCGGGCGGCGTGGGAGAAGATCAAGGTTTGTCTTTTCTCCCTACTCGGACTTCACCGGCCGCAACCTGATGCCGATTGTCGACGGTGCCCTTGGGCTGCTCGAAGAGACGGCGGCCGATGGACAGAGCATCCGCGAGGTGCTGGGTGAGGACATCGAGGGTTTCTGCGCGGCACTGGCAGGCGGAGAAAAACGCAGGACCTATCGAGACCGGTGGCGCGAGCAGTTGAACAGGAACGTCGCGAGAAAACTGGGCAGGCTGGGAGGCTGACGTGGGCATCCAGGACATCATCGAGGGCAAGAAGCAGTGGCGGGCGCACGTGGCGCGGGTCAAGGCGTTGCCGCAGGACTACCAGATCGTCTACAAGGAGATCGAGAGGTACTTCTTCAAGGTCGTACCGATCGACCTACCCGACGGATCCCTGCTCTCGGTAATCATCGATTTCTTCGCGGAGGGTGCCGCGTCCGGCAAAGGCGTTCTGGAACTCATCGGCAACGACGTCGCCGCCTTCTGCGACGACCTGATCAAGGACTCGCGCACCTACGCGGACATCTGTCAGGAGTCCAGGACCCATTCTAGGGACGCTCCCTAGCGCGGCTCAGGTCCGCAACGCCAGGGAGTGCCTTGGGCATCGGAGTGGCCGCCGACTGCTCCGCGATTCGCGTCGCGTCGTCGACCAACGTGTGGTTGAGCTTGCTCTCGATATCCTGCGCGACGAGGTCGCCGTCTTTTGCCCATTCTCGCAGTCTGCGCAACGCGGATTCGGCGTTTCCGTTGCAGAACTCGCGGATGGCGAGCATGTGCCCGGCGGGCCGGACACCATCGGCATCCTTCTGTCTCAGAATGCGGTCCGCTTCGAAGGATCTGTTCGACTGGTCGAGCAGATTGACCAGGCTGCGCACCGCGTCCGGGCTGCCGGCCTCGGCGCCGTCTCGGAGGACGTGCTCCACCTCGTTGGCGCGTCCGGTGGAGTCGAGCAGCTTGATCAGACGGAAGATCGCGTAATAGTTGCCGGTCGACACAGCGCGGCGCAGTGTCCGTTCGGCGTCCGCCACGTTCCCGGCCCGGAACTGCAGCTGAACCAGCTTCTCGAGGTACTGCACGTAGCCACAGTTGACGGCTTCCTGAAGCACCACCTCCGCGTGCCGGAGCAGTCCGATCTCCTCGAGGTATCGCCCCCGCTGACAGACTCCTGGCCCGATCTCGGCTCCCGGCGGAACCGCCGTCGGGACAGCTGCGTCGGCATTGTCACACTGTTCGTACAGCGGGGGGCCTCTTGTCTCACAACCGATCACTCGTCATGGCCGCGGTCGTGGCCGCCGTGCTCACGGTCAGCGCGCCTGCCCAGGACGCTTCCGGCGCGCCGCTGCGGCCGGGGCAGCTCGTCGTGGTGGCCGGGCTCGGCGAGGCCGGATACTCCGGAGACGGCGGGCCGGCGCGGGAAGCCAGGATCGTCGCGGAGCGGATCTCGGTCGGCCAGGACGGCTCGGTCTATCTGAACGACCGGGAGCGGGTGCGGCGGGTGGCGCCGGACGGGGTGATCAGCACCGTCCTCGTCGCGGGCTCCGGCAGCGTGGCCCGCGAGGTCGTGACCGCAACCGCGGTCGGCCCGGACGGCGCTCTGTTCGTGACCTTCGAGGACGGCCACGCGCGGCAGCTCCGCCGGATCGACCGTGGTGGCACGGTCACGGTGCTCGCGGGTGAGAGCGCGCTCGGCGCGGCAGGGCCAAGCGAAGGGAGCGACGACGTCGCCGTCGACGGCGCGGGCAACGCCTACCTGTACAACTCGGCCACCAAGCGCGTGGTCCGCGTCGACCCGTCCGGCGCTGTCGCTCCCGTGGGCGACGCGGTGCTCGACTTCGCCAGAGTGCACCTGGCGGTCGGCGGCGACGGAACCGTGTACCTGTCCGAGGACGACGAGGTGGGTGGCGATCGAGGCAGCGGCTCGGTGTACGTCCTCGGCGCGACCGGCCCGCCACGCGAGATCGTCACCATGGAGCGCGCGCCGAGCGGGCCGGCCGTGGCGCCCGACGGGACCGTGTACTTCGTCGACCAGGAACGCAGGCAGATCATGCGTGCCGGCAAGAACCGCACCGCCGTGCCGGTCAGCCAGGCCCTGGCCGGCATGTTCGACGCCGACCTCGCCGTAGGGCCGGACGGCGACCTGTACTTCACCTACGCCAAGTCGCGCACAGGGATCAGCGACCAGGTGCTCCGCCTGGTCCTGCACGGCCGATCGACGGCGGCCGAGCCGGTGGCGCCGGCACGATCGGCGTGGGCGGAGGACAGGCCCGGCACCGTGCACACGGTCGCGGGCTCCGGTGAGCGCCCACCGGCCGCCAAAGCCGCTCCGGTCCAGGATGGCGAGGAGGGAGTCGGCGGGATCGCGCTCGGTGGGGACGGCACGGTCTACGTCACCGAGCCTGCCGGGAACCAGGTGCGCGCGGTCGCGCCGGACGGCACCGTCCGGCGGTTCGCCGGTACCGGAGCGGGTGGCGACACCGACGGGGAGTATGTGGACGAAGCGGCGGACGAGGTCGTGCTGAACAAGCCGTCCGGGGTCGCGACCGCGCCGGACGGCTCGGTCTACCTCACCGCCAACGGCAGGCTGTACCGGGTGGATGCCCACGGAGTCATCAGCACGATCGATACCGACGTGCGGACGGCCTCCCTCGAGGCGCCGCGGCTGGTGGCCACCGACGCCGAGGGCACCGTCTACGTCTCCGACTACGAGGCCATCCACAGGATCGACGCCGATGGCCGGCGGCTGGTGGTCGGATACAGCATGGAGGCGGAAGAGGACACCGTCCCCGCGCACCAGGCGCTGATTCGTGACGTGCGTTGGTTCGCGGTCGGCGCGGACGGCTCGGTCTACTTCATCCAGGACGCGGGCAACACCGTCGAGGTGGCGCGACCGGATGGCACGCTGGGCGTTGTCACGGGTGGCCGGACAGCCGGTTTCGCCGGCGACGGCCAACGCGCCGACCAGGGCGTGCTGAACAACGCCTTCGGTGTCGCCGTGGGCCGGGACGGTGTGCGTTACATCGCCGACACCTACAACAACCGCGTCCGCCGCGTCGACGCGCGCGGCGTCATCAGCACGGTCGCCGGCACCGGGCAACACGCCGACACCGGCGACGGCGGGCCCGCGACCAAGGCCGCGCTCACCGACCCGACCGGTGTCGCGGTCGGCGAGGACGGCACGGTCTACGTCCTGACCGCCTCCGACCTGGTTCGTGCCGTCGCCCCGGACGGCACCATCCGCACCGTGGCCGACCTCGGTCCGACGTCGCCGCCGCGGCGGGCGACCGACGTTCCCTTCGCCAGTCTCGACTCGTTCGCGGTCGGTGCGGACGGCACGATCCACATCGCCAGTGTGACCGGGCTGTACTCGACCCGGCCGAACGGCGATCTGCGGCCGGTCGAGCTCGACCCACCCCTGGTCACCTACGCCGAGTACGGTCCGACTCTCCCGCCGGGGGGCGCGCCGCTCGCCTCGGGCTCGGATGGCTCGCTCTACCTGGTCCCGAACGCGGCGTTGCGGGCCTATCCAGACGGTTCGGTGGTGACGCTGCTCGGCGGTGGCATGACCAACCGGGTCGCCGGCCTGCCGCCCGAGGACTGGTCCTCACCGACGCAGTACACCTTCCGCGAGGGCGACCCGGCGGATCTCGCTGTCGCGGCGGACGGCACGTTGTACCTGAGCACCGAGCACGGTCTCTATTCGCTGAGCCAGGACGGCACCCTCGACGTGGTGCTGAAGCCGGACGAATACCAGTCGTTCCGCGGCATCGCGCTCGATCCGGACGGAGAGCTGTACGTGGTCATGACCTACGGCGGCGTGCACCGGGTGGTGGAGGGAAAGACCGAACCCGTTGTCCGCAAGTCCTACAGCCAGGACCAACAGCGACCGAAGTTCGACACGACGATCGAGGATCCGAACGATGTCGCGTTCACCTCGGACGGGGTGATGTTCGTCAGCGCGGGCCGGGAGATCCGCCGATTCTCCCCGAACGGCGACATCACCACTGTCCATCGCAGCGACCACGGCTCGGTGACCGAGCTCGTCGTCGGACCGGGCGACGACCTCTATTTCCTGCAACCGGACAACGACCAGGTGCGGGTCCTGGTCAAGGCCGCCGACGCGCCGGAGTTGCCCGCACCGGGTCCATCGGGGTCCGTCACGCTCGGCATCGTCATCTGTGGCGCGTTCGTCGTCCTGATCGGCACGGGTGTGTTCGTGATGCGAGCGAGGAGGTCTGCAAGCCGTCGGGCAACGCCTTGAGCCGGCACCCAGCCGCGTTCACCGAGTGGCGGCCAGCACCGCCGCGAGGACGGGGCCCTGCTCGTGCGGCCGGACGCGATCGTCGCGATGCGGGTCACGGCACCGGTCCCCGACCCGGCACGGTTCCTCACCGACGTCCTGGACCAGGTGCTGGCAAGGCCGGTCGCGGTGCCGAGTGCCCTGGCACGGGAGCGCGGTGGTCGAGCACGTGTGGGAGCAACCGGTCGAGCCGGCGCGGGAGCCACCAGTTCCAGCGGCCCAGCAGGACCATAGTGGCCGGCACGAGCAGGCAGCGGACGATGGTGGCGTCGACGATGATGGCGGTGGCCAGGCCGAGCCCGAAGATCTTCACCGTCGGGTTGTCCACCAGGATGAAACTGGCGAAGACGCACACCATGATCAGGGCGGCGGAGGTGATCACGCCGCCGGTCTCGGCGAGGCCGCGACGCACGGCAACGTGGTTGTCACCGGTGCGGACCCAGTGTTCCTGGATCGCCGACAGCAGGAACACCTCGTAGTCCATGGACAGTCCGAACAGGACGGCGAACAGCACCATGGGCACGTAGCTGTCGATCGGCACCGGTCCGTCGAGGCCGAGCAGGCCCGCTCCCCAGCCCCACTGGAACACCGCCGTGACCACGCCGTACGCGGCGCACACCGACACGATGTTCATCAGCGCAGCCTTGACCGGCAGCAACACCGACCGGAACGCCAGCAGCAACAGCAGGCAGGCCACGCCGATGACGGCCAGGATGAGCCACGGCAACCGATCGGTGATGCGGTTCGCCAGGTCGATGCGGGTAGCGGTGCCGCCACCGACGTGAGCCTCGCCGAACCTCGGCAACACCTCGTCGCGCAACCGTTCGACGAGGTCGTCGGTGGTGGGGTCCGACGGCGCCGTGGACGGGACGACCCGCAGGGTCACCGCCCCGGAGGGCAGCGGACGTGGCGGCGACACCGACGCGACGCCGGTGGTCCCGTTCAACGTGGCCGCGGCGGCCTCCGCCTTGGCCGGGTCGGTCAGCACCACGCTGAGCGGGCCGTTCTCACCTGGCCCCCACGCCGCCGAGGTGGCCAGGTAGTGCAGCACGGTCTGCTGGTCTGTGCCGCGGTCGCCCGCGTCGGACTGCCCGAGCCGCAACGCGAGCGCCGGCGCGCCGAGACCGAGCAGCACGACCGTGCTGGCGATGGCGACCGTCACGGGGCGGCGGGCCGACCATGACGCGAACCGGCCCCACACGTTCTCGTCCAGGGCCTCGTCGACGGCCGCCGCCGGACGGCCACGACCGAGCCGCTCGCCCGCCATGGTGACCACCGCGGGAGTCAGGGTGACGGCGGACAGCACGGCGCCGGCGACCAGCAACGCGCTGCTCCAGCCCAGCCAGGACACGAAATCGACGCCGGTCAGCATCAACCCGCTGACCGCGACGACCACGGTCGCGCCGGCGAACACCACCGCCGCGCCCGCCGACCGCGCGGTGCCGGCCACGGCCGCCGGCACGGACAAGCCGGTGGCGAGCAGCCTGCGCTGCCTGCTGACCAGGAACAGCGTGTAGTCGACCCCGACGCCGAGCCCGATCATCGCGGCGAGCGTCGGCGCGACATCGGGAATGCTCACCGCACTCTTCAGCATGTCCAGCCCGGCCAGCCCACCGACGACCACGAGCAGCGCCGTGACGACCGGAAGCAACGCCGCGACGGCCGAGCCGAACGCCAGCAGCAACACCACCAGCGCGGCGACGATGCCGATGATCTCGCTGGGCCGGGAGTTCAGCGCGGACAGCTGCCGCCCGAGCGCACCGCCGAGCGCGACCTCCATCCCCGCGGCATGGGCCGGTTTCGCCGCGTCGAGCACCCGCTGCGCCAGCGCCTTGTCCGAGGTGACCCCCGCGTCGAGCGGCACGCTGAACCGCACGGCCGTCCGGTCGGGGCTCGGCTCGACCCGCCCGGGCACCTGGCCGACGCCCGGCACCGCGGACACCGCGTCGACCGTCTCCCGTACTGCGGCCTGGAGTTCCGGCGCGTCGACGTACCGGTCCCTCGGCGCGGTCAGCACCAGCTGGGAACTCTGCCGCCCGAACACGTCCGCCTCGGACAGCAACGCATTGGCGGCCTCGCTGTCGCTACCGGGCACAGCAACGTCGTCGGCCGTGCTTCCGTCGACCACGCGCGCCCCGGCCAGCAAGCCCGCGGCCAGCAACACCCACAACAACACCACCAGTTTGCGGTGGCGCCCACACCACACCGCCAAAGCTGAGAGCACGGTCCCGCCTCCCCGGAATTTCACAGTGTTGGTCCCGACCCGGCGGCCCTCTCGACCGCAGGTGGTTGGTGGCTGGGTGCCGTCACGTTCCCCTGAGATCACTGTCGGTCAGGCCCAGACCCTCGCACAAAGATCCATGGGGCAGGGCCTGATCGTTCGGTTCGGTGTTGGTTGTTACGAGGCGTGCGAGTTCCTCCCCGGCTGACGTGAGTTCGTAGTAGACCGCCCGGCCGCTTCGCCGGGTGGTGACGACCCCGGCCGCGCGCAGCGCCGCAAGGTGAGCGGACACGGTGCCGAGCGAAACGCCCAGCACGGCCGCCAGCTGTGACGGTGTCGCCGGCGTCCGCACCTCGGCGAGGACACGGGCCCGGCCCTTTCGGAAGAGGCGGGCCATGCCGCCGTCTACCGGCGAGCCGTCGGCAAGGGCTCCTCTTGCCGGGTACACGAACGCGATCCGCGATGGTGTTTCACAGGTCCATCGCCCGGACAAGCCGGTGTGGGGCACGAAGACGAGGCCGTCGCTGCCGATGTGGCGGTCGGTGTAGGTCTGGGTGGAGAACTGGATCGCGTCGTGGCCGACCCATTGGACGTCGGGCGCCATGCCGTCCAGGACGTGTCGCCAGCCACTGACCGCGATCACCCCGGCGCGGTGGCGGATGTCGCGTTCCAGGATGGCCCGCCGCCGCGGCCAGTCCGGCTCGACGAACCGCGCCCAGCACCTGGCGAAGACCTCGGCCGCGCGGCCGGTGATCCCGGCGCCGTCTGCCCAGTCGAGCCCCTCGCCGGCCCAGGCGTACCGCTGCGCCTCGGCGAGCGTGGCGCGTGCCTGCCGGTCCTCGATCGCGCACATCTCCGCCAGTTCGTCCCGCAGCCGGATGTCCAGCCCCCGCGCGGGGGGAACGGCCACGAAGTCGGGCAGGAACTTGGTGGCGGTCACCAGCCGCACCAAGCCGTTGGCGAACGCGTCCGAGTCGAGCCAGCGGCCGAACGCCTCGATGCGTTGGTCCCGGACCTGCCGGTCGAGCGCCTGCCTGAGCCGGGTGAGCTCGCTGAGCGTCTCGGCAAGGGGGGACACCGCGAACCTGCTCGCGTGCAACGCGTCCGGACTGAACCGCAGGAGGGTCACCCAGTCATTGTTACGACAGCTGTCGCAAGAGTTCACCCGCCCCTCGACGGTGCCCGATATTGCCTGCGTGACCGACACAGCGGGGGTAACCCCCACACCGGTGAAGCACCTGCTGAGGGGCCGGTTCGGCTGGTTCTTCGCGGGCCGGACCGTCGATCTGGCCGGCTCCTCCATGACCACGGTCGCGCTTGCCCTCGCCGTGCTCCAGGCGTCCGGCAGGGTGGCCGATCTCGGCGTCGTCCTGGCCGCGAACATGATCCCCACCCTGGTGCTCCTGCTCGTGGGCGGCGCGGTCGCCGACCGCGTGCGCAGGCGGACCGTGCTCATCGTGACCAACCTGTCGACCGCCGTGGTGATGGCCGTGATGGCCGTCGTGCTGATCACGGACCGGTACGACCTCGTCGTGATCGCCTGCCTCGCGCTGGTCAGCGGCGCCGTGAGCGCGTTCTCGCAACCCGCGCTCCGCGGCATCGTGCCGGAACTCGTCGAGCGTCATGATCTTCAGCGCGCCAACGCCCTGCTGGCCGGCAGCCAGAACACCGTGCGGATCCTCGGTCCGATGATGGCCAGTGTCCTGGTGGCCACGGTCGGTGGTGGGTGGGCCCTCGCGGCCGACGCCGCCTCCTACCTCCTGGCCGCGGCCGCCTTCACCCGCATTCCTGGCGCGAGCCGGCCGCCGAGCGCCGGCCGGCCGCTGTGGCGTGATCTCGTCGAAGGCTGGTCGGTGTTCCGGTCGATGCGCTGGGTGGTCGTCATGACCATCTCGTTCGCCATCGTCAACGCCTTCAACGTCGGGCCGTGGAACGTGCTGGGCCCGCAGGTGGTGTCCGGGAACGACGGCGCCGTTGGCTGGGGCACCGTGCAGACCGTGCGAGCGGTCGGGCTGCTGCTGATGAGCGTCGCCGCCGTCAGGATCGTGCTGCGCAGGCCGCTGCGCGACGGGCGGATCTGGGGAACTCTCGCCGGCCTCCCGCTGCTGGCGATCGGCATGTCCGGGGACGCGTGGGTCGTGGCCGCGGCCGCCTTCTTCGGCGGCCTCGGCTTCACCGTCGCGGCCATCACCTGGGAGAGCACACTCCAAGCGGCTGTCCAGGAAGAGTCCCTGTCGCGGGTCGCTTCCTACGACGACCTGCTGTCCTACCTGGCGATCCCCCTCTCACAACTGGCCGTGGGACCACTGGCCGCGAGCTACGGCGCGAACGAGGTCAGCATCGCCTGCGGAGTCGCCGTCATCGTGGTCAGCCTGCTGCCCCTCCTCAGCCGAGAGGTCCGCAACCTCCGCACATGACGTGGCGCTGGGGCATGATCTGCGGTCATGGTGGCTTACCGCAGTTTCGGATCACAGCGCGCGTCCGTGGCGATGCGGGAGACCTATCTGGGGCCTCGTCCCGACGACCCGCTCGCGGCGGCCGCGGCGCGGACCCGGTCCGGCTGGGCCATCGCCGAACAGCTCTTCCCCGGGCGCGTGTACGACCACACCTGTGCGATTCCGCTGATCGAGCGGACCCACCCGGAGTCGGCCGAGGTGTGGCTGGGCGAGTTCGGCGACACGGTGATGTGCATGGTGCCGTCGAACGTCGAGAACCAGCGGGTGAACCGGCACGTCGGCGCGGATCGGCCGGTGCGGGCCGAGCTGGTCGAGGACGAGCGGGCGACGCTGGCCTACCTCGATCGCGGCGCCGGGATCGAACGGTTCGTCGAGATCGGTCCCGAGGCCACCCGAGGGGCAGTGCGCGGGTCTGCCCGCGGTGAGCCCCTGCCGTTCGAGCAGCCGTTCCTGGACGGTGCCGACGACGAGGTGTTCCCGCGGTTCGCCTATCTGCGGGAGGCGCGGTCGTGGCTGTTCGGGATCAGCCTTTCTCCGCGCCCGGTGCCGCCGGCCGCCAGGGTGGTCCGCGGCTACCTGCTGGGGCCGGTCGACGGGCCGCTGCCGCTGGTGGACGGGCGGCCGGTGACGGAGCTGCCACCCCCTGACGAGCTGGCCGGCCTGCTCGCCGGCGCGGAACCGCTGGACGAACGCGACGGGCGGTACGTCGGGCCTGGCGGCGACTGGTTCCAACTGCACCGCGTCGACGCGGATCACGCACTGCTGGTCGGCAACGATGTCGAGGACACCGAGACCTTCTTCGCCGCCGCGGTCACCTGGTCCAGCGCGGAGGACGAGACCGACCTGCTCGCCGCGGTCCCCGAATGGTGGTCCGACCTCGTGCACACGCGACACCCCGGCGCGTTCTCGACCGACACCGGGTACGACCCGGTCAACATCGTGTGCGGGTGGGATGGCCGGCAGTGGACCAAGGCGGTCGGCGCGCCCGACCCGGTGCTCCTGTACCACTTCCTCGAACCCGACGAAGACGCCTGAAGCCCCTCCGTGTATGTCCTATGTGGACTGCCAGGGTGGCGGCATGCCGGGCACGCCGGTGGATCCGGGTTCGCTGCTGGGCGGGTGAGGTGCCCTGCGGTACGCGCTGCGGGCGACGCTCTGGAGGATCGACGTGATCGCGATGCCGATCACCAGGTTGATCCCCGCGGTGGCGAGCTTGGCGTCCCACCCGACCGGCAGGCTCAGCGGTATCACGACGGCGATCGCGGTCAGCAGCACCATGATCCAGGTGAAGAACGTGGGGAACTGGGGCGTGGTCACCGACAGCAGCTGCATCAGCGCGGTCGCCGCGAGCGCGATCCCGCCTGCGACGAGCGCGAAGGTGACCGTTCTCGCGTCGCCCCACACGCCCTCACCCTTCGGCGAGAGCACGGGCACGTCCAGCACGCTGCGGCAGAGCAGGATGCCAACGACCGCGATCAGTGCGGCGACGACCGCGGTCGCCGCCCCGCCCGACCACAGCCGGGCGGGGTCGAGCTTGCCGTGCGAGGGTTGTTGCGGATCGGTCATGGTTTCCCGCCAATCTTGCGTTCCAGCAGCTCGAGTAGCAGCGGGCCGGCCATGAGCACGAGCGGCACGCCGAGCACCATCAGGATCACGAACATTGACCGTCCCCCAGACCGCGGACCGGATCCGCGTCGAGTCGAGCATCACCACGATCCCGAGGACGATCAGTGTCACGCAGCGCGTGATCTCCAGGGCCACCAACGACAATCCTGATCGCGCTCACCGGTTCGCCCCCCATCGGCTGTTCGGTCACGTTCTCGACCTCCCTCGGTTCCCCGGCCCGCAGCCCAGCCTGCGCGAGCGGGACTGACCCCGCATCACCTACAACAGGTGGGCAGCACGGCGATTCGCTTGACGGCTCACCTCCTCCGGTGGTACCTCGTCGTGCGGACTCACCAGTCCTCAGTGGACCTGGTTTCGTCGCCGTGGACGATGAGCGCCCAGATGATCAGGATGTCGATGGTGATCACGATCGTGGCCCACAGTGGATAGGCGGAGAGGAACGCGAGCTGCGCGATGGCGTTGAAGCTCGCGAACGCGACCCCTGCGATCCGGGCCCACGTCGCGCCGACGAACACGCCGAAACCGACGATGACCGCCAGGGCGCCCATGATCAGGTGGATCCAGCCCCAGGTGGTGATGTCGAACACCAGCAGGCCCTGTCGCGTCGGTACGTAGTACTGGTCGTTGAACAACGCGACCAGACCTTCGATGAGGTTGAAGGTGCCGACGAGTATCAGCATGGTGCCGCCGAAGTAGAGCCAGCCGACCCACCCCGTCCGCCTGGCGGTCTGCCCGTGGGTCACGGGCACGGCTCCGCTCGCGGTTCCGTGAACTGCGTGATCGCTCATGGTCGTCTCCTGTCTTGTTGCACTGAGTCATCCTTGGTCCCGCGCGACTGGAGGTTCGTCACCCGGATGGGATGAAAGGTCACCGCCGTGCGTGTCACCACAGGCGTTTCATGTCCCGCCCGTGTACCACGATCGCGTAGATCACGATGACGTCGAACGCGATGACCACCAGCGACCAGACCGGGTTGGCGGCGATGAACACCAGGCGCGAGATCGCGCTGATCCCGGCCACGATGACCGCGCCGACGAGTGCGAACCGGTTGCCGCGAAGTGCACCGATGCCGATGGCGACGGACAGCAGGCCGAGGACGAGATTCGCCCAGCCCAGCGCGGTGAGGGGGATGGCGACCGCGAGTTCCTCCGAGGTGACCAGGGTGTTCTCGTTGACGAGGGTGGTGAAGCCCTCGAGCGCGTTCACCGCGCCGATGAAGATCAGCATCCCGGCGCCGAAGGCGATCCAGCCGGTCCAGTTGGAGGCCGGTGCGCGCTCATCGAAGTTCTCGCCCACCGTGAACCTTGCGGTCATGGCAACCTCCGTGACTCAACCGGACCGGGACGGTCGAAGGTTTCGCCACGCCGACCACTCCGTCCTCATCCGGCGGGGATGAAGTCGGTCCGCCTGAGCGCAGCCGCTCGTGCCCCCGAGGGGAGTCCGGGAGGCCGGGCCTGCCGCCGCCGGGTCCCGGCCTCGCGTGTTTTGGGTGAGGCGAGCCACGCCGCGATGGTCGAGTGTGGAGAACGGGGACCGTCGAGAGGACATGACATGTCAATAGGACCAGTTCAGCTCATCGTGCTGGGATTCCCGGAGCCGAACTTCCACGGCCGGATCATCGCCGAGCTCGAACGTCTGCATGAGAGCGACACCGTCAACGTCGTGGATGCCCTTGCGGTACACAAGGACCCGGACGGTGAGGTCGAGGTGTTGCACCTGAGCAACCTCAGCGACGAGGAGGCCGTCGAGTTCGGCAGCAAGGTCGGCGCCCTGATCGGCCTCGGCATCGATGGTGACAAGGGCATGGTGGACGGCGCGTTCGCGGGCGCGGCGGCCGCGGCCGACGGCATTGAAGTGTTCACGGACGAGGACGCATGGGATGTCCTGGCGGAAATCCCGAACGACTCGGCCGCGGCACTGATCTTGCTGGAACACGTCTGGGCGATCCCGCTGCGCGACGCGATCGCCGCCGCAGGCGGGTTCCGCATCAGCGACGGCTTCGTCAGCCCTCTCGACCTGATCGGCATCGGCATGTTGACCGCCGAGGACGCGAAGGAACTGCACACCCAGGAAATGGCGGCCACCAGCCGCCGCTGACCCGACGAACACAAGGAGACAGACCATGTTCAGATCACGCAGAATCGCCCGCCGCACCACGCGCCGCACCGTCCGCCGCATCTTCCGCCGCCGCTGACCAGTCCGCCTCCCCAGACCAGGGCCAGTCCCATGGATCGGATCTTTGTGCGAGGGTCTGGGCCTGCCCAACAGCGACCTCAGGGGAACGTGACGGCACCCAGCCACTAACCACCCATGATCCGCAGGTGTAGCTGGGTCGATACCAACACTTTGAAATGCCGGGGAGGCGGACTAGGGGCGGGCCGGTGGGCTGGTCTCGTTCGGTCCGGGTGACGCGGTTCTGCCGTCGCGAGCCTATGTTCCGCGCATGACAACACCGGCTGGTCAGATTCCTGATTCCCGGTCCAGCGGCGATCCGGCGTCCGGTCTGCCGCGGGCGCTCATCATCCTGCTGTGTGGTGCCGCGGTGGTGGTGGTGTTCGCGGGAGTGCGAGCCGCCGCGTGGATGGTGGCCCCGGTGTTCCTGGCGCTGGTGATCGTGATCGCGGTGTCGCCGGTGGCGTCGGGGCTGCGCCGGCGGGGTCTGCCGGGGTGGCTGACCACGCTGGTGCTGGTGGTCTGTGTGTTCGGTGTCCTGCTGGTGCTGGCGTTCGGCATCATCGTGTCGGTGGCCGCGTTGGCGACCCAGGTGCCGAAGTACGCGGCGAACGCCGATGATCTGGCCTCGTCGGTGACGAACTGGCTGGCCCGGTTCGGCGTCGGCACGGATCAGCTCAGGCAGACCGCGGACTCGCTGGACCTGGGCAAGGTGGGTGGGCTGCTCTCGAGCTTGCTGAGCAGCATCGCCGGGCTGGCGTCCAGCCTGATGTTCCTGCTGGCGCTGTTGCTGTTCCTCACCGTGGAGTCCTCCGGCTGGGGGGAACGCGTGTTGTCGATCACCGCGGATCGGCCGGGCGTGACAACGGCGCTCGCGCGGTTCGCGAAGGGCACCCGGAAGTACCTGCTGGTCACCACGGTGTTCGGGTTCATCGTCGCGGTCCTGGACGGGATCGCGCTTGCCATCATGGGCGTGCCGCTGGCCATCACGTGGGGCCTGCTGGCGTTCATCACCAACTACATCCCGAACGTCGGTTTCATCATCGGGTTGGTGCCACCGGCGTTGCTCGCGTTGCTGTCCGGCGGGCCGGACCTGATGCTCGTCGTGATCATCGTGTACGGCGCGCTCAACTTCGTGCTGCAGTCGCTGGTACAGCCCCGGTTCATCGGGGACGCCGTTGACCTGTCGACGACCGTGACGTTCCTGTCGCTGGCGTTCTGGGCGTGGCTGCTCGGCCCGTTGGGCGCGATCCTCGCGATCCCGTTGACGCTGCTGGCCAAGGCGTTGCTGGTGGACATCGATCCGAGAGCCCGCTGGGCCGACGCGTTCCTCCGGTCGTCCGCGAGGGAGATCGACGAGGCCGAGCGGGCGGCGCTGGCCGAGCAGCGCAAGTCGCGTCACCGGTGGCGTCCCGGTCGCCAGGAGCCCGTGGAGCGTCCCGCGAAACCCGCCGAACCCGCCGCCACCTGACGCCGCTGGTCCATCTCACCCGAAATGGGTGAGATGAACCGAACGTGACCGGGGGCGCGACCGTCAATTCTGGCATCCCCGCATCTGGACGGCACGTTTCGGTCATGGCCGGGCTGGCTTCGTGACCGGATGTCACCCCCGGCGAGTGAGGTCGGCGGAGTCCGTCCGGCGCAGGCTGCCACCGGGTAAGCCGCCTCGCGTCACCCCGGCGCTGGGTGCTGCCCGGTAGGGAGCTGGCGATGTCGCTGTGGGACGTGATGGTGTCGATCTTCTGGTTCTTCATGTTGTTCGCATGGATCTGGCTGTTGATCTCGATTCTGGGTGACATCTTCCGCGACCACGAGCTGTCCGGGTGGGGCAAGGCGGGCTGGATGCTTTTCCTGATCGTGGTGCCGTGGCTGGGTGCGTTGGTTTACCTGATCGCGCGGGGCCGTTCGATGAACGAGCGGGCACGGGCGCAGGCCCAGCGGAACGAGGAGCGGTCGCGCCAGTACATCCAGGAGGTCGCGTCGTCCAGCTCAGTGAGCACCGCGGACGAGCTGACCAAGCTGGCCGACCTGCGCGAGCGGGGCGTGCTGTCCGATGAGGACTATCAGAAGGCCAAGACCAAGGTGCTCAGCTAGTGCCCAGTCAAGGTGAGAAGTGGGTCGTTTGTCCGTGGATCCAGGTGGTCGCTGGCAAGGCGCGGGAAAGCCGCTTGTACCGGGGGTTGTACTTGGGCTTTCCCGCAACGCCGCCAGCGGCCGCCTGGGCCGTGGAGAAACGTGCCCTCTTCGCCTTGGCGGGGCACTAGTTCAGTGGATGCTGTGCCGCCTTGTTCGCCGTGGCTCCTGCCGGCACTGGCACGGACGCTGGTTCGGTGGCCGACCGGAGTCCGCCGCGTGCGCTCCGGGTCGGGTCCTGGCTGGTGGTGGACGCACGTCTGACGACCACACCACGAACCGCCACAGCCGTGATGGCACCGGCCGTCACGCCGAAGAGCACGACCTTGCGGTTGCGCCGGGCCCGTGCGCGGGGCGGTGCCCCGACACGGAGCACGTGCCAGGCACCGCCGACCCGGTGGGCACCCTCCACGCTCACGATCGCCGCTCGGCGACCCAGGCGCCGGCCGAGCGTGCGTGCGCCGGAGCCGGAGTACTTCGCCGCCTCGAGCAACGCGTCGAACGCCCGGATCGCGGCGACCGCCGGTTCCAGCTCCTGGTTTCCTCGCGCCATTGCTGCACCACCCTTTGTCGGCATGAGGCCACAGTGTGTCCGGCTCAGGTCGGCCATCGGCTCATCCCGACCGGGTGATTGCCCGACGTCGTCGCCCGGTTCCGCGATGCGGTGCTGATCGTCAGCTGGTGACGGCCGGGTCGCTGGTGCGGAAGCCGGCGAAGCCTCCGTTGAGGACCTGCCCGCTCTTCTTGATGAGTTCGGCCTCGGTAAAGGGCTTTGCCAGCAGCACGGTGCCCGGTTCGAGGCGGCCCTGGTTGGCGAGGACGGGTTGGGCGTAACCGGACATGTAGAGCACGTGGACGTGCGGGAGGATCGCGCGGATCTTCTCCGCGACTTCCTTGCCCAGCATGCCGGGCATGACGACATCGGTAAGCAGGAGGTGGATGTCGCCGGAGCAGTTCCTGGCGATGTCGACGGCCTCCGTACCGTTGGCCGCGGTGAGTACCTGGTAGCCGTTGCGCAGGTAGATCCGCTCGGTGATCTCACGCAGCCCTTCGTCGTCCTCGACCACCAGCACGATCTCGCCCTTGGGGCTGCGTTCATACGGTGCGGACACGAACGCTGCCGGGGAAGCCTCGCTGGTGGCGGGGAACAGCATGGTGAAGGCCGTTCCCACACCGGGCCGGGAGTTGACCTGGATGATCCCCCCGCCCTGGGTCACGATGCCATAGACGCACGCCAACCCCAGCCCACTCCCACCGCCGCCCTGGCCCTTGGTGGTGAAGAACGGCTCGAAGATCTGGTCGAGGACCGCGGGCGGGATCCCGCCGCCGTTGTCGCTCACCCGGATCCGGACCGCGGGACCCTCCGTGGCACCGGACTGGGCCCGAGCACTGTTGGCGTCGACGACGACGTTGGCGGTCTCGATGCGCAGGGTTCCGCCGGCGGACATCGCGTCGCGGGCGTTGAGGGAGAGGTTGAGCAGGGCTCGTTCCAGTTGATCCGGGTCCGCCATGATCATGCACGGCTCATCGGTGAGTTCCAGGGCGATGATGATGTGCTCACCGAGGGTCCGCTGCAGCAACTGCGAGAACCGGGTGATCAGCGTGTTGACGTCCAGCACCTCCGCGTGAACCACTTGGCGATGGCCGAAGGTCAGCAGCTGCTGGGTCAGGCTGACACCGCGTCGCGAGGCTCGCAGAACCCTGTCGATGTCCTGTGCGGCGCGATCGAGGTGATCGCAGCCTATCTTCCTGGCCGCCTCGATCTCCTCGGCGACGAACGTGCCGAAGCTCGTGATCACCGCCAGCAGGTTGTTGAAGTCGTGTGCCACCCCGCCCGCGAGCATGCCCAGGCTTTCCAGCCGGTGCGCCTGGCGCAGCTGAGCCTCGGAACCACCCTGGATCTCGTGGTCGTCATCCACCAACGACCTGGTGGTCTCGTCCGAAGGGTGCGTCATCGACGAACTCGATCCCGTCATGGCTGGAGATCGAGTTGATCACCAAGAACCAGGACATCGGCCCCAGTGTACGAGCGATTCAGCCTTGTTGATGTACACAAATGAGTGAACAACCCAAACCCGAACGTTCGCACAAGGAATGTTCTTCCTCGGTCACCGTCGCGTTCCTTGCCTTGCTGGTCAACGAGTTGAGAGACTCTCCAAGGGGGCCTGCGGGCTGTTATCCGGGGAGGCGGGGTGGCGGGCAAGGCTGACTGGCAGCAGGAAGTCGCCGAGAACGCGAAGCGCTATCAGCAGCTCAACGAGCGCGTCTCTCACCTGTCGATTACCGAGAAGTCACGTGACGGCATGGTTGTGGTCACGGTGTCGGCGACCGGTGTGCTCACCGGTCTGGTGCTCAAGGAGCGCTGGCATCCGGTGCCGGAGCCCGAACTGGCCGGGCAGATCATGGAATGTCTCGAGCGCGCCCAGGCGAAGATTCCCGACCTCGTGGCGAAGGTCATCGAGGAAACACTGGGGGACCAGGATGCCAGCACGCACCTCATCATCGCCGACGCGCGCCGGTCGTTCCCCGAACCGCCACCGGATCCCATGAGCCGCGCCGCCTGGCGGATGGTCGAGCCACCGCCCCCGCCGAAGCCCGAGCCTGCCGCGGTCAGCAAGGTGACCGTGCCACCAACCAAGCAGCAGCAGAACGAGACCACGGCGCCGACCGCCGCCGGCATCGACGACTGGGATGGTCGCTCGGTCCTGGAAGACGTGTGGAACAAGGAGGAGCGGTGACCCAGTCCTACGAGGTGGACACGGCGGCCCTGTCCGGCCATGCCCGCAAGCTGAACACGCTCAGCGGGGAGTTGCGGTCCGCTTTGGACGGTGCCTCGGTAAGCCTGAGCGGCGACGCGTTCGGCGAGACCGGCAGGCAGGTCGCCGCCGCACTGCAGGCCGCGGGACAGGCCGGGCAGGAGACCATCGCCGCCGGCGTCCAGGGCCTTGACGCGGCGACCACCAACATCCAGGTCACCGCCATCGCCTACGAACAGCAGGAGACCGGCGCGATCGACCGCTTCGAGGCCGAGCGGTCCGGCCTCTCCGATGGGAGCGCCACGGCATGACCCCCACCACCGAGAAGCCGAGGACGGGCGCGGAGGCCGAGGCCCTGCTTGCAAGGGCCAAGCGCCTGCTGCGGTCCCTCGACGAGGGCACCTGGATCAGCAACGGCCTCAACGCAGGCGGTGGGCTGACCGAGGACGATCAGGCGACCAAGCCCATCCAGCAGCTCGAAGCCGCCGGGCTGGGCTGGCTCGTCGAGAAGGTTCGCCCGCTGCAGGAGGTCCACGACCGGATGCGGCTCGACGTGGCCGCCATCCGCAACTACGCCGACGCCTGGCAGCGCACCGGCGAGAAGATCAGCTCGGTCGCAGAGCAGCTCGCCGGGTGTGTGCGGACCGACACCGAGAGCTGGTGCGGAGTCGCGGGCGACGAGTACCGGGCCCGCGCCGCCGAGATGGTGCCCGCGTTGCAGGCGGCCGCCACCCTGGCCGCGGCCAAGAGCGCGGCGTCGATCCGGATGGGCGAGGTCACCTCGGACGCCCGCAGGCAGGTCGGCGAGTTGCTGACGAGGCTCGTCGGCGAGTTGATCTCCTATGTCAACCAGGCGGTGGCGGCGCAGGGCGGGATCACCACCGAGATCGTCTCCCAGGCCACGCAGATGATCGACTCCTACGCCAAGCCCATCGCGGACATCGAGAAGAAGCTGAACGACAGCGCGGAGAACCTCCTGGGGCCGGGCGCCAGTGGACGGGCCGACCAGGTCATGACCGACGACCAGGCCCTCGGCATGATGGGCCTCTTCGGCGCGATCTACAAGGACATCGCGCGATGGCTGAACGGCCAGCCGAACACCGATCTGCCCGAGGTCTCGCCGCCGGGCGGCCGGATCCCCGGCGCCCGCACGCCATCGGTGAAAAGGTCGAAGGATCAAGAGGTGTCGGGGACACCGCAGGAGCGAGAGCTGACCAGGCCGTGGCCCCGCCGCGAGGACTACGACAATCCGACCAGCTACGGCCGCGACAAACACAACGCGCTGGCCGAGATCCAGCGCCCGTTCGAGGGCACCCAGCTCAGAAACGGTTGGGAGGTCTCGAAAGTCGAACGCACCGCAGGCGGCACGAAGCGGGTCGACGTGATGTATGTCAACCACGAACAGAGGCGAGTGGTCGTGGAGGACTACGTGACCGGCAGGCTCGAGTCCGTCGAGCACGCCAACAAGGGCTGGCGCTACATGTACGAACCGGAGATCCAGGTCCTCCGCGACCAGGGCTACCAGTTCGACTACGTCCCGAGCTTCACCGACCGGCTCCAGTAAAGGTCAGGTACAGGCCGAGACTGGGATCGCGAAGTCGAAGGCCGCGGCGGTGTGACCGTAGGTGTAGTCGTAGGGCATAGGCCGTATGCACCCTGCAGAACAGTGCGGTGCACTTGAAGCAGAACGCCACTGGTGCTGTGTCCAGGCCGGCTCGCCGATGTCGTGTGGAGCAGCCTGATGCGGCCTTGGGCGCGCGGATAAAGACTCTGATCGACCGAATAGTCGTAAAGACACAGCTCGAAGCAGTTCACGCAGAATCGCCAGCCATCCAGCGGGTATCGGCCGGTGTGGTGGGCATGCCTGCCAACCTTGCTCAGCTCAACCGGCAGATTGCCTCAGCCTGCGTGTCGTGCAGGCGCGAGCAGGAGTTACTGGGCGGTGAGGTCATCAAGCCGTGATCCGTCGCATCGGGGGCTCCCCTTGACGGACGTGGCGCCCTCCGTCACGATGTTGAGCAAAAACCCGCAAGTTGCTCGCACAGGAGACACGATGCATGCTTACTTCCTCGGCAAAGACCCCGACTCCCAGGTCGACAACTCGCCGACACTGTTTGCCACCGATCGTGAAGATCGGGTCACCTACATCGCCCAGGGTTGGAAGGTGACCGATCCGCAGGTGCTGGCCGACATCGGGCCAGTCCCCGACTATGAGACCCTGATCGAGATTCCAGAGGAAGTCTTGAAGTTCTATGCCCGCCGCTACATGCAGGGGGAGGAGCGCTGACCGAACTGATCAAGCCAGGACCCGAGTTCAGGCAGCTTTTCCACACCTTCGAGCACACAGCTTTCCGCCTGGAGACGTTCGACCAGTACGACGCCACCTACGAGAACGAGTCGCTGCGCAAGTTCCTCGCTGGCGAGCCGGACGACTTGCCGTGGATGGAGAGCTGGCTGGACATGCTCAGCGAGGCGACAGCGCAGGGGCGACGCTTCAGGCGGGTCCGTGTGGTGACGATGCCGCTCACGGATTACAGCCGTTTCGGCGTCTGGTGCTCTCAGTTAACCGGTGGAGCCGGCGAAGACATCCGCTACCTTCCTCGCGACCTTGCGGGGGAACTGCCACAACACGACTACTGGCTGTTCGACTCGCGCAAGTTGGTTCGGATGCACTTCGATGACCGCATGGGCTTCTTGGGCGGCGAGGTCCTCGAAGACCCGGCCGAAATAGTCCGACACAACTACTGGCGTGATGTTGCGTGGCATCACGCGATGCGGCGGGACGATTTTGCCAAGGAACAAAGCCTCTGATGTCTCGAATGTTCATGAGGCACGCACGGCGCTCGGCGGGCGGCTCCGTGAGTTGCGCGAACAAGCCGGGCTGACCGGCAAGCAGCTCGCGGAGCCTCTGTCGTGGCAGACCTCGAAGGTCTCCAAGATCGAGAACGGCAAGCAGACGCCGAGCGCCGGCGACATCGAGGCCTGGACGAAGGCAACCAACAGCGAGGATCAGAAGGTTGCGCTGATCGCTTCGCTCCGCACTCTTGAGGTACAACATGCCGAGTGGCAGCGCATTCTCCGGGGTGGCATCCGGCCGCGGCAGAACTCACTCGCCGAGCTGGACCAGAAGACGCGGCTCTTCCGTGTGTTCGAGTCAACTGTGATCCCAGGTCTTCTCCAGACGGCCGAGTACGCCCGCGCCCGCTTCGTCGAGAGCATCCGCATCTTCAAGGTGCCAAACGACATCAACGAGGCGGTAGAGGGTCGTATCAAGCGCCAGGACATCTTCTACCGGCCGGACAAGCGCTTCCACTTCATCCTGACCGAGGCCGCCCTGCGCTTCCGCATGTGCGCGCTGCCGGTCATGCTCGGGCAGCTTGACCGGCTTGTCTCCGTCTCCGTGCTTCCCAACGTCAAGCTCGGGATCATCGGCTTTGAGACCCAGTATGCAGCGTCTCCCTGGCACGGCTTTTGGATCTACGACGAAGAGAAGGTGCTGGTCGAGACTTACTCAGCTGCGCTCAATCTTGCCCAACCGCAAGAGGTCGAGCTGTACTCGAACGTCTTCAGCGAACTGGCGGCCGCCGCCAGTTATGGCCGGTCCGCCCGCGCCATCATCACGCGTGTGATGGACGACCTCGCCGATCACCTGCCGGAGGAATAGCGCCAAGTTGCTCCCGCATCTCATTACTTCCAGAGTTGTGAGCAACTATGAGCAACTTGCTGTTCATGGACCTGTCGACTTGTTTACTCTCCATGAGTCCCACCCGGCTGACTTTGGAGAAGCGCAACGTGATCACGCACGTGTCCATCGCCGAGCGACTGAACGAACGAGGACCGCGCAACCGCTTTCGGCGCAATCCAGGCAGCGGCCATGCAGGCCAGCAGGCGACAGACACGCTGGTCGCCGCTGGCTTTCGGGTAGTGCGGGTGGAATGCAACTGTCGGCCTCCCGAGCAGTTTGCGGCGAGCATCGCGGGCGAACTCGTCAAGCTGCCCGTCCGGGGTGAGGTGCTGAGCTGATGAACCCGCAAGTCACGAGCGCCGACTCGTTACGCCTGTACCCAGAGCTTCAACAGCTTCTCGACGTACGGGAAGCTGGGTGGGTCTTCCGGCTCATCCAGGACGAAGACGGTCCGCTTGAGGGGATCGCGGGCAGCTTCAGCCGCCAGCAGTACACGGACGCGATCTTCGTGTTCGATCGTACGAACGTCAGCGCTGCCCGCGTGCTCGCGGACGAGAACGGCGGTGGGTGTGTCTGGTCCAAGCAAGGTTCAGGCATCCAGGAAGTCGTCTTCGAGCTGATTGGTCTCCCTGAGCCAGGGCAGCCGGCAGCGCCTTCGCTCGTGAAACGTTCAAGCCTGCTGTGGACGCCGCGATGAGATACACCCGGCTACCAGCGGCGCATCGTCTTGGGTGACGGACTCGGCAGGCGGAGGCTGTCGTGACGGGGAGAAACGAGGAACCGTGACTCGCTGGTTGACCGAGCAGCCTAGGACGATCGTCGTGCAGCCGACGACGTTGTGCCCGATGGACTGCACGTACTGCTATCTCCTGGAACGGCATTTGAAGCAAGAGATGACGCCGCTGGTGGCCACCGCCATCGCCGATGGCATCGGGTCTTCGTGGGAGCCAGTCGAGGTGGTGTGGCACGGCGGGGAGCCGCTGGCGGTCGGGGTCGAGCGCTTCGTGGAGTTGCTGGCACCGTTCGAACCGCTGCGTCGGGCCGGTCGGGTGCGGCACAAGGTGCAGACGGGCGGCGGCAGGCCGATCACTGACGCCTGGTGTGACGTGTTCGAGCAGTACGACATCGGTGTGGGAGTGAGCATCGACGGCCCCCGCACGCTCAACCGCCATCGCGTCGACCGAGGTGGCCACCCGATGTTCGACCGCACGGTCACCGGTGTGGAGACCTTGAAGCGGCGCGGAATCCACTTCACGGTCTTGGCCGTGGTCAGCCAGGGCGGCACCAGACAAGCTGTGCAGGTCCTGGACTTCATACGAGACTTGGGTACGTCGTGGGTCGGGTTCAACGTCGAGGCGAAAGAGGGTGCGAACGTCGACGGGCAGACTCCGTCGATCGAGCACGCTCGCGGGTTCTGGCGGGACACGTTCGAGTGGTGCCGGGACAATCCCGACTTGACGGTGCGTGAGGTCGACAACGTGTTGGGTTTCCTAGGCCTGGCCAGCGAGCGCCGAGACGCGGACTCCAAGCACGACCCCATTCCGACGATCGGCTGGAACGGCGACGTGGTGCTGCTTTCGCCAGAATTGCTAGGGGTCCGCAGCACCATCTACAGCGATTTCATCGCGGGTAACGTGCTGGCCGACGACCTGCCCACGATCCTCAACCGCTCTGACGGGCTGTTGTACGTCCAGGAGTTCACGGCCGGGTTGGAGACGTGCAAGCAGACGTGTGAGTTCTTCGCGTTCTGTCAGGGCACACAAGCGGGTGACCGGTTCTTCGAGCACGGCACCTTCACAGCAACGGAGACCGATCATTGTCGCAACTCCGTTCAAGCGCTCGTTCTGGCGCTTGCCGAACTACTACGCATAGAGGGAACGGATGACGATCCTGGAGCAGATCGTGCGTACGGTGTCGCAAGGTAACGGTGCATGGGCACAGTTCGTGGCCGCTCACGCACCGACATCTGCGGCCATCTGCGGTGTGGATTGGGGCCGCAAAGGCGGCAGCTGGGCCAAAGAAGGCGAGTTCGCGAAGAAGTGAGTATGGACGCCGAGGAAATCGAAAAGGCCGTCGAGCAACGCCGGGTCTGGCTCGACAAGCAGCTCGACGTGGCGGCGGCAAGGCTCGCTGTGAGGTTGGTCGGCGATCCGGTGAATACCTTCGACATGCGTTCAGCTGGGGCGGTCGCTCAGGACGGGGATAACGGCGATGTCTGGCTGCGGGTCGTCGTGGAGGACGCGGACTACGAGCCGGTGTGTCGGTGGGACGGCAACGTCGTGGCCAACTCGATTCTCGGTGTCGACAAGCCGATCGTGCTCCGGTGGTACGACTGGCGACACGCTGAGGAGTATCTGTGGGGCCGTCGACTCCGGGGCGAGGTGATGACCCTCGCGCCCGGGGAGACGGTCGCCCCAGGTGGCGTCCTGCGTGACGATCCGATGCTGTCCGACTCCTGGTGGCACGAGCTGGGGTGGTCGTTGTCTGCGCTGTCTGATACTCCGATGCAGTGGCACAACGAGCTGGGCGTGGTGGATACCACGATCCGTGATGTGAGGTTCCACTTCGGCTTCACGTTGTCCGAGAAGGCTTTCGCGGATGTCAACTGGACAACTGCGCACGCTGACCTGCATTGGGGCAATCTGCGTCGGCCGCAGCTGTGCATCCTCGACTGGGAGAGCTGGCGTCCGGCGTTCGCCGGATATGACCTGGCGACGTTGTACTGCAACAGTGTGCTCCACGAGCCCACGGCGCGGCGTATCGGTGAGACGCCTGAATTGCAGACGCGCAGCGGTCAGCTCGCGCTGTTGTCAGCGATTTGCCGCTATCTGTCTGTTATTGGCGAAGGAAGCGATATCGACCTGATTGAAGGTCGGCTGCGAGCCCACGGTGCGAACATTCTTTCTCGTGTCCGTGGATGATCAGTGATCCATTCGGAACGAGATGTATAACGCCGAGCCCGAGCGCGGCGAACAGCCAAGTCCGCCGCGCTCGGAGCGGGAGTTTCGTGACAGTCCCTCGGGAGAGACCGCCTGACGGCGTTAGCTCAGGGGACCACGTTGGATTGGTACCTCTACGAAGCCCGGACTGGTGCTACGCGCGACCGATGCCGGGGCTCGGCGGAGCTTCGGTTCATTCGTGTCGGTGAGATACGCGACCACCCAGGTCCCCGCGCTCGGCACGGTCAGTGCCGATGGGTCGGTGGAGGTCTCATCACCGAGTGTGATCGGCTGCCAAGCCGTCCACGTGGTCGAACTCGGTGCCGTCTGGCCGCGGTAGTAAATGTAGTTGCCCGGACCTCTGGTCACGACCTGCAACATGCCGCCGATGGACATGACCGCCGACGGGCTACCCGACGCGGCGATGCCGGGCAGAGCGGTCCACGTTCCCGGGAAACCGGTCGCGGTCTGGCGCTGGGTCTGGACGGTTCCGGTGCTGTCGGTCGCGAACACCTGCACCGTGTTGCCCGGCATTTCCACCACCGAGGCGGTGCCGGTGAACCCGCTCCCACCCAGGCTCGTCCAATCGCTGAGCACACCGTTCTCGTAGGTCGCGGTCCGGAACTGGCCGTCGCGACCCAGACCGACGAGGCGCACGCCCGCGCTGGTCGACACCGCGGTGAGCCGCTGGTGGTCGAGTGGCGTCGAACCGGCGAACTGCCACCCGCCGAACGGGGCGTTGGTTGCGACCTGGCGCCGAACCCACAGCCCGTAGTCGGCGGCGAGGCCGAACTCGGCAAGGATGCCGCCGGATAGCCGGGCCGTCGTGGGTGCGGTGACCAGAAAGCCACCTTCCTTGGTAGGGGCACTCCAGACGTCGTCCGCGCCGCGCACGCTCTCAAGCACGTCCGCGTCGGTGCCGTTGGCGGAGAGCACCACTCGGCCATCCTGGTACTCGCCCATGGCGGTGGTCGCGCTGACTCCAGTGAGGCCGGGCACGACCTGGGCACCGAACGGCGTGTCGCCGGTCAGATCGACTGCCTCAGCATGAGTCGCACGTCCCTCGGGGTCGACGTAGCCGTAGTGCAGGTGTCCGTCGCTTGTGTTGAGCAGGGTGACGGGGCCGTTCGGCTGTGCTGGTACAGCGGGCCGTGTTGGTGTGCTGGTGCCGATTCGCTGGCACGAGTTGGGCATCCCTGATGTCGCCCAGTCGATCCAGCCCGCACCGACTATCTTCCCGACGTTGGAGATCCATGCCTCGGTGTTCTCGTCCCACCGGTACCAGTACATCTTGCCGTCCGGCTGTACGGCGTAGAGCACGTCGCCGCCGGCGGAGAGGACTCGGTCGAAGATGTTCCACGTGTGCCCGACCTGCTTGCCGAACATCAGCCAGCGTTGTGACGCCGCGTCGTAGCGGTACCGGTAGAGCGCACCCGCCGTCGTCCGTGCGTAGAGCACCCCGCGGCCGGCCGCGACGATGAGGTCGAACTGGCCCCACTGCCCGGCGAGCACGCGGTGTTCCCATGTGCTGGTGGTCGGGTTGACACCCCGCCAGTGGAGGTGGCCGTCAGGTTCGACGGTGTAGATGTGCCCTTCGGAGTCGACGGTGATCCGGTTGCGGTACGACGCGGTGTTGTACTGCGCCCAGCCGCCAGGCTCGATGATCTCGAAGAAGTTGCCGTTCTGGAAGGTGTCCCAGCCGGTGCCGTTCCACCGGTACCGGCGCAGCGCGCCGTCGTTCCACGCCATGTAGATGACGCCGTTCGGGGCGGCGACAGGTCGGCCGAGATTCCAACCGGTGCCCATGATCGGTGGATTCGGAACGAATGCGAGGTCGGCGCCGGTCTCCGGCTCCGTGTGCTGGTAGTGGTACATGATGCCGTTGCTGGTCACCCGGTAGATGGGCGCGGTGGGCGTGCACTCAAGGGTGGAGTTCTCTGTCGCGGCGGCGGTGGGTGGCACGGTCGCGACGGACGCGGCCACCGTGCACACGGCGACAAGGGTGGAAATGCGAGCCAGTCGCACGGCTGTTTCCTTCCGTTTCCATGCGGAAACGCGGTATTCGGAAACAGGCCGGAAATTACCGCACGTCAAATTCGGCGCGTGTGCGCCGAATTGATCTGGTAACCCCCAGTGTCAGCTTGCCCGAGCCGCGTCGTCGGTGGTCGCCCGTCCCCGTGCGGGCCGTCGGACAGTGTCGTTTGCGCAGGTGACAGCAGTCAAGCCGTCCTGTTTGTGAGGTAGCGCACAAATTTGTCGTGTAACATTTTCCGACTAGGCCGAACGGCGGCTTCTTCTTGCCATGCAGTTTGCTGGCCGGTATTCATGTGCGTCGGCGAGCCCTTCGGGGAGGGCACCCGTTGTCGCGGTTTATCCGTTCTGGAGGGTCAGGGTGCTGGCGTTGTCTGCTGCAGGAAAAGTCTCGCTGGGGAGGCGTGTCCTCGTCGCGTTGACGGTGTTCGCGGTCGTCGCGACCACGCTCGGGCCGGACACGCCCGGTGCGAACCAGCAGGTGGCGGCACCCGGGTCCGGACCTGCGCAGGAGTGGGGTGACGCCGCAGGGCGGTCACATGAGGCCGGTGGCCGGGCCAATCCGGCCGATGCGCGGACACTCCAGTCGAAGTACCCGCCCATTGAGGCGCAGGAGGCTGATGCGGCACGCAACGTCGCGCGGGTCGGCGAGTCGCAGGACCCGGCGGTGCGGGGATTCGATACCGCCACCAGCCGTGAGCTGCCTGAGCTGCGAAAAGAGGCGCAGCGCACCTTCGAGAACGCGGACGGCACGCAGACGACGGAGTTCAGCCGGGACCCCCTCAACTTCAAGCAGGCCGATGGCACCTGGCGGCCGATCGACACCCGGCTCGTGCCGGACGGGGAGGGCTGGCGCAACGCCGAGGACTCCGTCCGGGTCTGGACCGCAGAGGCGACCGGCTCCGGCCCGGTGGCACGGCTCGACCTCGACGGCACGCACCGGATCGAGTTCGGTTTGGACCGTGCCGCGACATCGACGGGGACGGTCGACGGCAGTGCCGTGACCTACCCGGACGTGCGGCAGGACGCGGACCTACGGCTCGAGGTCACCACCCGCGGTCTCAAGGAGACCATCGCGCTGAAGTCCCCGGACGCGCCCCACGAATGGCTGTTCCCGCTCAAGACCAGCGGTCTCACGGCGTCCATCGTGGACGGCGCGATCGTCTTCCGCGACGAGAAGGGAACGGAGCGGGCGCGAATCCCGCGCGGGTTCATGTTCGACTCCGCGTACAACGAGCGGATGGGGGAGTACGCGACCTCCTACGGCGTCACCTACGAACTGGTCGGTGACGCCATCCGGATGACCCTGGACGAGAAGTGGCTGCGCGATCCACAGCGCGTGTACCCGGTAACCGTGGACCCGCCGGTCGACGTGCGTGCCGCCGCGTCGAGCATGTACGTCCAGCGCAACAGCGACGGCACCAACTTCAGCAACACCGACGACCTCAAGGTCGGCCGTGCCACCGACTCCGGTGGCAGCTACACCGCGGCGAGTTACCTCTCCTTCCCCCATGTCGAAGACGGCCTCGCGGGTCACAAGATCTTCGGTGCGCAGCTGTCGCTCACCAACTACCACTCCTGGTCCTGTAACCCGCGTCCGGTGAGCATCCACGCGGTGACCCAGCAGTGGGCGGCGGGGACCGGCCATTCCTACCCCGGCCCGGCGTTCACCACATCCCCGTTGGGCAGCAAGAGCTTCGCCCACGGGTTCATCGCGAGTGGAACGACGACCTCGCGGTGCCCGACCGCGACCGAGGCCATCCCGCTCGGCATCGCAGGCCGTGACCTGGTGCAGCGGTGGGTGAACGGCCAGCAGAACAACTACGGCCTCACCGTCCGCGCCTCCGAGACCGACGTGTACGGCTGGAAGAAGTTCGCCCAGGCCGGCACCGCGAACCCGCCCCGGCTCGCGATCACCCACACGCCGTTCAACGCCGACTACGAGTTCGTGAACCCCGTCCCGGACCCGCCGGTCACGCGGCTCCAGGGCGGCAAGGTCAAGCTCAAGGCCACCAACCGCGGCGTGGATCCGTGGACGTCCGGCTACGCCCTCGCGTACCGGATCTTCAACCGGAACGGCGAGTACCTCGGCTGGTCCGAGTCGGCCTCGTTGTCGGGCTCGACCCCGCGAGGCTCCTCGGTCACGCTCGACGCCTACATCAAGCCGTTGCAGCCGGGCACCTACCGGCTCGAGTTCACCATGATGCGCCGCGGCGGCCCGGTGTTCACCGACGAACAGATCGCCCCTGCCGTGCTCGTTCTGACCGTGGTGGACATCCCGCCGGTCGTACAGGAGCTGTACCCGCCCAACGGCTACTCCGCGCCGTCGCTGACGCCGAGCCTGTGGGCGCGTGCCGTCGACATCGACGCACCGTCCGGCAGCGCACCCCAGTACCGGTTCGAGGTGTGCGACGAGAACAAGACCAACTGCTTCGACTCGGGCCGCCAGGCGAGTCCAACATGGACGGTGCCGACAGGACGGTTGCAGTGGAGCAAGACCTACCACTGGCGTGTGTACGCCTCGGACGGCACGTCGGAGAACGAGCCGACGCCCTTCAGTGCGCTGCTGACCGCCGTACCGCAGCCGGAGATCACCACGCACCTCGGCAACGCGCCCTACGGTGGCCGGTCCGGCGAGTTCGACCCGCAGGTCGGCAACTACACGGCGAGCGCGGTCGACGCGACCGTGTCCACGATCGGGCCGAAGCTGTCGGTCGTCCGCACCTACAACAGCCTCGACCCGCGCACCGACTCCGCGTTCGGCGCGGGCTGGTCCAGCCAGTACGACATGCGGATCACCCCGGACAACGACGGCTCCGGCAACGTCGTCGTCACCTACCCGGACGGTCAGCAGGCCCGGTTCGGCGCCAACCTCGACGCGAGCGGCCAGCCCACCGGCGGCCGTCTCGCGCCGCCACCTGGCCGGTACGCGACCCTGGTCCCGCGCACCGCGGCCGAGGGCGGCGGGTGGACGCTGACCGACAAGTCCGCGTCCCTGTACGTGTTCCGCCCCGACGGTCGTCCGTCGGAGATCTACGACAACGCCGGCCGCTCGGTCGCGTTCACCTACGGCACCGACGGCAAGCTCAGCACCGTCACCAACCGCACCAGCGGCCGCAAGCTCACGGTCACCTGGTCCGGCGCGCACATCCGCACGGTCAGCACCGACCCGGTGAACGGCGCCCCGCTGACCTGGACCTACACCTACGACGGCGACCGCCTCACCAAAGCGTGCGATCCGACCGACGGCTGCACCACGTACGAGTACACCGAGGGCTCGCACTACCGCAGCACGGTCGTCGACGCCAAACCCGACTCGTACTGGCGACTCGGCGACCCGTCCGGAACCGAGGCACAGAGCCAGATCGGCCTCAACCTCGGCACCGACAAGGCCGCCTACAAGGACGTCACCCTCGGCTCGGCTGGCATCGCCGATGGTGACACGGCCGCCACGTTCAACGGCACCACGTCGGCGATGACCCTCCCGCAGGGCACGGTTCGCAAGAGCCGCGAACTGTCGGTGGAGATGTGGTTCCGCACGTCCAACGGCGGCCCGCTCCTGGGCATCCAGAACCAGCCCGATGGTGTGACCCCGACCGCGGCGGTGCCGCTGGTCTATGTGGACACCGACGGAAAGCTGCGCGGCCAGTTCTGGACCGGGACGGTCAACCAGTTCGTCACCACGGGAACGGTGAACGACAACCAGTGGCACCACATGGTGCTCTCCAGCACCATCAACAGCCAGACGCTGTACCTCGACGGCCAGGTCGTCGGCACCCGCGCGGGAGCGATCAACCACAGCGCGTACAACCACAGCCAGGTCGGTGCCGCGTTCGCGATCACGCCGTCGCACCTGCCAGGGTGGGGGACCGCGCAGCGCCGCTCGTTCACCGGTGTGATCGACGAGGTCGCGGTCTACCAGCACCCGCTGGGCCTGCCCGCCGTGCAGTCGCACCATCGCGCGCGGGCCGCGGCCTCGCAGATGAGCAAGACCGTGCTGCCCAGCGGCAAGACAGCCGCGGAGATGCGGTACGACACCGGCCGCGACCGGCTGCTTGAATACACCGACCGCAACGGCGGCAGCTGGACCCTCGGCGCACCGATGGTCACGGGCACCAAGGACAACGTCATCCGCACGGTCCGGGTCGCCGACCCGGGCAACCGGGCCCACTTCTACGACTACGACCCGTTGCGCGGCCGCATCCTGCGCTACCTCGCGCCGATCGGTCAGTCCCGCCCGGAGGACGAGCCGCCGCCGGACGAGTCGATCCCGACCCCGCCGCCGTACGAGTGCCCGCCGCCGGAGGAGGAGCCGTTCTGCGAGATCCCGATCGGCGGTGGTGAAGGCTCGTTCCCGCCCATCGACATGCAGGGCGCCCGCACGTTCACCTACGACGCCAACGGGTTCCAGAGCACCATCACCGACGAGCTCGGCAAGTCGGTGACACTGACCAACGACGCACGCGGCAACATCACGACCCGCAAGACCTGCCGCACCGGTACGTCCTGCCAGACCGCGTACTTCGAGTACACCCCGGTCGGGTCGAACCTCACCGACCCACGCCTGGACAAGGTGATCGCGACCCGCGACGCCCGGTCCAGCTCCGCCACCGACAACCGGTACCGCACCGCGTACACCTACACCACGCGCGGTGATCTGGAGACGCAGACGACGCCGGACGGCGCGGTCGTCCGCCACACGTACACGACCGACAGCACTCCGGCGGTTGGCGGCGGCAACACCCCGGCGGGCCTGGTGCACACGACCACGAACCCACGTGGCGCGGTCACCACCTACGGGTACTTCCGCACCGGTGACCTGGCCGAGATCCGCTCCGCGACCGGCCTCGTCACCCGCTTCACCTACGACGAACTCGGCCGCCGCACCACCAGCACGGAGATCTCGGACAGCTTCCCGAGTGGTGTCAGCACGACGGTCACCTACGACAAGCTGTCCCGTCCGACCGTCACCACCGCGCCCGGAGTGGAGAACGAGGTCACCGGCGACAACCACCGCCTGCGCACCACGACCACCTACGACGCCGACGGCAACCCGACGAAGGCAGAAGCCGACGACATCGAGGGCGACGATCCGACCCGCGTCGCGTCCCTGCTGTACGACGAGCACAACCGCGTCGTACGGATGACCGACGCCGAGGGCAACGAGACCGGCTTCGGTTACGACGCGTTCGGCAACACCACGAGGATGGTCGACGCGAGCGGCGTCCAGTACGACTACACCTACACCCGCCGCAACAAGCTCGCCGAGGTGCGGCTGCGCGGCTGGACCGGTGACCCGGGCGGTGCGCAGCCGGGGCCGGAGGACTACCTGGTCCTCGCCTCCTACGCCTACGCGCTGAACGGTGAGCTGACCAGCAGCACCGACGCCATGGGCCGGACCACCGCGTACCGGTACCACGACGACGGTCTCCTCAAGGACACCATCGCCACGTCCCGCAACCTCGTACTGGCAACGAACGAGTACGACGCGGCAGGCAACCTCGCCCGCCAGACCACCGCGGGCGGCCGCGTCACCACGTACGAGACCGACGCGGTGGGCCGCCGCAGCGCCATGACCGCCGACCCGCTTGGCCTCGCCCGCCGCACCGGGTGGACCTACGACCTGAACGGCAACGTCACCCAGGTCCGCATGACCGGCCGCGAGTCCAACACCGGCGAGTTCGACGACGCCACCGCGGAAGTCGTCGACTTCGGCTACGACCCGGTAGGCAGGCAGACGAGCGAGACCGTCCACACAGGAACCGAGGATCTCGCCACCACGTACGGCCACGACCAGCGCGGCCTCGTGACGTCCACAACGGACCCGGCGGGCGCGAGGACCGACTACCGGTACGACGCCCTTGGCCGCCTGGTGACGGCGACGGCACCGGAGGTCGAGACCGAACCCGGCGGCCTGACCCGCCCGACAACGAAGACCGGTTACGACACGTTCGGCGCCACCACCCACGCGACGGACGCGAACGGCGAGACGTGGCGGTACGGCTACGACAAGCTGAGCAGGCTCGTCTCGACGACGTCACCCCAGTACACCCCGCCGGGCGCCACCCCGATCACGGCGACGTCCTCGCAGGCGTACGACGCCATGGGCCGCGTCACGACCTCGACCAACCCACGTGGGGCGGTGACCAGGTACGAGTACGACCAGCTGGGGCGCCTGACCACCCAGACCGACCCGCACGCCGACCAGGCGGGCGAGTCCGGGGGTGTGTGGCGGTACGGCTACACCCGCACAGGTGAGGTGCTCTCGGCGACCAACCCGATGGGTGCCCGCAACGAGTACACCTACGACGACCTCGGCCGTCTGCAGACCACCAGCGAGCTGGAGCGTTACCCGGCGCCGGGCACGTACACGAGCGAGTTCACCTACGACGACGCGTCGAACCTGCTCACGGCCAAGGCCCCGTCGGGCGCCACGGCGAGCTACGCCTACGACAAGCTGAACCAGCTGATCCGCGCGACGGACCCGTCCGGTGTGGCGGTGTCGCTCGGTTATGACAGGTCCGGCCGCCAGGCGACGAGCGCCGACGCGGCTGGCCGCAAGCAGCGCACGCTCTACGACCTCGCGGGCCGTCCGACCCAGGTGCTGGACCTGACCCCGGCGGGCGTTCCCCTGAGGAAGTCGAAGTTCGCGTACGACCGGGTTGGCAACCTCAAGACCGTCACCAACCCGCTGGGCCACGTCAGCCGCTACACCTCCGACGCGCTGGGCCGCCTGCAGGAACAGGTCGAACCGGTCTCGGCAACGGAGTCGATCACCACGACGTTCGGCTATGACGCGGCGGGCAACCAAACCCGCTACACCGACGGCCGCGGCAACACGACCGAGTACACCGTCAACGAGTGGGGCCTTCCGGAGTCGGTGGTCGAGCCGTCCACGACGGCTCACCCGAACGCGGCGGACCGCACGTGGACGGTTGCCTATGACGCCACGGCCAACCCGGTCCGCACGGACCTCCCCGGCAACGTCGAACGCACGAACACCTACGACCTCCTGGACCGGCTGACCGCCGCGGCAGCGACGGACACCCCGGCGAAGTCGTACGACCACGACGCACTCGGCCGCACGATCAGCGCCTCCACCTCGGCAGGCGAGAACCGGTTCACCTACAACGACCGAGACGCGTTGCTGTCCACCGGCGGCCCGTCCGGTGACACGAACTACACGTACAACGCCGACGGCAACCCGGTAAGCAGAACGGACGCGTCCGGCACCGCCAACTTCGGCTACACGACCGGCCGCCTGACCACGATGCAGGACGGCATCACCGGCGTCACCCAGGTCCTGGACTACGACGACACCGGCCTGCTGTCCACTGTGAACTATGGCAGTGGTCGCGTTCGCGAGTTCACCTACGACGACCTGGCGCGTCCGGTCAGCGACACCGTCGCCGGCGCGTCGATCGAGTACGGCTATGACCTGAACGACCGCCTGACCACGAAGGAGACGGCAGGTCTCGCCGACGCGGGCGTGAACACTTACGGTTACGACCGCGCGGACCGCCTGACGAGCTGGACCCACCAGCCCACCGGCGGCTCCCCGACCACGACGACGTACGGCTGGGACGCGGCGAGCAACCGAGTGGCGGCGGGCGCCAAGGTCGCGACGTACGACGAACGCAACCGTCTCCAGTCCGACGGCACCGACAGCTACACCTACACGCCCCGCGGGACGCTGTCGTCGAAGTCGGGTTCCCCGGTCGCTTTCGACGGCTTCGACAGGCTCAAGCAGCAAGGCGCCGCGACGTACACCTACGACGCGCTGGACCGAGTGGCCACCCGCAACGGCGCACGGTTCACCTACAGCGGCGCGACCAACGAACTGGCCACGGACGGCACGACGAGCTTCGGAAGAGGCCCGGGGGGCGAGCTGCTCTCCACCCGGACCGGCGCCGACCAGAGCCTGGCTCTGGCCGACCAGCACGGCGACGTCATGGCGAGCCTCCCGACCGCAGGCAGCGCCATCTCAGACAGCACGGCCTACGACCCGTGGGGCAAGGTCACCGACGGCACCGAACGCAAGATCGGTTACCAGGGCGACTACACCGACCCGGACACCGACCAGGTCAACATGACCGCCCGTTGGTATGACCCGTCCTCGGGTGGTTTCTCGAGCAGGGACAGCGCGGCCCTCCCGACGAGCCCGTCCCCGATGGCGAACCGCTACTCCTACGGCGCGTCGTCTCCGATGAACTACAGCGATCCGAGCGGCCACAACCCGCTGAAGTGCAAGGATCTCCCGGGCAACCCCGAGTCGGCGGTCTGCGTCCACCCGGACTCAGGTGGTCAGATCGGTAGCGGTCTGGGCGCCCTACCGGGCGGCTCCAGCTGCGGAGGATCACCACTGCCACCGTACGTCCGAACACTCGACTGCTGTGCGGGCCTCAAGACCTTCGGTCCATGCAACTGGCGCGGAGCGGACCTGGACTTCAATCCTGGTGGAGCAAGCGGCTCCCTGACGGGTTCGATCAATGGCCCTCGAGGTGGTGGCGCAGGGGCACCCCGTCCCGACCCGGCAATCGCAGCACGCCAGGCCAACCGAGCCGCTGCGCTGAACAACCCGATGCCGATCCCAGGCGCGATGCTGGCGCCGCTCTACGGCGGCTCGATCACCGCCCCGGTGTCCCCAGCCCCGGACGTCCCGTCCAGAACCGCAAGCGACTTCCAGGACCCGATCGACGACATCAACGACAGCTACCAAAAGCTGGAGAACTCGCTCACCGGCGACGGCCCGCTGCTGCAGAACGCCGAGTACTCCCCGTCCGAGATCGAACGGTATTGCGACGGGTGCGACTGGTCAGCCGAAGAGGCGGCTCCGTCGCTCGACATGCCCAGCCTTCTCGTGCCGCCGGTGTCACAACCTCCGGTTCTCACAGCACCATCGCCCAAATCCCCTCCCGCCGCGCCGATACGAGGTAGTGGAGGGGGTGCACTCGCCGCGATTCTCGTCGGGCTTTCACAGTTGCTGGCGGCGGACGCACCCGGAAACGGGCCTTCGGTAGATGTGCGAGAACAGGAAAAGAAGTGCCAAGGTGCCCCGAGCAGCCACGTCGGGGAGATCATCTATCACAACCTGGATCACATGGAGCGGGCGACAGGTGTCGAGGGATGTTTCAAGGGGCGTGTGCTGGACCTCGATGATTCCCCGCGATCCACTCCTCCTGGTTTCCAGCCTGGAATGGATCGGGGGCACTTGATGGCCCGCCGCTTCGGTGGATCGAATACCAAGCCAGAGAATCTCGTGCCGCTCTATCGAGGTGCTAATCAAATCGGAATGGCGAGAATCGAGGACATCATCGCGCGGCGTCTCAACAATGGTGAGCGTCTCTATGTGTACGTGCGTCCGATCTATCGACCAGGTGCGACGGCGAACTCGTACATTCCTGCGGAGATCGAGATATACATTAGTGGTGCGACAGGTCGCCTTTTGTATGTGGTCTCTAATAGGTAACCGTGGCGAGTCTGCCGGATGGTACAGTGTGATTCGCGATAGCCTCAGTTTGAGATGTGGTGATGTGGGTTGTTCGGCGACAGAAGAGATCGTGGGCGTCAGGTGTCCGAACTCCTGATGCTGACGGGCGTGGAGGATGTCGGGCGAAACCGCTACAACTGGGATGACATAGAGGACTCTCTGGGGCTGACTCTGCCGCACGACTACAAGAAAATCGCCGAAACATTTCCGCAAGGCTTATTCGGTGGTGTTGTGAAGGTGATACGTCCTGGTGATGCAGGTGGTGTCGAGAACGATTTCCCGGGATACTACGGGTATCGTCTGGATGACATGAGGAATTGGCGGGAGGATGAGTCGGGACGGTTCCCGTTGCCCATATTCCCGGAACCGGGCGGGCTGTTGCCGTGGGGTGTCTCGCCCCGTGCCGGACTGTTCTTCTGGGTTACCGATGGTCCTGACCCCACATTGTGGCCGGTCGTCGCGGCCGAACCGGAGTTCGAGCGCTGGGTGCCATTCGACGGTGGCGTGTGCGACTTCCTGGTCGCTGTGGTCAGCGGCAGCTTTGAGAGCCGCCTGATCGGTGTTCCGACAGTATCGAACGCGCCTGGATTTCAGTCGATCGAGTCGGCCGTGTCAACCGCTCCTGAACCGGTGAACGCAGGGTATTGGGAAGGGTTGAACCGTTTCGGCGCACGCCCGACGGTCGCCGTTGGGGCCTTGAACGACCTGATCGGCTCGCCGGGTGAGGTGGTCAAGCCCGTCGACTGGCAGGAAACTGAGCAGGCGCTGGGCGCCACGTTGCCTTCGGATTACAAGGCTTTCATCGAGACTTACGGCCCCGGCGAGTTCGGTGACATCACGATCGTGGGTCCAACTGGTGACAGAGACCTCGTTTCGCTACGCGCGAAGCTTGGTGCGGAGGTATCGGCCCATCGTCGACCCGGTGATCGTGAGTTCCCTGTCAACCCCGACGTGGCCGGGGTGATCGCCTGGGGCGAGACCCAGGATGGTTGGGCATGTTGCTGGGCGCCAACAGTTGGCGACCCCGACGAGTGGGGAACCGTGCTGGTGGACATGTCAAGACTGGACTTCGAGTATCAACCCAGCCTGTCCTTCAGCGCATTCCTGGTGAGGTACGCGAATCCAGCCGAAGAGGACTTCTTCATCGGCCGTGGCCGCCAGCCCACGGTCCCGATTAAGTTCAGGCGCAAGGTCTGAACCAATACGCCGAAGCGGCAGCTCCTCGGGACATTCGGCATTGGTTGCCTGTGGGCACCCTCACGGGGGGTGCAGCGAGACCATCTGCTCGGGTTCACCGGACCCAAGGCCGAAGCCGAGGAGATCAAGGAACGGCTGGCGGAGTTCCTGCGTGACGAACTCACGTTGGAACTCTCCCACGACAAGACGCTGATCACCCACGCCCGCACAGGCGCGGCCCGATTCCCCGGCTACGAGATCACCGTCCAACACAACGACACGAAGAAGACCGGCCGCTATCGACGCGTCAACGGCCAGGTCGCTCTTCGTGTTCCCTTGGACGTGATCAAGGCCAAGCCCGCCCCTTATCTGCATCGCGGCAAACCCGCCAAGCAGGCGGCCCTGAGCAACGGCAGCGACCACACCATCGTCGCCACCTACGGGGCCATCTACCGGGGCATCGTCCAGTACTACCTGCCAGCCGGGGACGTCTATCGGCTTCACCGGCTGCGCTGGGTCATGGAGACCTCCATGCTCAAGACCCTGGCGGGCAAGCATCGCTCGTCGGTGTCGAAGATGGCGGCCAAGCACAAAGCCAAGATCCAGACACCGCACGGGATACGCACCTGCTTCGAGGCACGCATCGAACGCGATGGCAGGCAGCCACTGGTCGCACGGTTCGACGAAACACCACTCCGCCGGCAGAAGACGGCGGCGATCATCGACCGCCAGCCGATCCGGGTTGACTATCCGCACAAGGAGCTCATCACGCGGCTCCTCGCGGACACCTGCGAGATCTGCCGGCAATCGGGCGGTGTCCAGGTTCACCACGTCCGCAAGCTTGCAGATCTCGGCAAACCCGGATCACTCCTGTCCCGCCCCGGGTTTGACAGTAGTGCCAGTCCGGTCATGCCTGCGGTCTCTCGTGCGGTGAGGTCGAGGCGGTCCTGTAGCAGGAACCCCAGGCTGAGTTGCAGGAGGTTGATCGACAGGTAGATGCCCAAGTCCGGTCAGCAGGAACGGCCACAGTCGGGGGTCCAGTGGGCTCAGCCGGGGTGGGGTGGCCCGGTTCTGGTGGCGTGGTTCGCGGGGCAGGACGGTGAGCACCACGACGGTGGTGACGGCGAGGACCGCGGGTGCCACGTACAGCGCCGCCAGTAGGTTCAGTCCGCCGAGCAGGCCGCCCAGTGCCGGGCCGAGTACCAGCGCGAGACCTACCGCCGCGCCCACCCTGGCCACGCCCCGTACCCGGGACCGTTCGTCGGCGGTGACGTCGGCGACGTAGGACTGCGCGCCGACCGGCAGGCCCGCGAGTGATCCGCCGATGACCGCGCCCCGCGTCGCCAGCGGCAGCACGAACAACAGGGGTGCGGCGAGCACCGCGTGGAACCCGAGGTGTGCGATCACCGCGAACAGCAGCAGCCCCGCGGTGGTCCCGGCCAGTGCCGCGACGAACACGGGTTTACGGCCCCACGTATCGCTTCGCCTGCCCCAGATCGGGCTGACCAGTGCGACCGTCACCGCGGAGGCGCTGGTGATCACGCCGAGCTGGAACTCGGTCAGGCGCAACTCGCGTGCGAGCGGCGGCAGGATGGGGGTCAGCACCTGCATTCCCATGTAGCCGCCGAAGACCGCCACGTAGATCAGCAGGAGTACCCGCTCCCGCACTACCGGCGCCGGTCGTGTCAGATCACTCACCACCAGGGCAGCGCGAGGATAGTCATCTGGCGATGATGTACCGGATCGGTGAGCGGATCTCGATCGTGCCGTCGGCGATCCGGAACTCCTCGGCCTCTTCCGTGATCTCCCGTGCCACGGCGTCGCGCTGGTCCTCGGGCATCGTGTCCCACATGATCCGCATGCCGTGTGTCCACGTCCAGCGGACGAACTGCTCGGGCGAGGCTGCCCGGAGCACGACGTCCTCCACGTGCAGGCGGACATCCTCGAACCCGGCGCGCCGCAGGTCCGCCTCCGCCTTCGCCGGGCCGCCGAACGCCTCCGTCTGCGGGTACACCCGCGTGGACACGGAGAATCGCGCCGAGGCTTCCGCTATCGAACGGAGGCCGAAGACCCTGGGCTCGGGTTCGAGCACCGACGCGGGCGCGCAGACCGCGAGCTTGCCGCCCGGTGCCAGCAGTTTCCGGTACCTGGCGAAGGCCCTTTCCAGGTCGGGCACCATGTGGACGCTGTTGCTGCCGATCACGGCGTCGAAGTAGCCAGGCGCGAAGTCCGGCGACGTGCCGTCCATCGTGACGACGACGATGCGGTGGGCACGTTGCCGTCGCAGTTCGGCCGCGGTGTTCTCGATCATCGCCTCGGACAGGTCGATCCCGACGACCTGGCCCGTCGGCGCGACGGCGTCCGCCGCGGCGAACAGTGCGGCGCCCCGGCCGCAGCCGATGTCCAGCACGTACTCGCCGGTCCCCAGTTCCGCCAGCTCGACGAGCCTGCGTGCCACCGGCCGGAAGTACTCGACGCCGTTCTGGTCGTAGGACTCCGCGACCGTGTCGAAGTTCGAGCGGACGGCCGGATCCCCGGATGTTCGAGTCATCGTTCTCCCTCTGAGTGGATGGGCGGTCAGGCGAAGGTCAGCATGGCCACCCCGCCCATCACCACGAGCGAACCGGTGATCCGGCGGCCGAGCTGCTTCTCGCCGAGGAAGTACCAGCCACCCAGCACCGCGGTCACGATGCTGAGCTCCTTGAGTGGCGAGATCACGCTGACCGGCGCCATGCGGATGGCGAAGAGCACGAGGATGTACGCGGTCGGGACCAGCAAGCCGACGAGGAGGATCTCGCGCCGGTGGGCCGTGAACAGCGTGCGGACCTCACGCCTGCGGTTGAACGCGAGGGGGGACAGGACCAGCACCTCGCCGATCGAGACTCCCCAGAAGACCAGCAGCGGTGAGATCCCGAACCCGCTCACGACCTGTTTGTCCCACAGCGTCGCCGCGGCGTTCGCGGCGCCGATGAGTAGTCCGAAGCCGAGCGCGGACAGCTTGGCCGCGCGGCTGAGCGGGGTGGGCGCCCGCTCGACGGTGATCACCATGACTCCGGCGATCACGGTCGCTGCGCCGAGCAGGGCCAGCACGCCGGGTCGCTCGCTGAACACCAGCACTGCCGCGACGATCGCGAACACCGGTGCCATGCCGCTGGACAGCGGATACACCACGGACAGCTCGACCGTGCGGTACGCGCGTTGCAGCAGAAGGTAGTAGCTGAGCTGGAGGCAGGTCCCGACAGCGGTGGCGAGCGCCCAGTGTCCGGGATGGACCTCGCCGCCCAGTACCAGCGCACCGATGCCGAGCGGCAGCAGCAACACCGCGCTGACCAGCATGTAGGAGTAGACGAACAACCAGCCGGACGCGCCCATTCGCTTGGCGCAGACGTTCCAGCCCGCGTGGGCGAAAGCGGCGACGAGGACGAGCAGTGCTGCTAACGGGATCACAGGACACCCTTCACCTGAATCGGCGGACGCGGCCGACGCGGTCATCGTCGCAAGACGATGGACCGCGCCGGCCTTTCGTGACTTACACGGCCACCAGCTCGTAGACCCCGGTGGACGCGCTCGGCGAGCGCTCCGCGAACCACTCAGTGCGGTCTGCCAACCAGTTGGCGCGGTCCGAGAACCACATGCTGCGATCCGAGAACCACATGCTGCGGTCGGAGAACCACGTGTTGCGGTCCGAGAGCCAGTTGGCTCGGTCCGACATCCAGTTCATCTCCATCTTCCCTCCTTCCACCAATCGAAAGAAAGCTCGGGCGCCGCGATGCGCGACAACAACTGTCCCGACAGGACGCGAACACCCGGCAGCGTGCGCCGACATTCTGTTGGAGGCGGGTGAGAGAGCGAAGGACTGCGGTTCGGCCGCTCCCGCCCGCCCGGCGATCACGCCATTTCTTTTCTAACACCGTCACCATGCGTACTCAATGGGCCATCGGGGTGCGTCCTTTCGTCACGCTCTGTTTTCCCTGAATAATATTTTTGGGCGCTCGAAGTACGGGATACGACGGCACTTCTGTTCGCCTGCAGGGCAATTGCTGCCGTATCCACCTGGTTTAGGACGTGGCAATTGAGCGTCCATCTTAGAATTAAGTTGATCACCCGATCGGTGGATTTACCACCGCCCCCAAGCTTTGATTCCATGGACGAGTTAATTCTTCGCCGGTATCCCTGGGTGGACTCGATGCCGGCCCGAACCAACTCTTCCTAGGAGCGACATGCCTTCCCGTGCCAATGTGCTCGTCACCGGTGGCGCAGGCTTCATCGGCCGCAACTTGATCGCGCAGATGGTCCACGACGGCTACACGATCACAGCACTGGACAACTACAAGATCGGCGGGAAGGAGTACCTCGCCGACGAGATCCGGGACCAGGTCAACTGGGTGGAGGGCGACTCCCGTGACTACGGGCTCGTCGCGGAGCTCACCAAGGGCAAGGACGGGATCATCCACCTGGCCGCGCCATCGTCGTTCCTCATGTACGAAGAGGACCCCACCGATGGTGCGTCGGTCACCACGCAGGGCTTCCTGAACATTCTCGAAGCCGTACGCCGCAACGACGTCGGCAAGCTGGTGTACGCCAGCACCAGCGCCGTGTACGAGGGCAACCCGGTGCCCTACACGGAGGACATGACCCTCGCCCCGCCGGATCTCAAGGCACTGTCGAAGAAGTGGAACGAGGAGGCCGCGCGGCAGTACTCCGAGCGGTACGGGATCACCGCGATCGGCATGCGGCCCTTCAGCGTGTACGGCCACGGGGAGTTCAGCAAGGGTGGCTACGCGAACGTCATCTCGCTGTTCGTCTGGGCGGCTCTGAGCGGGAAGACGCCGGTGGTGTGGGGCAACGGCCAGCAGACCCGCGACTTCATCTACGTGACCGACACCGCGCGGGCCTTCCAGCTGGCGCTCGAGAAGGACCTCCCGACGCAGGAGTTCAACGTGGGGATCGGTCTGGAGACCACCTTCAACCGGACGCTGCAACTCATCGGCGAGGAGCTCGACGTCGAGCTGGCGGCGGAGTACGTGCCGACACCTATCGGGATCTACGCGGAGCGGCTCTGGGCGGACACCCGCAAGGCGGAGAACGTGCTCGGGTTCCACCCCTCGGTCACCGTCGAGGAGGGGGTTCGCCGCGTGATCGAGTCGGCCCGCGAGGCAAAGGAACGCTGGCCGGAGCTGAGCACCCAGCAGATGTACTTCGAGACGCTCCCACGCGCCTGAGCCAACACCGGAGCCGGATGGACGGGGGCAACGAAGGATGAAACGCGTACTGGCGCTGACCGATGCGCCTGATGACGTCAGGATCTTCTGCCAGGACAGCGAGCTGCTGCTGTTCCGCATCGAGCAGATGCCGGCGAACGGGCACAGCTTCGCCTTCTTCGAACAGGTGTACCGCAAGCTACGTGGTTCGTGCGATCTGTCCTCTGTGGACCTGGTGATAGCCGAGTACACCGAGGCGTTGCCACTGCTGTACCTGATGCGCCGTGACGGGTTCTCGTGTCCGGCACTGATCATCCCCCACACCAACCCGTATCCGCTCAACATTTTGAGCCAGCTGCTTCTGGTGGCTGAGACCGCGCATCCCGGCGACCTGGTCATCTGCGGCTCGACGAACGCCGCGACCGCCTATGAACAGGTCGTCGGGATTCCGGCACGCCACATCTGCACGTTCGGCATCAAGAACATCTACCGGCCAGAGGACCAGGCCGCCTGCCGCGAACGGCTCGGCCTGCCCCAGGACCGGCCGATCCTGCTCTACACCGGCAGGTTCATGACCGACAAGGGCATCGGCCCGTTGCTGAGCGCCTACCACCGGCTGCGCGGCAGCACACCGGAAGCACTGCTGGTCATGTCGATGACCCATGTGGACACCGTGCTGTACAACGAGGTCGCCGCCCAGCTCGAACACGTGGTGCAGTTCCAGCGCCTCGAGCGGCGGGACACGGTCACCCTCTACAACGCCGCCGACCTCTATGTCTCCGGAGCCACGAGCATCTTCGAGACCTACGGCAAGGCACCGTTGGAGGCGATGGCCTGCGGCCTGCCCGCCGTGGTGCCCAGGTGGGACGGTTTCCCCTACTTCGTCGGTGAGCACAACGGCGCGCTCGCCGACGTGGAGTACTGCGAGGCGGGTCAGAGCAGCCCGTTCGACTTCGCCAGGGTCCGTGCCGACGACCTCGCCGACCAGTGTCACCGCGTGCTCGAACGTGGACCGCTCCAGGACTACCGCGTGCCCGCGTGGGCAACCTACGACGAGACGATGCGGGTGCTGCGCGACGTGGTCGACGAGCTGACCGAGCACCCCCGCCGGGTGGTCGACGTCACCGAAACCACGGCACTGCACAAGGAGCGCTACTCCCCGGCCGTACGGGCCTTCCTCGACCACTACGGGCTGAACACCGTGGCGGACCTGGTCACCAGGACCACCGAGCTGGGGCTGGTCGACCGTCGCGAACCCGGGGACCCGGCCATCCTGCGCGGTCTTCACGACGAGATCTTCCACATCATGGACGCCGATCCCGGCCGCGCCGAGCAAGATGGGCCGAGCAGGGTGGCGACGGGATGAGCGCCGAGGACGTCCTTGCCGCGCAAGGAGGCGAGTACGCCGCGCTGGTGCGCTGGTGGGCGCGGATGCGTGCGACGAACCCGGTCTCCTACGACCCGGAGCTGGGCAACTGGCACGTGTTCCGGTACGCCGACGCCACCAGGATCATCGGTGACCACGAGACGTTCTCCTCCGACCTGCGTTCCTCGGTCCGCCAGCCCGAGCAGTTCGCGATCGTGGCCAGGGGTGCGTTCAACGGGTTCGACCCGCCAGAACACACGAAGCTCCGCGGGCTGGTACGCGGCGCGCTCACGCCGAGGCTGATCGCCGGCCTCGCGCCCCGGATCGCCGAGATCGCCGACGAGCTGCTCGACGCGCTCGCGGGCCGGGACCGCATCGAGCTGGTGGCGGACCTGGCGTATCCGCTGCCGCTGATCGTGATCGCCGAGCTGCTCGACATCCCACTGGCCGACCGGCACCGGTTCCGCGCATGGGCCGACGCGCTGTTCTTCCAGGGCCGGGGCGACGAACCGGTCATCGTGGCCACCGAGGAGATGCTCCTGTCGGTGGAGCCGCTCATCGGCGAGATGAACGCGTACTTCCTCGAACACATCCGGTACCGGCGCGGGCATCCGGGTCACGACCTGATCAGCAAGCTGGTCGCGGTCGAGGAGAACGGGTTCCGGCTGTCCGACGAGGAGGTGCTGGGTGTCTGTGGTTTCCTGCTGGTCGCCGGGCACATCACCACCACCCTGGTGCTTGGCAACGCGGTACACCTGCTGGCCACCCGGCCGGAGATCGCGGCGCGGCTGCGGGCCGACCCGGGGCTCGTCCCCGACGCGGTCGAGGAGGTGCTGCGCTTCCGCGGTCAGCTTCCCGCGACGCCACGGCGGACCACCAGGGAGGTCACGGTCGGTGGCGCGCGCATCCCGGCCGGTGAGGTGGTGCTCGTCTGGCTCGCCTCGGCCAACCGGGACGAACGGCAGTTCGCGGCCGCGGACCGGTTCGATCTCCGGCGCACTCCCAACCGGCACCTGGGTTTCGGCAGAGGGATCCACTTCTGCATCGGCTCCTCACTGGCTCGGCTGGAACAGCACATTGCCCTGCGCGCGGTCCTGCGGCGGTGGCCGGAGTTCGCCGTCGCCGACGGGGCGGTCGCGGAGGACGCGCGCAAGGCGATCGGGTTCAGGACGTTGCCGCTCACGGTCAGCTGGGCTGACCGCCCGCTTACCGCACCTCGAAAGTGACCGTGAAAAGACCCTGTCCGGGCACCAGCGGGACGATCTCGGTCAACTTCAGTCCCGCCGCCGCGCCGAGGGCACGGAACTCCGCCGCGGTCCGTTCACCGGCGTCCAACAGCAGCAGCATCGCCAGATCACGTTGGCTCGCCACGAACTGTCCCGGTTCGGCCGGTGCGACGGGAACGTCGTCAAGGACCCGCTCGACAACCACGACCCGGCCGGTACCGGTGAGGGCCGACGCGCACCGGCGGAGGATGGCCACCGCGTCGTCGTCCGGCCAGTCGTGCAGGATGTTGGCCAGTACGCAGACGTCGGCCCCGTCCGGCAGCGGGTCGAAGAAGCTGCCGCCGACCACGTCGACGCGGTCGGCCACGCCTGCCGCGACCAGCACCGGCCCGGCCTGGGACACCGTGTCCGGCAGGTCCACCAGCGTCCCGGTGAGATGGCGATGCGCGGCGAGGACGGCGGCCAGCACGTGGCCGGTGCCGCCGCCGACATCGACCACGCGCCGCGCCGAGGACCAGTCGTGCCGCGTGGCGAGGACGGGACCCAGCTCGGCGGCGTGTGCCGCCATCGCGGCGGCGAACGATTGGTCCAGCGCCGGATCGGCCGCGAGGTCGTCCCAGAACGGACGCCCGGAGAAGCCTGCCCAGACGCTCTTGCCGGTACGCACCGCTTCCGGCAGACCGGAGATCGCCTCGTCACCGCGGCGCGCGAACGGCTCGGCCTGGTCGAGGGCGCTCGCCAGCCCCGCTGCATGCCCTCGGCGCAGCACCGCCCCCAGCTCGCCAAGTTCGACGCGGTCCGCAGCGGGGGTCCGTAACACTTCCAGCAGCACCAGGTACCGGATCAGCCTGCGCAACGCGTTCGGCTCGGCACCCGCCCTTCGCGCGAGTTCCCCGACGTCGGTGACTCCCTCGGCGATGAGGTCGGGAATCCGCAGGGTGACCGCGGCACGGAGGGCCCACGGTGTGAACAGTGTGGCCGCACGTGCCACCTTCGCCGTCGCCTCGTCGTCCGTGAGGTTCCTGTCCGCCAAGACTGTGCTCGCCCCCAATCGAGAGAAGACCGGTCAGGTACTGGTTTTGACGACCCGGGCCAGTGCGTCCACCCCCCGGTCGATGTCGGCGAACGTGTTGAGCACGCCCGGCGCGAAGCGGACCGCGCTGCTGCGGTACGGCGTCTGTCCCGCGACGACGTTCTCCGCCTCGAGGAGTTCGACCACCGAGGCCGGGTCGACGCCGGGAACGTCGAAACACACCATCCCCGACGTCAGCTCCGCGTTGTCGGGGGTGCGGACCCGCACGCCACGGACGTCCGCCACCGCGGCGCGGCAGTGTTCGTTCAACGCGTGGATCCGTTCGGCGATCCGCGATTTGCCGAGGTCCTCGTGGAAGTCGAACGCCTCGGCGAGTGCCCACCGGTGTTCGTAGGCCGGGAACCCGCCAGGCGTGCACAGCCGCGCCTTCGGCGCCTTGTCGTCGGGCGAGAACCCCTGGTACCACGGCCAGAACGCCTCGACGTCGAACGAGGTGACGATGGGCCGTACCGCGTCCCAGCCCCGCTCGCTTCCCCAGACCAGCCCGGTGCCGCGCGGCCCGAACAGCCACTTGTGGCACCCGGAGACGAAGAAGTCGCACCCCAGGTCACGGACCTCGAAGTCCTCGACTCCCATGCCGTGCACGCCGTCCACGCAGACCAGGACCTCGTCGCCGGGAGCGCGGCCGAGGTTGATCTCGGCCACCACCGAGGCGATGCGTGCGAGCGGCAGTTTGACCCCGGTCCCGGAGTGCACCCAGGTGAGCGCCAGCAGCCGGGTCCGGTCGCCGATCCCGCGGGCCACGGCGGAGGAGATCTCCTCCGCCGTGGCGGTACGCGGATCCTGGTACAGCTCGATCGTCCGATGTCCGGCACCGCTCGATTCGGCCTTGAACCGCAACAACTCCTTGGCCGCGTAGTGCTCGTGCCCGGTGCTCAGGATCTCCTGGCCGGGGCGCAGCACGATGCCCGTGTACACCACCGCGAGGCCCATGGTGGTGCTCTCGGTCAACGCGATCGAGTCGGGATCGGCCGCGAGGTACCGGCCCGCCTTCGCCAGCACCCGGCGGTGCAGGTCGTCCCGGCGGTGGAAGTACAGGGCCGGGTTGCGGTCGAAGCCGGCCCGGTGCCGTTCGATGGCGGCGCGGACCGAACGGGGGTGCGGCGCGATCACGCTCAGGCTCAGGTGCACGTAGGCGGGATCGAGTTCGAACTCCGCCAGCACCTCGGCCCAGTTCACCTCATCGGTCACCGTTCGATACCCCAGCGCTGTGACTCGACGGGGGTGAGGTCGATGAGCTTGGCGCCGCGCCGGATCGCCTCCTCGTCCAGGATCGCGATGTTCGCCGGAGTCGGGTTGGGGGAGAGCCTGCGTTCGTGGGCCTCGGCGATCTGGTAGATGTCGAACCCGTACTGGTTGCGCATGATCCGGTAGCCCAGCTCATTGATCATGCAGTTGGTGCTGCAGGTTCCGGTGTTGCGCGGCACCTCCCAGCCGATCTCCTCGAGGTCGGCGATGATCTGCTCGGTCGACGGTTTCGGCACGAACTCGTAGAACGGGACGAGTGCCGTCCCGCTGTACCCGGTACGCAGGAGTTCTGCCGCCTCGGGTGCCTTGCGCTCCGCGTGCTTGCGCAAGAGCGAGACCTGCTCCTCGACCACGCCGTCCAGCGGCGTCAGCCCGTCGACCTTGACGATCGGGCTGTCCCCGGCGGTAGTGCGGTTCTGGCCCTTGTGGGTGCCGACGAAACACAGCGGGATCGCGTTGTCGCGGCAGTACACTGACGCCTGCGCGAGGATCGTCGAGAAGCACGGCCAGCACGCGGAACCCCACGACATCGCCGCCCGCAGCAGCGCGGTGTCGTCCTCCTCGTTCATCGCGAAACCGAGCCTGAACAACGTGTTCATCGGATCGCGCTCCGGCCGGGCGATGACCAGCTCCACGTCGAGCCGGTCGCAGAGCGCCTGTGCGTTGCGGATGGCCAATGGCGACTGGTATCCCTGGTCCAGCATCCAGGCCACGACCCGCACGTCGCGTGCGGCCAGGTCGTGCAGCATCCAGCTGGAGTCCTTGCCGCCGCTGTAGAGCACGACGGCGTCGGCCTTCGCCCCATCGCGGCGAACGGGCACGCTGCCAACGAGCTCGTCCAGCTCGGCTGGCAGTTCGCCGACGTGTTCGCCCCGGCTGACCCGGAAGACCAGGTCGAGCAGCGCGCCGCGGTCCTGTTGCGCTGGCACATCCGCCGGATCCGGTGGATTCTCGCAGTGCGTGCACAGCTCCGGGTCGCGGGGGATTTCCCGGCCGTCGAGGTCCGCCATGAATTTGTCATAGGCCAACGGCATTCCACAACGGTTGCAGACCGAGTCGTCCGGTACGACGGACATCGAATTCCCTTCCACAGCAGGAGTAATCGATGGCACAGGTCAACCCCACGCTGACGAGGCGCATCCCCAGTTGGCCGCATCCGACTGCATTGTCGAACCGGTCGCGACTTCCCAGGTTAGGAACCCGTTGCCGCGCCGGGCAATGGGCCAGACGTGTTAATCGTGATCACGCTCCGAGACCACGGTGTCGGCCGACATCTCCGGTGCGAGGCCAAATCCGGCGTGGCGCAGGGAGAACGTCGGTCGGGTCCGTGTGTCTCCCGGTATTTGTCTACTCGTGAGAATGTTTTTCGCACGACGGTTCTCGGGCTGTGCGTCAGCTCGCCATGATCACTACTGGTGAATTTTGTTGCGGCAGCAAGAAACGGTCTCCCGCGACAGGAGGGTGCGCTGTATCTACTTCGGACGGTCGGAACTCAGGCGCGGGCGGTGCGCCGCGCGGCCCGTCTCGGCGACGCGCTCGAGTTCGGCGACGATCGCCGCGAGTGCCTGCGGGAACAGTTCGATCAGCTCGTGCCGCTCAGCCCCGCAAGGTCGTCGCTGGACAACCCGCCGCCCGCCGCGGCGACCAGGCCCAGCAGATCCTGTTCGGTGGGGGAGCCGTTCAGCAGCCGCGCGAGGTCGCGCTCCATGGTGTCCCGGATGGCCTGCGCTTCCGGGGAGGGGGCGAGCGGCTTGATCATCGCCCCGGCACGCAGTGGGTGGTCGTCCGGGATGTCTCCGGGAACCGGCGGGTTCGGCCGCCCCGCGACGATCACGCGCATCCCGGCCGGCGGCCGGACGGGCAGCAGCGCCGCGATGCTGTGCCAGCCCGGTCCGGCGTTGGCGCCGCGATCCTCGTCCAGTCCGTCGACGACGAGGACGAACTGCTCTCCGCGTGCCTGGCAGGCAGTCGCGGCGTCGGTGAGCAACCCCAGCATGTGCGCTTCGCGCGTCGACTCGGTCAGGAACGGCGGCCAGCTCTCGCCCAGCAACGCCAGCAGTTGCTCCATCACGTTGTCGACGAACGCGGCCCGGTCGTCCTGGCTGGACAGGCGCGAGGTGATGAAGAACGACACCACCCGCACACCGGCAGGCGGGTGCAGTACGAACCACGACATCAACGCGGACTTGCCGGACCAGGCCGCCGCTCGCCACCAGCAGTAACTCTCCCCGGTGCCCGGTGCGGAGCAGAACTCGGCCAGCTCGGCCAGTTCGGCGTGCCTGCCGACCAGATCCTTCGGTGCGATCCGCTCGACCTGGTACCGGTAGCGGGTACGCACCGGCAACCCGGTCACCAGGTTCACGTCGCCGATGTGCACCCCGGTGTTGGCGTAGCCACCCGGTGCCGTTGCCGAGCCGCTGTCGCCGACCTTGACTTGGCGCACGCGCACGGGACCTTCAGGAAAGCGTCTTTTCTGCCAGTTCCCATTGTGCACGGAGGCGGTCGACATAGGCCCGGGCCCGGGGACCGGGCTGCCGCCCGTTGGCGAACCGGAGCATGTTGCGTGCGCCCGCGTTGTAACCCATGGCGAGCAGCTCATCGATGGTGAAGGAGCCGCCGACATGCTGGGGCAGGCGCGCACGGAGGTCGTGGAGGTGCCACGCCGCGGCCTGGATGGCCAGCTCCTTGTCGTGGGGCAGTTCCTTCCAGGCCCGCTCGGCGAACGGCCGCCCGAACCGGGTGTGCTCGTAGGTGCGGCGGTGCATGTTGGCCACGCCGAAGGCCGAGTCACGGTGGACCGTCTGCCATGCCCGCTCCAACAGCGGAACGTGCGGCTTGTAGGACTCGAGGTAGAGGATCGCCATCAGCAGGACCGGGTTCACCCCGGCCGCGTCGGCGTGGGTGCTCACCTCGGGCACGAGCCGGGCCGGGTCGCTGCGCGCGGACCGCGGGGTCAGCCCGGCAACGCCCGAGGTGTGCGCGTGTGCCGCCCCCCGGCGCACGAGCCACGCGCCCAGCGCCGTCGCGGACAGGACGCCGACCAGCCAGCCCGTACGTCGGTGCCGTCCCATAGCGTCCTCCAGCCTTGCCCTCACGATGTCGACACACTACGGGTGTGCGCCGGTCATGTCCCCGAGAGCTGCTCGATCAGCTCGATGACCCGCACTGAGTCCATCGGGTCGACCGGCACCGGCGTGCCGTCGCGCAGGGCGGTCGCCAGCAGTGCGTAGAACTCCGCGTATCGGCCGGGTTCCGTCGGTACCGCCCGGGTTGCGCCATCGAGCCCCAACACGCCCCAGGCCGTCGACGGCTCGTGCCCGAAGCCAGGATCCGTTGGCCGGGCGCCGCCGCGGAGCGCGGCTTCCTGCGGATCCATGCCGTGTTTGGTGAACCCGGCCTGCGAGCCGAGCACGCGGAACCGGGGTCCGGCCTGCGTGGCGAGGCCGTTCATCCACAGGTGCGAGACGACACCGGTTTCGTGGTGCAGGACAACGAAAGCGTCGTCGGGTGCGGCACCGCCGGGCCGTCGGGTGAACAGTTCGTGGTACGCCGGGACCGCGTCGCCGAACAGGTGGACGGCCTGGTCGATGACGTGAGCACCGAGGTCGTACAGGATGCCGCCGCCGTCGGCCGCGGCCGTCCCGGTCTTCCACGACGAGCCGCGGTCCGGTTTCCACCACTCGAACCGGGACTCGAAGCGCCACACCGTACCGAGCGCGCGGTCGGCCAGCAGTCGCCGCACCGTGCGGAAGTCCCCGTCCCAACGGCGGTTCTGGAACACCGTCAACGGCACACCGAGCCGGTCGGCCTTCTCGACGAGCTCGCGACCCTGCGCCGAGGCGACGGTGAACGGCTTGTCGACCACGACCGCGACACCGGCGTCGAGGAACGTGTGCGCCAGCGCCGCGTGGGACGCCGGCGGCGACCCGATGACCACGAGGTCCAGCTCCCGGTCGAGCAGCGCGGCCGCACCGTCCACGACCCGCGTGCCGGGATACCGCGCGAGCACCTCGTCCCGGCGTTGCTCGTCGCCCGTCACGACCGCGGCCAGTTCGTAGTCCGGGTTCGCGTCTACGAAGGGGGTGTGGAACACCCGCCCGGCCGTGCCGAACCCGATGACGGCCGTTCGCAGTGATCGCATGTGAGGAACCTACTGCCCACAGCCGAAGCCCGCCGCGAAGTCCGGACGACCGGACCATCGTCCACCTTGGACGCGATGTTTCCCGCTGCCACTGTCGCGCGCGTGCGATGCCGGTCCGGTTCCCTGGGATTGTCCGACGCGGTGCTGATGTCGAGCGCGCGCTGGTGCTTCCCGTGGGGCCTGCCTGGTCGCCCACGGCGAGGAGGGTTTCGTCCCGGCGGCGACCGGGACACTCCCCCGTTCATGGTCGTGGACGGCGCGGGTATCGAAGAAATCTTTAACGGGCCATCAAATTTATCTCAACAAGCTGAAACGCGATTTTTCCGCAGTCCTGGCGTCGGTCCGGGTGCGCTGTGCTCGGCCTCGATCGCCCGGGAGCGCTGAGTGACGACCTTCGATACCCAATGAACGAAGGGCCAGTTCAGTGGCCTCCTCGTACACGTTTGGAGGTTGACAATGAGGTTGGCTTCTCAATTCCTGCTCATGGTTTACCGATGCGACTACATGTCGGCTCGGTGTGATTATCACAATCACAAACTTCCCGCAGGGAGGATTTCATCATTTCTGTTTTTTTCCTACCTGTGGCCACGGAAAGTGATTTGTTCGGTAGGAGTGTTGTGTCCGTGATGGTCCTGGTATGTACTGCTCCTACCCCTGCGCAGAGTTTTCTAGGAGAGATTCTCAATGAGACGGATTTTGCTTCGACGGTTACTGGGTGGGGCATCGGCGTTGGTGGCGGCGGCGGGTTTGGCGGTGGTGGTCGCGACACCGGCGTGGGCTGTTCCGCCGTCCAATGACGACTTTGCCAACGCGCAGGCCCAGACCGGTGCGTTCACGGACAGTCTCAGCAATGTCGACGCGACCACGGAGTCCGGTGAGCCGACCGATGCCAGCTGCATTGGCGGGACGCCTCCCGATATCGGCAATACGGTGTGGTATGGGTTGACGGTCAGTGCGGGAACCGAGGTCTCCGTGGACACGTTCGGTTCGGACGTCGACACGGTCTTGTTGGTCTACACCGGCGCCAGCCTCGGATCACTGACTGAGATCGCCTGCGACGACGACACCGCTGGATCCCAATCCAGCGTGGAGTTCACAGCGGGTTCGACGACGACGTACTGGATCCAGGCAGGCGGCTTTGCCGACGGCAGCGGTGGCGTCGCCACTGGCGATTTGGACTTGAATGTCGATGTGCCGTCGCCTCCGGGTGCGGATGTGTCGGTGTCGGTGGCCGAGTCGGCTGATCCGGTGTCCCTGGGTGGTGACCCGTACACCTACACCGTCGGGGTGGCGAACGCCGGTCCGACCGGGGCGACCGGGGTGTCGGTGTCGACCACACTGTCCGGTGCCGCGCGGACGATCAACTCCGCCACCCCGTCACAGGGGTCGTGCAGTATCAGCGCACCCACGGTGTCCTGCACGCTCGGGGCGATAGCCGCGTCAGGAGCGGCGACGGTGACCATCTCGGTCACGCCGTCGGCGACCGGCACCATCACCGCGACGTCGACCGTGTCGGCGACCGAGACCGACCCGACCCCGGGCAACAACACCGACGCCGAGTCCACCACCGTGAACAACGCGTTGGGATGCACGATCACCGGCACCAGCGCGGGTGAGACATTGAACGGCACCAACGGCAACGACGTGATCTGCGGACTGGGCGGCAACGACACCATCAACGGCGGCAACGGCAACGACACCCTCTACGGTGGCGGCGGCAGCGACACCATCAATGGCGGCAACAACAACGACACGCTCTACGCCGGGACCGGCAACGACGTGGTCGACGGTGGCAACTCCGACGACATCCTCTACGGCGGTGACGGTGACGACATCATGGGTGGCGGCAACGGCGCCGACTACCTCTACGGCCAAGCCGGTAACGACACCAACTACGGCGAAACGCTGCTGGGCTCGCTGCTGTACCTGTTCGACAACGGCGCCGACCACATCGACGGTGGCCCCGGCAACGACGACCTCGACGGCCAGAACGGCGCCGACACCATGATCGACCACGACGGCACCGACACTATGTCCGGCAACCTCGGCAACGACAACATCAACGTCCAGGACAGCGCCGGCGGCGACACCGCCAACGGCGGCCTCGGCGCCGACACCTGCACCGTCGACGGCGGCGACACCACCACCAGCTGCTGACCCGGCCCGACCCAGCGACGAGACCAGGAGCCCTGGTCGACCGCTAACGGAGCCCTTGGTCGATCGTCTCCTCTCGGCAGAGGGGAACGAACGACCAAGGGCTCGGTTCATCGGGTGCGCTGTCGGGTGGCCGGTGCGCGGTGAACAGTTGCCGGGCGGTGAGTAGCTGTCGCCGTCGTGGTCATCGAGCCGTGTCAGACCGAGGTGGGCGCGGCCGGAGATGGTGGGCTCTCCGGCGTCGGTGAATCGGTCCAGTGGCCATTCGGCGGGCCATATCAGCACCGTCATCAGCGTGCCGGACACGGCCGCGATGCGGGGGCCGATGCCCAGGATCAGGGTGGCGCCGATGCCAGGCAGCGGCGGCTCGACGCCACAGGGCTTCCTCGGCAAACCTCGACGACGGCCCTTGTCGAGGGACGGCCAGAGGAAGACCAGGCGGTGGTGTCGCCGAAGCGTCCGATGTGGAGGAGACTTCGGGGGAGCATCTGGTGGTGATGCGGTCCTTGGTCCCTCTGGTGAGGGCGCTTGTGCTCTGTGCGTCCTCGTCGAGACGCGGTGTGCTGGTGGCAGACCCGACCGAGGGAGGCAGTGGTGCGGGAAGCGTTCAAAGCCGTGAGCCGCCTGCTGCGGCCTGGCAGGAACCCGCTGGCTCGCGGCGTCGACCGGCTCGAAAGCGCCGTCGTGACCCTCGCGGTGCTGATCGGGCTCGTGCTGCTGCCGATCATGCTGACACTCGGCTCCGTCATCCACGCTGGCCTCTCCGAGCGGCGTGAGCAACAGCTCCGCGACCGGTACGAGACCGTCGCGGTCCTCACCGAGGACGCGCCGAAAGTGACCGCCGACGCGGACGGGACCGCCGGGGGCAGGTCGGCCGTGCCCGCGCGCTGGGAACTGCCGGACGGCACCGCCAGGACCGGCGTGGTGCCTGCCGACCACGGGCTCGATGCCGGTGCCGGGGTCACGATCTGGCTCGACCGGACGGGGAGCCCGGTGAGTGCGCCGATGTCCACCTCGGACGCGCGGGTCACCAGCACGGTCGTCGCCGTGTGTGGCTGGCTCGCCTCGGGCGGGTTGCTGGCTCTCGCGTGTCGCGGACTGCACGTCGCGCTCGACCGCCGCCGGTTCCGCGCGTGGCAGGTGGAATGGGCCCGGGTCGAACCGGGCTGGCATGACCGAACCCGGTGACCCAGGCCGCAATGCCCTGCCGGTCGCCGCTATCGCGACGGAGGTGGTGTCGTGACCGGATGGACCGCCGGTGAGAAGAACCTGATCGCCGACGCCGTGGCGCATGCGCCATCGGTGCACAACACGCAACCCTGGGTGCTCGAGTTTCACGACCCACGCCAGGTGACGCTGTACGAGCGGCTTGACAGAACGCTGCCAACGCACGATCCACTGGGCCGTGACCGTCTCATCTCGTGTGGCGCGGCGCTCGAACACGCGCTGCTCACGGTGCGGGTACTCGGCTGGACCGCCGACCTCGCACTGTACGCGAACCCGGCACGACCGGACGAGATCGGCCGCCTCACCGTGACCGGCCGAGATGAACCGTCCGAAGTGGACCTGCGGCGCTTCGGCGCGATCGCTGGCAGGCGCAGCCATCGCAAGCCGTTCGCGGCACCGCCCACCGACGACGAGCGCCGCACGTTGCTCGCCGCGAAGGGCGTCGACGGTGTCGGGTTGCGGCCGGTGCGTGGCCGGGACGAACTCGCGGTGCTGGCGAAGTTGTTGCACCACACCGCTCTCGTGCTGCGCGCCGACCGCGCCTACCAGCGAGAGCTGTCCGCGTGGACGGCCCCCGTTCGCGACCCGCTGCCGGGGACGGGCGTGTCCGCCGCGACCCGGCGGGTCACCACCCTGCCGTGGGCGGGGCTGGTCCGGCGCACCTCCGCCATACCCGACACGGAGACGCTCGCGGACCGCCTGCGGGGTGAACTTCTGCTGGTGGTCGTGACGCCCGACGACGGTCCGCACGACCACATTCGCGGCGGCATGGCCGCGGCGGCGGTCTGGCTCGCCGCGACCGGCGCCGGGCTGGCCGGTTCGATCCTCACCCAGCCCTTCCACCTGTCCGAGGTGAGGTCAGGGCTGGTGGAGTCCCTGTCGTTGCACGGGTTCCCGCAACTCCTGCTCCGCTTCGGTCAGCGAACCGACCAACGCGAGGAGAGCCAGAGATGACGAACAACCTCGACGACTCCCACCCGATCGTCGTGGGGGTGGACGGATCCGAGTCCTCGGCGCACGCCGTCCGCTGGGCGGCGCGGGAGGCGGTGCGCCGCAACACACCGCTACGGCTCGTGCACGTCTGCTACCTGGCGCCGGTGCGGCACCCGAAGCAGGTCCCCCCGCCGCCGGAGTACCTCGCCGCGCTCCTCGAACAGGGCAGGCACTGGATAACCGAAGCCACCGAGGCCGCGCGCCGGGCGGCGCCGGACGCCGTGGTCACCGCCGATGTCCACGACGGCGAGACGAGCCACGTGCTCGTGTCCGAGTCGAAGACCGCGCAGCTGCTGGTGGTCGGCTCCCGAGGGCTCGGCGGGTTCCGCTCGCTGCTCGTCGGCTCGGTCGCCGTGGCGGTGGCCGCGCACGCGCGATGCCCGGTCGTCGTGATGCGCTCCGGCGCCGAGGACGGCGTGCCGCCGGAAGACGGCCACGTGGTCGTGGGTCTCGACGGCTCGGAGTTGAGTGACGCCGCCATGACCTTCGGGTGCGAAGCCGCGGCGGCTCGTGGCGTGCCGCTGGTCGCCCTGCACACCTGGTTCGACGTCGACGTGAGCGCGACCTGGGCGAGGCTGCCATCCACCATCGACTGGGACTACCTGCAGTCCGAAGAGGAGCGGGACCTCACCGTGCGTGTCGGCGCCTGGCAGGCGAAGTTCCCGGGTGTCGAGATCCGGCCACTGGTCGTTCGTGACCGGCCGGGCCGTGCGCTGCTCAAGCACGCCCAGGATGCGCAGCTGATCGTCGTCGGATCGCGTGGCCGTGGCGCGCTCGCCGGGCTGGGCCTCGGCTCGGTCAGCCAGACTCTGCTGCACCACGCGGAATGCCCGGTCGCGGTGGTGCGGTAGGAACGACATGAACCCCGCGCGGCCAGGGCTACCATCGGCAAGATGGGCGATGCGGCGGGTGTGGTGCTCGCGGGTGGGCGTTCCTCGCGGATGGGTGCGCCGAAGGCTGGGCTGGAGTGGCACGGCTCGACCCTGCTGTACCGGGCGGCCGCCGTGGTCACCAGGGCTGTCGACGGTCCGGTCGTGGTGGTCGCCGCGCCAGGGCAGGAGCTGCCAGAGTTGCCTTTAGGTGTCCAGGTCGTCGAGGACCCGGTCGAAGGGCTCGGGCCCATGCAGGGGCTGGCGGCCGGGCTGGCGGCGGTCCAGGACCGGGCCGACGCGGCGTTCGTGTGTTCCACCGACCTGCCCTTCCTGCACCCCGCCTACGTCGCGCGGGTGCTGCGGGCGCTCACCGACGACACCGAGGTCGTCCTGCCGGTGGCGCGTGGCTTCCGCCAGCCCCTCGCCGCCGCCTACCGGACCCGGATCGCCGGGCTCGTTTCGGATCTCCTCGCCAAGGGCAACCAACGGCCCGGGATGATCTTCAAGCACTGCGCGGTGACCCAGCTCGACGACGACGCCCTCCTGGCGGACGCGACGCTCGCGAAGCACGACCCGGACCTGGCGTCCGTGGTCAACGTCAACACTCCAGAGGACTACCGGGCCGCGCGGGACCGGGAGCCGCCGGAGGTCGTGGTCGAGCGGTTCGGGGTGCTGGCCAAGGGCGGCGGGCAACGACCCCGCACCGTGCGGGCCGCGACGATCGGCGCGGCGGCGGAGGCGGTCGGACTGACCCTGGACCGCCATGTCGTGGCCGCTCTGAACGGGGACCAGGTGACCAGGGACGGCCGGTTACCGCTGGTCTCGGGGGACACCGTCGCGTTCCTGTCGGCGGACGCCGGGGGATAGGGCATACAGTCGACACATGGCGCCAGGTGGTTTCTACGGACAGGCGCTCGTCGTGGACGTGCGCGGTGACGGGGCGGCAGGCACGACGCTTGCGCTCGACGACCAGGTCCTGCGGGCCTATCTCGGCGGGGTCGGGCTCGGTACATGGCTGATGCACCGTCTCGCCCCACCCCGCGTCGACCCGATGAGCCCGGAAGCGCCGCTCGCCTTCGTGTTCTCCTCGCTCGTCGGCACGCCGTTGACCACGAGCGCCAAGTTCGCGGTGGTCGCGAAGTCGCCGCTGACCGGGCTGCTCACCGACGCGCTCGCGTCCAGTCAGTTCGCCATCGCCGGCAAGCTCACCGGCCACGACGCGCTCGTCATCCGTGGGCGTGCCGACGCGCTGTCGGTTCTGCTGATCGACGGGGACGGACCACGGCTGGAGCCCGCGCCGGAACTCGAAGGGCTGTCCGCGGCCGACGCGGAGACCGCGGCCAGGGAGCGGTTCGGCCGCGGCTGGCGCACCGCCGCGATCGGGCCCGCCGGCGAGCGCGGCGTGCGGTACGCGACCATCAGCCACGACGGCAGGCACGCCGGTCGTGGCGGTCTCGGTGCGGTGCTCGGCGCCAAGAACATCAAGGCCGTGCTGGTGAAGGCGGCCACCAAGGTCGGCGTCGCCGACCAGGCCGGGGTGCTCGCCGCCGCCAAGGACCTGCGCGCCCGCAGTTTCGGTCCCGCCACCGCCAAGTACCGCGAACTCGGCACGCTCGCGAACCTGCTGGCCTTCAACGCGGTCAGCACGCTCCCGACCCGCAACTTCACCGCCGCCACCTTCGAGGAGGCGCCGAGGCTCGCCGCGGAGGAGCTGCACGAACTGCGGGGCGTCACCCGCAACAGCTGCGCCTCCTGCTCCATCGGCTGCGAGCACATCTACACCCGCAAGGGCAGTGACAAGGGCGCGGGCAGCCAGCGCATGGAGTACGAGAACGTCTTCGCGCTCGGCCCGCTGTGCGGTGTCTCCGACCCGGACGACGTGTTCGCCGCCAGCGCCCGCTGCGACGAGCTCGGCATCGACACGATCTCCGCGGGTGGCACGATCGCGTGGGCCATGGAGTGTGTCGAGCGCGGCCTGATCGACGAGCCGTGGCTGCGGTTCGGCGACGGCGCCGCCCTGCTCAAGGCGCTGGACGCCATCGGCACCCGCGAGCGGGGGCTTGGGGAGCTGCTCGCCGAGGGCTCCCGGCGCGCGGCTTGGCGGGTCGGGCACGGCTCGCTCGACTTCGCCGCGCAGGTCAAGGGCCTGGAGATGCCCGGCTACGAGCCACGCAGCCTGCAGTCGATGGCGCTCGGACTGGCCGTCAACGCACGCGGCGCCGACCACAACCGGTCCGGCGCCTACGAGGCCGACCTGTCCGGTGACCTCGACCGGTTCACTGGCGGCGAGGCACACGTCGCCGCCGCGATCCAGACCGAGGACAAGGCCGCGGTCATGGACTCCATGATCCTCTGCAAGTTCCTCCGCGGCATCTTCGACGACCCGTTCACCGAGTGGGCCCGGCTCCTCGCGCTGGTCACCGGCTGGGACATCGACGCGGAGGAACTCCACGGCGCCGCCCGCCGGATCGTCCGCGCGAAAAGGGCCTTCAACCTGCGTGAAGGCGCCACCTCGGCCGACGACACGCTGCCCGTCCGGATGCTCGAGACCCCGCTCGAACTGGGCTCGGGCCGCACCGCAACGCTCACCGCGCAACGGCTTCGCGCGATGGTCGCCGGGTACTACGTGGCACGGGGTTTGGACCAGGACGGCAGGGTGCCGCCCTCGGATCTGGCGGATCTTCATCTCCAGGCATAACGTCGGCCACACGAGCCGGGAGCCGTAACGGTATGCTGTATGCAATGCCAGGAGAGACGGAGCGACGATGACGACTCTCGAGGAGCCGGGGACGTCCACCAGGACGGTGACGGCCGAGATCGACGGCCGGCCGGTGACCGTGCCAGATGGCACGACGATCTACGACGCGGCCCAGCAGGCGGGCGTCGACATCCCCGTGCTGTGCCACAACGAGCGCTACGACCCGGTCGGCGTGTGCCGCATGTGCGTCGTCGACACGGGTGGCCGGGTGCTGGCCGCCGCGTGTGTACGGCCGTGCGAGGACGGCATGACCGTCAGGACCGACACCGAGGAGGTCCAGAAGCAACGCGCCACGCTCACCGAGCTGCTGATCGCGGACCAGCCCGCGCGTGCCGAGGACCCCAAGCAGACCAAGACCGGCGACAACCTGCTGCTGGAGCTGGCCGACCGGTTCGACGTCGCCAAGGAGACCACCGAGCTGCCGTGCGGCTCCGGGCGCGGGACCGACCTGTCCAACCCGGTCATCGAGGTCAACCACGACGCCTGCATCCTGTGTGACCGCTGCGTCCGCGCGTGCGACGACGTGCAGGGCAACGACGTCATCGGCCGCTCGGGCAAGGGCTACGAGACCCTCATCGCGTTCGACTTCAACGACCCCATGGGCCAGAGCTCGTGCGTGACCTGCGGTGAGTGCGTGCAGGCCTGCCCGACCGGCGCGTTGACCAACAAGGCCATCAACAACATCCCGATCCAGCCGCGTGAGCAACTCGACGCGGTCGACAGCGTCTGCCCGTACTGCGGCGTTGGCTGCGCGTTGACCTACTACGTGGACCGCGAGCGCGACGCGATCTCCTTCGCCGAGGGCCGTGACCAGCCGGGTTCGAAGAGCCGCCTGTGCGTGAAGGGCCGGTACGGCTGGGACTACGCCGCCTCCCCGCAGCGGCTCACGAAACCGCTGATCCGTGTCGACTCCGCCTACCCGAAGGGTCCGCTGTCCTCGGATGTCCGCGGCGAGAACGACCGCGGCCGGGTCGAAGGCGGCAATCGCGGCGGCGGTGGACGCAGTGACAAGAAGGACAAGAAGCTGGGCCGCGACGGCCGCCGCAAGCCGGGCGGGCTCGTCGACTACGACGAGGTCATGCCGTACTTCCGGGAAGCCACCTGGGACGAGGCACTCGACCTGATCGCCCGGCGCCTCAAGGAGATCCACGCCAAGGGCGGTCCCGGCGCGATCGCCGGGTTCGGGTCGGCGAAGTGCTCCAACGAGGAGGCCTACCTCTTCCAGAAGCTGATCCGCACCGGGTTCGGCACCAACAACGTCGACCACTGCACCCGCCTCTGCCACGCGTCGTCGGTCGCCGCGCTGTTCGAGGGCGTCGGCTCCGGCGCGGTCTCCACCACCTACGGCGATGTCGCCAACGCCGAGGTCGTGATCATCACCGGCTCCAACCCGACCGCGAACCACCCGGTGGCCAGCTCGTTCTTCAAGCAGGCCCGCCGCAACGGCACGAAGATCGTCTACGTGGACCCGCGCGCCAGCACGGTCGCCGAGCACGCCGACTACCACTGCCAGGTCAAACCGGGCACCGATGTCGCGTTCTACAACGGGATCATGCACGAGGTGATCCGGCTCGGGCTGATCGACCGCGACTTCATCCGCGAACGCGTCTCCAACTACGACGAGCTGGCCCGCACGGTCGCCGACTACCCGCCGGAGCGTGCCGCGCAGATCACCGGCATCGACGCCGACCTGATCCGTGAGGTCGCGAAGGTGTGGGGCGAGGCGAGCGCCGGTGTCATCTACTGGGGGATGGGCATCTCCCAGCACACCACCGGCACCGACAACGCCCGCTGCCTGATCGCGTTGTGCTCCATCACCGGCAACGTCGGCAAGCCGGGCGCCGGCCTGCATCCGTTGCGTGGCCAGAACAACGTGCAGGGCGCGTCGGACGCCGGGCTGATCCCGATGTTCTACCCGGACTACCAGGGCGTGGATCAGGACAAGACCCGGCAGCGGTTCGAGGAGGCGTGGGGGACCAAGCTCGACCCGAAGCGGGGTCTCACGGTCACCGAGATCATCGGGTCGGTGCTCAAGCCGGACGGCGTGCGCGGCATGTACATGCTCGGCGAGAACCCGTTCCTGTCCGACCCGAACATCAACAAGGTCCGCAAGGCCCTTGGCGCGCTGGACTTCCTCGTGGTGCAGGACATCTTCCTCACCGAGACCGCCGAGTTCGCCGACGTGATCCTGCCCGCCTCCTCCTACCTGGAGAAGGAAGGCAGCTACACCAACACCGACCGCCGCGTGCAGCTCGGCCGCAAGGTGATGGACCCGCCCGGTGAGGCGCGGGTGGACTGGGAGATCGTGCAGGACATCGCCAGGCGCGTCGGGCTTTCCTGGGACTACCGCTCGCCGAGCGAGATCTTCGACGAGATGGTCGCGCTCATGCCGTCCTACGCCAACCTCAGGCACGACAACCTCGGCCTGTCAGGGAAGCTCTACCCGAACGCCGACCCGGACCACTCCGACGGCACGGTCGTGTTGTTCGACGAGCGGTTCAACACCGACGACGGGCTCGCGCACCTGGTGCCCGCGCAGTGGCTGCCCGCCAAGGAACTGCCGGACGCGGAGTACCCGCTGGTGCTCAACACCGGGCGGCTGCTGGAGCACTGGCATACCGGGTCGATGACCCGCCGGTCCTTCGCGCTCGACACGATCGCGCCGGTCGCCGAGGTGTACATGCACCCGAAGGACGCGGCCGACCGGGGCGTCGCGCACGGCGAGCGGGTGCAGGTGCGCTCGCGACGCGGCGTCATCGAGCTGCAGGTGCGGATCTCGCACCGGGAGCAGCTTGGCAACGTCTTCATCCCGTTCCACTTCCGGGAGGCGGCGGCGAACCTGCTGACCATCGACGAGATCGACCCGTACGGCAAGATCCCCGAGTTCAAGTTCTGCGCGGTGCAGGTGGACGCGCTCGGCGCCGCACACGTCACCGAGTCGGCCATCCTGGGAGCGGCGGAATGACCGATGGCAGCCAGGAGCGGAGCGAAGGAGCGGGCCCCGTCTGGACCGAGGAGCGCGCGCAGCGCCGAGCACGCGACGAGGGAAGGCGAGGTCTGAGCGGATGAGCGAAGCGACCAATGTCACCGCGCGTGCCGAGGCCGTGCGAGCCCGGTGGGTACCAGGAGTCGAGGGGCGCGCGGGCAAGTTCCCCGGCCCGTCGCTGATCCCCGCGCTCAACGCGATCCAGGCGCGACTGGGCTGGCTGCCGCGCGAGGAGCTGGAGGAGCTGGCCCGCGAGGTGCGCAGGCCGCGCTACGAGATCGAGGGCATCGTCTCGTTCTACCCGCACTTCCGCACCACCCCGCCGCCCAAGGTCGCGCTGCACGTCTGCCACGACCTGTCGTGCTGGCTGCGGGGCGGCGAGGACCGGATCGCCGCGGTCAGGGCCCGGTACGGCGAGGACACCGACGTCGAGCTGGTCGAGGTCTCCTGCCTCGGCCGCTGTGACGTCGCCCCCGCCGCGGACGTCAACGAACACCCCGCGCCGGTGTCCGATGTGGACGAACTGGTCGCGGCGGCCCGTGGCGACGGGGTCGGGGAGGCGGCGGCCGCGCGGCGGACGGACCCGTGGCCCAACGATCCCTACCCGTCCGGTACCGGGATCGGCGAGCGATACCGGTCGCTGCGGGCGTTGCTGTCCGGCGAGCTGAGCGCGCAGGAGGTCGTCGCCACGCTGTCCGACTCCGGGTTGCGCGGGATGGGCGGCGCCGGGTTCCCCACCGGCAAGAAGTGGGAACTGGTCGCGGGTACCGGCGACCGGGTGAAGTACGCGATCTGCAACGCCGACGAGTCCGAGCCCGGCACGTTCAAGGACCGCCAGATCCTCGCCGACCAGCCGCACCTCGTCCTCGAAGGGCTGCTGCTCGGCATGGCCGTGGTCGGCGCCGAGCAGGGGTACGTGTTCATCCGGCACGAGTACGGGCCGGAGGAACGCGTGCTGCGCAAGGAGATCGAGGCGCTGCGGGACGCCGGTGTCATCGGGCCGGACGCGGGTGGTTCCGGACTGCGGCTCGACCTGGAGATCTTCGTCTCGCCAGGCGGGTACATCCTCGGCGAGGAGACCGCGCTGCTCGAATGCATGGAGGGCCACCGAGGCGAGCCGCGCAACAAGCCGCCCTTCCCCGGCAACTACGGCCTGCACGGGCGGCCGACGCTGATCAACTCGGTGGAGACCTTCGCGGACGTGCCGGTGATCCTGCAGCGCGGCGCCGACTGGTGGGGCGGGCAGGGGCTCGGCGATTCGGTGGGGTGGAAGTTCTTCGCCGTCTCCGGTCATGTCGTGAACCCTGGCGTGTACTGCGTGCCGATGGGCACCACCGTCCGCGCGCTCATCGACCTCGCCGGTGGCGTCGAGGACGGCAAGGCCGTCGGTGCGGTGCAGCCCGGTGGGGCGTCGTCGAACTTCATCGGACCGGACCAGCTGGACCTGGCACTGGACTTCGGCACGCTCGCGAAGGCGGGCACGATGCTGGGTTCCGGCGCGCTGGTCGTGATGGCCGAGGGCACCGACCTGCTGGCCGCGGCCACGAACGTGCTCCGGTTCTTCCGCAACGAGTCCTGCGGCAAGTGCGTGCCCTGCCGGGTAGGGTCGACCAAGGCGCACACGCTGCTGCGCGACCAGCTGGACACCGGTGACTCCGCGCTGGACGACGGGCAGCGGGCGCAGGTGCTGCGGCTGGAGGAAGCGATGCGCAAGACGTCGATCTGCGGGCTCGGGCAGGTCGCGCTCGGTCCGGTGGTGTCGGTGCTCGGCCTCGACAAGGGCGGTGCCGCGGCCCGTTCGCAACCCCGCCCGGACGGTGCGGCGGAGCAGCCGAACCGTTGACGGGTAAGGAGTTCTTCACCGCCCGCACGGTCGCCGATGCCCTCGCGGGGTTTCGTCCGGAACACCGGACGCCGGTCGAGCACGTGCCGCTCACCGACGCCCTCCACCGGGTGCCCGTCGAGGCGGTACGCGCGCCAACGTCACTGCCCGGCTTCGTGAAGTCCACAGTGGACGGCTATGCGGTGCGGGCCGAGGACACCTACGGCGCGTCCGACGGGCTGCCGTCCTACCTGGACCTGCTCGGCGCGGTCCGGATGGCCTCGGCGCCCGACGTCGCCGTGCGACCGGGTGGCTGCGTCGCGATGCCGACCGGGGCAGTGCTGCCCGACGGCGCCGACGCCGTGGTGATGGTGGAGTACACCGCCGAGACGATGCCCGGCACGATCGAGGTCACCCGGCCGGTCGCGCCCGGCGGCGGGCTGGTGCGGGCCGACGAGGACGTCGCGGCAGGCGCCCCGCTCGTGCCAGCGGGACGGCCATTGCGGGCACCGGACCTCGGGATGCTGGCGGCGGCCGGGGTCACCTCGGTCGCGGTGCACGCCAGGCCCCGCGTCGCGATCATCTCCACCGGTGACGAGGTCGTCCCACCGTCCACTGTGGAACTGAGCGCCGGGCAGGTGCGGGACGCGACCGCCTCGGCGCTGGCCGGGCTGGTGCTCGACGCCGGTGGCGCACCCGTCCTGGCGGGCATCGTCAGCGATGTGCCCGGCGCGCTGAAGGATCGGCTGACCGAGGTCCTGCCGGACGCCGACCTGGTGGTCGTCTCGGCAGGCTCGTCGGTCGGCGCCCGTGACGAGACCGCGGGCGCGGTCGCCGCGGTCGGTTCCGTGTGGTGCCACGGGCTCGCCATCAAACCGGGCAAGCCGACGCTGCTCGCCGACTGCGGCGGGATCCCGTTGATCGGGCTGCCCGGCAACCCACTCTCCGCGCTCGTGGTCTTCTGCCAGGTCGGCGTGCCGCTGCTGTGGCGGCTGTCCGGGTGCGAGACGCCGCCACCCGTGCCGAGCACACGTGCCCTGCTCTCCCGCAACCTGGCGTCGGCCGCCGGGCGGCTCGACGTGGTGCAGGTTCGGCTGCGGGACGGCGTCGCCGAACCGGTGTTCGGGCCGTCCGCGCTGCTGTCCGTGCTCACCCGCGCCGACGGCTACCTGGTGGTGCCCGAACCGGCGACCGGGCTGGACGCCGGGTCCGAAGTGGAGGTCGTCCTGTACCGATGAGTGCTGACAGCCCGTTCGTCTCCGACGTGCCCGCCGCCAAGGCCCACATCGCCTGGCGGGAGGCCCGCGCCGCCGCGGGGTGCCCGCCGAGGCTCGGCGTCGTGCGGATGCCGGTAGGCGAGGCGGTCGGGCGCGTGACCGCCGAACCCGTGTGGGCGGCGCGGTCCTCGCCCGCGTTCGACTCGTCCGGGATGGACGGCATCGCGGTCCGCGCAGAGGACACCCTCGGCGCCGCCGAGACCACCCCGGTCCTGCTCACCGACTTCGCGGTCGTCGACACCGGCGACCCCCTGCCAGACGGCTACGACGCCGTGGTCATGCGCGAACACGTCCACCACGTCGGCGAGCAGGCGGAGATCCGTGCGGCCGTCCCGCCCTACCAGCACGTCCGGTCCATCGGCGAGGACATCAGCGCCGCCGAACTGCTGCTGCCCGAGGGACATCGCCTGCGGCCCGTCGACGTCGCCGCGTGCGCGGCGGCCGGGGTCGTGGCGCCCGCGGTCCGGCGCGCGCCGGTCGTCGCGGTCATCCCGACCGGCGACGAGATCCGTCCCCTCGGCGCCGTCCTCGAACCGGGGGACATCCTCGACACCAACTCGCTGATGCTCGCGGCGCAGGCCCGGGAGGTGGGCTGCGAGGCACGCGTCGCCGAGATCGTGCGCGACGATCCCGGCGCCATCACCGCCGCGGTCCGGGACGCGGCCGCGCACGCGGACCTGGTCCTGCTGATCGCGGGCTCCAGCGCGGGCCGCGACGACTACACCGCCCGCGTCGTCGCCGGTGCGGGAACGCTGGCCGCGCACGGCGTCGCCGTCCGGCCCGGCCACCCCGTCGTGCTTGGCGTCGTTGACGCCACCCCCGTGGTCGGCGTGCCAGGCTACCCGGTCTCCGCCGCGCTCACGTTCGACATCTTCGCCGCGCCGCTGCTCGCCGAACTGGAAGGCGCGCCACCCCGCGAACGCCCGTCCACCACGGCACACCTCGCCCGCAAGCTCCCGTCCGCCATCGGCATGGACGACTGGGTCCGGGTCCGCCTCGGCCGGGTGCGGGACCGCGTCGTCGCCACCCCGCTGCCGCGCGGCGCCGGGGTGCTCACCTCGTTGGTACGCGCGGACGGGCTGCTGGTCGTACCGTCCGGAGTGGAGGGCCACCACGCAGGCGAGGAGGTGCGGGTCGAACTCCTGCGCGGCCTCGGCGAGATCGACCGCACGATCGTCGCGATCGGCTCCCACGACCTCGTGCTGGACCTCGCCGCGTCCGCGCTGCGCGCCGACGACCCGCTCATCACGCTCGCGTCGTCCAACGTCGGCTCACTCGGCGGGCTCGTCGCCCTCCGCGACGGCCTGTGCCACCTGGCGGGTTCGCACCTGCTCGACCCGGCGACCGGCGAGTACACACTGCCCTATGTGGACAAACTGCTCGGTGACGACATCGCGGTGATCCGCCTCGTCCACCGCGACCAGGGCTTGATCGTCGCGCCCGGCAACCCACTGGAACTGGCCAAGATCGACGACCTCACCCGCCCCGGCCTGCGGTACGTGAACCGCCAGCGTGGCGCGGGCACCCGCGTGCTCCTCGACCACGAACTGGCGCGCCATGGCATCGACCCGGCCGACGTGCCCGGCTACACCCGCGAGGAACACACCCACCTCGCGGTGGCCGCCGCGGTCGCCGCGGGGCGCGCCGACGCCGGGCTGGGCATCCTGGCGGCGGCCCGCGCGTTCGGTCTCGACTTCGTCCCGGTCACCCAGGAGCCCTACGACCTGGTCCTGCACAAGGAAAGCCGCACCGACGACCGGCTGGCCCCGCTGTGGTCCAAACTGGCACAGCCCCGCTTCCGTGACGAGGTCGAGGCGCTGGGTGGTTACTCGTGCGCCGAGACCGGCAAGAGGATCCGCTGAACCCCGGCAGCTACCGGCTCGCCGGACGGGCGAGGCGGTCGACTTCGCCGCCCTTGCTGAGGTCATAACCGCCGAGCGCGGTGATCTCGGCGCGCACCGCGGGATCGCGCAGCGCCGCCACGAAGGGAGCGGCGGTGTCGAGCACGTCCTCGGACAGGACGAGGTCGTACTCCTCCCAGGCCAGCGAAAGGAAGTCCAGATCGAGGTCCGCGGCGGCGGCACGCACGGCCAGCCCCGCATCCGCCGCGCCGGCCGCGACCGCGAGCGCGACCTCCAGGTGCGACCCGAACTCCGGGCCGCCGACCTCGTCGGGTGCCACGCCCGCCGAGGACAGCGCGTGGTCGAGCAGCACCCGGGTGCCAGTGCCGGGACTGCGCTTGGCCACCCGGAGCCCGCGCAGCTGCCGGATGTCCGTGATCCCGCGCGGGTTCCCGGCAGGCAGCAGCAAACCCTGCTCGCGCCGCCACAGGTGCAGCAGCGTTGGTTGCCTGCCTCGCAGAACCGCCCGCGCGAACGGCGCGTTGTAGACACCGCTGTGGTGCCGCAGGTGCGCGGTCGCGCCGTCGGCGGTGTTCGCGGCGACCGCGGCGAGACCGTGCAGGCTGCCGCGCGCGGGCACCACGGCCACGCGGTCACCGAGGTGCCGCACGAGCAGGCTCATCGCGGGATCGTCGCTGCCCGCGAGCCGGAACGCCCGTGTGCCACCGAGCAGGCGCCGCGCCGCGGCCGGTCCGTCATGGCCGACCCGTGCTCGCCGCCTTGGCTCCAGCGTGATGACGCCGTGTTCGGCGAGGTGGCGGTAGGCACGGCTCGCGGTGGCGGTCGTCGTGCCGCGCGCGGTGGCGAGGTCCCGGACGCTAGGAAGTTCGCTCCCGACGGGTCGCTCACCCGCGAGCACCGCTTCCGCCAGCGCCGTACCCAGATCCAGATATCGGGTCATGTGTTCCTCGACTCGCCGGGTTACCCTTGTGCGCATCTGTAATGCTACAGAAGGAGTCAGCGATGAAGCGGTTACTGGCGTTGCTGACCGTTCTGCTCTCGCTCACCGCGTGCGGCACGGATCAGGCTGGCGGGCCGGACAGCGAGAAGTCCCTCATCCTCGCCACCACCACGAGCACCCAGGACTCGGGCCTGCTCGATGTGTTGCTGCCCGCGTTCACCGAGGACACCGGCTGGCGGGTGAAACCCCTCGCCGTCGGTAGCGGGCAGGCGATCGAGCTTGGCAGGCGCGGTGAGGCCGACGTGCTGCTCGTGCACTCCCCGGCGGCCGAGGAGGAGTTCGTCGCGGAGGGTACCGCCGGGCGGCGCACCTTGGTGATGCACAACGACTTCGTGCTCGTCGGGCCGGCCGCCGACCCGGCCGGGATCAAGGGCGTGCCCGCCGAGGAGGCGATGAGGAGGATCGCGGACTCCGGGGCTGGTTTCGTGTCGCGCGGCGACGAGTCCGGTACCCACGCACGCGAGAAGCAGCTGTGGGAGAAGAACGAGATCGTCCCTTCCGGACAGTGGTACCGCTCCACCGGTCAGGGCATGGGCGCCACCCTGCGGGTGGCGAGCGAATCGTCGGCCTACACGTTGACCGACCGCGCGACCTTCCTTTCACAGAAGGAAAACCTCGCGCTCGCGGTCCTGAACGATGGCGGCAAGGCGCTGCTGAACATCTACCACGTCATCGAGATGACCGAGCGCGCGGGCGACCGCGTCCAGCCCGACGCCGCCAAGGCGTTCACCGCCTGGATCACCGGCGCCGAGGGGCAGCGGATGATCGGCGAGTTCGGTAAGGACGAGTTCGGCCAGGCCCTGTTCGTGCCGGATGCGGGCAAGGACGCCGCCGCCCTGGGCGACTGACCACGTGGACGTACTGGCCGACGGCTTCCTCGAAGCGCTGCGGTTGCTCCTGACCGGGGACCAGGACACGTGGGCGATCACGGTCCTCACCCTCCAGGTCTCCCTGAGCGCGACCGTGATCGCGTCCCTGGTGGGCGTGCCAGCGGGCACCGCGCTCGCCATCGGCCGCTTCTGGGGCAGGCGGGCGGTCCTCGCGGTCGCGAACACGGGCATGGGCATGCCGCCGGTCGTCGTCGGGTTGTTCGTCACCGTGCTGCTGTGGCGGTCGGGTCCGCTCGGCTCGTTCGGCCTGCTGTACACGCCGGCCGCCATGGTGATCGCGCAGGCCGCGATCGCGACGCCGATCGTGACCGCGTTGACCGCCACCGCCCTGCAGCAGGTCGACCCGGACTTCCTGCTGCAGATGCGCGGGCTGGGTGCCACCCGGCTCCGGGCACTCGGCGCGCTCCTCGGGCAGGCCAGGCTGCCGCTGGTGGCCGCGGGACTGGCCGCGTTCGGTGCCGTGGTGAGCGAGGTCGGTGCCGCGCAGATGGTCGGCGGCAACCTGGCGGGGGAGACGCGGGTGCTCACCACGGCCGCGGTGCTCGCCACCAGCCGAGGACAGTTCGCGCTGGCGATCGCGTTCGGGTTGATCCTGCTCGTGATCGCGTTCGCGGTGAACCTGGCCGTCACGCTCGCGCAGCACCGGCAGTCGGCGGACCGGTGAGCATCGGGTGCCGCGACCTGCGGGTCACCGCGGGCGGACGGGCACTGGTCGCCGTGCCGTCGCTGGATGTCGCGGCGGGGGAGACCGTCGCGGTGCTGGGCCCCAACGGTGCGGGGAAGTCCACGCTGCTGCGTGCCATGGCGCATCTGGACACCGGGACCCGGACGGGGACGGTGCTGCTCGACGGCAACCCGGCCACCACCTCGGCGCTGCGCAGGGCGACAGCGGCGGTGCTGCAACGCCCGATACTGCAACGCGCGACGGTCCTCGACAACGCGGCCGCGGGCCTGCGGCTACGCGGCGTGGCCCGCCGTGAGGCCCGCCGCCGCGCCGAGCCGTGGCTGACGGCACTCGGCGTCGCACACCTCGCCGACCGGCACGCCGGCACCCTGTCCGGTGGTGAGGCACAACGGGTTGCCCTGGCACGTGCGCTGGCCGTGTCGCCGCGCGTGCTGCTGCTGGACGAACCGTTCGCCGGTCTCGACGCCACCACCCGCACCGACCTGCTGGCGGACCTCCGTGCCGCGCTGGACGACCAGGACGCGGCGGTCCTGCTCGTCACCCACGATCGCGTGGAAGCACGCGCGCTGGCGGACCGCACCGCGCTGTTGGTGCGAGGCGAGATCCGCCAGCTCGGCGCGACGGTGCGGGTGCTGGACGCGCCCGCCGACCTCGAGTGCGCGAACCTGCTCGGCTTCACCACCCACCTGCCACCCGCGCTCACCGGCCGGGACACGATGCTGGTCGCCCGCCCGGAACGCTGTCTCCCCCTGCCGGTCGACAGCCCACCGCCACCGGACAGCATCTCCGTGGACGGTGTCCTGCGCCGGATGGTCCCGCTCGGTGGCGCGGTCCGCCTCGACGTGGACACCACGGCGGGCCCGGTCACCGCGGTGACCACAGTGGACACTCCGATCACCCCCGGTGACCCGATCCGCGTCGCGGCACCCATGGCACACCTACGGGAATGCCCCCCGGCCAGGCCGTGACCGGAGCCCGGTGGGGGTCACTGACGCGTTCGGCACGGCCGGACGGAACTGTCGAGCGTCAGGACCTTGGCGTGGACGTCGTCGGCGTCGGGGTGGCCGAGTTCCCGCAGGATCGCCAGCGCTTCGTGCCATACCGACCTCGCCTCGGCGTCCTGGCCGAGCACGGCGTGGGCGTCGCCGATGTGTGACAGGGTGTCGGCCTGGTTCGCGGAGCAGTTCCGGCCCGCTTCCGCTACAGCGGCGCGTCACTGGCGATCTCGGCGTACCTGATCGTGGTCGCCCTGATCAGCCTCGCCGCCGTGATCGCGATGCGCGAGGGGCGGGCAACCCGCTCGACTGGGCTGAACGCGCGGATGTAAGGGCTTACTGTTGATCTTCGCGACCGGCTTAGCGTGGCTGACCCAGGGTGACCAATTCGATACGCCTCGTGGCGGATTGTCATCTTATGCGACTAGTTGGAAACTTGTTAACGCAAGCCATTTCCAGTCGAGGGTCCGTAAGCGGCTTGCCAACCCTGCGAGGTATCTCATGAAACACGTGAAATTAGCCGTCATCGTCGCCGCGGCGGCGTGCGCGACGGTCGGGATGGCGGCCCCCGCGGCCGCCGCGCCCGCGTTGGTTCCCGTTCTCAATGCCGCCGCCGACGGCGTGCCGGGGCAGTACATCGTCACGCTGAAGGACGGTCCGAGCGTCCAGTCCGCCGAGGCACTCGCCGCCGACGTCAAGGTCAAGCCGCGGCACGTCTACCGGGCGGCGCTCAACGGTTTCGCCGCCACGCTGTCGGCCGACCAGCTGCGCGAGCTGGCTGCCGACCCGTCGGTCAAGCGGATCGAGCAGAACGCGGAGGTGTCGATCGAGGGCACCCAGACCGGCGCCCCATGGGGGCTCGACCGGATCGACCAGCCCGCGCTGCCGCTGGACGGCAACTACAGCTGGAACTCCGACGGCACCGGCGTGACCGCGTACATCATCGACACCGGCCTCGACGCCGACCACCCCGACTTCACCGGTCGCGGCGCGAACGTCTACGACTCGGTCGACGGGTCGCTCGAGGACTGCAACGGGCACGGCACCCACGTCGCGGGCACCATCGGCGGCGCGACCTACGGCGTGGCCAAGAACGTCGCGCTGCGCGGCGTGCGCGTCCTTGACTGCGGCGGCAGCGGCACCTGGGAGGGTGTCATCGCCGGCATGGACTGGGTCACCGCGAACCACGTCGGCTCGTCCGTGGCGAACATGTCGCTCGGCGGCGGCTTCAACCAGTCGGTGAACGACGCGGCGACGCGGATGGCCGACTCCGGTGTGTTCACGGCGATCGCGGCGGGCAACTCCACGTTCGACGCCTGCCAGTACTCGCCGGCCAGCGCCGCCAACGTCACGACGGTCGCGGCGAGCGACTCGTCGGACACCAGCGCCTACTTCACCAACTACGGCGCCTGCGTCGAGGTCTACGCCCCGGGCGTGGCCATCACGTCGTCCTGGCTGAACGGTGGCACGAACACCATCAGCGGCACCTCGATGGCCTCCCCGCACGTGGCGGGCATCGGCGCGCTCTACAAGAGCTCGCAGGGCGACGTCGCCAGCGCGACGATCAACGCCTGGGTGCAGGCGGCCGCGTCGCCGAACGTCATCGTCGGCGCCCCCGCGGGCACGCCGAACCTCATGGCCCAGAGTGGTGGGCTGTAAGGATCTGACCGTTCGACTGCCCGGCCCCCGGCACTGTCGCCGGGGGCGGGCAGTCGTCGTCTCCGGGGTTTCACCGGACTTGGCTGGTGCAAGGTCTTCGTTGTGAACCCCACCTGCGAGCCGCGTTCTCCCCCTGCCGCCCCCGGAGGTCGTGGTGTGGCTGGACGTGCCGGTCACCGAAGATCACCGCGGGATCGTGCAACGGGGAGAGAAGTCAGCGGCACCTCGCGCTGACAGCGTCGGGACGACGAAGCGAGCCGCCTCTGTGTTCGAGACGGCGTGTCAGGCGGTGGTGAAGTCGACCGGGTAGAGCTTGCTCGGGAGGTCGGTCACCAGGTACACCTCGTCTGCCCGCGACACTAGATGGATTCGAGGGTGATGGTGGCGAGCAGGCTGGACAAGCTGGTCAGCCCGATGGTGAGGCAGGCGATTCCGCCCGGGGTGCTGAACTGCTCCTCGATCTGGGCGAGGGAACCGGTGAATGAGCCAGTGATCACCGTGCCGGTGGCGATCGCAACCGTGATCAGACCGCTCACCTGCGTGGTCGTCGCGTTGACCGCGATGGTCGAGGAGGTGCTGATGTCCTGGGTGAAGCTCGGGTCGGGGTAGAGGTTGCGCAGCACGAGCGTGCCGTCATTGGCGTCGGCGAGCAGCCCGCTCATGCCGTTGCCGTTGTTGGACCATTACAGCCAGTTCTTGCCGCACGCGGCGGTGGCGTTGCTTGACCTGTCGGCGGTGCGGCTGATGGCGATGGTGTAGCAGCCGCTGCTGTCGGTGGTGATGTTTTGGTCGTGAATGCACGGGTGACAGCCCCGGAGCCGAGTTCGTACATGCACAGTGACCAGTAGCGCCCTTGTCCGGTGCCCATGGTCGTGTCACCGCCCAGCGTGGGGAGTGTGGTGAGGACCTTGCCGGTGAGCGACCACGACCTGACCCGCTGGGTCTCCGAGGCCGGGCCCGGTGGAGGTCACGTCGGGACGCGGCGACGGGGCAGCCGCCTGCGGTGAGTCAGGTAGACGAGGGAGGTGCCCGCGAGGAGCAGCCACGCCCCCAGACCCACCAGACCGGTGGGCACCCCACCGGTCGCTGCCAGTTCGGTGGGGGCTTGGCCGTCGGCCGGGAGCGGTGCCTGGCAAGGTGCGGCGAGGTTGACGGTCGCTGTCGCACTCGCCTGCTCGTCGGCGTTGCGGCTCATGGTCTGGCCGGTGAAGGTGTCGGCCGTGAGTTCGGGCACGGAGGTGCCGCCGGAGCTGGTTTCGGTCACCGTCACCGTGTGGTTGCCGGGTTTCGCGTAGGTATGCGTCGTGGTCGAAGTGGACGTCCTCTCGGTCGTCCCGTCCCCGAAGTCCCATGAATAGCTTGCGATGGTGCCGAACGCGACGGTGGATGCCGACGCGTCGAGCGTGGCCTCGCATCCGGTGGCCGATGCCCTGGCCGATACTGCCGCCTTGGGCGCCTGGTCGGGGGTGATGGCGATGTTGCTGCTCAGGCCGCCGTTGTTGGTGGCGGGTATGGGGTCGCCGGGCGTGCGGGTGGCGGTGTCGATCGGGACGACGCCGAGTGTGGTGCTGAGGTAGGCGGTGGCGCCGTCCGGGGTGATCGCGATGTCGCCGAGCCCGCCGCCGGGGATGTTGATCGGCTGGCCGGCGGTGTTGGCGGCGGTGCTGATCGGGACCACCGTGCCGTTCTCGGTGGCGACGTAGGCGGTGGCGCCGTCGGGGGTGATCGCGATGTCGCCGAGGACACCGGTGAAGGGGATGGAGCCCGTGACGGTGTTGCCGGCGGTGTTGATCCGCACGACCGCCGCTGTGGTGCTGACGTAGGCGGTGGCGCCGTCCGGGGTGATCGCGATCGCGCCGAAGCCGCCCGTGCCGACTGGGATCGGGGTCCCGGCGGTCCCGGCCGCGGTGTCGATTGGGAAGACCTGGCCGAGGAAGGTGTCCTGGACGTACACGGTGGCGCCGTCGGGGGTGACGGCGATGGCTCCGGGCGCTCCCTGGCCGGGGAACGGGATCGCCGCCTCGGGGGAATTGTCGGCGGTACTGATCGGGACGACCTGGGCCGTGCTCGGGTCGGGGCTGTGGAAGTTGGAGACGTAGGCGGTGGTGCCGCCGGGGGCGATCGCGATGCGGCCCACCTCGTTGTCCGGGCCGAGGTCGATCGTGCCGACCGCGTTGGTGGCGGTATCGATCGTGGTGACCGTGGTCCCGCCCGTGTTGGTGAGGTAGGCGGTCGCGGCGTCGGGGGTGATGGCGATGTCCCGCTCGAGCCTGCCGACGCTGGGGATTTCGCCGCCGGCCGCGTTGGCCGTGGTGTCGAACGGGGTGATGGCGGTGGGACCGGTGACGTACGCGGTCCACCCGGGACCGGGTGGCTGGGCGCCGACGGCGGGGGCTGGGCCCGCGACCACCCAGCCCGCCGTCAGGACAGCGACGCTCGCAGCGGTCGTCCGCCGGAGCACCGGGTGTCGGGACTGGCTGTACGGATGGCCGGGGGTCATTAGTCTGCTCCTGTGCGTCGGCTTGCTGAGACCCGTGCATCTTGCCGAGCGTGGGCCCGGAAACCGATCAGAACAGCCCCAACGGGATCGTAATCCACTCGGTCGAGCGTTCCTTTGTACCTGTTCGGGTGGGCCGCATCGACCTCCGCGCGCCGCTGCTCGGCCTGAGCCCAAGGCATGGGACCCGGAGGCGCCGTTTCACTTCTTCGACGGCGTCCAGGCAGCGGTGGACAAGGCGCAGGAGCTTGCGGGTGACCGCATGGTCGAGGTCGCCGCCGGCGACGTCGGCGGCCAGGTGCTTGCCGCGGGCCTGGTCGACGAAGTGCGCGTGGACTCGTACCCGTGGTGTTCGGGTCCGGCAAGCGCTACTTCGGGCCGGTCCACGCCCAGCACCTGTTGGCGGATCCTGACGTGGTGATTCAGGGCAACCGGGTGCTTCACCTGCGCTGTCAGGTGCACTGTTGACCGATTAGGTTTCGCGCCGCGCCCATCTGTACGTGTGAGATCGACCGACTCACGGGAGGCTGACGCATGCGGAAACTGACCTTTGGCATGAATGTGACCCTGGACGGTTACATCGCCGTGCCCGGCGACGACCTTGGCTGGAGTGGGGTGAGGGGCCGGACTCGTCCCGCCCCCGGGCGATTTCGCCGCCACCTACCAAACCTTCTGCGGTACCTGACCCTTCCGATGGTTACCCCTGCCTGTTCGAGGCCGGCGCCGGGATGTGCACGTACCCACCGCGACTTGGCTCGCCCGCGAAACACGGGATGCGGAATGATTCCCCGGGTGAACAGCCTGGTGATTCTCGGGATCGACGGCTCGGGAAAGACGACACAGGCCACACTCCTCACCTAGTGCCCCGTCCAGGTGGATTGGGGTGGTTATCGGTGGATCCCGGTGTTCGCTGGCAAGGCGCCGAAGGTCCTCGTACCGGTTGTACTTGGGCCTTTCGGCAACGCGGCCAGCGGGCGGCGGGGCCAAAAGAGAATCATGCCGTATCCGCCTGGACCTAGATGCTCACCCGGTCGGGCCGCCGTGCGGAGCTGTACACCCGCTCCGCCGGTGTCCGGCTCACGGATCCGCCCCGGGTTCGGACCGAACGGGCCTCTCCAAGCGGCGTAACAGTAGCTGTTCAGCTGGTTGGTGGCCGGTGTGAGCATGGGGGCGGCGTTTGAGATGATCTTGGCGTGTCTGGTGCGGAGGAGTTGTCACGTGAGGAGTTGCTCGCGCCGGTTTCCGCTCAGGCCAGGATGATCGAGGTGTTGACGCAACGGGTGGCGGATCTGGAGCACCGGCTGGGGCAGGATTCGTCGAACTCGTCGCGGCCGCCGTCGTTGGATGCGCCGTGGGCGAAGCGGCCGGCGAAGAAGCGTTCGGGCCGGACCAGGTCGGGGCGTAGGGCGGGTAAGCAGCCGGGTTCGGCGTCGTTCTCACGGACCCTCGTTGATGATCCTGATGAACGGTTGGAGATCCATCCGGATCACTGCGGGTCCTGTGACGCCTCCCTGCGCGGGGCCGAAGAACACAG